>NZ_CP014213.1:0-687500 GCF_003268005.1 Methanosphaera sp. BMS | reverse complement strand
AGTAATACATAACGTCAATAGGGAATACTTTAATATAAGTAGTTCTAATATCACAAACAACCATGCACAAATTGGTGGTGCAATACATACAGAGGGGTATGCTAATCTTAAAGGCAACATATTTACCAATAATACCGCGGATAATAGAGAAACTATTGATTTATTTGGATGGACTAATGGATTAGTTAATGGTAATCGTTACGAAGACACGGATATTTCATTAAATAATGTATTGTCTGTTAAAGAGGATAAGGAATCATTCGAATATGGTGAAGATGTGCTTTTAAAATTTAGTATTGAATTGGAACATCCTAATTATTATGATGAGGATGTTTTAGATCAAATAGATAAAACTCTTTATATCAATGGAGAAAAAAATGTTACAACAGAAAATGAAAACTACACACTATCAAACTTAAACCCTGGCAGATACACGCTATACTTTACAGCCGCCAATCAGAAATCAAACACTGTCACCTTCACAGTTAATAATAGTGAAAACGAAACAGTCAACATAAACCTGTCCACCCAGACAACGCCGACACACCTGATTATCACAGTAAAGGATGATAGCACAAATCCGATAACGGATGGAACAATAACAACAAACCTGACAGGAAACAGATACTACCCTGATGAAAACGGCCAGGTATTCATAGCACTGGACGACTTCGAAACAGGCCAATACACGGCAAACGTTAGCTATGCGGATAACTCAGGTGATGAGGTATCAGATAACGTTACATTCAACGTTTTCGAGCCAACCAACTCGATTAACCTGACGACCTCTGATGTTGAAATGGTAAAGGAAAGATCAGTGATGCTTGAAGCATACGTAGACTATAAAAACAGGACAATCAAGTACGGTAAAGTATACTTTGAAATAGACGGCAAGCCACTGGTAGATGAAAACGGACTCGTACTATATGCTCCCGTAAAGGATAACTGGGCATACCTGCCATACCAGATTCCAATAGAATTATCACTTGGAAATCATACATTAACAGCGGTATACATAGCATCTACTAGTACATGGACAACAGACAATAAGACCTTGACGATAATCGACAATATACCTGAAGGAGCCGGTGACGAAGATAAAACTCAAGTAGAAGAAACTGGAAGCCAACAAAGATACACAAAAGACACCCCACGTTATAAAACAATGACAAAATACACAAAAACAGCTCAGTCAACCACTCCTACAAGCCATAAAGTAGTCACTGACGACAATATGATACCTATAGAAAATACAATTACACTCGGCCAATTAAACGAGATATTTGGCCAGACATTCACAAACGGACACCTATTATTATACATAGACGGACAGCTCGTCTTTAACGGTACAGTCGGTGATGACCTTGCAACAGTCATCCTGGAAATCGTGGAAAAATATCTCGGAGGACACGAACTGAAGGTAGTGTTCACAGACGCTGATGGCAAAACAAACACTTACACAAAAAACGTTACAATAACCTAAACCCCTTTTCTATTTTTTAATTTTTTCTTCTATTGATTGGTTATCGGCAGGAAATATGTTTTTTAGACTTTGATATAGGTTAACATGAAAATAAGAGAGTATTGTACTTTTACATCTTTATCTTCTATTTTTAAAGTTATGATTTTTTTTCTTTATTTTGGGATTGTATGGTCAAACAAGAGCATATAACCCATAATGATACCCTGCTTGCAAAGAAAATAAAAAGAATCGATTTCATATAATGATAACCATTCACTATTTATTTTTTCTTTCAAAGACGAATCGTGGCTCTGTACCACTTTATGTTAATCTTTAGTCTAGTGTATCAGATAGTCTTTAGTATTCTTTTATATGTATATATTATTTTTTAGTGTTGTGTTGTTTTATTATTGATGAGGGCTTTATCTTCATCTTTTTTTTTATCGGTTGATGGGTTTTTATGAATGGTGTGTTTAGTTCTTTTAATTGTAATGATTAATCATGAGTATTGGTTAATTATCATAATAGCCCCTATAATTTAATCATTCTAATTTTCCCAGTGAATTATTAATCTTTTTCATGAATAAAACCTCCTTAATTACTTAATTACTTCTATTGTGTTTCTTTTTTGATATACTCCATGATAACATTTAATATCCTCCCCTCTCAATATATTAATAAAGACTATAAAATCAGAGGATGAATGATTAAAATGAAAAAATTAAAATATGTACTGTTTTTTGCTATAGTACTGTTACTTCTAGTAGGAGCATCAAGTGCAGAAGAGGTGTCCACGGATACAATATGTACGGCTGATGCAACAGAAACTGCCATAACGGATACAGTACAGGTTTCACAGGCAGATAATAATAACCTTGAAGATATTATAACTGAAAAATCTGAAAGTGATAGGACTCTGGATCAAGGAGTAAATACACATAAAGCCATACAAAAGGATATGATGAATAACATAAAGAAGGATTCAACAGTAAATTCATGGAGTACACTAGCAAGTGCTGTTAGCAGTGCAACAAGTGATACAATCATAACCCTTGATGAAGGAACATATACAACAACATCAACCATACCTTTTAGTAAAAAGATAACAGTTACTATTGATGGTAACGGTCAGACAATCGATGGAAACCAACTACAAGTATTCAGTATTGGCAGTGGTTCTTCTTTAGTTTTGAAAAATATCACAATAAGAAATGCTAAATCTTATAACGGTGGTGTAATATACAATAATGGAACTTTAACCATATTCAATTCAACCCTTATTAATAACACGGCAAATAGTGGGGGAGCAATATACAATGACATAAAGAGTACTTCAAGTATTTATAATTCCACACTAAGCAACAATACCGTAAATAATGATACAGGTGAAGCAGTATTTGAAAGGGATTCTTATTATTGGAATAGTCCTTATGCAATTAATTTAGCTGGTGGAGCAATATACAACAATGATGGTACTATGAGTATTTATAATTCCACACTAAGCAACAATACCGCACAAGTATGTGGTGGGGCAATATACAATCGAAATGGTACTATGAATATTTATAATTCCACATTAAACAACAACAATGCAACACATGGAGGAGTAATTTTCAACACCATGGGTCATAACTCAGCGGAGAGTTTCATGGGTTATAACTCAGCAGAGGATTTAGTTAGTGCTGTATTAAATATTTATAATTGTTCATTATACGACAACCACGCAACAGAAGAGGGAGGAGCAATAAGCCAGTCCATGGCAATCACTAATATTTATAATTCCTCATTATACAACAACACGGCAAACAATGGTGGAGCAACATTCAACAACGGATATTTCGTTTTTTTTAATATATATAATTCCTCATTATACGATAACCATGCAACAGAACATGGAGGAGCAATATACAATTATGGAACGGCAATTTCTGATTATTCTTATCAGCTATATAATTCCACATTATACAACAACACAGCAGACAATGGAGGAGCAATATACAACATGGGATCTCTAAATATTTCTTTATCATCATTATATGACAACTATGCAAACAACGGAGGAGCAATATATGCTGGTGGGACTTTAAATATTTCTTTTTCATCATTATACAACAACCATGCAACAGAATATGGAGGAGCAATATTTGCCAATTCAGTTCTATATATCTCTTTTTCATCATTATATGACAACTATGCAAACAATGGAGGAGCAATATATAATTATTGGAGTCTATATCTTTCTTTTTCAGCATTATACAATAACTATGCAAACAATGGAGGAGCAATATATAGTTATGGAACAGTAGATCTTAATTATTCCACGTTAAAAAATAACACCGCAACAAGTGGGAGTGGAGGAGCAATATACAATGGCGAGTATTATGATGATGAACTTCTAGAGACGTTAAGGGCTTATATGGATATTTATAAGTCTACATTAAACAACAACAATGCAAACACTAGTGGAGGGGCAATATACCACAATTCAGGAGGATATTTAGAAATTAACTGTTCTACAATAAACAACAATACGGCAATAAGTGAAAGTGGTGGAGCAATATACTATGATAAATTATCTCATTTAAGGATTAAAGAGTCTACAATAAACAATAACAAAGCAAAGCAAAGTGGAGGAGCAATATACAAGGTTGGTTCTGCAGATATTTATAATTCCGAAATTAATAACAACCAAGCAAACATGGATGGAGGGGCAATATACCACATTAGATATTATTCACTAAGTGGGTTTAATCAGATGTTGATGATTGATAATTCCACATTAAACAACAATATAGCAGATGGAAATGGTGGAGCAATATATCATTATATGACGCCTAGTAGTTATACGTTTTATCGTAATTTAAGTGTTTATTACTCCACATTAAACAATAACACTGCAATTAATGGAAATGGTGGAGCAATATACGTTAATGGAAGTTCAAACATATTCAATTCCACATTAAACAACAATACGGCAGTTAATGGAAACGGTGGAGCAATATTCAAAAATAAAGGAATCATAAGTATTGATAATTCAACATTAAACAACAATAATGCAAAGATTGGAGGAGCAATAACTAATACAGAGGGAACTTGTAATATAACCGGTAATTTATTTACTGAAAATACCGCAGACAATGGTGAAACCCTTTATCTTCCAGGAGAAAAAACTGTAGAAAATAATACTTATAATCATACGGATATTTTACTTAAAACAATAAATTTAACTGTTAAAGATAATCAAGAAACTTTCAGACTAGGTGAAGATGCAGTATTAAACTTTAGCATAGAACTGGAAAATCCAGATTATTATGATAATGATATTTTAGAGAAAATTGAAGATATAACACTTTATATTAATAATAAAATAAACATCACGACCAAATATGAAAATTATACCTTATCACAATTAAATCCCGGAAAATACACCACTTATTTCACTACATGTAACACTGAATCAAATCCCGTAACATTCAAAGTAGTGATTGGTTTTTCAGAAATAAATACAGACAAGATCATATATGACTACGTTGATGGAATAAAAGAAACTGTAACATTAGACATTAATGATCCTATCGGAGAAAAAGGAACAGTAACAGCATCCATAAAAGAAGATGACAACTACAATGAACTGTTAACAATATATAATGTAGCTGATGGATATGAATTCTCAACAGAATCAATAATACAAGCACTTAAAAACATGTACTCCTCCCTTGATGACTCCTATACCATCAACCTAACATACACGAGTAACAATGAATATATTGCTCCAAGTTCAACAGAATTCACATTAAACATTATAAAACAAAGAAACACCACCATAACATATGACATCATAAACAACACAGAGGGCAATGTACAAATAAACATAACAGTACTGGATAAGATATACAACACGCCAATACCAGATGCAACGATAAGCATAACAGGTGATATTACAAAAAAGACCACACATGGAATAATCACTGATGACACGCTAACGATAGGAGAGCACACGATAAACGTCGAATATGAAGAAAATGAAGACTATAACGCGTCAAGTACAACTATCACATTCACGGTTGAAATTGATAAGGATAAAAAGATAGGGGAACTTGAAGAAATAATCAATAACCTAACAGAACAACTT
Organism: Methanosphaera sp. BMS; assembly: GCF_003268005.1. Taxonomy (NCBI): domain Archaea; kingdom Methanobacteriati; phylum Methanobacteriota; class Methanobacteria; order Methanobacteriales; family Methanobacteriaceae; genus Methanosphaera; species Methanosphaera sp. BMS. The sequence goes on along the minus strand of NZ_CP014213.1, from coordinate 681,906 downwards.
GAAGAAGCAAACAATAGTATCAGAACATTAAATGAACAATTAACTGAAGCACGACAAAATATAGAAACGCTAAAAAACAACATCACACAATTAACAACACAACTACAAGAAGCACAAGAACAAATCAACAAACTCAACAACAGCAACGAAAAACTAAACAAAGAAATAAACAATCTCACAATACAACTAAACCAGTCCAATAATGAAATAAAAACCCTAAAAACAACACTAAACAAACTAAACCAAACCCTGAATAATCTAACAAGACAACTAGAACAAGCACAACAAACAATAAAAACACTAAACAATACAATACAAGAACTAACCAAGCCACCACTAGACACGACAATCACAATAAATCCAATAAAATCAAACATAGGATCAATAACAAAAATCACGGCAAAGATAACCGATGAAAACAAACAAAAAGTAAACGGTGGAAAGGTAATCTTCAAAATAAATGGCATAACGTTAAAAGATGAAAACAACAACACATTATATGCCCAAGTAAAAGATGGAACAGCAACCCTAAATTACAAGGTAGAAAAGGTATGGATTAAAAACACGACATACATCGAAGCAGTATACAGCGGAAACAATAACTACAGCTCAACTAGAACCAAGGCATATAACATACTAAACATCACCAAAGGAAAAGCCACGATAATATTAGAAGACAATATAACGGCAAAAGCCGGTGATACAATAACACTAAGAGCAAAAATACTAGACAGCAACAAAGACAGAATAAATAATGAAAAAATAATATTCAAACTAAACGGAATAACACTAAAAGATTCACAAGGAAACACGGTATATGCAGAGCTAAAGGATGGAATAGCAACACTCCAGTACACGTTACCACCAAACTACGGTGCAAAAACATACACCCTTACAGCAGTACTGGGAGGAAACTACTACCAAAGAACACAAAACAACACCACATTAACAGTCAAGAAAAAAGCAGTAAGCATAAACACTGACTCCATAACAACCAAGAACAATAAAACCACGATAAAAGCAACAATCACGGATGAAAACGAATCACCACTAATAACAAGCACAAAACTAGCAGTCAAAGCCAATGGAATAACAATAGTAAATAATGCTACAAGCGAAAATGGAGTAATAAACCTATCATTTACCACTACACTCAGACCGGGCCTTTATGAATTACTAATAATAAGTGGAGAAAACGGTATATACAAAAGCACTAAGACAACAGCAATACTAAAAATATAAATTCCATCCTATATGATATTATGGTATTATATGAGGAGGAAGAGGGATATATCTTAGTTAATTCTCTTTGTCGATTCAATCCCTATTTTTTTTATTTGAGAGAATAATCTCTCCCTTTGTTTATTTTCTTCTTTCAAAGACGAATCGTGGCACTGCTTTACTGTATAAACTATTCCATATCCTACTACCATGTCATTATATGTTAATCTAGTCTAGTGTATCCGATAGTCTTAGTTCTTTTATAGGCATATATTATTTTTTAGTGTTGTGTTGTTTTATTTTTGATGAGGGCTTTATCTTCATCTTATTTTTATCGTTTAATGGACTATTATGTGTAGTGTGTCGGGGTATAAAATTGTCATGATGGATTCATTCATCTTAGCCCTTTCACGGTTTTTTGGTGTGAATGACGTGTAATCTGTTGTAGCTTGTTATCTGATTCAATTTTAAAGCAATAATCATCCCACTGCTTAATGCTTTTATTAATAAATAGGCATATTATGCTGTTTATATTATTTTCTATGAAAAAACTTAAGCAGAGTAAATTATTTAGGAAATAGAAAATAAAATTTAATAGAAAAATTCTAAACAAATGTTTATAAATAATAATGAATAGAATAATATTCATGTAATATATTTATTTTTATTGCATTCAATTTATATTAATTACAAATAGTATTATAAATACAATCTATTTTTTAATTAATATTCAAATGGTTATTTTATCATAACAAATGAACACGTATTGAAGATAATTTATTACATAACGCAAAGAAAAAAATTCAAATCCATAACAAATCATGGATTTGAAATAATAATAAACAATAGAGGCGATAATAATGCAAATTCGTAAGGTCTTATTATTTGCCATGATTTTACTCGTGGGTCTTACGGTAGTAACTGCCGCAGACATCACAGATGATGACTCTGCAGTAGCAGTTGAAACACCACAAGTAGAACAAACGGCAAATGATATAGGTGAAAATGTGCAGACTGATGCACAAGTTGTAGATGAAATAGAAGATAACGATATATTAGAAGATGAGCTAACTAATGAACTGGTCATTTCAGAAGATGTTACTATAGACTCATCAAATGTAAGCAATTTTAGCAATAGAAACTGGACTGTTAATGAAGGAGTAACCGTAACAGGAACAACTGGTGTTTCATTATCAAATGTAGCGATTACTGTTGCAGGAAATTATGTAACATTAGATAAACTTACTATTAATACCAATAATAATACAAAATTAATTGATGCTACGGGTACAAGTAACCTAACAATAACTGATTCTTCATTAACATTATCAAATTTTGGAACATCAGGTAATAATCAAGCAATTGCTATTGATTTAACTGATGCAGCTAATGTAAGCATAACTGGTACCGCAATAACTTTGAATGCACCATCACAAGGTCAAACATGGAAGAATGATACTGGTTATTGGTATAGTGTATTAGATGTTTCTGGAATATTGGTTAATAATGCAGAAAACATTACAATAAATCAAAACAATATACACGTTATTAATACAACTGAAAAAATCGCATACAGTACAATGCCAGCAATTACAATTAAAAATGGTACAGAAAATATCAATGTAACGTTCAACACAATATATTCTACTGGAGCACATTTTGTATATGGTATTATGATGAATGATGGAGTAACCAATGCAGCTTTAAAAAACAATACCATAACAGTTATTGATAAACTTTATGTAGCTGGAATAGATGCATCAACTGCAATTGATAGTGTTGTTTCTGGAAATCAGATTACTGCTACAAGTAATGGTCAAACATCATATGATCCTATTGTTGGTGAAGAATCATTAGCATATGGAATTATATCTGATACATATGATATGGGCAACCAAAACAATAGAATCTGTAAAAACACAATCACTGCTACAGCAAATACTGTATATGGAATAGAAGTATACAAAGGAAACAATATAACCGTATGTTCAAATAATATTTATGGAACTGGAAACAAAACTATGGGAGTAGCATTTGCACATACAAATAACAGTAAAATCATCAACAACTTTATGAGACTTACTGGAACAACAGAACCATATCATAGTTTTTATGAAGAAGTAACACCAGTAAATGCTGGAATAATATTTACCAATCAATCTAATGGTAATTGGATACAAGGTAATGATATTGAAATAACTGCTGAAGATGATGATTCTGTAACTGCTATTAATTTACAAAACTCTACAACAGCAACGGTAACTGGAAATCTACTATCTGCCATTTACAATGAACTTTATCCAGTTGAAGGTAATGATGCGGTCAGTATTGATGATTTATGTTCAAATATTTCATTATTAACAAATGAAGGTGTTGTTCCATACGCATGTAATTGTGGATGTATGAATAATAATAATGATAATATAGAAAATCAATTTTTTCTATAACGCATCAGTATTGAAAAAATCTTTGAAAAAAGATTCAAATACTGATGATATTTTAATTTTGAACAATGACAATTACGCTGAATATGGGATAACTACATATGGAAGTAGTACTAAAGTAAGTTTACATATATATGGTCAAAATTTCGCTACTGGAACTAATATTATCCTAAATTTCACAAACATTGTAAATGTTGAATTTTACAATTTAAGTAATGTTAATCTACTTGCATGGTATGTTTATGATACAGGTTCACATCAGTTATATATTGAAGAAGACATAGGAACTACAACTATATCTAATTTCTATGCTCCTAATGTAGTATTAAGTATGCATAAAGATAATGTAAATGTATACAATTCAGTTTTCCTGATAGCAAATATAGGTTCAGGTAATTATGCTTATCATAATTTAACATTCGAGAATAATACGATAATTGCTAAAGGAAGTAAAAGTACTGTATCGATAGCTAATAAAGCATTGACATTAAATGCGACTAATATTACATTCAGAAATAATTACATGGTTTGTATGAAAGGTGGATTTAATTCCGGTGTTGTCTTTAGTACAGCAAATGGTGCAAATTATCTCAATAATTTTATTGATGAGAATAACGGACCATTTTATGAAAATCCATTAATGTTAAACAACAGTAATTATAATACTTACTTTAATGAAGATAATACATTAAAAAGTGAATATGAGAATAGTGTTTTATTTGCAGTTGAAAATATTACAAATCCTGTGATAATAAATGCTCCAGTTACCTTAACTGCACTTCGTGGATATGGAGGATATTCAACTGTAAACTTCATTGAAGGATCAGATACCTCAGTAATAGAAGATTCAATAATAAATAAACTCACATTAAATACAGTAAATGGTATAAAAGTAAACAATAATAAATTATTAGATAATGATAGTATTATAGAAATAATCAACTCAGCCGATTGTATTATAGAAAATAATACTGTAAATACTAAAAATACATATACTGTCACATTTGATGAGGATTCAGTAGGAAACATTGTAAGAAACAATGAATTATTTGCAAGTGAATTAACAGGTGATGAGAGTGTACAAACAACAGATGATAACACGGTAAAATCAAACATGCCTCTACCAGTACCAGAGCTAAAAATCGATATAACAGAATTCACAGCTGGACAAACAGCTACAATACAGGCAAGTATTTACCTAGGTAAAGAAGTAGCAAGTGATATAACTGGTGGAAAAGTAGTATTTAAAATAAACGGTAAAACACTTAAAAACTCTGCAGGTAAGGTAATATATGCTAAGGTAGTAAATGGTGTGGCAATAATCGAGGACTACACAGTACCAGCATCATGGACAAATGATACAATAATAACCGCTGTATACTCTGGATCAAGCAAATGTGAAGCATTAAACACAACATCAAGCATAACCATAATCAAAAACGAGCCAACAATGACAACCGAGGACATCACAGCAGCCAAGGCAAGTACAATAACACTTACTGCAACAGTAAAAGATGGAGATAAAGCAATAACTACGGGAAAAGTAGTATTTAAAATAAATGGTAAAACAGTTAAAGACGCAAACGGCAAGGTAATCTATGCTAAGGTAGATGCTAATGGAGTAGCAACAATCCCTGATTACACATTACCGGAATCATTGAAGACAGGAACATACACGATAACAGCAGTATTCACAGCACCAAACTACACAAAACTAGAAAGCAACAGTACTTTAACTATCACGGCATAAAAATATAAAGGATAAAAATAACCCCTTTATTTTTATTCTTTTTTATTAAAACACCTTTTTTAAATAACTACTTTTTTAAAACATTTACTTTATTTCCTATTATATATAAACATTATCTCAATAGAAACTTATTTATTTCATTAACTCATTGTAATAATGAATATTTGATTTTCTAAAGTAAAAAAATAGTTTTCATGATATTTAAGTAAATAATAGGAGTATTTTATATGAAAATAAATAAAATAATAATATTTCTCTTAATTATACTTATTGGAATAACAACCGCATATGCAGTAGATGAAAATAACCTACAAGAAGATGTAGAGCCGAGCATAACAGAAGAAGTAAACTCTCATAGTATAATTCAAGAGAATAGTCAAATCACAACTTCAAATTCAAAGAATAATAAGAATTTGAAGAAAGAATCACAGACAATCATCTTAAACAGTAGTAACTTTGATGATTATGTGACAAACCGGTCATTTAATGAGAAAGTTAACCCTGGAGACACAGTAGATATGCAGGGAATATTTGATGGAGGACACTTCAGCTTAAATATTGACAAACCCGTGAATATTATCTCATCTACACATGATGCATATATAGATGCAGATACAAAAAGTCGTGGTTATTATCCTGATGGTAATGATTACTCCTTTCAAATATCAAACGGTGGATCAGGAAGTAACATCACAGGCATAACACTACATAATACTTATATCCCAATATCCAATGCACATAATATAACAATAACCAACATTACTGCCAGTTGTAACCAAGCAGTAGGAATAGGAACAGGAATGTTATCAATACGTGACGGATCAACAAATGTAAATGTAACCAACAGTTACTTTGAAACATTTCCAAACGGTGGTCATAGTAATGTAGTATTTGCATTTGCCCATGACTGTGTTTTTGAAAATAACACCGTGAAAGGACATGGATTTGTCGGAAACCTCGTTTATATTACTACATATGGTAGTAGTGAAGCAAGTGGGGAGATAAGTGAAACCTATGGTAATTCTAATATTACCATAAGAAATAATTATATTGATGGAAGTGATGCAACAGATAGTGGAATATGTGTAGGATTAGTAGTAGAAGGAGCAAATCATACCATTATAAATAATACGATACTTAAAACCATAGCATACATGATACAAGTAAATGATTATGGTACAAATACGGCAAATATTACGTTCGAAGATAATTACTGCCCATTAGTACAAAAAGACATATTATATATTACAGATAAGAATTATAATTCTTATGGTGATATATTGGAAGATCATTCTTATATATTAAATAGTAATATTGAAAATCAAAATATTGTAATCAATACAACAAATATAAGTAATATATATTCAGCATATAAAGCAAACATCATGGCAATAAATTTAAATATTAATGAATTAACATTAAACTATGATAACATAACAATAAATGGATTATATGCACCAAATACAAAATTAAACCTATTAAACAAAGCTACTATAACTAATTCAACATTAAAAGCAATAGAATTAAACAATCCAAATTCAATCATTACTAATAATATTATAATAAATAACAATCAATTATTAAACAATACATTAACAGCTATCTACTTAACAGAAAGCAACAATCAAACCATAATAAAAAACAATTATTTACTTGCATATGATGATAATCAAATACTATCAGGGGACAATGCAATTACCAAAATAACTGGAACAGATGAAACAATAGAAAACAACACACCAAACTATACTGAAATACACATCTTAAACACAACAACATACAATCAATTATTTGAAGAAAATACCCTAAAAGAAGAAATAAACGGTACAATAATCTTAACACAAACAATAACAGAACCAATAATCATAAATCATCCAGTAAATATTACTTCAATAAAAATACCGACATCAGATGTAATTATAAGAGATAAAAATGCAAGATGGGTAACTGTATCCGGACGCCAATATTTTGATTATCCAACTATACCTAGAATAACACCAAAGTATAGTAATATTACATTTACACGTGAAGCTAATGAATCTAATTTAACCGCCTCATATCTAAACAATCTACTACTAGAAACAAACAACATAAATATTCAAGAAAACACGATAAGTGAAGTGTTTACAATAAATAACTCCAATAATAATCAAATACAGAAAAACAACATCTATGGCAACATCCAAATATTAAACTCCAATAGTAACATAATAGAAGATAATTATATTAACTCAAAAAACAACTACACAATAAACATAGATGAAACATCAACACAAAATACAATACAAAATAACACATTAACTGCAAACATACTAAAAGGAGACCTTAGCATATACAATCCACAAGAAAACACCATAGTAAACAACACACCATTAAATGATGTGAACATCACAATAGACTGTGAAGATACAATCCCCATACTACCAACAACAATAAAAATAAACATCACATGCAACAATAAAACAGTAAACAAGGGATATGTCATAGTAAACATGGTAAACGGTACACCAATATTAAAGGAAAACCTTACAAATGGTTACTTGGAATTAAACTACACGCCAACAAGTATCGGAATTCAAACATTAAAAGTATGGTATTATGGTGAAACTCCATACAATAATAATATCACCCCTAAAAACATCACAGTAAGAAAATCAAATGTAACACTCACACTAGAATCAGAAAACATAACAATAGGAGAGACAATCAACATAAACGTCACAGTACTGGATGAATACAACAACCCAATAGACGATGGAATACTAACATTCATAGTAAACAAAACAGAATACAACACGACAATACATGATGGAAAAGCAATATTCACAGCTAAAACCAATGATACCTGGCTAAATGGAGTACAGGCAAAATTCCCTGAAGCAGATAAATACATTCAAGCCAAGAGTAATGTTATCAAGCCAGCAAAAGGTGAAGTGATATTTAACATCAGACAAAAAGTGGAAGATGACAACCTGAAAATCATGGCATACCTGACAGATATTGGAGAAACGCCAGTAGTAAACGGTTATGTTAGATTTATGAATGGTTCAACAAGGATTAATGCTTCGAAAATAGAAGATGGCTATGCAAGTTGTGAAATCCCATTAGCAAATGTTACAAATGGAGCAGTAATCCTGGCAAACTTCACTAACAATGCTGCATTCAACTTAAGAGCAGAAGAAGTCATACTAACACTAAATCCGCCAACAATAACACAATTACAACTCGATGAAGTAAACGGAAAAGTAGGACAGCCAGCCACGATAACAGCCACGATAACAACAGATGACAACACACCAGTAAATGAGGGAACAGTAACATTTACCACAACCGACTACAACGAGACAGTAACAGTAACCGATGGAACAGCAACTACAACCCATACATTCACACAAACCCTAACAGACACGCTCAAGGCAATATACACTCCGGCAAACACGGATAACTACTATGAAAGCAGCAATACAACCACAATCACAATAACCAAAGACCCAGAGGATACAAATATAAACCTGGAAGCAGTAACAGGTAAAATAAACACGGAAGTTACCATAACCGCAACGGTAACAACAAGTGAGGGAACACCACTAAGTACAGGTACAGTAACCTTCACGACAACTGATTACACAGAAACAGTAAACATAACCGAGGGAATAGCAAGTACAACCCATACCTTCACCGAAGCACTGGATGACACGTTAACAGCAACATACACGCCAACCAACCCAGAAGATTACAACCCATCAACCAACACGACCACAATAAACATCAAAGGCCTTGAATACACATTAAAAGTAGACACCATGACATTCACATTACTACAGGAAAACACCATCACTGCAAAGATATACTATGGAGACAACATAGCAACAAACATCACCAAGGGAAAGGTAACATTCAAGGTCAACGGAAAAACCTTGAAAGACTCAAACGGCAAAGTTATCTATGCCAAGGTAGTAAATGGTACGGCAACAATAGCATACATGGTGCCAGATACGTGGAACAATCAATCAACGATACAGGCAGTGTACTCCGGCTCAAGTGAATGCAAGTCACTAAAAAGCGAGAAAGAAACAATTACAATAGCAAAGGCCTCACCAACGGTAACATTTGATGATGTTACTGCAACACAGGGTGACTCGATACAGGTAAACATCCAAGTATCAATCGGCCAAACCCCTGTAGATACCGGTAAGGTAATACTTAAAATCAACGGTAAATCAGTAAAAGACGCTGACGGTAAGGTTATCTTTGAAACAGTAACCCTTGGAACAGCAACAATAACCTACACTATACCTGAGTCTATGAAGGCTAAAAATTACACATTGACTGTGGTATTCACCTCAGCAGATTATGAAAGAGTAGAAACGACGAGGACTTTGACTGTTACATCTGCGTAAATAGATATTTAATTATGGGGGATATGTTTTAAACATTTTCCCCTTTTAACTTCTTCTTTTAAAATTTAGTTTGAATGGATTTTTTTTCGAATCTATTTACTCTATAATTTATACTTATTATAGTATGGAATTATTAATGCTTTCCAATCATTTGAATTTATTCAGGGAAAATTTTCTTTTTGAATTCTTCCACCGTCATTTTTTAGGCTGTTTTTTATTTTTTATTATTTTTTTTATAAAGGGACTAATATATAAGCATACTAAAAAATATATAATTATCATGGGGGAGTATGGATGAGAACAAAGAATGTTTTAATGATATGCATAATTCTAGCAATAAGCCTAGCGGTAATTTGTGGGGCGGTATTTTTTGCTCAGGGAAGTGTAAGTGAGAACAACACGACAAACAACACCACTAATGTAACCAACAACACCACATTAAATCTGAGTGATGATACCAATAACACGACAGAAGAACAAAAACAAACTACAACTAAGAGTCAATCATCATCTAAAAAATCATCTTCAAAAAGCGGTAGTGATGATGGATATCATTATAGTGAACAATACGGTACATATATTAAAGAATGGGAAGACGGTAGCGGTTCACATATGAAAAGTAAGGATGGACAATGGGAAGCTCATTACAATGAGAAAACAGGTGCTTATAGTGAGAAAACTCCATATGATGGGTGGACGTCTAATCAATAATATGTTCTTGTATAATGGGTATAAGAGATAATTTCATTATTTTTTTCTTATCCATTATATTCACCTACTTTTTCACTTTTCTACCTTTTTTTCACTTGTTATTTATTTATCCAATGTTTTGTGACTTTGTGGCATTATTGGTGCTACTATTTGGTTTTTGAATAACATTAGTATTCTTTCATTTGCAGCTTCTTGAAATGTTATAATATAATAGTATTCGTGGTGCATTATTATGGCGTTACATGACTAGTTTGTAATAATATTGAATCATAATTTGATTTTCATAACCGGATATTATTTTCTATTAAAATTGTATTAAGATATGTACATCAAGTATTAGTTAATATATTATTTTGTTAAAAATATTTTTTATCTTGCTTTTAAAAAAAGAGTTTCAAGGGGATAATAACAATCAATCATTATCCCAATAGGCATTCGCCTGTCTCTATATCATAGTAACGATATCCCCCCATCGCTATCCAAGTGTCTTTTAGCTATCTTTCTGGTGGACTTTTGCTTTAGATACACGTCTTTGTGTGTCATGAATTGTTCCAATCCACTATCTGCTCCTAGGAAATTCTTGTTTATATATGTTATCTGGTTACCGTCTATGTATCCGTCTTCATCCGTATCCTTACTTTGACTGGTTTGGCTTGTCTGGGCAGTTGCTGTTTTTTCTGTCGTGGTATTGTTATTTGTCATATTCTGGGTTGTATTGTTGATTTTTTATGTGTTTGAGTAATTGATGTAAATCAATGTACCGCAGATTATCGCTATTACCCGGATTATTGTTATGCAGATTATCATCAGTTCCTTTGTTCTCATATTATTACACCTATTTGATTTTTAATTTTGGCAAATTAAATTTTACCATATGATATATTAATATAATCGGATATTTTGGCATAGATTACCTTAGCGTTTGAATCCTTGACTGTTTTATCTTTTATCTTGAAGACAACCTTATCCTAGTTGATTACATTGTCACCATCGGTTATGGTGGCTGTTAGGTTTATATCCTCACTGAAACTGGTGGTAATGTCACCGGTTGTGATTGTCGGCGTTGACTTTGCTACCGTTGTGGTGATTGTTTCTGACGCTTTATCATATTTATTAGTTCCTGTCTATACTGTGATTATATTCATCTCTTCACCGTTTATACCTGTTGGTGATGTGTTCTTGGATCTTGTTTTGGCTGACTTTTTCAGCATTGATATTTTTGTCGTCGGTGTCTTTCAAGGCTTTTACGGTTTAACTTGTGGAGGTATCTTTACATTCCATAATTGTTTCTTTGTAATTTGTTGGAACCTTGTTGGAAAAGCTATTGTTATGGGGTGAAGTATTGTGTGTAGTCATGTGTGATTAATATGGCAGTTAATAATTTAGTTGATTGTTTACTGTATGTGGATTTTTATTGGATATATGTAGATTTATTTTAGAATAGGTTATATTTTATTTTAATGAAAACTATTTATATATGGATTAAAAATTACATATTCAGGAGGAAAAAAGGACATGGTTAGACCTATAGGAAATACACCGGAATTGGTTGGTGATGAGGCTAATGAGTTTATAGAACGAATGTTTGAACCATTAACTGAAAAGGAAAAGAAAGTAAAAGAACGAATATTAAATCAAAGAAGAGTGCCTTTATAACTGTTTTTTAATATCATAATATAGGTAGAATCTTCTTTTGGAATCTTTTTCTATAATCTTATTTAATTTTTTTATTTTATCATCATCTTTTTTTTTTAGATTAGTAAATGCGTTATGTTCCACATGAATGTTGTATGCTTCTGGGTATGCTTCAACAACTATAATTCTAACACCTACTTTGTCATTTGATAAATCTTTTATAAATAATAATATATCTTCTAGAATTAATGATTCTAATCCGTGGTTTGCGTATTTTTCGGTTATTGCTAGATGTCCATTTTTTACTCTTCCAGTAGTTTTTTTTCTTATTGGTAATTATTCAGTTGATGTTTTATGTCTAGTTTTAGTTTTACTGTCTCTTATTTTTTTTAGTATTGGTGTGGCACTTAGCAGAAAGCTATCCTATTGTCTAATTATCACATTTTTATATTGGTATACTTTTGTATACTTATGGTATTTGGTTTACATGTGTATACTAGTTTATTTTTGTATACTTACGGTATTTAGTTTACATGTGTATACTAGTATACTTATATATACTATGGATAATATAAGATATACCAAGGTGAAATAAAATATGTCAACAATACCATTATTTTTACACGACAATTTAGATAAATACTTCTATAACCGAAAAGATGATATCAAACATATAAATTATCTCTTGAGATCATTGGATGATTCCATAGCTCAACAATTACTATTAGTTGGATATAGAGGTGTTGGAAAGTCTTATTTAATTAAAAAGATAAGAAGTCAACTACCCGAATCATTTTTAAGTATATGTTTGGATATTTCACAAATATATGGTATGGAAAAGGGTAATATGACTCCGGAAAGTATACTGATGGAAATGTTAGATAAAATAAACAGTGAATATACCAGTAAATCAGGAAAAAATGACATGACAAATTATATTAAAAAGCAACTACAAAAAATCCATACAAAAGATTATACACTAGACCAAGCAACAAAAATAGCTGAAATACCAATACCACGAAGTGAAGAAAACTATAAAAAACTAAGTAAAATGACAATGCAACTACCACAAAAAATAGTTGATGAAAGCCAATCAATAACAGGATTTGTCATATTCATAGATGAATTCCAACTACTACGAAAATTAGATAATTCAGATTCATTCTTCTGGCTAATTCGAAGCTTCAACCAACACCAACATAATGTTAGCTATGTATTTACAGGTTCATTATCAAAAACTTCAGAATTCATCAAATCATTAAACGGTGAGTCAGGAGCATTTGGAGGTAGACTAATACAAATATCAATAGATCCATTCACCAAGGAAGAAACAAGAAACTACTTCAAAGATAACCTTGATGATATCAACTTCACAGAAGAAGGATTTAATACCTTTTATAAATGTACAAGGGGAATACCACTATACATAAACAGTTTCTACAACATATTATCAACACAAGAAGTATACGACCAAGAAAAAATCCAACAAACATTTGAATTAAACATGGAACAAATACTATGGAAAATAGCAATCATATATGCTTCCCTGAATGAATACGAACAGGACATAATAAATATATTAGCACAGGAAGGTCCAAGCACCTGGACTAAAATATTTGAAAAGACAACATTCACAAGAAAAACATTCACGAAATACCTGAACAATCTATTAAATGCAGGTTTACTAGAACATATTGAAGATGAATACATATTGGATGACATGTTAAATGTATGGGTAAAACACGAAAATATGAAAAAATAGACTAGTTTAAAAAGTAACAGTTGGTGTCTTGGCCTATATTAGTTGGTCATATTCATTGCTTATGAATCTTGCTGTTTGTGTGAAATTATTGTTCGTTTATCCAGATAATCTTTTGTGTTATTTAAGAAATCAGTTGCTACATCAATACGTTCTTTTGCTGTTTTTTCATCAAAAGTTATCGTACATCATAATCTGCTTTTAAGTTAATGTTTCGGATTTAGAAAGTTCATCATAATATTTTTTATCAAAGTCACCAGTATTCACAGATTACTTTTGAAAAACCTCTTTTTGCCTATTTGTCACTTGTGAACCGAGGGTTTTCCGGGGATTGCCTGACTGTTACTATGGCTTAGGTTGGCGGGCAATTAGGCCATCAATTGAATAATCTTCTTTTAATATGAGTAAGAGGATTTTTTGGATGAAAAAAAGGATAAGGTGAAAATATTTCCTTTAGTTAGGACTATGTTTTGGGTATACTCGTACTTCACTCAAAAAAGAGGTTTTCTACAAAGCCTTTAAAAACCGCCATTTTGATAAGCTCGAGCTATCACATAAGAAGGTTCATAGAAAGCACTACAGTTATAATTATCTATCACATCGCATATGTCATCATTATATACTCTTATAATACCATCAACATAATCTTCTTTGGATGATAGGGTATTTATAATTAAACGCTGATATACTGCACCCATATCAAGGGGTGTTGGAATGATTGAAGCAAGTTTCTTATCAACAGAGGTAATATCATAATTTCCGTTTTCAAGTTCATAATCATTAATCCAATCTGATTCTACTTTCAGAGGATTTTCACAATGTAATGCTTCTGCACAGCTAATCAGGTGATATAGCCCATCTCTTCCAATTGTATTTACAACATATTTATTTTTTTGTTTAATATGTCTTGCCACTCTTTCTATCATGCAACAAATAAAGTATAAATCATTGATTTTAATATCTTCATCTGGAAAATATTTATTCTTCATAATCTTTCACTTCCTTTAAATGTTAAGGTTTTAAGTGCTTTTTCGGTGTTAAAGCAAATTTGATGTGTTGGATGATTGAATTTTACTAATTCCCAAAATGCTTCTCTTGAAATGTTGCCTTCAATGAATCCTTCAATGAAATTCCAAATTTGATCATCTGCCATAGGTCCTTCAACTATATCATAATTATGTTCTATACCATTTCGACAACTTACAATGAAATTCAACCATTCTTCACTCATTTTGTTAAACTTCAGGATGCATAAATTAGAATTTGATACATATTCATATGAATTTACAATTGATTCTCCTTTTTTTGTCATAGCCCACCGTTTTGCTTGCTTTTTAAACGTGGTGCAGTAAAAACCATAACCGAAATCCTTATAAAAACCATTCTGTAGAATACGTGGAAAAGGCACTTCCACATTACTGCCCTGATATATTATATTATTATCCATATTACCAACTGCTTTTTTTGGGTTATTTTAATAATCAGATTAAATAATATCTCATACTTTCCTTCTCTACTTATTATATCTGTTGCTGACAGTATTAATAATTTTATTTGTTCGTGGTAGGTTTGTTAGTCTTAGGTGTGTTGTTAGTTGGTAGATGTTTTTTTCTCTTCGTTTAAGCATTTTTTTTGTTTTTGTAATCCTATTTTTATCAATTTCTTTTAAACGATTTAATTTCATTGTAGCATCTTCTAATCTTAGTTGTCTTACTATCGGGGTTGTTGAAAATGTGGTTGAAACTTCAATAATATAACAGGTTCTTATTAATAATATTTGCCAATCATCAATCAATACATCAATATAACCGCCTATAAAAAGCTAACAAACCCATTTTAATGATTGTTATATTCAAAAACAAATCTTAATCTGTGGAAAATTCTAATATGGAATGATTATTTTTTATGATGTTAAAAAGAAGATGTGTATGGGAAGAGTATTTTGGAGTTTGCTTTTCCATGTTATAGTGGTGGTTATGCTGGGATAGTTAGTGTTTTTTCATCTGTTTGTCTATTCGTTTGATATTAGTGTTGCTGTTAATGTGTAGTTTTTGGCTTTGTATGATGTTGGTATTGTGTATGTTATATCTGCTTGGTTGTTTGATACTTTGGCATAGATAACCTTGTCGTTTGAGTTCTTGACTGTTTTTCCGTTGATTTTGAAGACAACTTTTCCTGTGTTGATGGTGTTGTCGCCGTCGGTTATGGTGGCTGTTAAGGTAATATCCTCACCAGCAGATGCTGTTATGTCACTGGTTGTGATTGTCGGCGTTGATTTTGCTACGGTTGTGGTGATATTTTTCTTAGTGGTTTGTAGGATGTAACATAATCTCATCCTATTTTATTATCAATAATATCTTTAAGAATTACGAATTAATAAATATACTCTTTTTATTGGTTATTTGGAAATAGTTTTTTAGCTTTTAGTTTTACCAGGTAATCATTTGTAACTTTTATTTTATTTATTTGAATTTTTTCGTTTGTGGAGGGCTTAATGGATTATTCTTATATATAGGTTAAAGGGGGGGGGGTGAGTGGATGTTTCACAAAAAGAAATCCATAAGAGTTTTTTACAGTATATTTGATTCTTATAAAACGTTTTTTATTGAATTTTATATGGTTTTTATGGTGGTAGCGATATTTGATTAGGATTATTTTTTTTTGGATGTTGGCTTTGATTGATTATTTTCCTGTTACCGGGTTTTTATGAGGGTATTTTTCATCTATTTGGAATTTGATTCTTTAATTCAGGTATTTGTTGGTGTTCTGTAGGAAGTCTATTATGTTTATATGTTCTATTCCCTCTCTTGAGAAATCGTATTTGTCCATACTGAGGACGTATTTTGGGTAATTGTCTTTTATTTCTAGAAGTGATCCGAATTCTCTGTTTATTGTGGACTGTTTTGTTAGCATGTAGCATACTTGGATGTAAATTCTTTTATTGTTTTTCTTGGCGATAAAGTCAATCTCCCGCCCTTTGATGTTGCCTATGCTTACTTTATAGTCATTTCTAAGCAGGTGTATGTATATCATGTTTTCTATTCTTCTTCCGATGTTGATTTGTTTTTCTTCTAATTCTGATTTGTAGAATCCTTGGTCGATTAGGTAGTATTTATGGAATCCGGTAACTTCTTCGTAACCGGATGTTTTCTCCTTTGATGCTCCAAGTAATAAGTATCCTTCTTCAAGGTATTCTAAATAGTTATATATTGTATTGGGAGTTAATCCTTTTGTTATATCGTGTTTTAAATGTTTATATATTGCATTTGGGGATAGTGGGTTTCCTATATTTTCTATTATGAATTTTAGGATGTGTCTGAATAATCCTGAATTTCGTATGTTGAATCGTGTTATTATATCGTTATATACTATCGAGGAGAACAGGTCATTCAATGTTGTTATCTTCCTGTTTCGTGTAGCGATTACTCCCGGCATTCCACCATATTCCAGGTATTCGTCAAAGTAGTTTTCTATTTCTGTATTTGTATCCTTGTTAAATATGCATCTGTCGTTGAGTTCTTTTTTATAGTCTTTGAATTCATTGAATGAGAATGGATAAATGGTTATGCTGGTGTATCGTCCTGTCAGGAGTGTTGATAATTCCTTTGATAATAGTTTTGAATTTGATCCTGTTATGTATATGTCTGTGTTGGGCAGCTTGTAGTAGGCGGTAATGCTTTTTTCCCATTCATCGACCATCTGTATTTCATCAAAGAAGAGGTATGTTCTGGAGTTTTTGTTTTCAAGAAATTTTAGGACTATATCGTCTAGCTGTTTGCGATTAGTTATATAGTTATATGGTGGCAGCTCTAAATCTATCAGTAGAATATCCTCTTTATCTACTTTTCTTTCGTTTATTAACTTGTCTATTATTAGTTTTAGGAAGTATGATTTGCCTGATCTTCTTATGCCTGTTATTACTTTTATCAGGTCTGTATCGATTAGTTCTTCTATTTTTTTAATGTATAATTCTCTTTGAACCATTTGAAACACTTTATATATCTTTTTTTATGTTATGATGTTATGTATCTGTATTTGTATTCAGGACTATATAAGTTTATTCTATAGAATAATTTTAATCTTATAATCTCAATTAATTATTTTATAAAATATAATTATTGAAAATTTCATCAATACTTTTTTTATATAATATTTTATTCATTATTGGATTAATTATTTATTTTATAGAATACTCATTTGTCTTCTTTTAATTCTAAATGGTTAATAGAGGATTGCTTCGTGTTGATATCATCTCTTTACCTACTATTCTTGGAACTGTTTTTATGATTTACTTAAACATACTAAGAAGCCATGCTTACGAATCCGGTTACTTTGTTATACTCCATAGCCTTCATATCCTCTGGTAACGTGTATGTAAAGCTTACTTGATTGTCGGATACTTTGGCATAGATTACCTTGTCTCTTGTGTCCTTGACAGCTTGCCGTTAATCTTGAAGACTACCTTACCATTGTTTATCACATTGTCACAGTCGGTTATGGTGGCTGTTAGGGTTATTTCCTCATCAGCACTGAGGTGATGTCAGTAAGGAGTGTTGGCTCGGTTGTGGTAATTGTTTCTGAGGCCTTATCATATTTATTAGTTTCTGTCTATACTGTGATTATATTCATGTCTTCACCCTTTATACTTGTGGTGCTATGTTCTTGGATCTTGTTTTGGCTGACTTTTTCAGCATTGATATTTTTGTCCTCGGTGTCTTTCAAGGCTTTTACGGTTTAACTTGTGGAAGATTTTTGTATATTGGTATACTTTTGTATACTTATGGTATTTGGTTTACATGTGTATACTAGTATACTTATATAACATTATTTGATTGGTCTTAACTCAAGTACCCTATGGGAAACTACTCTAAATAAAAGAAATAGAGTAGATGAAAAGTGTAAAGTGAATTAGATGAAAAGTATAAAGTGAATTAGATGAAAAACATAAAATTTATATAGTGAAATGTATAAAGTAAATTTAATGAAATGTAAAAAGTGGTTGTGATGAAAAAATATTTGCCAAGATATACCGATCAGGAATTGAGAGAATCTCTAGAATATATGGGTGCTGTACTAATAACCGGTCCAAAATGGTGTGGTAAGACTACAACTGCTAAGCAGCAATGTAATAGTTTAAAAGAACTACAACATCCTGTTTATGGAAAATCTTACTTAAAACTTGCAGACACTAACCCATTAGAATTATTGAAAGGTGATAAACCAATGCTAATTGATGAATGGCAAATGGCACCAGAACTATGGGATACTGTAAGATATTTGGTGGATGAATCTGATGAAGATGGTCTATATATTCTTACTGGTTCAACAGTCGTGGATGAAAGTAAAATAATGCACTCTGGAGCAGGTAGGATAAAAAGAATACTAATGCGTCCAATGAGTCTATATGAAAGTGGAGAATCCACAGGGACAATATCATTAATGGACTTATTTAATCATGAAAACTTAAACATTGATGGTTTAACATCAAATTTAACAATACCTGATTTGATATTTGCCGCTTGTAGAGGTGGCTGGCCCGAATCATTAAACAAAAAAAGTAAAAAACAGCAATTGGCAATTGTATCTAATTACATAGATATCATATGTAGTACTGATGTTTCAGAAGTTGATGGAGTTAAACGCAGACCTCAAATGGTAAAAGCTATATTAAAATCTTATGCTAGAAATATATCAACACTGGCAACAAAAAAGACACTCATGAAAGATGTGAGAACAGAACACATGGATATCACTGCACCAACATATAACTTATACATCAATGCTCTTGAAAGGTTATATGTTATTCAAGACATTCCTGCATGGTCACCAAACATCAGATCTGCAAATACTATTAGAAAATCCCATAAAAAAGAATTCATAGATCCATCAATAGCAGTAGCAAGCCTTAACTTAACACCAGAAAAGTTACTAAAAGACTTTGAAACATTTGGATTCATATTTGAAAACCTATGCATACGTGATTTGTTGGTTTATTCCAGTTCAGTGAATGGGGAAGTGCTATATTATAATGATGATAGTGGTCTTGAAGCAGATTGCATTATATATCTAAATGATGGAAGATATGCATTAATAGAATTTAAATTAGGTGATCGAGAAATCGATAAAGGTGCAAAAAACTTACTTAAGCTGAAAAATTTAATTAAAAAAAGTGTAGAAAACAAAAAAATTGATTTAGAAGAGCCAAGTTTTTTAGCGGTCATCACAGGAAAGAATATGGCTTACACTAGAGATGATGGTGTAAAAGTTATTCCAATCGGATGTTTACGATAAATAATTGATGCTGTATGTTTATTTTATGTGAAGATATTTCACATGCTTTGCTTATTCTACATGAAGTATTATCATGTGTAAACATTACTGTTATTTTAGGATATGGCATGAATTATTTAATGGGTAGTGTATTAAATTATGATAATTATTACAGAATTAATTAATTATATTCATGTTACTGTCTTAAGTGTAAAAAAATTATAATTACATTAATATAACATTTATTCATCAGTCCACATTGCTTATTGTTAGCATAATGAATGGAAATAATAAGATAATAATAAAGAAATAATAAAAGTAAGTAAATACCCCCATAAAGGGAGAAAATATGAAAAAAGAGACTAGTTTAAAGAGTAACAGTTGGTGTCTTGGCGTATATTAGTTGGTCATATTCATTGCTTATGAGTCTTGCTGTTTGTGTGTAATTATTTCTCGTTTATCCAGATAATCTTTTGTCTTATTTAAGAAATCAGTTGCTACATCAATACGTTCTTTTGCTGTTTTTTCATCAAAAGTTATTGTAACATCATAATCTGCTTTTATCCTTAATGTTTCGGATTTAGAAAGTTCATCATAATATTTTTTATCAAAGTCACCAGTATTCACATATTCTTTCGAAAAACCTATTTTTACACCATCATGTGATTTGGTAGTATAACCCTTTAGAATCAGTAATCCCTTTGCAACCATGAACATGGAATAATAGGATAATGATAAGGAATTTCTATACTTCTTTAGTTTATATAATGCAATGCTTGATTCCAAGTTTTCCATAGCATTTTGAATATAATAATCAATTTCATCCAATGATTTCACCATCCTTAATTACGTTTGATATATATGAAAAATTTCTTATTTCGTCATAATGTTCTTGTGAGATAAACTGTGGTGATATCACTTCATCATCTTCAATGATGATATTATATGTTTCATCATATACTTTTGATTCAATTTTCTCATAATCATTAGTAATGATAAGAATATCTATATCTGATTCAGGAGTATCATCTCCACGTGCTACAGAACCATATAATATTATTTGAATAATATACTCTGATTTAATTGCATCCGCAAATTTTTGAGCTATTTTTTTTCGATTATTCATATTATCTCCAAGGTTATAAAACATTTATTATTATTAACCAAATTCTGCCTGAATTATAATTAAAGATTTGTGGTTATATTATTTTCTTCAACTTTTTATTAGGGCAAATATATTTTTCCATCAACATTAATATCATATTCATTATAATATTCTAATTTTAACTAAATTTATTTATTAGAAGAAATTAAAAATATTTTTATATCATGCTTATTTAGTAAATATTATAATAAGCATTATTTAAATTTTTAGGAGTTTTTGCATACTGTGAACCACCAGATTCTTCATTTTTTTCTGTCATATCTTTCACAGTTGATTAAACCAGAACTTCTCTATAAATGTTTTTGCAAGCCATTTTACTTCAAGTTTGTTAAAGTCATATAAATAAGTACTCTAATTTATTTTTTAATTTTACTGCTTAAAATCTGTTCTAATTCTTTTTACTTTATTAAGTGAACACATCAAGTAGCCTTTCTTGATTCTACCCCATTTAAGTATTAATGTTACTTCGGTGTTTCTTATACTCATCTTTATCAGACTATGAAATTGTACTAATTGATACGCAATTTTGATGCAAATAAGGAATACAAGGAGTCAAATGACTATGATACACATGCCACAGGATAACTCATGAAATAGGGAAATAAAACAGATTCAACAAAAAACAACATAAAATTCTGGAAGTTATAGTTATATTCTGGGGGGATGTGCTTTTTGAATGATTGATGTAACACATAGTTAAAAAGAGGTTAAAAAGATAAAATATCTTTTGAAATTTATGGTAGATTGATGATTAAATTTTTAGAAAATGACGTGGTTCTTGGGATTGAATCGTTTGAGCCGTCTAAGATCCAATCAATATCCAGATAAATATAGTCGGTTATTCCCAGTTTTTGTGAAAAATCAAAACCCGGATCATCGGAAAAATCTGTATAGCCGTGTTCAATATCTTCTCTATCTAATGGAATACCTCCAAATCACCGTCAATAATCATGTCTAAGGTTGATTTCTGCTTTTGAGTCATATTATCACCATGTTATCACGTATTAGCAATATTATCAGTAAGGAAATTATAAGCATACTTATTATTATACTGTTTAAACCTTTTTTTATATATCTTTTTTTATATTCAATATTTTTTTTGTTTTTTGAAATATTCCTCTGATACTTAATTATATCTTGTTTTGTAGAAAATTTTGTTTCTATGTTCTTAAAAAAGTTATTAAATTTATAAGTATTAGAATATACATTTTCTGAGATTTTTATTGATCTTCTGAAGTTGACGATACTGTTCAAATTAAATAAAAGATCTATTATGAATAATATTGATGCAATTGTTATGAGAGAATATTTTTCTACTATAGTATATGATTCAATTGTATTCAATAAAATGTTTACAATTACTGTAATTTGTATGAGAAGATGGCTAATGTTATACTTAGGAAAGTATTTGTTCTGTTGTCTAGTTTATCAAATTGTTTAAGTACCTGGCCGTCTTCATCTTTCAAGTCATTTTTTAATTTTAATCCTGAAATTTCTTCTTTTGCTTTCATGTTTTTTATTTAATTCACCTACATTTTATTGTGCAAAATCTTTGATTATTGTATTGTTAATACTTATTATATTACTAATATAATTTGAACAAATGCAAAAGAGAGTACTCCATGCAGTATGATTATTTCTGGGTTTAAATCTTTAATAAGAAAGAAAGGTTGTACTGTTTATTGTTTACTTACTTTAAAATGAATAAATGTGTATTATATATTATATATGTTTATGGAATGTTTTTTTTCCTTCTTGACTTATATGAATAATACTTTTTTTTCTTTTAAAATACATTTAGCCAAGTCTCAAACATCTATGCTTTAATGATTAGACTTATAGTTTTAGGTATAATCAATTCTATTCATAGTCGTCGTAAATGATACCCATCAGGAGAATACTCTTTTTATCTACATGGCTGGTTTTGAAACTCCTAATTAAGTAGTATTGCATATTATAAGTGTGAACTATAGATTTATGTAAAGAACATTTCTAGAACAGTAAATATGACATAACCATGATTTAATTGATTTAAAAAGTATTAGATGGAAACAGTAAAAGGTGATTATTCTAATAATATTTGCACATTATCGTTATTTTTCCTTTGAAAAGTAATGATGATATTGTATTGATTTAATAAAAAAAGTAATTAAAAAGAAGAAGATTATTCCTCTTTATTGATAATTCTGATTTTCTGATTTAACTCTTTTGCCTGATAATAATCATACAGGTAGAAGCCAATCCAGAATATAACGGTAAAGATTATTGTCGTTACTGCAAATGATATGAATGGATCAAGTCCCTTATCAAGTGGAATCCAGCCGAGTATCATGGCACTTAAAAACAGTGTCGTCAATCCGCATATCATCTGAATCAATACCTGTAGTGCCAAAGGCAAATCTTCCCTATTGTATATGAATCCGCTAAGCGAAAATGCCCATCCTATAATTATTGATGCCAATATGGACTTGGATAGGTATATTCCATCAAAGCTAACGCTCTGTGAACTTAACGTTGAAATAAGCACTATTACCATACATAATATGAAGCATCCAACGAATGCCCCTAATGCCAGTTGTTTAACTATGTCAATTAATTTCATCTAATTCACGCTCCAATTATATGTCTAAGGATTGTTTAAATGTTGGCAGATATTTTCTGCTAATGGTATCCTTCAGGTCATTTTTAAGCTCTACAAACATCATACCTCTAAATGATGGTGCTACCCGATTAATCTTATGAATATTTATGATGGTAGTCTTGGATATTCGTACAAAGGATGAGTCAAGAATATCCTCCAATTGATATAATGGCTTTTTTGATGTATATTCATCCTTCTTGGTATATACTACCACCTGCTTGTTTTCGATGCGTATCATGTAAATGTCATTATAATCAAGTAGTGATATGTCCTGTCCATTATTGACTGCCAGTAATGACGGCTTGTCATTATATTCATCATCCTCCAGTATTTCAATGGCCTTTTGAATATTATCGGTGAGCTTATCGGTATATATCTCAGTGTAGGCTTCTTCGATGTCCTTTGATAGGAATAGTTCAACTTTCAATTCGTTCATCCCTCTATGTTAGTTTAGTTTTCCTAAGTTTAACTCTAATTCTATAATTTATTTATGTATCTTAATTTAAATATTAATATCTCCAGATATTATCCTTATGAAACGATAAATGCAATCATGGAGACTGCAATTAAAATAGCAGTATGTGAATCAATGGCTAACGATATTCATATCAGCAACCACAATCCAAATTACCAAATGCTTTTTAATCGCTACTAATACTATATTCCTTAGTATATAAAGGACTGTTTATGGGTCTTTCTAAGATGCATTTTAATGTGATTAAGTTGCATAAAACAAATGATGAAATGCAATTGAAAAAAAGATGTGGGAAGTTTAGGTGGTATTGGCATTTTTAACTTTTTTGATGAAAAGTTCAAATACTATTAATGATATTGCAGAACCTATAATAAGGCCCATTACAAATCCATTTAATATACCATTTACGCCAAAGTTTAACAATATACCAAAGAGGTAGGATAATAGTACAACAAATACTAACTCCCGTACAACCGTTAAAAGCAAGGATATTGTACCCTTTCCCATACCTTGAAATACCATTGCACATATACCACCGACAGGTGTTACAACCAGAAATACTGATACTATGCGTAATACATCAATTATCAAATTGTATAGTCCATTGTTTGCCTGATTATATGTAAATAGCATTGCTAGTTGAGGTGCAAATAATACTATCAGCACTGTGATTATAGTAGCTATCATCAGACTAATCTTAATGCCGTAATGACATGTAGTCTTAACCTTGTCATATTCCTTTGCTCCATAAGCTACACCTGCAACCGTAATTGCTGATGTACCAATGGCAATACATGGCATCATACCCAGCTGCAGGATAATGAATGATATGTTGAATGCCGCAATTATGCTGGTACCTGACACAATCACTAGCATTGAATTAAGGATTATGTTTACCATTGATATTATGAACTCTTCAAGACTGGCCGGTATACCGACGGTCAATATGTCCCTAATGTAACTTGAATGATACTTGAAGTTTCTAACGTTGTAGTTTATATACGTATTTTTCTTGATAAATAGCCAGTAAACAGCTACAAGTGTAGGTATTATCGATGCTACTACAGTAGCAAGGGCAGCACCCTTTATTCCAAGGTCAAATACATAGATAAATATAGGATCAAGAATCATGTTAAGTACTTCAACTGCCGCCATGACAAAGGTAGCCTTCTTCATATCACCTTCTGCTCTTAACTGACTTGAAAACAGTAGATTGAATAGGAATGCAAAGCTACCCAATAGAATAGGTATGCCGTAATCACGGACATAATTCATTACGCTACCGGCACCCATATATACCACTATATCATCAAAAAATGGAAGTACAAAAAGTGGAATCAATATTGATACCACCATAACAATCAACAATGAATGAAGTGCACTGTTTCCCGCGTCATCCTTTTGTTTTGAACCGATAAATCGTGATATTGAAGAGTTTGAACCTGCTCCAAGTCCATTGCCCATGCCTATGATTATCATGAATAATGGCGATACAAATCCTATGGCCGCAAGCACATCGGTACCCAGACCCGCAACCCATATCCTGTCAATGATATTGTTAAAACTGATTAGCAGCAATGCAAAGACCATAGGGATAGCGATTTTTATAAGAGCCTTCTTGGGATCTCCCCTTAGAATTTCAATATTTTCATTTTCTTCCAAACCTGACCCTCCTTCATTAATTTAATGTTATACATATATTTCATTAATCTATTTGATATAATTGACTAGTGCATTTTGTAATGGGTATGCTAATAAGTCTATGGATTATATTCATCAAATGATATAATGCCCTGTTTTTTAAATTCAACATTTTTCACATATAACACGTCTTTTAATCCATTTCCTAATGATTTGTTTTCAAGGATATTGGCTTCAAATTCATCATAAACTATTATATCTGTTGCCAGTTCAGTCGGCAGTTTGTCTGCCTCATCACTGTCCATAATCACCATATAATGGCGTCCGGTAAATACCTTCTTGTCATGTAGGGATTCCATCCACGCCAATGTTTCATTGCTGTGATTTTCATAATATTTATGAGTTTTAATTTCATCAGTTATCCTTTCCAAATCAAATGATTGTTCGGCCGATACGTTAAGTTTACTCATATTCATGTCATTATCCTCTACAGAGTATATTGTACTTGCCGATAGTGGAATCATTGTTAAGATAAGTAATAATATAAATAAATAGTTTTTTTTAGTCATTAAAATCATCCTTTAACTTCTGCATATCTATTCTTAAATTTAATATATAAACTTCTGTATATATGTTATACACATGATGGTAAATAATTTTAGATAACCTCCATATTATTTTTATTATGTTATTCATCTAATGATATTGATAATCATTATATATTAATATAAATAGAGTATATAGTAAATAAAAAGGAGGAAAATTTGATGGGACATAAAAATTATATTATTGCATTACTCTTAAGTTTTTTCATAAACGGTCTTGGAAATATTTATAATGGATTGATTACTCGTGGACTTGTTGAACTAGTAATTTCTGTAGTAATTAGTTTATTACATGTCTTTGTTTCAAGTATATTCTTCTATATTGCAATACTTTGGTTTATTTATGTATTATATGATACATATGCATGTACCAGGGCTATAAACAACAATCAAGCTATACCATTATTCTTAACACAAATAGATTTACAATAAGATTCATCCATTTTTTTTTAATTAATTTTTTTTTAAAAAATAATTTTAGTAGAATAATATACTTATATTTTAAATGATCCTTCATAATAATATCCATTTATTTCTTCATGG
The DNA here is from genome assembly GCF_003268005.1 of Methanosphaera sp. BMS. Lineage (NCBI taxonomy): Archaea > Methanobacteriati > Methanobacteriota > Methanobacteria > Methanobacteriales > Methanobacteriaceae > Methanosphaera > Methanosphaera sp. BMS. Next base: position 654,646 of record NZ_CP014213.1, on the reverse strand, counting down.
GCCTCATTTTTATTAAATTTAAATGAATCAATGTTTGATATGTATATATGTGCCAGTGCTATGCCGATATCAATTTGATTTAATCTATCCAGCAATCTCCTTTTAATCATGTTCTGCTTTTTTCTATAGATGTTATATGTATCGTCGGCTTCATGTGTAAAGTACCATGGCTGGCTGTTCATTGCCGATGGTGCTACCCGTACAACATCCAACTTATCATCAGTTCTATCGGAGATTTCATCAAGACTTTTCCGGTTGATTTTGTCAATGTCCCTATGTATGTCCTCATCACTATATCCAAAAGCCAATGAAATAACATATTCATGGTCATTATGATTAATGGAGTTGTTTTTGGGCTTGGCTACACCTATCCAGCAGCTGCCAATATCATTGCTTTGAAGATATAAATCCAATTGCTGGAATATGAATCCTATATTTTCATTATAGTTTTCCTTTTTCTGGCTGTAGATGTGGATATAATACTGTGCCCTCCAGTTCATGATTGTCTTTATTTTACTTGAATCGACAATATCGTAGCTCCATTTTATATTGTTGTTTAAAACTTTGGAATTATCTATGAAGTTTCTGATTGAATGAAGTGATTCTTCGCTTAGTATTTTATTGTTGTATTTTCTTATTGATTGTCTTTTATAAATTACTTTTGTGAGATTCATCATATCACATTTCCTTATTTTCAACTTATATCTATTATGGCTATAGTTTAGAGTATTATAATTCTATTAGAATTTAAAAGTAGATATAGTTAATTATTGTAAAATATTACAATAAAAAATAATTAATAAAAAAAGATTAGGGGAGTTTAGGGTTTAATGACTCCTTCAGGAATACCGTAGGCACTGTATTTTTGAGCAATCTTGTCAACCGTTCCATCGGCATACATTTCATCCAATGTATCCTGTACCTGATTTCTTAGGGCATCATTACCCTTTTTAAATGCTATTCCATATTTCTCGGATACAAGTTCCTCGTCGAGGATTTTAAATGTTTTGTTATTTTCATTATTATTCAAATGATAGTTAGCTGAACCAATATCAACTATCAATGCATCACATGCACCTGATTTAAGATCCATGTATGCTGTGTTGTAGTTATCAACGTCGGTCATTCTTGCAAAGGAATCTGCCAGTGTTTTATTATTAGTTTCCAATGCGTTTGTAATGGAAGTACTTTTTTGAAGTTCTATGCTTTTACCCTTCAAGTCTTTTATGGAGGAAATGTTTGAATCATCTTTTACTACAAATACTTGTTTGTTATTGAAGTATGGTTTAGACCATGTGTATTTGTCTTCTCTTGTGTCTATTGTAAATTCACTCCAGATACAATCTATCATTCCGGAATCCAATTCATTATCCTTTGTTTCCCAGTCAATTAATGGTTCGGCTACAAATGTCCAATTGTTTCTTCTTGCCACCTCTTTAGCTAATTCCACGTCAAATCCAGTATATTCTCCATTACTGTCTTGAAATCCAAATGGCGGGAATTGAGGGTCAAATCCTATGATGAAAGTCTTATCATCATTTTTAGTGTTAGAATCTGTTTCGCCAAAGAAACCAGCACTTACACTACTTGTCAATAATAATATTAGGACAAAAATGCTAATTGTTGGTAATAATTTACTATTCATATATAATCACATTATAAAATTTTTAATTATTTATATTTATGTTGAATATGATATTTATTATTTAATAGTATATTGAAAGTGATTTAACCAGTACTGATTCATTGCTTTTTATTTCTAATAGTTTATTGTATGTGTTGCAGGTATTTCACTAATAATTATTAAGAAAGTATAATAGCTTGTAATGATATACTTTTAAAATGGAATAAGAAATTAATATGGATTTTTTTTTGAATATGAATTCTATTGAATTTTTGAAAGTATGTTTAATTCGATGAATATATTTGGGGATTCTTTGGAGGTATTTATAATCCATTTATTAAATGACACTAGCATAAATTTAATGCGTGGGATGAATCTATGAATTACAGAAGATTGATGTATATAATTATAGCATTATCCTTTTTGGCTATTTTCGTCATGATGACATATTCATTTGTCATAAGTCATAATGGTGAATCTATAGTAGAAAATAGGTCTATGGATAACTTAAGCTATAACAATTGGACCTATAATAAGAAGGAGTATCCTCGTGAAAATTATACTTTGGAGCAGATATGTCCACCACATACCAATCCGGATTCTATAAAGAAGTTTTTTGATGAATCTGACTTTAATCATGATGGACTTTTAAGCGGTAATGAAATAAGTGCTATGGATTATAAATTAAAACATAGTCAATATACATATAACGGTCCTTATGGCTATAATTAATTAGCCTATTTAATATAATTAATTTTTAGCCATATAATTTTAATACTTTTTGATGAGCTTTCATTTCTATTGAGTCATCAATCGGTTCTAATGAATCGATATCATATTTGTTTTGGAGGGCCTTTAGTATAAGATAGTCAGCCAAGTGTGGATTTTTTGGAAGTATAGGTCCATGAAGATATGTTCCAATATAATTTTTATAAACCACACCCTCTGTTTTGTCATCCTCATTATTGCCATAGCCAACTAAAACATCCCCCAGTGCATCATATTTACTGTATGTTCTACCGCCATGATTTTCAAAACCTACGATGGTCTTGGGAGTAATATCCAAACTACTTTTAATAATGATGTTGCCAATAATTCTTTTTTTATCACTTGAAGCAGTGTTATAATCCAGGATATTAAGACCAGGCAGACAATTTCCTTCCTTGTCAATATATTCGGCTCCAAGTAACTGATAACCACCACATACTGCAAGAACTACCTTATCATTATCAATCAAATCCTTGAAAGTGTCCTTATAGTCGAGAAAATCCCTATAAACTAATTGCTGTGATTTATCTGAACCTCCACCTATAAAGAACAAGTCGCCATCATTCAAATCGTCTTTATTATCATCACTAAAGTTATGTATGTTAACATGTATGCCGCGAGTTTCAGCTCTTTTTGTAAGACATCGGACATTGCCGGTATCACCATAAAGGTTTAGCATGTCCGGGTATAGGTGAAATAGATCTAGCTGCATTTTTTATACCTCATCTGTTTACAATTTTACTAATATAATCTCTTGTATCAAATACGGCCGTATATGTAGGAAGTACATATACAATCTCCACATCATCTTCTATGGCCGTATCGATACAACTGTACATATTATCATCAATATGAATCTTTTCGACATCTACATCGTCGTACTTCTTTTTAAGGGCTATATCCTCTGCCCTTATGCCGCTGCAATAATAATTTATTACACTGTCATCATTATCAATTTTGGTGGTTGCATCCCATATCCAGGATATGTCTCTACCATCTGCAGGATTATCATTCAATATGTGCAGTATGCTCTTTTTTCTATCATCATTGGATATTATGTCGGTTACCTGGCCTAAACCAACTGGATTTTTTGTTAAGATAACCTTCACTATCTTATTTTTATAGTTAAACTCTTCCATCCTGCCTATGCTAAAGGTGAATGATTCTATCTTTTCAATACTTTTATCAAGATTAAAATTCAATTCATCCGATAATGCAAATGCACCACATAGGTTATATGCATTGTACAATCCAACATATGGATATTCGATGACATATTCATTATTATCATGTTTTATGGTAATTGTCTGTGAAGAATCATTTTCAACAGCAGAAATGACACTGTATTCTTTTTTGTTATTATTGAATCCGCATTCCTGACATTCATATGTGCCCAGATGTCCATAATAATAATTGGTATAGGTCAGTTTACGTCCACATAATGGACATTTCTTAAGATTCAGATAATTCTCTGCTGATTCTGATTTGATGTCTACTCCAAATCCGATTACTTCATTATCCAACTTATTTCTAAACTGATTGACATATGGATCATCACAGTTAATTATTAACGTGGCTTCCGGTAGCAGCTTGATGTCTTCAAGTACTTCATTGATTATCCCTTCAATTTCACCGTAACGGTCAAGCTGATCTCTAAAGAAGTTGGTTAGAATAATATAATCAGGCTTCAAAAAGCTGCTGATGTAGTCCAATGATCCTTCATCTACCTCAAAAACTCCATAATCATAGCTTTTCTGGGTGTTTCTTACATATGTACTGGCTATACCTTGAGGCATATTGGCACCTCTAAGGTTTGACAACACATTATAATCACTAATTATATGGTTAATGATGTTATTGGTAGTTGTTTTACCATTTGTTCCAGTGATTAATATGATTCTATCACAACTTTTGTTTATGACATCTAAAAATGAGTTATCGATGGTTAAAGCAACCTTTCCCGGTAGTGCAGTACCATTTTTGTTAAATAGTTTGAGAATAGCTAAGGTTAGTTTACCCATTCTTAATGCCAGGTTATGTTTTACGTTCATAATTAATCACTAGATTATTCTATTTATATTAAGTTTTGTAGTCAATATTATTTATAATTAATTAATTATGGCTAAATTATCCATATAAAAATAAATATTGTTATTATTTATAAAAAAAAATCGTATCAACTATTTTTCTAAGCATTTGTTTATCATAGGTTTTAATATTTTTTTTAGTATTAAAAAATGGGTTTAATTGTAAAATAAAAAAGTGGAGAAGATTATTAGCATGAGTATTATTGTTTGGAGTATTGATTTATTTATCAGTACTGTTTTTTTCCGTCAAATATCATCATTTTTTCTTTATTAGGTAATATTTCAACTTCTCTAACCGATTCATTCCATTTTTCTGGTTCAACCTCTTCTAAGGATATGCATAGTGCTTCCTGGGGACATCCCCAGTATTTAAGGAATATGTCATTTATTTCTTCCACAACTTTCTTTTTAGTGTCTTCATCTTTTGGGTAAGCTTTAATTCTAATATATGGCATTTTATCACTCCAATGAGGTATTTTATAATATTAATATATTGTTTTATTCGTATATAATGTATTCTAATCATAACCTTTATATACTATTAGTTTTATAATAAATATTATACCCATAGGGGTATAGGTATAATATATTTTGAGGTGAATAAAAGTGACTTACATGCACAAAAAAATAGTACAAATTAATGATTCAAGCAACAGCAAATATACATACATCAAACCAAACATCATATACACTACAAAAAAGGACATAAACAAACCATTAAACCATAAAATAGAATAAAAAATAATACATTTTCATAATTAATTTTTTTACAAAAAACAATATAAAGAATGTTTTAAAAAATGTATAAGAAAAATAAGCTAATAAAAGCTTTTCACTTTTATAATCTAAATAAAGTCATTATTTTTCCAGGACTATAAGATCACTGTCCTCATATTTATGCAATCCCTTAAGATTCTTCTTATAATTCCAACATTTAACTGCATCCTTAAAAGATTTATCTTTATTTGAATTAAAAAAATCCCGGATATAAGTATTATATTGGAATTGACTGTCAATAGTTGTATCACTATTTTTAAGAGTATTGGTTATTTCTTCATATGCCATGATGGCATCGGCAAATGTCTTATCGGGGTTAGACTTTAACCACTTCTGAAATCCTACCTTAAATTTGAAGTTTGAACCAATCTTGTTTTGAAAAAACGTTCTTACTTCCTGTGAACAAACAAAGTTTTCACCTATAACGGTGTCCATTGATATATCCACGTGTTTATTTCTTTTTAAGGCAGTTTCGGTATTGTCAAGGCTTTTATCATTATCCAAGTAGTATATGATTCTTTCTTCAAGATCCTTTTTATTGCCCGAGACCTTAAGGCCTTCATTTCTGCAAAAATCAACCAAGTCCTCCTTTAAGAAATAATACTCCCTAAATTCATCGCTGGACAAGTTCTTATTTAGTTTGGAATTCATATTAAAATACCCTTATCTTAATTATAGATATTTATATCATTACTTGGTTATATCATTTAATTTATTTTTCCACGACAATTTTATTATTTAATGTTAAATATCAGGATATAATATGCGTCTTGTTAATAAATTCCTAAATCTTTTTAACAGTTAATTATTAAATATAATATATAATATGAAAGTTAAAAAAATTTATTAAATAAGGAGGTCTCAACATAAAGAATAAAACGATTATGGTATTGTTTATTCTATTTGCATTAACCATCATTTCAAGTGTATCTGCCACATCAAATGATACAACAATGGTTAATGCTGAGAGTACAATTGATAATACAATCAACCAAGAAAATGACAATCAACAATCATTGCAGGATTCTTCTATTAAGGATTCTAAGGATTTAAAGACGGCAACTGCAAAGCATAGCTCAAAGATCAAAGTTGCCGATACAACAGTAACCTATTCCAATAAGGCATTGCTTAAGGCAACCATAGTGGATAAAACTTCAAATAAATATATCACCACAGGAAAGGTACTCTTTAAAATAAATGGTGTTAGTATAGGATACACTGATATTAAAAACGGTAAAGCCAGCATACTTTATAATACTAAAAACTTGACTGCAAAAAACTATAACATCAGTGTTGTATATGGCGGTACCAAATCAATCAATGGATACCGTTCTAACGCAACGCTTAAGGTTAACAAGATGCAAACGGTCGTAACATTAAGTAATGTCAATGCCAAAACAAACACATCATGTGTAATAAGTGCCCTGGTTAAGGATAAAAATGGTGTAAAAGTCAATGAAGGTACAGTAGTATTTAAGATAAACGGTGTCAGCATATCTCAGGTAAAGGTAGTTAATGGTGTAGCCAGCTTAAAGTACACACCATTGAATGTTGTTAAAAACTATACGATAACAGCTAAATATAGCGGTACAAAAAGATACACTTATAGCAGTAGGGATAGTAAATTATTGGTTTCACTTAAGGTTAACGTGCTTAACTGGAATAGCAAAGGAAACATTAAGGCAAATAAGATATTATACAATAACCTGACCAAGTCATCCCTTACTAACGAACTGATAAATGCTGCATCAAAGGGAACACCTTACGTATGCTTAGGAAATGGCAAGGGAAATACAGTATTTATCGTAAGCGGTATACATGGAAGTGAACTTTCATCACAATCAGCTTGTGTTAAACTGATAAATGACTTGTCCACAGTTAATATTCATGGAACGGTATATATCATACCATTTGTAGCTCCAAGCTATACAGGAAACAATACACGAACATTAAATGGTATAAATCTTAATAGTGTAGCAAATAAGAAGGGAACAATTAGCAATAACGTCTACAACTTTGCAAAAAGTAAGAAAGCTGTTGCATTGGGTGATTTCCATTGTACAATGCCCGGTGGTGAACCCGGACGTGATGCGGTATTTGGTTCATATAAACCAACCGCCGGCAGTGCCACGCTGTCAAAGTACATTGCAGGTAAAACCGGCAGCAGTTCAATAATTTATAATAGGGCCGGTACTGAATATCCTGGATCATTGGAGGATTACTGTAATCTAAATTCCATAACCAGTGTAACCTGTGAAGTCAAGACAGCTCATGGTACCATAGCAAAGGGCAGTGTTGAAAAATCATATAAGATGATGAAATCCTTCCTGGCATACTATAAGCTAATATAATGAATAAAATAAAGATATTGATGTAATTATCAGTAATAGATATATGATGTGATTATAATGATTTTAGAAGCAATAGGTGCAATAATAATCTTTCTGGAAACTATCATGATAATAGGGAGTCGATTACCGGATAAATATGACATTTGTGCAATTCCAATATTGATTTTTACAATGTTGCTTTATTTGATATTTAATAATGGTGTTAGACTTCTATTGCTTCTAATATTTACATTAATATCAGCTTATCTGGCAAAAAACTACGATGAAAATCAGGATGATAATACTAATAACAATAGCAATTACAATCAAAACACAAACTATAACAATAATACGAACAGGACATATAGATTTAATAATAACAACAATTACAATAATAATCGATACAACAACAATTACTATGATCATATAGTGGATGAATATAGTCCCAAAGAGAAAATCAAGCTACCAAGCAATCCTAAACCGACACATACCAATCCTTATAAGGATAATGTTAATCTACATAAAAAGTTTCCTTATAAGGGTAAGAAAACCAACATCAACACTGCAGATTATAATCAGTTATGTCATCTTCCTCATATAGGTGATAATCGTGCAAAGAGGATTATCGAGTATAGAAGTAACAAGAAAATTGAATCAATAAATGAATTGGCATTTGTAGCAAGCCTAGCTAAGACGGAGGCAAATGACTTAACTGAAAGGGTCATATATAATACGGAAATTGTAAACAACAGTGATAATTCTGATGAGACATTGAATCGGATACTTGATGAAATAAGAAATGAACGTGCTGAGTTGAAAAAGGAAAGGGATGAATTGGATAAAAGAATAGAGGAAAAATTAAACGTTCCCTATGACGATACAAATCCGCAGCAAGATAATAATAAAGATATTCCAAGAGAATTTACCGTAATTGACATTAATACAGCAACTGAACAACAACTGAAAGAATTGCCTTCAATCAATATTATAAAGGCAAAGAAGATTATTCAGTTAAGAAAGGCCGGCGTGTACATTAAATCATTTGATGACTTGCAGGAAAAACTGAACCTGAAAGATTATGAATTGGAACAAATAAGGCCTCTTGTTAAAATAAATATAATTGATACATCAAATAGCGGCAGACGCCTTGATTTATAGATGTATCAACATAAAATAAGTAGATGAAGAAGTATCTTAATCCCCATTTAATTTTTTTATCTTTAATTTTTCTATATGCAATGTGTTGTTATATTCATATGCCATGGATTCTTGATTTAGGATGTTATTATTATCAGCAAACCATTTCTTAAATATTATATGAGGTTTTGGTTTATTATCATCTTCTGATGCAAATATTGTAATCAACAGTTCATCAAAGCATCTTGATTTATAAAAGCCCTTTGCCTTTATCATATAAAAGCTATGATATCCGTTATCGTTTAGATTATCGATTAATTCATCCAATAGCTCATCAATATCTATTTCTATTAATCCTTCATCGTTATGTGTATATAATGGTATATGAAAAACGTATTTGTCTTTTAATGTTAAGATTTTATCACCCTCTCAGTCAAACGATTAAAAATCAGTAATGAATATAAAAATATTATGGGATAGATTAACTTTTAAAAAGTCATCCATCGCCGTTTTTTTCTAGGGATGTTATTTATATATTGTCGGTAATGCTTTTTAATATTTCTGCATTAAAGTCAATAGTAGATGTATCATTGGGTGTTATATTGATTTTAATAAATCATATAATTCAGGAATCACCTGTTCGAATTTGACTCCATATGCATGATTTGAATCTCCAATGGTTTTTTCAATGGCTTTTTTGGTAAATTCACCTGCTATTTTTGCTGATTGTGTTGGAGTTTTACCATTCATTGTTGAACCTACGAATGCTGATGCGAATACGTCTCCTGTTCCATGTGATAAATGATCTATCTTATCGTTGTAAACGATTTCTGATTTGTTATCCTCATTGTCAAAGACAATCATTCCAAGTTCGTTTTCACGATGATTGTCTCCTTTAAGAATAACATGTTTTTTGGTAAACTGTGAAAGTTCTTCTGCCATTTCCAGCATTTCTTCCTTTGTGAAATCTGGCTTCCACTCTTTATGAAGCAGGTAGCATGCCTCGGTTGTATTCGGAAGGACGTAGTCTCCCAATTTACATAATTCTCCCATTTTATCTGCAAATTCCTGGTCAAATCCATAATAGAATTCTCCATAGTCTGCCATGGCAGGATCAACGAATACCACTCCATCCTCTTTTAGTCTTGAATCTATAATATCCTTAATGTAGTCTAACTGTTTTATTGAACCGATATAACCTGTATATATTGCATCGAAGTAGATGTCCTCTTTTTCCCAGTGTTCTTTAATTGCAGGTAAATCCTCGGTTAAATCCCTGAATGTGTAATCTGTAAATCCGGAGGTATGTGTTGACAGTACTGCTGATGGTAAAACTGCCGTTTCAATTCCAAAAGCAGATATGATTGGAAGTGCAACTGTTATTGAACACTGACCGTAACATGAAATATCCTGGATAGTTAAAATTTTTATTGTATCACTCATCTTTTCACCTTTATTATTATTTTGTTAATTATAGTATTAATAATTATATTTTTTATAATTTATCAAATATAACAATGATATATTATTAAATTGTATATTTGTATTAAAAAAATATAAGGATTGGATGAACAAATATCATCAAAGAGTAAAAAAAGTTAATAAAAATTAAAAAAGTATAACTGGAAAAACAAATGGGATAATCGTATCAATTATGATAAGATTCTCAGCTCTTAAATAAAGGGCTATGATAATTGCTATAATACTTATAATGGTTGCAATTAAGCTAGATTCAGGACCAAATGCTCCACCATTAATCAAAGTTTGGCCTGCTTGATTGAATTTCAATATTGACGGTGTTTCAATACCACTAACGTTAAATCCATATGTCCATCTAAATTCATTAAAAGAAGATAATTTTTGTTCAAAAGATTATACCTTATTAAGATTGTTTAGTAATACTGCTTGTTATAATTGTTATATAAAAAATTCCATATTTTAAAAAATAAACTTTAATGGGTATAAGTAAAACATGGATTCAAATCCTAAAAGTATTGATATGATGTTAAATGATTAAGTGTTTCTGGAAAAAAGAATAAAAAATGGCATATTATTTAAAAAATTAATTATAAAAAAATCCAATTAAAGAAAATACTTTAAAGCATATATAAGATAGGTTATACTAAGTATTAAATAGTATTATGATATTTCATTATAAAAATTTCATATTTTATGATGAAGCAATTATCATAATATTTCATATATATTCATATATTCGGAATACTTTATAGAAATATTTATATACCATTAATTCCATAGACATAATTACAAAAAATATAGAAAAAAAGTGTGTCATTCACAATGAAATAATTAAATCATTGATGGGGAAGGAATTATGAAAGAAAAAGGTATATATTTTACAGTCAATGGCGTGAATCATTTTCATGGCATTAAAGTATTTAAGATAAATTCTCTGATGAAGCTAGTAAAAGAACCTGAAAATAACTATGATGATGAGGCAATACGTGTTGAACTAAGATATGCCGGCCCATCAGGTTATGTGGCTAACAGTGTTAAAACCGTAGCCAAAGGATCTTATAGTGCAGGACGTTTATATGATAAGATATTGGATGTAGACTATGCAAAAGTTAAATTCATTATAGGGGATGCGATAATTGCCAAGGTTCTTACTAATGATGAAGTAGACCAGGAAAAAAGCAATCCCGATAGTGATATTAACTATATCTAGGAGGTATTGGATGACTGAGGTTTTAGATGAAATATTAAACGATATTAACACATTTGCTCCACAGCATTTTGGTAACATGACCGTTATTGGATTGAACATTCCCGAAAATAGGGATGTTGACTTGATGAGTTTGAAAAAAGGATTGGAACTAGGTTTGGTTGAAATATCCGAAGTCGACGAGGGCGGTTCAGTAGGTGAAGTAAGAGTAATCAACAACGCCGTAACGCCATTGCTTATATTGGATGGTGAAGAAATTATAGGTGCAAAACAAAATAGAATCGCAAATGCCACTATAATCATAGAGGCAAAAAGCGAAAAGATTATACCTGTAAGCTGTACAGAAGCCGGTAGATGGCATTACAATTCACAACATTTTGCATCTTCCAGACACATGGCATCCAGTCTTGTAAGACGTGACAAATCAAGCAGCGTTTACAATTCATTAAAATCCCGTAGAGGTTATAAATCAGATCAACAAAAAGTTTGGAACAACATTGCTGCTACAGAACACAGCCTTTCTTATGAAAGTCCAACTAATTCATTGAATGATGTTTATCGGGAAAAAACATATGATATAGATAGATATAGGGATGCGTTTAAGTTACAGGAAAACCAGAATGGATTCATTGTATATATCAATGGAAGACTGGTTGGTTTGGAAATGATATACAACAGTGACAGATACAAGGAATATCATGATAGGCTAGTAGAAAGCTATATCATAGATGCCATGAGAAAGCAGGATGAAGAAGTCAAAATTGTTGATGAAAGCAGTGAAGACTTCCTTGAGGATATTAGAAAATCCAAAATGGAATCCTATGATTCTGTAGGTTTAGGTGTTGATTACCGGGTTGATGATGAGGATATCACAGGCAGTGCCGTGGTATTTGATGAAACATTAATCAACGCATCATTCTTTAAAAAACGTGATGAATCACTAGAGGCTGACATTTAAATATGATTTCCATTAAATTAAATGCTGATGAGAAGAAGTTAACGGATAGGTATAAATTAATTATCAGTAGAACTAGGGTAAAAGACAAAAATGGTAACTTGAAGGAGTATCATTCTTTTACCTGTAGTTTTCCTTACCCATTCGTTGAATTTTTTTCCAAACCTGATGGTATTTATTTCTATGAACGTATGGATAAGTATTATATCACCACTAAACAACCACCCAATTATTATCCGTACAAGTATGTCAAGTTAAAAACCAGAAAGAATGCAAATCAAAAAAGCAGCAAAGAAAATGAGAATAAGCAATGGGCTAAGATTGTCAGTATCCCAAAGGATGTCATGGGTAAAATGGATAATTCCATGGAGTTATTGTACGAATTACATCTTGATCAGAAGGACTACGTTACCGGTAAACAGGGTTTACTGCAAGTTTCCTTATTGAACAATTAATATAGACAGTTGAAGATTATTATCTATTGGTGAATTGTATAATTATTTACAATTCATTATCTTTTTTTAGAATAAAATATATTATTGATTTATGTGGTGAAGATTGATTAATTTAATAAAAAAAAGTTTGTGTGTTTATATGAGTTTTTCATATAAGTTGAAAGTTTTTAATCCGCGTTCGTCTGCTTTTATGGTTATTGTATCGATATACTCGAATTCCAATTTCTTATATAACTTCTCGGCGGGAAGATTGTTTTCCATTATGCTTAATCGTACGCTTTTTATTGAGTTTTCCTTTGCCAGATCAAAGACATAGTTTATCATTTTCTTGGCTATTCCCTTCTTTCCATGGCCATGCTTTACGGCTACCAGATGAACTACATAAATATTATCATATTCATCATCTATTTTCCATCTGACCTGATCATAGCCCTTGCTTGGCTTGTGGTTAATTACTATGGAGGATACAATTTCTGAGTCGATTTCTCCCACATATAATTCTTCATCTTCAATTGAAGTTATAATGTTTTCATCTTTGGGATAAACACCATATTCCCATTGCGGTGTGTATTCATTATCTTTTATTGCATCAATTAATTCTTCGTAGAGCTTTGTCACGGTATCTGCATCGTTTATGTTTGCTTTTCTGATTTTTAACATTGTAACCCTCCTTTATTGATGAATGCTTGTTCTAATGGTTATATTGATAGTTTGGTCATGGTTGAACACTATGTATATTTCTATTCTTATATTATATTTTGTATATAATAAACTTTTTCATAATATTTTTTTATAATTTCGGCCTTAAAAATATGAAATATGAGTAATTGTTTATTGTTTCATTAAATGCTCTATTTTAATTAATTCCGTTAAACAGATGCATCCAAAACCATCATTATACTTGCCAATGTTGTCTTTTTTGTCACGGTTATCTACACATATTGCACCCAGATAATCACATATTGTTGGTATATTGTACTTTTTTATCGCTGGATTGATGATTGATGTGGACAGGTATTCATCCTGTGTAACTATACATAAATTGTTGTGATATGCATAGGTTATGATGTATTGGTCCGCATCAAATGGATTTTCAACGCTTACCGTATCAAAGTAGTCGGGTATTCTGGATCTTAAGTTATTGTATGTTTCAGTTATTTCATTTGTGATACTGGCTTTGAATATGTCCTCATATTCAACGCAGAAGAATTCATCATCCAGTTCATCTTTAACCTTGTCTATGGATATAGCAGTACCGTCATCCAATAGTTTAAGGAAGTTATCATAATGAGTGGGGAAACATTCCCTATCATATTCCTCACCGCTTTGGAATCTGAGGAAAATATTGGTATCTATTAGATATTTGGCTTTGCTCATCTTCGCACCCCACTGATTTTATTTATTAGATATGGTATTACGCTATGTGGTACTCCCAATTCATTGGATAAATCCAAGTCATTTATAAGGTTATTGTCATATGCCTCCAGTAATATCTGTGTATATAATCGTCCATTTTGGTTAATGTTTCTGGATGCTAAGTTTTTTAATCGTTTTTGATTGTTTTTCTTTTTATCGGTTGATTTTTTGACAAGTTTTGTATTATCCACAAGTAGTTCTGACTGTGTATCCTCTTGTTCTATTGCTTCTTCATCGCTGTTGTAGACTCTTTTATTTAACTGTTCTTCCAATTGCTCATCGGTTAATAGATTGAGATTTCGTAGCCTATACAATACGGTTTCCATATTTACATTATAACGTGTTGAAACTATTCTTATAACACTGTTTATGTTTGCTATTCTAATCTTTTTAATTTCCTTCTCGGGTAGCATTATCTCGGATGCTATTGAATTACAGAGTCGTTCATCCTTTTGTGTATTATAGTCTCCGCTTATTCCATCCTTGCTGATAAGAAGGTGTGCATATTCATTAAATAATGAATATATCTTTTCAATCTCGGAGTTTCTATTGTTAATACCTATTATCGGTAGGTATTGGTTGTTGAATGCATATCCATTTATGTCCTCCGGTTTTATATTGTAGAATTTAAATATTAATATGTTGAGTGCTTCGAATTGCTTTATCCAATCGTCGGTTGTGTAATTGTTTAATTTGTCTGCATTGATATCCAAAGATTCTCTGATTATTTCAACGATTTTTGTTTTGCTTTTGTTTTCGTTTTGATAGTATTTGAATGACAAATCCTTGTCCAGCTTGTCTGCTATTTCCAATAGAAGTAGTCTTTTACGTTTTGCATGTTTTATTTCCTTTAATATTTCAGGACTTGACAATATCCTTTTATCGTTCATTGTCCTATAGTCCTTGACGTATTGTTCTATTTTTGGTGGAGGTGTATTGTTTAAAAACAATAGTGGACTAACATCATATACCTTTGCCAGTTTGTTCATGTTTTTATAGGTCAGTATTCCCGTTTCTTCCCACTTGGATAGTGTTGACTCCTGGACTTTCAACTTCTTGCTGGCACTTTCAAGCGTATAGTTTAATGATTTTCTTGACCATATGATCCATTCGGGATTTATCTTGATGCTTTCTGTCATGACACACCTCTTTATAGAATTATTGATTGAATTTATGTTAATATATATTTATGTCTGTTTTCATTAAAAAAATTTATTTCTAATTTTTTTTTGGGATGTGTCCTTTAGAACTACATGTCCTCATGCATAATAGAATAATTATTAATATACTTTTAAATAGATATATACATAATAATATATTATTATAGGGGGTTTTCGTATTAAACATTTAATCATTGATGAAAACAAGTGTATAGGATGTGGATTATGTAAGCAGGTATGTATCAGGGACAATATTGAAATAATGGATAAAAAAGCGGTTGATGTTGAAAGCAATTGTTTTGACTGTGGACAATGCTCTACGTTATGTCCTACAAATGCCATTTCTATAAAGGCCTACTCCAATCAAATAGACCGTGTAGAGGAATATAATCCGGATGACATTCCTGTAAGTTATGATGACTTGCTTCAGTTCTATAAGCAAAGAAGAACATGCAGGTGGTTTAAGGATGAAAAAATACCTCTTGATGTAATTGAAAAATTGATGGAAGCTGCATATTACAGTCCCAACAGACAGAATATACAGGATGTGGAATTTGCATTGGTTGAAGAGAATCTAGACGATTTTATAGATCATGTATATGATATCATAAGAGCCAAGGAAGATGAATTCTTTAGAATAAAACAGGTTGGTGATTATTTAAGGGATGAAAATCGAAATCCCAAAAGACATCCATTGTTATGGGAAGGTCAACAGTTATTATTGGCATTTAGTGAAAATAAGACCGACGCCGTTATAGCAATGACACGTATTGAATTAATGGCATATACTTTAGGTTTGGGCGGATTTCATTCCTTGTTTATAGGCATGGCTGAAGAGGTTGATAATGATAAGTTGATGGAATTCTTCCCTGAAATAGATTCAAACAAACATATGTATGCCGCCTTTGTCATAGGAATTCCAAGGGTTAAGTATAGACGTACAAGACCTCATAAAAATATAAAATTAACAGTTAAATAGGAATTTTTTTTAAATCATATATTAATATGCAATAAAATTACCATTAAAAAAGGAGCAGGTATATAACATATGAAGCATGCAGGTGATGTGAAAGAAATTCATGGATAAACTCGATATCACCGGGAATAATTGTAACACCACTAACCATAGAAAATTCAAAGGCCCAAGAGGAGATTTTTATAGGAATATTTATGAAAAGTGTCAATCATGAAGACCTAAAAAGGCAGATGAAGTTGCTAATCTGGCACAGCTATTATTGAATGAGGACGTTTCATTCATTCTTGGCCTTGATTTCTTGATAGATGGTGATAACTGCATCATATTTCTATGGAAAACTAAAACCAAAACAGTGAAACTCTTAAATATATTCAGCAATAAATAATTAAATTGAACATAAGGAGTAAAAAATATTTTATTTGATATTTCTTTTTTTATAGGATAACAGGTGATTGATTTGAAAACGATAGTGGTAAATGCCAGTCCACGTAAAGACTGGAACACGGCAAAACTAATGAAAGAAGCACAAAAAGGTGCCAAGTCTGTAGGAGCCGAAACAGAATATGTTGACTTATATGACTTGAACTTCACCGGTTGTAGAAGCTGTCTTATATGTAAGATGAAGAATATGGAACGCTGTAAATGTTTCTGGAAGGATGATCTTTCACCACTTATAGATAAAGTATATGAAGCCGATACATTACTTATAGGTATTCCTATATATATGGGAGAACCTGCAAGTCAATACAAGGCATTTATTGAAAGATTGATATTTGTGGCACTATCCTATGATGGTGGAAACTACTTTGAAGGAAAAATTAATGTCGGATTGATATATACAATGAACGCTCCACTTGAATATTATGAAAGTGACTATAAGGATAAATTTGCCAGCTTTGAAGGATTGTTTAACTTCTTGAATGGTGAAGTTGAGATATATCCTTCATGCAATACATTGCAGGTTAATGATTACAGCAAGTACAATATGGGAATGTTCAATGAGGAAGATAAGATAAAATCTAATGAGAACCAGTTTCCAATTGACATGGAAGAAGTATTTAAAATGGGTGCTAATCTAAGCAGATAGCAATTTTTTTTATAATCCCCACATTTTATTTTTTTTTATAAGATTAGACTATGAATTATGACCTTTACGATAAATTACATTACCTAAAAAAAGAGAAAAAAATTGTTTGAATATTTAACCATCCGTATTTTTAAAACAATCCTGTTTACTAGACAGATACAACAGCAATATGCTAATTATTATTACACATATTATATCCATACTATATGAGAGCATATCCACATTGGTTGTTATCTTATCAAGGCCAAAACCTGAAATATAAAAAGCAAAGAGATTATTTGCAATATGAATTTCCGCAGCCATTTCTATACCTTTTGTATAATGATTTAATATTTATCCATGTTAATTTAAAAAAATCCTTCAATAGAAAGGGAGATTTTTTAAAAAAATAGTAAATGAGGGAGATTAAATTATTGTCCATATAAGCTATATTTGATTATTTTATCAGAAATCTGATCTATCACGCCGGCAGGTATTTTACTCTGAAGCACAGCTATTGGTATCTGTTTTCCACTTAAGCTATATGAACCCATATGTACAATGGATTCCTGGAAGGTAGACTTGCCTTCTTCCTCATCCAACCTTGCCCTTTTAATCTGATTGCTGGTTAAAGCCTTGATGTATAGCTGCATTTTCTTATTATCCATTTTGACAACTATTTTTCTTGGAATCATGCAACCTATATTATCTTCATTTGTCACATAGTCAACAAAATCCATATTATTATCGACTATTTCATCATTACTGTTAATGGTTGTATTGACAAGTTCATCATCGGATTCAATTATTTGACCGTCACGTACTGTTATTATTCTATCGGCCTGATTGGCAACAGCTGGATCATGAGTAACCACTATCAGCGTTACGTTACGCTTTTTATGTAATTTTTTAAGCAAATCCATTATTTTCTGGCTGGTTTTAGTATCCAATGCACCGGTTGGTTCATCAGCTATGATAATTGACGGTTCATTTACAAGTGCCCTTGCTATTGCTACACGCTGTCTTTGACCACCGGACATTTTTGTAGGATTTTGATGAATCTTATCCGCCAAACCAACACTTTCAAGTAATTCCACGGCCTTATTTTCATTGGATTTATTAACCCTTAAGTGTTTTCCGATTAATGGTATTTCAACGTTTTCAAGTACACTGAGATTTGGAATTAGATTATGCAACTGGAATATGAATCCAATCTTTTGGCTTCTAAACTTTGATAGATTCTCCTTTGAACTGTTCAAGTCAATACCATCAACTTTTATGCTGCCGCTGTCGGGATAGTCAAGTGCACCGATCATATTAAGAAGTGTTGATTTACCGCTACCTGACGGGCCGATTATGGATACGAATTCACCTTTCTTAATGTCAAGGTTGATTCCGTTTAATGCCTTCGTTTCACCGTTATCATAGAATTTCTTAAGGTCTCTGATACTTACAATATTTGACATTCAAAACACCCCTATTCATATCGTAATGCCTCGGTAGGTGATAACCTTGAAGCCTTGATTGCAGGATATAAACCACCTATAATACCTACGCTTAAAGCTACAATAAATGCCTTGATGAATATGTTAATGTTAAATATCAAAGTCATGTTATCTCCATTGACTTTAAATAATATGAAAACAGCAAGTACACCCAATATTGACCCGATAATACCAGATATTATGGTTAGTACAATTGATTCGCCCATAATCATGGCAAGGATTCTTTTTTTAGTCCAGCCCACTGATTTTAGAACACCTATTTCACGTGTTCTTTCAAATACT
The DNA here is from genome assembly GCF_003268005.1 of Methanosphaera sp. BMS. Classification (NCBI taxonomy): domain Archaea; kingdom Methanobacteriati; phylum Methanobacteriota; class Methanobacteria; order Methanobacteriales; family Methanobacteriaceae; genus Methanosphaera; species Methanosphaera sp. BMS. The sequence goes on along the minus strand of NZ_CP014213.1, from coordinate 635,422 downwards.
GTCATCATCATGGTATTGATAACACCCAGTCCTCCAATGATTATTGCAAGTGCCTCTATCGCGGTAGTTGCCGAATTAATCATGTCAAGTGTATCATCTATTGTTTGAGCCATCTCCTCTGTTGTGATGGTATTTAATGTATCGTTATATTCATTCTTTATTTTATCGTTTACTGTGGTTAGATTAGCGTCCTTTTTAATTTTGATGGATATGCTTGATATTTTATCTTCATTATCTGTTAAGTTCTGTAATTTACTTAAGCTGGTATACATCGCTGAGTCATAGAATATGGAACCCGTTTCATAGATACCGGTTATTTTAAATTCATTGCCGTATACATCTATCTTATCGCCGATTGTATAGTTTTCCTCATCGGCCAGGTTTTTTCCAACTATCAGTTCGTTTTCATCTTCATTAAATATGCTACCGTTTACATTGCTTATGCCCACAATGGATAAGTCATCTTTTTTTGCCCCATAAAGACTAAAACCATAGCGGCTCGAATCACTATTTTTTGATGTGTCGATAACGTTGCTTTCCAGCATTCCCGCTGTTTTTTCAACACCGTCAATTTTGGATAGTTCTTCCACATAGCTTTCATTAAGATTACCTGAGGATGATGACAGGGAACTGCCAATCTTTGTAGCTGTAATTTCGGCTGAGCCATCCTTCAATGTCGTCTCTGTTGAATCCTCAAGGGATGCTGTTATAAGCCCTAACGCTACTATTGTAGCAATCCCTATGGCTATGCCTATTATTGCTAGCAAACTTCTGGTCTTGTTTCTAAATGGGTTTTTAAGAATTAGTTTAAAGTAATTCATATTACACCTCTATTTAGCATGTTTATTATTTTTTTAACAATATTCTCCATATTCACATCCGGTATTTTCTATTTTAACGTGATCTATTAAATCTCCGTTCTTTTTATATAATTTTATTTCACCATATCCTGTTCCACCATTCCATAGGCGATTATGTAATTTTAGTCCAGTCGGTGCTTCATAGTTAATAAGCAGCATCCCCTCACGCTTACAGTGTAGTGTCAATTCCATGAATGAATCCTTGTTTGATGCTTTGACAGTCCAGGTATGAATATCTTCTCCTTCCTTGAAGTCAAAGTCTATCTTTACCATATTCCAGAATCTTGCAAAGTTATATTCATACATTTTTCCCTCATAGTAGAAACCGATTAGAAGCTTTCTTGGTATTTCTATTCCAAATGCTTTTGGTCGTCCTCCACCGGCTTCAAATGCTGAGTTGTTCAATTTTTTACCACTTATCAGGCTGGTAATGTTACATGAGGATATCCATAGCCACGGGCTGGTAAAGTCTCCTCCCCAGTTTTTATCCGCATACCCATATGATTTTTCCGGGATTACTTCATATTCCACTCCATCAAGTATTATTGTACCTGAGTATTGTGTTTTTATTCCTTCTGCATGCCAGAACATCTCGAAGGAATTTAGTTTTCTGAAGAGTTTATTTGCTCCATAGCCTACATTGAATGTAATCTGTTTATCTATATCCAAGTTCCAGCTCATGTTACCCGCATCACACATATACTCAGGATGTTCTTTTGCTTCTTGTTCTGTTACAATACATGATCCTTCCATATGTTTTTCAGTTAGACTACAGTTTCCTACTTTTATGTCAAGTTTATCGCTTGGACATGAGAATTCTTTCATTGAATAGAAGTTGTGTATCTGTTTTGCATCCTTTCCCCAACTTCCGACTTTTATCATGCAGTATGATGGTTTTTTACCTAATCTTTGATTTTCAGGATGTTGACCTAATGTTGGTTTATCTTCAGCCAATGCAGGATTACATACAAAATACTCAATAAAGAATGCTTTTGCTTCTTTCGTTTCTTTATTATATGCCGTTAATGAATGCCACCACCAATCATAGCCTTTTTTAGCCAGTGAGCCATGTAACATATAATAATCACGTTCTATGTCACTTTTATTCAAAAAAAATCACCTTTATATTTTAATTAAACCGATAGTTGTATCTTTATCATTTATATATAAATTTCTACTCATTATTTTTATTATATTTTATGATTTTTTATAAAACAACCCAAAGTGAATTAATTTTTTATGCATTGTATATGTGTAAAATGATTATTTTTTTTGATTATTAAGTTAAGTCTTAAATTTAATTTTGATTAGTAAGGGAATATAGTTAAATTTGTGTCTATATTTAACTAAAAATAAATTATTTATCAATATATTATATTAACTTAATAGAATTATAGATTTTTATTAATTTGTTGCCTTAACTCAACAAAATAATAAATTATTTTTTAAATAGATAATTTACGTAACATATTATAAAAAATTTATCATGATATATTTATACTTAACAAAATATAATTATAAGTAGAATTATTAATCTAAAAAAGGAATAAAACATAAAAATATTATTGAATTTTTAAAAAATGATGACTTCTAAATATTAATATAACTATTTACTGTAGAATTTTAAGTATAATAAATAGATTGTAAATATCCCTTTCTTTCTTAACCATATCTCCCTTTTTATGTTTTTTTAAATTTGATATCCTTTTTTAATTATATTATTCTTTTAAAAATTTTAATTTATTTAAATATTTTTTTTATTCATTATGAGTTAAATAGTTAATTTCTTTAAATTATTAATTTATTCATCAAATTAATTATTATGGATATATATTATCATATATTATTAAAGTATTTCTATTAAATATAGCATTAATTAATTTATTCGATTTTTTTTCTGATGATTTTTTCTTTTTTATATAAAAACATTTATATATGATGAAAATGATAATAGGAAATAGGAAGCACACTTCCGATAATTTATAAATTTAAATAAAAACTTCTAAATATAAAGAATATTTCAACATTCAATCAAATAAGGTGTAAAATATGTCAGTACAAGATGATAAAATAGATAGTATAATTAAAGAGATAGATGAACATGGTTCAAAATTCTTAAGACTACAATTTTCAGATATTCATGGTACCCCAAAAAGCATGGCAGTATCACTAAAAAAAGCTGATGACGCAGAAGATGTCATAAACGATGGATTGTTATTCGACGGTTCATCAGTACCAGGATTTACAGATATCAACAACAGTGACCTAGCATTAAAACCAGATCTAGATACATTCTCAGCACTACCATGGAGACCGGAAGACAAAGGAACATGCAGATTTATCTGTGATGTCTACAATACGGATGGAACACATTTTGAAGGAGATCCAAGGGGAGTACTTAAAAAATCATTAAAAAAAGCAGAAGAAAGAGGATATCAGTTCAATATGGGTCCAGAACCAGAATTCTTCATCATCGAAAAAGATGAAAATGGACAATACAAACCGGCAGACAAAGCTGACTATTTTGACGTAGAACCACTAGACAAAGGAACAGATATAAGAAGGGAAATCGTACTAGGACTTGAAAAACTGGACTTCAACATAGAGGTAAGCCACCACGAAGTAGCACCAGGTCAACATGAAATAGACTTCAGATTTGCTGACGCATTAAAAACAGCAGATGCAGTAATCACATTCAAACAGGCAATCAAAGCATTGGTAGATAAACTAGGTTATCACGTAACATTCATGCCAAAACCATTCTTCGGTGTAAACGGTAGTGGAATGCACTGTAACCAGAGTCTATTTAAAGACGGTAAAAACATCTTCTATGACCCGGATACAGAAACACAATTATCACAGGAAGCAATGTATTTCATCGGTGGATTACTAGAACATGCACCAGCATTATCAGCTATACTTAGTCCAACAGTAAACTCATATAAAAGATTAGTACCAGGATATGAAGCACCATGCTACATAGCATATGGACTTAAAAACAGATCAACATTACTAAGAATTCCAGCATCACGTGGAATCGGAACAAGAATCGAATGCAGATCTGCAGACCCATCATGTAACCCTTACTTGGCATTTGCTGCATTGCTTGAAGCTGGTCTTGATGGTATGGACAATAAAATGGATCCTGGAGAACCTACAGAATTCAACGCATTCGAATATACTCCAGAAGAACTGGCAGATAAAGGAATAAATACGCTACCTACTAGCTTATGGGAAGCATACCATGCATTGGAAGAGGACAATATAGTTAAAAATGCACTGGGTGAGTTTGTATACAACCAGTTCTATCAAATCAAACGTCAGGAATGGGATGACTATAGAATACAGGTATTTGACTATGAACGTGAAAGATACCTGAACATATAAAAAAAATATTAATTTAGATTGAAGGTGATAGAAATGTAAACTGAAGCGTTTCCAATATGACAATAGTATTAAATCTCCTCATCACCACCCTTTAAAAAATGATTTCAAATAATCCTCTATTTATTTTTTTTTAAGTCTTATTACAAGAATACTGCTATTAAAACTCATTTAAAAATACTTTTCAAAACTGCCCAAACTAGTAGATTAAATGGGATAAAAACTAATAAATATTTTCAAAAAAAAAGTATTGTGGAAGCAAATATACTTCCAATATGATAAAAAATGATTTCTGACAACCAAAATATATATTTAATTATCTGAATCCTTTTCTTACCAGTGGAACACCAGTAATGTGAGATGCTTCCATGGTTAATGAAACCAAGTCCTCTTTCTCCAATTTTTGTATGTCGGTATTACCCGCTTGTTGAGTTAACATCTTTGCCTCTTCGGTCATTACTTTAATGTAATTTGCAACATGTTCTCCTCCCCTGACGGGATCCAATCTACGTCTGAATAATCTATTCTGTGTTGCAATACCCTTAGGACATGTTCCTTTACTACATCCCTGACACACCTTACAACCCAGTGATATCAAGGCAGCAGTTCCAATATAAGCAGCATCCGCACCTAATGCTATGGCCTTAGCCACATCAGCTCCTGAACGAATACCACCCGCTGCAACAAGACTTACCTCTTCTCTTAGATTTATTTCTCTAAGGGTTTCATCAGCTTCAAGAATAGCCTGTATAGTAGGAATACCTGAATGTTCGGTTACAACTTCAGGTCCTGCACCGGTTCCACCCTGCATACCGTCAACTACTATAATGTCGGCTCCAGCCTTTGCAGCTATTTTAACGTCCTGCTCTACACGACCAGACGTAAATTTAACCATAATAGGTATTTTCCAATCTGTAATGTCACGCAGCTGATTGATTTTTAATCTTAAATCCTCCGGACCAACAATATCCATATGTCTGGCAGGACTTAATGCATTGGTACCTTTAGGAATGTTTCTAATCTTAGCAACCTCGGCAGTGACCTTTTCAGCCAGTAAATGACCACCCATACCAGCTTTTGAACCTTGACCAATCTTGATTTCAATTGCATCGGCGTTATTCAAGTAATTGGCTGATACTCCAAATCTACCTGATGCATATTGGGCAATAAGCTTATCTGCATAATGTCTTTCCTCAGGAAGCATTCCCCCCTCACCGGTATTAGTAATTGTACCGGCAAGCTTGGAACCCCGTGCCAATGCTATTTTTGCTTCCTTACTGATAGCACCAAATGACATAGCTCCTATCATTATAGGTGTAGATATCTTTATAGGATTTTCGGCAAATCTGTCACCCAATACAACCTCTGAGTTACATGGCTCCCTGTATTTATCTATTGGAGGCCTTGATACCTGAGCAGGAAGTATGGTTAAATCATCAAATGATGGCACATGCCTTATTGCTCCACATCCTCTTACCTTGTATGATCCTTCGATGGATTTACGTTTAATTTCAAGCATCGTGTAATTGGACCATATTCCTCTATGTTCATCCGGCAGTGGCGTTACATATATGGCATTGTTTGGACACATCTCTTCACATATCTTACATCCAACACATTTTTCCTGGTGGACAGGCTGTGGCTCATCATTTATTATCTCATATACGCCATGTGGACAGTTGCTGTAACAGCTATAGCAATTTTTACATAATGACTGTTTAGGATTGTCACATAAATACCAACAACATCCAGGCCGGTTGTTGTTTCGTTTACATATTTCTGATCTTCGGTTAACGTCAAATGGCATTTAGATCACATCCTCCTTTAATTGTTTTAATGGTTTGAATACTGGACATACTGAGTACTTTGTTCCTGAAGCTTTAACTATTTCATCTATATCCTTGGTTAGTTTAGCATAAGGTTTCCATGACAGGTCCTCTTTTTTATCAACAATCAGGGCTTGATTAACTATGCCTTTTGTTATCAGATAGTCAAGTATTGTAGTTACCACTACTCCATCCTGACCTTTGTTGTGTTTTAATGATTTTACAGTTAGAATTTTCTTATAATCACCTATTGATTTATTCAGGTCATTTCTTAAATTAACAGGTGCAAATGTCCTTGGACATACTGCAAAGCAGTTATGACAATCAGGAGGACATTCTTTTCGTTTCTTTCGTGGCTTTGTATTTTTTATGAGTATCAATTCTTCCGGACATACATATTCGCATGCTCCGCATAGTACACATGCTCCTACATTTATCACGTTTGCTCTCAGGTCGTCAAAGTTTGATTCTGATATTTCCTCCATGATATTCTCGTCAGTCTTGTCTCTTTGATATAATACAGGGCGTGCCTTTGCTTCTCGTTCTTCTATATTTTCATGATTGGCTTTCTTCTTATTTGATGCTATGCGTTCCAATAGTTTAAGTTGGGATGGTGTTAATTCCTTGGCCTTAATGTATTTGTGTTTTATAGCATCTTTAATTATTTTTTCTCCCTTATCTGTTCTGACTATTACAGTTGACCATCCGTTTTCTGATCCTATGGAACCTACTGATATGTCTGATGTTTCCGATGTCAGCTCTACACAGATATTGCAGTTTTTTCTTACAACGGTTTTTGCCTTTGATAATGAAATTTTTACCTGGTCCCCGTTTTTCAGGTTAAAGAATGCATAACCTTTTTCTATTCTGAATTTTTCAATATCATCCATAGTCAAATCTAATTCTTTCAACAGTTTTGTGAAGTATAGATAGGAGAAGTTTTCCATACAGAATAAACCTATTTTAAAGTATATTGGACTGTCGGTATAATGCTGTATTTTTGAGGCAGCCATTATTCCACAGGGTGTTCCTACCATAGCTATTTTTTCTTTTGACATCGTTCTCACTCCATTAAGTGGTTATTGGATTCGTTTGTAATCTTTTTGAAGTTTGTATAATCTATATCAGTTATTTCAAATCCATATTTTGTAAGTAATGTTTTCAACTCTTTTTGATCCTCTAATGTGGATTGTTCCATTTTTGCATTTTTTCCAAGGCTTTTTACATCTCCCAGTACGTATATTGTTCCACGCATGATGGATTCACCGGCATCATCTGTTACGTTTCCCAGTACTATCAGTCGACCACCCATCATTAATAGTCCTGTCATGAAACCGCTGTTTCCACCGATTATTACTGTTCCTCCTTTCATGATTTCTCCGGTACGTGAACCTGCATCACCTTTTATGACTACTGTTCCTCCATATATTCCTTGGCCTGCTCCATCACCTACTCCACCTTCGATGATTAATTCGCCACGGGTCATGTTGTCTCCGGCAAACCATCCGGCGTTTCTTTTGATATGTATTTTTGGACCGTCTATCATTGTTCCAACAAAATATCCGGCTGATCCATCTATTTCTATTTCCACTTCTTCGGTTACACCTGCAGCAATGTTATGTCTTGATTGTGGATTTTTAATTATTAGTTTATCATAATTTACTGCATGTTCCTTTATTGAACGATTCAATTCTTTTTCGTCCATATCTTCAGCATCAATTATATATTTACTCATATTATTCACTTCTTTTTTTATATGGTGTATGACCTGGTTTCTCCGGGTGCTATTTGTTCTACCTGATTTGTATCCAGTACGTCCTGCAGTGACATTTCCTCTGATGCTATTGCAAATACGTCATCATTTTCTGCCATTACTCCCGGTCTTAGTCCTAGTTTGTCTTTTGCTATTCCTATTCCATTTGGTGTTCCTACAAGTATTGAAAATGGACCGTCCAAATCCTTTACTGCTTCTTCAAGAGTTTCTTCCAGTTTGTATCCGTGGGATAGTTTTTCTGCTATGTAGTGTACTATGCATTCTGTGTCATTTAATGTTTTGAATTCATGTCCTTTTCTTTCGAGTGGGTCTCTTATTTTCCAGTAGTTTGTGATTTGTCCGTTATGTACAACGGTTATGTCGGGTGTTATGTAGCTTTGATATGGGTGTGCATGGTATCGGTCTATTCCGCTTTCTGTTGCAAATCGTGTATGACCTATTCCATGTGTTCCTTTTCTTTTGGGTACGTTGTATCTTTTGGCTATGTCCTTTACTTTTCCAATGTCTTTTATCATTTCAAAGGAGTGTGATCCGTTTATTACTTGGATGTCTTCTATTTCATCCAGGTTTTGGATTAATGGCTTTAACATGGAATATTCTTTGAGTTTTATTTCACAACGGTATACGTTATGTTTTTGGTCTGATTTGATTAGTTCTTCGTTATATATTGAACTTGTTTCTTTGATTGTTGTTTTTAGTTTGTCTAATATTTCTTGTTCGTTTTTTACTTCTACGTTTAATTGGTAGTTGTTTTTTGGTAGATTTAATCCGCCATATATGGCAAATCCTGCTGAATCCGGTCCTCTGTGTTGTAGGGATTCCAGCATTGATGTTAATGATTTTCCAACGTTGTGTGTTTTTTTATCTTTATATATTACTCCTGCTATTCCACACATTTTTTTATACCTCTTAATTTTTTTGATAGGAAGGTATCTTCCGATAGTATTTTATGAAGATACATTTATGATTGTTAAGTTATTTATAAATATTTTTAATACCATAAAGGAAATGCTCTTCCGATGCATTTTTATAAAAAACCACAAAAAGGTTTAATTGATTATAAAAACATTATTATCTATTTAAATGAAATTTCACATTAATGTACACGTTAATTTGAAATTCCAAGAAATTTCATTACTTTATTTAAAATTTACATCAAATACAGTAAATTCAATTATAGAACATAAAACTATCTCTAATAATATATTAGTTACTTTAATATATATAATTAATTATATTGTTTAATTTACTATATAAATAAAATAGAAATAATATTAAAAAAATAGAATAAATGAATACTACATTAAACAATAATTAAACACGAAATCCTTTGAATGAAAAAAAAATTGAAAAAAATATTAACAGATTAAATCTGCAACGTACTTAATTCGCCTTCATTATTATAAAATTCATCATCTCTAAGTCGGATTGTTTTCCATGCTAAATCAGACATATATTATCGTAATTATAATCTTCTATACATTAATTTTTTTGTATGTATTAATTTTTATAGCATAGTTTATTTATGTAAATAATAACATATACTAAATTTTTTAGTATATTTGGAAAATATTAATAATATTAGTACATATACATTTTACATTAAATTTTGGAAAAATTTTGATAACCTAAATTACAATTCCATAAAATGACTTACTATTATTTGTAAGTAATTACATGTATATGTCTTGTATCATTTTTAGTATTTTAATAAGATTTATTATTAAAGATTCATATTTTGAAATGATAATAAAATTTTGGATAATTCAACATCAGTATAAGATATTTAATCAGATGATAAACATATTTTTAATGGATATTATAAAATAATAATAGAACTATCTTTAATCCCCTCTTTTTTATATTGATGATTATTATTAATATTTTGTTGGATATAATAATATACAAGGTGAAATTATGGATAAATATAATTTGGATGAAAGAATGCCTTTTACTCCATTAACATTTTATATGGAATATATACTCTTACGATACAATAATTACCTAAAAAATAAGTTAACAAATTTTGATATTACTCAGGGTGAAATAACATTCATATATAATATATTTTATTATAAATCATTCTCACAACGCGAATTAGCTAATTTGTTGTTTGTTTCTGAAGCGTATGTGACAAAAATGTTGAAAAAATTAGAGAAAAAGGGATATATTGTGCGAAAAATTGATGAAAAGAATTCATCTAAAAAAATTGTATCCTTAAGCCAAAAGGGGGAATTATTGGTTCATCAAATACTGAAGTTGACTTATGAATGGGAAACATTGTTCACACAAACTTTAAGTGATGCCGATAAGGATAAATTTAAAGAGAATCTGCATAAAATAACTATAAATTCCATGGAGTTATAATCAACTTTATATATTATTAATTATATACTAATGTATAGTCTTAACTTAGTTAAGTCTTAAAGTTATTGAGGTTAAAAAAAATGGCAAATAAAGAAGAAACTATTAAAACATTACAAATGATCGTAACAGAATTATCCGCAAATTCATTCCAACACAGAATCCAATCAAAAATATTCAACTCACAGGGATTCACAAAACTTGGAGAAAAATATGCAGAACATGCCGCAGAAGAACTAGACTTTGTAGAACAATTCATGGACAGAATATTAGACTTAGGTGGAACACTAGTACAACAACAACAACCTGAAAAACCGGTATATGAAGATGTACTTGAATTTATCAAGGCAGACTATCAGGTATCAGTAGATGGAATAAATACAATAACTGAGCTTATGGAATCAGGCATCTTTGATATAACAACATATGACTTAATGAAAGAATATCTTAAAGATGAAGAAGAAGACATGTATTGGAGTGAAGAACAGATAGAATTAGCCGAAAAAATTGGATTACAAAACTTTTTATTCAAATTCTTATAATCAAGTTGAGGTTTTCTAATGGAAATAAAGGCAGTTAAGTTATATAAAATGGATTTATGACCCAGGCGTTTGCCTTTGGTGGAAAAGAAGGAGTAAACAAATTTGATTCTTCAATCAAGTACATATCCAGCCTACAAAACTATGTGATAGATACCGGTGATGAAGTAATCTTGGCAGACACAGGAATGCCAAAAGAAACCCCTAATATGCCAAGAGAGGAAGATGCACCACTATATATGAGCGATTACAGATTATGTAACGGCACTGGAAAATTTGGGATATAAGAAAGAAGATGTAACAAAAATTCTCATAACACATAAACATCCAGACCATACAGGTGAAATAAGAAGCTTTCCAAATGCCAAAGTATACATCTCCAAAATAGAAGCTGAGGAAATGAAACTTGAAGGAGATAATATAATTCCCGTAGAATTTAACAATGGTTCATATTATAACTTTACAAATTCAGAAAAAATTACTGATAATATATACCTAATAGAAGCAAAGGGCCATACTACCGGAAACAGTATTGTGATAGCAGAAAAAGAGGATAAATATTACATGTTTCATGGAGATGTAACATACACTGACGAGGCGTTATATGCAAATAAGTTATCCGTAGTATTTGAAGATTTAGAATTAGCACGTGAAACTTTGGATAATGTACGTGAATTTGTTTCCAATAATCCAACAGTATACCTTTCTACCCATACACCATTAGGGCCTGAAAATCTTGAAAACGTTTATATAATCGATTTGGATAATCAACCATAAAGTGTTAAACCTATCTAATGGTTTAAACTTCTAATTTTTCTATTTTTAGGGTATAAATATTAATTTCCACGTAAAAATACCATATATTAAATATTAGCATGTGCACTTTTTATATTATTTTTGTTTTTTTCAAATGTGATTTTAAAAAATGAATTTATGACATTTTTGAGAATGTTTCATAAACTAAAAATAAATCAACCGACATGAATCCAGTAAATGACTGGATAAACAGATTAAACAATAATACACTAGAAAAATAGAAACAAAACTACATAAACTTCAAAGATATAATTCTAGGAAGATTACTTGGATATGAACTAGAGGACTTAGATTTGAACATAATTCTGGAAGTGAAGGAAGCCCGTAGAATTCTCATTAAAAAAGAAAGACAATGAATAGATTTTAGAATTTATACTATTTAATTATGGATATTATATCTGTCTATATGGATATACTCCTTTTTCTTCATATTCAATTTTTAGCCATTTTTTCAGTATTTTTTCGCTTATTTCATATTTTTTATTATTTATATGTATTATATCTTGATTTTGAAGGTTAATTAAGTAATTGCTTAGTGAACCTGATGAAATATTTAATTTATTTGCTATATCTATACGTTTTAATGGTTCATTTAGTAATAATATTATTATTGTTTGTTCTCTATAGGATAATCTTGTCCATATATTTATTAAATGTGAACTTATTGCTGTTATTTTTTTATTAAATTGATTATTTATTTCTTTTTCATCCAATTCTTCATTAGTTGGTAGTAATGATGCAAAAATATTCACGTATGATGGTATTCCTTTTGTACATTTGTAAAATCTTTCAAATCCTTCTTCTGAAAATATTATCTCTGGTGCCTTTTCATTTAGGTAATTTCTTGTTGTTTCTTTATCGAATGGATTGATTTGTAATGTAATCATTCGTCCTCCAAATACACCGTTTTGTCCTGCTATTTCTGATATAAATTTATCTTGTAAACTCGTTGATCCTGAAAATAGGTAAGCTACATTTCTTTGATTCTGAATATAACTTCTCATTTTCCATAAGAACGATTCTTTATATTTTCCTAGTTCTTTGATAATTTGAAATTCGTCAATGAATATTATTATACCTTTAATTTTGTCTTGATTTTCTTCATATATTTTTTCTGGTAAATTAAAAACGAAATTCATAGTTTTTTCAGTATTTTCTTCTAATGAAAAAATGGGTAATTGAATTTTGTCTATTGTTATGAATTCTCTGATTTTTATATCGTTCGATTTGAAGTATTTTTCGAGTTTTTTATCCAAGGTGGTTATGTTTTGTTTATGACATTCCTTCATAATCTCTGTAAAAAAATAGTTCATTAATCCATTTATACTCATATTATTTTTTTGGAAACATTCAGAGTGAGATAAATCTAAGTATATTGTTAGATAATCTTTTTCTAGTGTTCTTTTTATTTTTTGTAAAAATACTGTTTTTCCAACACCTCTTATACCGGTTAATAATATATCAGGTGCATGTCCTTGACTTGTCGTTTCTAGTAAGCTTTTTAGATTATTTAATTCATAGTCTCTATTGTAGAATTCTTCATCTGTTAAATTTTGATTGTTACCCCAAGGTAGGTTAGACATATATAGTTCTCCTATTTAATCTAATTATTATTATTTTAATATATATTATGTTTTTTAATATGTACTATATTTTTTATTATATTTTTTATATATTATATATTTTAGTACATACTATATTATTTAGTATATATTTCTTTTTTATTATATTTGGATTATATTATGTTTTTTAGTATATACTATGTTTTTTAGTATGTTTGCTTTGTATTATATTTTTTAGTATGTACTAATTTTTTTATTATGTCTGTATTTTTTTTGGCAAAATTTTTCCTAATTTGCATTTTTCTTTACTTTTCATTTTTGGGTATGTTACATCTATATGTCGTGGTTGATTTTTGGTGTTTTTGTAAGGTTTTGTTTTTGGTACTTTTTTGGATTGTTAGATGTTGCAATTTTAGTTCGTTATACTACCGTATAACGAAGTAAAAACATATGGTTTGTTCGTAGTATGAGAACAAATAGTGTTATAAAAGTGAACACTTTTTGACAATTTGACAAAATACTTTTTTAAGAAACATCAAAAAATTATATCATCAACATGATATAAATAAATATCATAAATATTAATTAAAATAAAAAAAGTAATACTAAATTAAGATGGACAAAAGTATTAATGATAAAAAAGAGAATAATAATTTATATGATGAAAAATAACAAGAGTCATATTTATTAAATTTAATATTGAATAAAAAAAATATTTAAAAAAAATGAAAAATGGAGATGAAATTATTCGATTATAACATTTTCATCATAGGTGTTGGTATTGTTGTTGGCATCAGTAAATTCTATTTTAATGTTATGATTACCAAGATATTGTTCAATGAACTGTAGTATGGTAAATGATAAATCATCAGTTACAGTACCATTGAATACTACCTGACCATCCATGAAGACTACTAAATGTCCATTAGCTATATTTTGACCGAATATTTTGTTTATTGCATCTAGTGTCAATGAGTTTCCTTGATATACTACACTATTGTCACTAGCTTTTTTGATAGTATGTGTTTTATATACTTTCTGTTGGTTGTTAGTTGTTTTTGTTGGATTTTGTTTAACAACTTTCTGTTTTTGAGCAGTTGGTGCTGGTTGGGAATTTCCCTGACTTTGATCAGCGTTACTTGGACTAGCTTCTGGTGTTGTATCATTTGTGGTTGTGTTCATACCTGGTATTAAATCAGACATATTCATACCTGGTATCATATCGGACATGTTCATTCCAGAGAAGTTCATACCACTCATGTTCATACCAGACATCATATCTGACATATTCATACCAGAGAAGTTCATACCACTCATGTTCATACCAGACATCATATCTGACATATTCATACCGGACATGTTCATTCCAGAGAAGTTCATTCCAGACATGTTCATACCAGACATCATATCTGACATATTCATTCCAGAGAAGTTCATACCACTCATGTTCATACCGGACATCATATCTGACATATTCATTCCAGACATCATATCTGACATGTTCATACCACTCATGTTACCCATTGAAAAACCACCAGTTGACTGGGAGTTTTCATTTCCATTTGTATTAAAAATGTTTCCTGTACTAGGTGCATTAGAATCAGCTGTACTGCTATCAGTTGCCACAGAATCTTCTGAACTGTTATCTGCAGCACTAACACTAGCTAGAGTTACGAAACATATTAATAATAATACACTTATTAACAATTTTTTTGACATTATATACCTCCATTTATTATATTCTTTAAAAAACTATATAAAGTTATAACTTTTATTTAATAAAAATAGGCATTCATATATAAAAAAGGACTTAGAAAAAAGTATAAAATATAAAAATACGAAAATTAAGATGTGTTATTTTTAGTTGTATATAATAAAGATTTGATTTTAATCGTTATGTTTTTATGTAAAATTTTAGATAAAACTAGTAATTTTTAATAAACATAGTCAAAATCACCTTTTTCAATTTTATAATTATACAAAAAGAGAGTATTCCATTTAAATCAGAAATATATTAACAAATTTAAATTATTGAAAAATATATAATAAGTATAAAATTAGTTATCAATATCTTAATATTAAAATAAAATTGGTTTTATATTAGTATAAATCAATAGAAGAAATAATTAGTTATGAATATAGTTTAAAAAAAAATATAAAAAAAATAATTGAAATATTTATTCAATTATTATTGTTTCTTTATAAGTGTTTAATTGTCCATCAGCACCAGTAAATTCTACTTTTATTTCATGTTCTCCCAGGAACTTTTCAATAATTTCAAATATTACTTGTGATAAGTCTCCTTTTACATCACCATCAAATACTACTTCACCATCAATTAAGACTTTTAAATGTCCATTTGTGAAATCAAGATCAAATAATGTATTCAAGTCACCTAAAGTAAACACATTGGATTGACAGATAACCTTATTGTCTGAAGCTCTTTTTACAGTAAATGTTTTGCCTGATTTTGCTACTTTATTGATTTGTTTTGGTGTAGCTTTAGGTATTAATTTATGATTTATTATTTTTTCTTGAGTTGTCTGATTTTCCTTGTTGAATAAGCCATTTAATAAATCTGTCAAGTTAAAGTTCTTGAGAAGATCTGTTAAATTAAGGCTTGAAAGGTTAAATCCACCCATTAAACTACCTAAATCAAAGTTTCCTAGGTCTAATTCATTAAATAAATTAGACATATTTAGATCGGATAAATTCAAGTTTGATAAATCCATACCAGTTGAGTTAAATAAGCTTGAATTTAAAGCTGACATATTAAGATTATCTAATAAACTTGATAAGTTAATATTTGACAAGTTAAGACCTGTTAAATTTAAACTAGATAAATCCATGTCAGATAAGTTCATTCCGCTTAAGTTAAAAGTACTGGAATTTAAATTTAAACCAGATAACATTTCTGTTATGTTGAAGTTTGAAAAGTCCAAACCAGAAACATTCATAGCAGAAAAGTCTACATTTTCCAAATCTAAACCACTGGAATTAATAGGTATTCTATAACTGCTTGCATCATATCCAGAACCTAAAAGGTCTACAAGGCTGGATAAGTTAAGACTTGATAAATCAAAACTTGATGTGAAATCAGGTAATTTCATATCTGATAAATCTAATCCTGTAACGTTAAAGTTAGTAAAGTTTATACCACTAATATTAAATGCTGGTATGTCAAACTTATCAGATTCTAATCCACTGTAGTTAATATTAGCTATTGACGCAGATGAATTAAGGTTTGATGAACCTGTAATCGGAGTTAATGATACATTAACATCAGTTATATTCAAAAATTTGTCTTTAAAGTCGGTATAGTTTAAACCAGACATGACTATGTCTATGGTAAGATCTGTTGATTTTGTATCTGGAATATTGATTTTTAAATCAAGATCAGATAGATTCAATGCATCTACTCCATAGTTTATAATCCTTAAGCTAGGTAATAAAACTGATACGTAAAGACTTGATGAATCCAAACTAGGTATAATTGATAAATTCAAGTCTGAAAAATCAAAATATCTAGTGTCGAACTGAGTATAGTTTAATGTTGACAGTAGAAGTGATAAATTAAGACTTGATGAATCCTCACTAGGTAGTAATGAAAAATCAAGACCGGTTAAATTTAATTTATACTTCTCAAAGTCAGTGATATTTAAACTAGACATATCTATTGTTAAGTTAATAGTTTGTGGTTCTTTACTAGGGATAATGTTTAAATCCAAGTCAGAGAACTCAAAAGCTGTTGTTTCATAGTCTGAGTAGTTTAAATTTTCTACATTAACTGAGATGTTCACGGAATTAGAGTCTGCACTTGGTGTGATTTTTAAATCAACACCGGTAGTATTTATGTTCTTATCATAAGTACTAATGATGTTATCTGTAACGTCATTTGCAGTTTTCAAATTTTTCTGTGAACCCGTTGAACTAACTTTACTGTTGGAGTTATCATTGGCTGATGCTGTAGAAACAACATTGTCTGAGGATGATGGTTCTGTAGCGGTTACTGTATCGGCTGATGAATCATCAGATACGTCAGCTGCACTAACGGCACCTATTGTTAAAAACAATAGCATTAAAAAAACCAAACATCCTTTAGTTTTTCTATTCATCATATATACCTTTGATATTTAATTTTTTTTTTTAGAAATGATATTATAAACATGTCTAATATTGAAATATCCTTATGAAATAAGTATTTTGTTCAAATATTACTTTTATAATATCATTTAAATATTTATAATTAACTCTTAATAAATATAGTGATTGTTTTCAATTACCAATAAATTAATTATTGATTTTATATTTCAAATAAAAATTGATATGAATATTATAATCAATATTAAATATACAAAATACTACTATTTGGTATTATAATATAGTTTTCTATATAATAGATAAATTAAATATTTAATTCCCCTATCTATTATTTTATTCACCGAAATTACAATAATAATCATAGTATATTGTTGATGGACCTATCAATAACAACTTATTTTCATTGTTAATTACTGTAAGATTAATAATTTAACATAATTGTAAAATGTCAACATACATGATCCGCTTTACATTCATTATAAGATGAATATTATCATCTGGTTAATATTTTTATTTACTTGAGGATTATCATTTTATCAATCATATTTCTTATAATGTCTACATACCTTAAATAAAAAACATATTTTTTTTAATTTTTTTATCTGAGCGTATTTCGATAATCCACTATCTGCTAAACCCTTTAATTTACTTATTTAATTTTAGAACCTGTTGTATATTCAAATCAAGTTATTTAAAGAAGTATTAAAAAAGTTAGTTAAACCTAAAAAGAAAGATATTTATATATTATGAAAATTAGATAGTTAAATAACAATAAAAGTATACTTTTAATATTGCGCAATAAATTCGTATATATTAAAAAATAAAATTTAATAGGTGATTTATAATGGCAAACCCATACAAAATAGGAGATAATTGTGTAGCTTGTGGATTATGTATGCAAGCATGTCCAACAAACTGTATCGCAGAAGGAAACCCACACGTAATCGATGAAGCAGCATGTGTAGGCTGTGGATTATGTGCTGAAGCATGTCCTGTAGATGCTATCTCACAAACATAAGTACAAAGTTAATTTATAACTTTAACCTAACCCCCTTTCTAAGAAACTGATTTTCAAATAAATTCAATACATATATTACTATCAATTTTATTCCGTTTCAAGATAATTTAGTCTATCCTATTTCTTAATCTAAGCAATTGTCTTAACGTATCATCATCCATTTCAGTAATGAATTTACCTCCACTGCCTATTGTAATATCAGCCAACTCCTGTTTATCTTCAAGCATATCATTGATGCGTTCTTCAAATGTACCCGTGGTAATGAATCTATACACCATTACATTAACATCCTGTCCAATACGATATGCCCTATCGGTAGCCTGGTTTTCAACTGCAGGATTCCACCAAAGGTCATAATGAATAACGTTACATGCAGCGGTAAGGTTTAAGCCGGTACCTCCAGCCTTCAGGGATAAAATAAATATCCTGGAGTCATCATCAGACTGGAATTTTCTAACTAGCTTATCCCTCTTATAGCGGGATAATGATCCATGCAGGAATAGAACATCCTCATCAAACTTATCCTCCAGGACTTTCTTGATTATCTTACCCATCTGAACATATTGGGTAAATATCAATACCTTCTCATCATTATCCAAGATTGATTCAAGTGTATTTATCAGCAACTGCATCTTACCAGAGTCATTAATATTTACATTACGTGATTTTGTAAGTTGTGCCGGATGATTACAAATCTGCTTTAACGAATTGATCAATTCAAATATTTTACCTCTTCTATTGATGCTTTCAAGTTTTTCAATATTATCCATATATGCATTTAATGTTTCATTATATAAAACCGCCTGTTTAGCGGATAAATTACAATACAAATCATTAGTAATCTTATCAGGAAGATCTTGTATGATATCATCATCAGTCTTTAATCTTCTAAGTATAAATGGCTGTGTAATGGTTTTAAGACTGTTTAATGAATCTGGATTTTCATCTTTTTCAATAGGGTTTAGATATGATTTCTTAAAATCATTTAACTTACCCAGATAACCATAGTTAACAAAGTCGAATATACTCCAGTATTCCGATAGATTATTTTCAATAGGCGTACCTGTTAAAGCGATTTTATTCTTGGATTTAAGTGATTTGACCGCCCTGGTTTGTTGAGTTGATGGATTTTTAATCTTCTGGGCCTCGTCTATGACTATTAAGTTCCAGTCAATGTTATTCAATATTTTCAAGTCCTGTCTTATGATACCATATGATGTAATGAGAATATCAAATTCATCATCCCCTATAATTCTATCGCTACCATGATAGATGTGTGACTTTAATTTTGGCGTGAACTTCTCTATTTCCATCTGCCAGTTAATTAGTAAACCTGTAGGTGCAACCACCAATACTTTACTATCATTGAGCACATCCTCTTCTTTTAAGTATTCTATTAATGTCAATACCTGTAGTGTTTTTCCAAGACCCATATCATCGGCAAGGATTGAACCAAATCCCAGCATATAATTCTGTTTTAGCCAATTATATCCTGTTATCTGATAATCCCTAAGGTCGGCATTAAGATGTTTTGGAAGCTTATCATCCTGTATTATTTGGTTGTTAAATAACCTATTTTTAAACTGACTATCAACGTTTACCGTTATCTCATCAAATTGACCGGTAAGCATGGATTTGATTAACTCCATATTGTCAAGTTTATCAGGAAGATTGTTCATCTGTTTTAAAATGTTCAATACATCATTATAGTCCATGATAACATAGTCATTGGATACTTTAATCAAGCTTTTATTTTCTTCTGAAAGTCTTTTAAATTCATTTAATGAATAATTTTCATCCCCGATAGCTACTTTCCAGTCAAAGTCCATTATATTCTCCAGTGATAGATAAGAATTATCGCTCCTGTTTTCATTGATATTCAATACCAGTTTTGGATGCCATAAGCGTTTAAGACTCTTTGGAAGTATTATTTTCACGCCCATATTTTCAAGTAGGGGTATGCTTTTATTAAAGAATTCTGTAAACTGATTGGTTGTAAGAAGCATATCCTCTTTATTGTTTTTTATTCTATTATCAGATGGGATAATTTGATTTATAACGTTAAGATCATTTTCAAGTTGCCTTTTTAATTTATCATCAACTGTATCCTTCAATAGCCTATTGATATTTACTTTCTTATCATCTTCAATGCTTACTTTAACATCCAATTTGAATGAGTCTTCAAGTTGTCTGATGTATATGAACAGTTCATAGTTATATTTCTTATCTTCCTTAAATGCAAGAAGATTATTTATACCTTTGATATTTTGTATCACGTTTATTTTCTTACTTTCACCTAAAAACAATGCATAAATATGCTTTGATAATAATCTGTTTTGTTCTTTTTTATTTAGAGTGTCAATGTATGACTTAATAAGTCCATCGATTATTATGCTGATGAATGTAATGATTTGATTTTCACTGTTTACTCTCATACGGTTGAATGTCAACAGATACTCCGGACATGACATGGCTAATTGTCCCATCAGATTGGATATCAATCGATTGTATACTGCCGGAATCCACCTGATTTTATATTTGTCGTTGAACTTAAATATCTCCGGCATTATGGCATGTTTTTTAATCAGTTCCAGTGTTGTTAAGTATAATTTATCTAAAAAGTTAAACAGATTACCTAATGGTTTGTCAATAGCCTTATTGTATTCTACGAGAAATCCAAACAGCAGTTTTGATGATTTGTATTTGTTGAAATTACTTTTTATTCCGACATCAATTGTTGAAATACTGTAGTTACTGTTTATGTTGATGGAAAAATTTGTCCATTTATCTACATGACCCCATTTATAGTCAAAGAAGATTGAGGTATGTTTCTGATTCCTGTTTTGATGTGGCGTGTAGATAAAATCATTATAGTAATTCTTGTTTAATTTATGATATTTTATATCATTATTTATGTATTTATCTAAGTTATTGAATAATTTTTCCAGGAATAACTCCATATCTTCATCTATGAACTCCTGATTATTCAACATATTTACTGTTTGGGTGTATAAATCGGGTATGTTGTCTAAGGATATATGACTGGTACTGTTATTGTTGATTAGATAGTTGTTATAGAATAGGTGTTCAATATCTTTAATTCCCATAGTGTTATCATTAGAAATGGTTTCTTGTGAATCCATGGTATTTTTTGTGTCTTCACTTTCTTCTGAATTATTTTTATATGTATCATCGTGTTCTTCCTGTTTGTCATCATATTTGTTTTGACTGCCTTGCTTATATGAAGATGATGATAACTGATAACCTTTTAATTCAAATAATAAAAAGGGATTATCCTCCAATTCAAATGTTAGTTTATACATTAATGATAAGATATGATTACATAATGTTTTGTTCTTGTTGCAATCACAATTCATATCTATGCTAATTATGGATGATGGAAATATGTTTATCCTATTTTTATATAATTCTTTATGAAATTCTTCGGTAAATATATTCTCCTCTATATCCTTCATATATTTACTCTGAGATTTAATGGTATTAATAACGCTTTTTTCAGTGTCCGTAAACTTTTTTAAAATAATTTCACAACCAAAAACATTATTCTCATCATGTATAATCTTAGCCGTAAAGTGATTGTCCTCCACTTTCATATCGATGATTTCATGGGTATCTGCATAATCAATTGCCTTATTCAATCGTTTAGTGGGAACGATATTCTTTAAGCAGTTTAACCAATATCTTTGTTGCCAGGAGGTTTTTTCTTTCATATACTTATATATGTCATCTCATTAATAATAATCTTCTAAATTAAAAAATTGATTAACTTTATAAAAAATAATTTATTTACAATTGAATAAATTACAATAATTAAATTATATATAGTTAATATAGAATATAATAATATCATATCATCTAAATATTAAATAAATTGATTATTATCCATAGTTTAGGTGCAAATGATTAATAATGGGATAAATACTATAAATATAAATAATAATTCAAACATATCTTTATTTTTAAAGAAGGAGTCGTTATTATCACATCAAAGAAAGATGAATTTATCTATGGTTTTAAAAAGGCAATACCAATAACCATGGGATATATTCCAATGGGTATCGGTTATGCGGCACTTGCCATTAAAGCAGGTCTTGATCCGATTCAAACCGTGTCATTTTCCGTATTGGTATATGCGGGTGCCGGTGAGATAATTGCCGTGACGATGTTGGCAAATCAGGCAACCATCATAGCCATTATTCTGACTAATTTTGTTGTAAACTTGAGATATATGGTAATGAATACATGTGTATATAATAAGGCTACCAAGACTTCCATTGCATTAAACGCTTTATCTGCACATCTGGTTACCGATGAATCATTCGCATTATTTTCATTAATGGAAAAATCATCAATATGGGTATATATTGGCATAGCATTAACTTCCTGGCTGTCATGGATTTTCGGTGCAATGATAGGAGTTTTTGTCCTGGATCTGCTCCCATTAATAGTTACAAACAGCTTTAACATATCATTGTATGCATTGTTTGTGGCAATACTGGTTCCATCAATCAAGAAAAATCATAAAATAGGATTACTCGTAGCTATAACCGCCATTATCAATACATTACTGCAATTTGTTATAGGTAACTGGTCACTGATAGTTTCTACACTACTTGGTGCCTTAATAGGAATGAGAATCATAGATGATGTCTACTTAGTAAATGATAATCAGGGGGCTGATTGCTGATGGATGCCATTTATTTGATGATATTGGGGTGTGCCATCGTAACCTTTATTCCACGACTATTACCCGCAGTATTTATGGGTAAGATAAACTTTGACAGAAAAATTGAGAAGTTCTTGGATTTAATACCCTACACGGCCTTAGCCGCATTGATTGTACCAGGTGTATTGACAGTGGATAATCAGCTATGGTATATAGGTTTAATAGGTGCTGTTGTTGCAGCGGCACTTTCATGGAAAAAAGTACCATTGGGTGCTATTGTAATTTTAACTGTAATAGTGTTAATCAGCGTATATTCCATTGTACCACTGATTTAATCCTCATCTACTTTTTACTCTTTTTAATATAATTTAAAAGTAATATTTAAATAATTTCATATACATAATTAATTATAGACTCATTTTGAGTTTTAATTAAATGGAGACATAAACAATGGAAATTATGGATATCATAGTAGATTCTATTTCATATCCTGCTGATAATTTAAAATCATTATTTATATACCTTATTTTAGGACTAATATTAGGACTCGTTATAGGTGTAACTGGTGTTGAAACAGCACTTATGACCGGAGAAGGCTCATTTTTTGCTTTCTTACTAGCAATTATAGGTGTTATAATTTCTATACTAATTTCATTTTTATTAGAAGGTTATGGATTAGATATTATTAAATCAGGAATCAGACGAAGTACAGCATCACCAGAAGTAGATTTTCAAAGACAATCAATAAATGGTGTTAAATCAGTTATTGTATCAATAGTTTACTTCATAGTACCAGTAATTATAATCTTATTATTATCAATGGTATTTAAAAATTGGATTGTATACATCGTTGGATTTATTTTAATTCTAATATTTTCCCTTGCATATACAATGGGTATATGTAGACTGGCAAAAACAGAGGATTTATCTGTTGCTCTAGATATAAAAGCAGCTATCGATGACATATTTAATATTGGATTTGTCAAAGTAATATTAACCCTTATAGCAGTTTTACTTGTTATATTAATTATTACAGGAATATTCGGTGCAATAACTGGTGCAATTTTCAATAAAACTATTGCATCAGTCATTATGGGAATTATAGATGCTTATTTACTATTCTTTAGTAATAGAGCAATGGGATTATTATATTCTGAAATATAATAATCAAACCATTTTCTCTTTTTTTAGATTTTTTATCGTTTTATTCATTCACTTTAAATTTATTGCATAGACGATTTACTAATTTTTATTATAAATTATATTTTTATTCAGCTTATCAAAAATTATATATCATCCAAATAATATATAAAGTAATACAATACAATAAATGTGATAATATGACAAACAGACTAGTAGCTTATTTTTCAGCAAGTGGACAGACAAAAAAAGTCGCAGAACTCATAAGCCACACCATATCTGCCGACATACATGAAATAACACCCAAAGAAAAATATACAAGTGCCGATTTGAACTGGCATGATGAAAATAGCCGCTCAAGCATAGAAATGAAAGACAAATCATCAAGACCCGAAATATCTTCTATAGTAGATTTGACTGAATACGATACGTTGATAATAGGATTTCCCATATGGTGGTACACTGCACCGACAATAATCAACACATTCATTGAAGAAAACAATGTGAAAAATAAAAACATTTACATCTTTGCAACATCAGGATCCACAGGATCTCAAGGTTCATTCAATGATCTTAAAACTGCATATCCAGACAACAACTGGATTGATGCCAAAAGATTAACGGTAAATGAAAATCCGGACAATATAAAAGAATGGATTATCAAATAAAGAAATCATCACCTTTATCTAATTTTTTTTTAAATCATTCATAGTCTATTCAAAGCATATTTCATCATTAAATATTAAGATAAACATAAATTATTGTATAATAGAAAATGTTGATACTATGAAATATGATGACCGAAAGAATCGATGCTTCTGGTGCAACCCAGAAAATGAGTTATATATTAAATATCATGACGAAGAATGGGGGATACTTAACCTGGATGATGATTACCTATTTGAAATGCTCATATTAGAATCATTCCAGGCAGGATTATCATGGGAGACAATATTAAATAAACGGGATAATTTCAGAAAGGCATTTGATGGATTTGATCTTGATAAGATAAGTGAATATGATGATGAGAAGATAGAAGAACTAAAAAATAACAAGGGAATAATAAGAAACAAATTAAAGATACATGCCGCCATTAATAACGCCCGTATATATAAAAAAATCCAGGAAGAATATGGAAGTTTTCATGAATATCTAATGACATTTACTGGTGAGAAGATAATATATGAAAATGATAAAACAACATCCCCCCTGGGTGACAGTATATCAAAGGATTTAAAGAAAAGGGGCATGAAATTTGTAGGTCCTACCATAATATATTCATATTTACAGGCAATAGGAATAATCAATTCCCATATGGAAAACTGTTTTTTATATGATAAGGGAGATTGACAAATGAGCTATGAAGAAAGAATAAAGAACAATATAATGGTTAAGAATAACTCCTATGGTGAAGAAGTTGAACTTGTTGATGATGGTAAGATACATGAAGTTATACTTCATCGTGGTTGTACAAGCAGGTTTCGAGAAAATGAATTAATCGAGTCAGTAAGCGAATCATTAAAGAAGATTGACGTTGATTTTTCAATCCTAAGTGATGAATCCTGCTGTGGTATTATGCTCTTCCTGTTAGGTCTTAAAAAGGAAGGCGATAAGGTAGTTGAGGATAACATTAAAAAATTCAAAAGGCATGGTGTCAAGAAAATAATAACAATATGTCCTGGCTGCTATGAATCCTTCAGGGATTATTATTCCACACATCCTGACTTTGATATTGAAATAATATTTGCAATGGACCTATTTAATGATGTGGAAGTAGATGGTAGCGGATATATAATTCATGATCCATGTCATGCACTCGAAAGGGCATCACAGGCAAGAAAGATTATAAAAAATGTACCCCTTGAAAGGGCAAATTCATGTTGTGGATTTGGCGTGGGAATTAATACCGGTGATAAAGAATTAGCTAAGAAGGTATCGCTTAAGACATTGAGTGGAAATAAGGTAATAACATACTGTCCATCATGTTATCATACATTAAACCGGGTTAATTCAGATAAAACTGTGGACTTTTTCACATTGCTTAACCAACACTTATAATTTTTAAAAAAAAATAGGGTGAATATAGTTAACTTATTAACTATATTCCATTAATCAGATAGTTTTATTTTTACTATCTTCTAATTTTTTATCGCATATTTCTATGATTTTTTCAACATCAAATGTTTTTGCATTAATGTTTATTCCATTTTCTTTTAAGAGTTTGATAAAATCTGAGTATGTTATATTGGTGATATTACCCTCATTTAATAGTTTTAACCATAACTCATATAGATATGGATTATATTGCTTTATGATACTATTTTTTTGAGTACTTTTAATGATACCATTTTTCTGAGTAGTTTTTACAATAGGATTATTCTTAGCCTTTTTTGTTGTTAATTTTATTTTAACAGGTTTTTTATCTGAACTTTTCTTATTGTTTTTTGTTGTCGTGTTTTTAGTTGATTTGGATTTACTTGTTGAATTAACTATTTTTACATTATCTGTTTTATTGATTATTACACCAGTTGAATATACCTCAGGAACTATATTTTCAGTAGGAGATGGAACGTTATTTGATATAGATGCAATGTTAGGGGTAGCTACATTATTAGAGTAAACTTTTAGCATAGGCATATAACTACTGGTAGCTATATCTTTAGAGTAGTATTGCGTATAATTTTTTGAAGCAATACTGTAATTACCACCTAGATTAGTAGCATTATAATCTAATTCTATAGCTTCATAATATGTTTGCTGGTTTTCACTGTCATCATATTCATCCATATCATCTATATAATCATCTTCAGAATCATCATAGTCCTCAGAATCATCCATGTCACCATAGTCTTCAGAACCATCCATATCATCTATGTAATCATCTTCAGAATCATCGTAGTCTTCGTAATCGTCCATATCCTCTATGTAATCATCTTCAGAATCATCATAGTCCTCAGAATCATCCATATCATCCAAGTTTTCATCTTCAGAATCATCATAATCCTCAGAATCATCCATGTCCTCATAGTCTTCAGAATCATCCATATCATCTATGTAATCATCTTCAGAATCATCATAGTCCTCAGAATCATCCATATCATCTATGTAATCATCTTCAGAATCATCATAATCTTCGTAATCATCCATTTCCTCATAGTCTTCGTAATCGTCCATATCATCTATGTAATCATCTTCAGAATCATCATAATCCTCAGAATCATCCATTTCCTCATAGTCTTCGTAATCGTCCATATCATCTATGTAATCATCTTCAGAATCATCATAATCCTCAGAATCATCCATATCATCCAAGTTTTCATCTTCAGAATCATCATAGTCATCGTAATTGTCAATGTCATCGTTGTCGTCCATTTCTTCATAATCATCATATGTATTTATAGTGTCATAATCATCAATGTCACTTGTTAAAGTACTTGCATCAGAGATATCCTCACCTGCAGATACAGCGGTTACTCCTATGGAAATGATGAATAACATTAATAATAAAATGATGTTTTTATTCATTTACACACCTCAGTTATTAATTTAATTCAAATAACTATATTATTGCTAATTAAATATTAACAATATTTATTATATAATCACACATATATTTATTTAACTATTTAAATCATTTTAATCAATTATCACCTATCTTAAACTATTATTATAACATTTTTAATAAAACGTAGATATGACATAATTAGTAGTGCTCCAATTTATTTATTCTAAACGATTTCTACTTATAATTATTTTACCCACAATAATAAAATCGTAGTTTAAATAACTATAATAGGATATTCATAGAAAAATATACTTATAAAAGGTGATTGAATATGGATTTTTATGTGATAAATGGCAGTCCTAGAAAAAAGTATAATACGTCAAAAGTGTTGGATGCTCTGGTGGAGGGAGCATATGACCAACTGGAAGATAGACAATATGATGATGAAATAAACATTGAAATTATAGATTTATATGACCTTGACTATAAGGGATGTAAATCCTGTTTCCATTGTAAAAAGATTGATGGAAAATTCTATGGTCAATGTCCAATAAAGGATGATCTACTGGAACTTCTTCCAAAACTATGGGCATCTGATGCAATTATAATGGCAAGTCCAATCTATTTCGGTAACGTGACCGGTCAGATGAGAAGTTTTCTTGAAAGACTGATATTTCCGAAATACGTTTATGGAGCAGATTCACTGGCAGAAAAGAAAACAACAGCATGCATCTATACAATGAATGTCGATAAGGATATGGGCGAAAAATTATATGGCGAATCAGTATTTAATCTAATAGAAAGATTCATAGAATACTCATTTGGTAAAACACATTCATTCAAGGTCTATGACACGTATCAATTTAAGGATTATTCGTTATATGAAAATTATATGTTTGATGAAGAGAAAAAAAGAAAGACACGTGACGAACAATTTCCAAAGGATTTAAAAGAAGCTTATATGCTTGGAAGAACATTAATAAGTGAAATATTGGATAATGAAATTTAGATAGCTAAAACAATTAAATTAAGGTTTGAGGATAATGTTGGATGTAGAAGTAGGTAATAGCTGGGATGATTTTCTCCAGAAGGAATATACAAAGTTGTACTATCAGAAGATGGATGTCTTTATAGAGAATGAATATGCCAATAAAACAATTTATCCACCCGAAGAGGACATATTCAATGCATTCAAGTACACACCATTATCAGACATTAAGGTTGTAATATTGGGTCAGGATCCATATCATGAAAAAAATCAGGCACATGGACTGGCATTTTCAACACCCGACGGTAATCCAATACCAAGATCATTAAGTAACATATTCAAGGAAATACGCATGGAGTATGGATATAAAATACCACGTAGTGGTTGTCTTGATAAATGGGCAAAACAGGGAGTATTTCTATTGAATACGGTATTGACTGTTGAGGAAGCTAATGCCAACAGTCATAGCAAGTGTGGCTGGCAAAGATTTACTGATAATGTGATAACAAAAATAAATAAGCAAAATCAGCCGATAGTATTCATGTTATGGGGAAAACAGGCAGAAAAAAAGAAGGAACTGTTAAACAATCCTAATCATTTGGTACTTGTCACATCTCATCCCAGCCCCTTTTCGGCAAGACGTGGATTTTTAGGCTCCAATCACTTTAAATTGGCCAATGAATTCCTAAAAGAAAATGGTGTAGAGGAGATTGACTGGTCTTTATAATACAGTTTAATCTCAACCCCCATTTTTAATTTCTATTTTTTCAAACAATTGTTTAAGTAAATGTTTTCTATATATTCAATTAATACGTAGCCTACACAGATTATTGCTATAACTGTTTCTATTATGAGTATATATCCTAAAATTACATTATCAAATATATTGTACATTTTATACGTGGCAACCAGGCTGATTACAAATGGAAATGAATAGGCCGAATAGCTTGGATAGAATGCAATATGTCTGTATTGGATAAACTTATACAATGCCAGCAGGTAAAAAAGACATGCAATTGTATATATGATAATCAGAAAGGTGTATGACACCTCAGTAAATGAATTCACATATGCTACTATAAGTATGCTAAGTATTGCCGCATATATACAAATCAGTGGTTTGAATGCATCATTTGTTACGGTCTTTTTAATGTATCTATAGCTTACCAATATTAATGTTGGAAACATCATAATAAATCCAAACAAAAAGAAGATATAATTATAACTGCCCATATAGACACCGCCTGTTATACTGGCCATTGATATTCCTATATATACTATCCAGTAGCTTGGATAGACATTTTCCAATGAGTAATCATGTAGAATGTATCTGTATGTGAAGTATATTATCAACAATATATGCAGGAAAACTGCCACGGCCCAAATTATAAATGATATCCTGCTGTTATATGGTAGGATATATGTGCTAAACATCATCAATGCCATGGAGAATGTACCTGAAGTACTGGCTACGATTATATTGTCAAATTCCATCAAGAAATCTTGTGAATAGAGTATAATCTTTAACACAAGCAAAAATAGAATGATAACACCTATAGATCCCAGTATTATATTGCTGTTATTCATGTAATTGTTAAAATGTGAACCCAGAGAAAACAAGGCCAGCATCAATCCACTAATGGCTATCGGAGTATTTTTATAATATTCATAGTCAATCTTCTTTTTGATTATTGTTATGTAAGTATATGTGACTGATTTTAATTATGATTTGTGATTGCAGCATATTTAATCTAAAGAAAAAGATAAATAATATTACTTCAAGTACTTGGCCGTTATACTGTTTTTGTTAGCTATTATCTCATCAAGTGTTCCTTCGGCTACTATACGTCCACCTAGAACTCCACCTTTAGGACCCATATCAATGATATAATCGGCATTTCTTATTAAGTCCAGGTCATGTTCAATCACAACTATTGTGGCATTATTTTCAATGAGCTTATCAAATATGCATATTAACTTCTTAACATCCCTTGGATGTAATCCGATGGTTGGCTCGTCAAATATAAAAAGTGAGGAGTCCTGTTTTTTATTCATCTGTGATGACAGTTTGAGTCTTTGTGCTTCACCACCACTTAATGCAGGAGTAGCTTCTCCTAATGTTAAGTATCCTAATCCCATATCAGATAATGTCTCTAGCTTATTGAGTATTTTCTTTTCCTCATCAAATACTTCGATAGCTTCATCAACAGTCAGTGCCATCAATTGCTTGATGGAATAGTCATTATATATTATATCATCGGCTTTGTCTGAAAATCTAAGACCTTCACAGTCAGGACATGTTATCTCCACATCAGGTAAAAACTGCACGTCAAGATTTATCTGACCTGTACCGTTACATGTGGGACATCTTAAACTACCGGTATTATAGGAGAAATCCTTCAGGGTATATCCTTTTTCAATGGATTTGTCCAGTTGTGAATATAGTTTTCTAATATGACTTAAAACTCCGCTGTATGTGGCTAGTGTACTTCTGACATTCTTACCTATAGGTGCGGAGTCTATCAGATAAATCTTATTGATGCCGCTTGTATCTATGCTTTTTATATGGCTTGGAAGTTTTTCATTGTTTATGGTATTTAATATAGCAGGATATAGGCTTTCAAGTATTAGTGTTGTTTTACCGCTGCCACTGACACCTGTTACAACATTCAATCTACATTTTGCAATTTTCAAGTCCAATTCTTTGACCGTATGTATCATATCAGTTGATAATTTTATGGTACCTTCATCAAATATCTCTTCGGAAGCTGTTTTGTCTCGAATAATAATTTCTTCATCACCTGTTATATATGGAGCAATGATTGAGTTTTCATCCTTGATAACTGAATCAATCGGTCCCTGGGATATTATATTACCACCATTATATCCGGATTCCGGTCCGATTTCAATTAGATAATCTGCTATCTTAAGTATTCTGGTATCATGATCTACGATGATTACTGAATTTCCATCATCATTTAATCTATGTACCAATTTGATTAATCCGTCAATGTTTGCCGGATGCAGTCCTATTGATGGCTCATCAAGTACATATAATATGCCGGTGGTCTGATTTCTAACCGTACGTGCCAGCTGAACTCTTTGTAACTCTCCGGTGGATAATGTTGAACTAGGCCTGTCCAGGGTCAGATAACCCAATCCTAATTCCAGCAGGATATTGGCATTATCTGTAAATTCCTCATAGATGGGACAAGCCATCTTCTTGATATTATCCGGCAATGACTTTATGCTATTATCAATCCATTTGAAGGCTTCATCCAGGCTCATCTTACATACCTGACTGAGGGTCAATCCATTTAAAAGTGTTGAATCGGCCCTTTTATTTAGTCTTGTACCATGACATTCATCACATACCTGTGTTTTTAGGTATTTGTTGATGCGTGTCAATCCCTTTTCTGATTGTGCCTTGTCAAGTGCTATCCGTACGGCTTCTATGGCATTTCTATAGGTGAAGTTAACATCAAATGCCTTGCCGTTTGTCGGTATAATTACCTTTTTTGTTACGGCGTCCCCATGGTAGATTATCTCCTTTTCCTTGTCGGTTAAATCCTTGAATGCTACGTCAACCCTGACACCCAATTCTTTGGCTACCAGGTACATGGAGGATAATCCAAACATTGTCCATGGCTTAACTGCCCCCTGCTTTAGTGTCAAATTTTCATCAGGTACTAATGTGGATATATCCACATCCCTTATAATGCCTGTACCGGAACACTTTGAGCAGGCTCCGTCACTGTTAAATGAATACTCCTCGGCTGACAATCCATAGAATTCCACTCCACATTCAGGACATTTAATGGGTAATTCCCTTGCTATATTAATGGATTCGTTAACGTGATGTCCATTGGGACATACTTGTCTGCTGCAGCGTGAAAAAAGCAGTCGTATGGAGTTTAATAATTCACTGCCGGTACCGAAGGTACTTCTTATACCAGGTATGCTGGGTCGCTGGTTGAGTGCAAGACTGGCAGGTACATGTTCAATTGAATCAACTTTGGCCTTTGAATGTTGTGTTATCCGTCGTCGGGTATAAGTGGAGAGTGCCTCCAGGTATCTGCGTGAGCCCTCGGCATACAATACACCCAATGCCAGTGAGGATTTACCGCTACCGGATACTCCGGCTATTGAAACTATTTTTCCAAGGGGAATATCCACATCTATGCTTTTCAGGTTATGTACCCTGGCACCCCTTACTTTTATATTGTCTACCATATTATCAACTATGATTCTATATTAATTCCTTTAATTCGTGTGGTTTGGAGATTACTTTCAATATGTAGTCATCATCCAATAAGTCATAATCAGCGTAGCCCCATGTAACGATTACACAGTCAATACCGGCATTTTTTGCCGTTTGTACATCGGTTGGTGAATCTCCCACGTAGACCACGTCCTCTTTATTGATACTGCTTTTTTGCAATATTTGATTTAGCCCATATGCATCGGGTTTTGATGGATTCGGTGGTTCATGTCCCTGTATGTCTATAAAATTAATATTATTCAGGAATTTATCCACATATGACTTAATGGAATATGTATATCTGTTGGAGTTAATGGCCAATTGGATGTTATTTTCCTGTAGATATGTTAATATCTCTTCAATGTCCTCGAATGGTTGTGTCAGTGTATCTTCATAATCTTCAACTATTTCAAGATATGTTTTCTTTACCTTTTCAATATTTTCCGGACTGGAATTTGAACCCAATACGTTGGATATGACCTGGTTGACATTTCCTCCAACGGCCAGCTTATATTCATCCAGTGTCAATACGGGATAACCATGAAGATGTAATGCCTGATTCATATTATAAACCAACTGTTCTATTGTATTGAATAATGTACCATCAAAATCAAAAATAAATAATTTTTTCATCATTTAAACCTTTTGTCTTTATTATTAGATATATTGAAAGTAATTATTTAATTTATTGCTTATCTTGATTGATTAATATAGTTATATTTTACATCAAATATCATTTATAATGATTTGACATAGGATATTTATAATAATTAATCACTATCTATAATGTAATACATAAATATTCAGATAAATAAATATAATATTATAGAATAATCTTTATTCTATTATTAAATAAAAAAAAACATAAAAAATAAAAATAAAAATTCGGTGTTTTTATGATTAAAAAAGTAGGAATTTTATTAGGAGTTTTAGTACTTGCAATTGTAGCAGTTTCAATGGTAAGTGCAGAAAATTCTGCTAACGATGATAATACATTAATCGTTGGATTTGATGCAGAATTCCCTCCTTATGGATATAAAGCTGACAACGGATCCTACACAGGATTTGATTTAGATTTAGCTCAAGAAGTTTGTAAAAGAAACAACTGGACTTTCAAAGCTCAACCAATTGATTGGGATGCAAAGGACAGTGAATTAAGTTCTGGAACAATTGACTGTATTTGGAACGGATTCAGTATAACTGATGAAAGAAAAGACAAATACACCTGGTCAAAACCTTACATTGACAACAAACAAGTCATTGTAGTAAAATCAGATTCCGGAATTAACAAATTAGCAGATTTAAAAGCTAAACATGTTGAAACTCAAAAAGATTCATCTGCATTAAGTGCTCTTCAAGGTGACAACAAAACAATCGCTGATACCTTCACAGATTTAGTACAAATTGCAGATTATAACACAGCATTCAATGATTTACAATCAGGAGCTTGTGATGCAGTAGCTATGGACTATAACACTGCTAAATTCCAAGTAAAAGAACATGGTGCTGACCAATACAAAATCTTAGATGAACAGATTACATCTGAAGAATATGGAATCGGTTTCAAATTAGGTAATGATGCATTGAAAGACAAAGTACAGACCACTTTAGATGAAATGCAAAAAGACGGAACAACCGCTAAATTAGCTGAAAAATATGCTGATTATGGAGTTCCTGAATCATTAATTTCTGAATAAACTTCAAAAAAAATAATAGGCGAATAATATATGATATTAAGTACAGTTATATCCCAATTATGTGAAGGAATGGTTACTTCCATAGAGATATTCTTACTTACCCTATTATTCTCTATTCCGCTAGGTTTGGCTATTGCCGCAGGAAGAATGAGTAAATTTAAGCCTCTTCAATGGTTAATGAAAATATATATTTCAATCATGAGAGGTACACCTTTAATGCTACAGTTAATCGTAGTATTCTTTGGACCTTACTATATTTTTGGAATGACACTATCACCTGAATATAGGATGATAGCAGTTATCATAGCATTTTCAATTAACTATGCAGCATACTTTGCCGAAATATTCAGAGGCGGAATTGAATCAATTCCTAAGGGACAGTACGAAGCAGCTCAAGTATTAGGATATAATAAGATTGAAACTTTTTTTATAATAGTTTTACCTCAAGTTATAAAAATTGTATTACCTTCAATTACAAATGAAGTAATTACTCTTGTTAAAGATACATCATTATCATTCGTATTAGCAATACCGGAAATGTTTACGGTTGCAAAACAGATTGCAGCAGCTGATGCATCAATCAGTGCATTATTAGTTGCAGGTGTATTCTATTATGTATTCAATGTATTGGTTGCATTTATTATGGAACGTTTCGAAAAACGTTTAAGTTATTATGATTAGGAGAGATATCATGGCTTTATTGGAAATTAAGAATCTTAAGAAAAGTTTCGGCGATAACGAGGTTTTGAAAGATATTTCTCTTGATGTTAATAAGGGTGAAGTTTTATGTATCATTGGACCGTCAGGTTCTGGTAAATCCACACTTCTTAGATGTATTACAGAGCTTGAAACATTTGATAGTGGAGAAATAAATTTTGACGGTACCTTCGGATTGGTATTTCAGAATTTCAATTTGTTCCCACATCATTCTGTGATGAAAAATATTACAAATGCACCTTTAAAGGTTCAAAAAAGAGAAAAAACGGAAGTCTACAAGGAAGCCCGTGAATTACTTAAAAAAATGGATTTGGCCGATAAGGAAGATGCCTATCCATGTGAATTATCCGGTGGACAACAGCAGAGGGTTTCCATTGCAAGAGCACTGGCAATGAATCCGGATATATTATTCTTTGATGAACCTACATCAGCGTTGGATCCTGAATTAACTGGGGAGATTTTAAAGGTTATCAAGGATTTGGCAGCTGAACATATGACTATGGTTATCGTAACCCACGAGATGACATTTGCACGTAATGTTGCAGATAACATCATATTTATGGATAATGGATACATTATTGAACAAGGAACACCAGAAGAAGTATTTTCTTCAGACAATGAAAGAATGAAATCTTTCTTAGGTAAATTCTATGATTAAAAAATCATTTTTATAATCCTTTTTTATATTTTTTTTAATTTAATCAATTTTCACATTAAACTATTTGATTACTACTCATTTTACTAATAAATAATTATTTAGAAAATTCTTAATAAATACTTTACAACATTCATTTAAGGCTTATTGACACCATTTAATTATCATTAATGACATATACTATTATAGGTTTAAAGAAGGCCGATTATTATGACTGTTTATAATTTTAATGATTGTTACCATCTAACAAAAAATCAAAAAACATTAAGTATATATGATTACCTGGATAATTACGTTGATTTTAACAGGACATTGAATGCCTGTAAGAAGTGTCCATCCTATAACAAAAACTGGGCATGTCCAGATTTTAATTGTGACATCAGCAGTTTCTATAAGCCATATGAGAAGATAGATTTAATCTATGTAAGATTATTATTTGATGACAGTATTACAAATCAAAGGCTTGATAGCACCCAGTTGAATAAATTTCTACATGATACATTATTTAAAGAGAAAAATAAACTTACAGAAGAACTTAAAATGCTTGAAAAAAATAAGAATGGCGTTTATCTATCATCTGGTTATTGTAACCTTTGCAGAAAATGTTCAAAAATAAGAAATGAAAAATGTTTATTTCCCGATTTGAGAAGAAATAGTGTTGAATCAATAGGCGGATTGGTTGTTAAAATAACACGGGAAATATTCGATACTGAAGTAAAATGGATCGACGATAATGGTAAAGTACCGGAATATTTATCCATATTAAATGCCATATTGTATTGATTTTAATAATGATCTTATTTTTCCTTATTTTTAAGATACCTGTCTAAGAGTTCTTTGGAGTGGGCATCACATTCAACATTTTTCAGGTATTCAGCAAGGTTATCTTCTGTTAAATTATTTAACTCTTCATTAGTTTCTTCTTCATCATCAAAGGAGATACTTTCATCCAATTTTTCATTTTTGATTTCGTTATCTTTAATTTTATTTAGTAATTGATTTGTCTGATTCATGATTATAGTTTTGTAAAACTATCAATAAATATTTTAATTAAAAAAAAAAGTTGGTTTATGGGGATTATCCTATATACCAGTTAAGTAAGTCAGGTGTGATGAATGCCTCTATAAATCCGGCTATTAGCAATAGTATCATCACCAGTAAAAGGGATATCAGAACATCCTTAAATAAGTCCCTTGAGTTGAATAACTCACCTTTAAATGTCTTTCCGTTTTGAAGTACGCCTTTAATTAGGTTTATTTCAATTTTTGTTACAGAGAGGCTTCCTACAAATGCAACTATACTGGAGGGTATCTCAAATATACCATGAGGTACTATTCCCAGCATGAATATCCCTGTTGGTGCTAATCGCAGAACATAACCCACCATCATTCCATTGATTAAATTTACAATTGCTGAATATATGGAAAATGTCAATCCGCCTATTATACATCCCAAGTCTATGATAAAGTTATGCTTAAACAGGTCTACGAATTGTGTTGGTTTATCCCAGTCTTCTATTGGAGTAAAAGTCTGGTCATTGATACTTTCTATATCCTCAACCGATACCAAACTATAACCTACAGCCATCGATAGGACAAATAAGAGTACTGATATCAAATAAAATATCTTGTTCCGATTCAAATAATTTATAAATTCATTATAATAGAAGTATGTTAACTTTTTCATCTTTTTCACTATATCTATTATTTGCATTGTAGTATATAAATAATATCTTTATATGTTGGAATAATATTTCATATTAACATATGAGTACTTTTTCATTTAAAGTTAATTTAGCGTTTATAATTTAATTTTAAGCTACCTTATACCTCTATAGGGTATTAGCTTATATATAACTTGAGATATATTAAATAAATAGGTGAATATATTTTAAATAAAAGAATATAATAGGCATCGGAGGTATAAATATGCACATCCCTGATGGATTGATTGGTAAATCCAACATTACCGGTGGATTAATCAGTCCAGAATATCAATTAATTATCTATGCAATAATTAGTATAATCCTGATAGTATTAGTATTTAATAAATTTAGAAAAAACCATAATGAAAAGGACATACCTAGAATAGCATTATTTATCGTAGCATGTGTCATTGTTCAAATGATTGAACTGCCTTTACCTGTTCCAGCATGTGTACATATATCACTAATAACCATACTTGCACTATATGATCTTGAATCATCCATGATAGTATATACGTTTGTAACTATTATACAAGCATTCCTTGGTGAAGGTGGAATAAGTACAATGGGTATCAATGTATTGAATCTAGGAATATTAGCACCATTAATAGCTTATCATGTATATCATATCTTAAAATCCTTTGATAAAAATCTAGCTTTATTTTTATCCGGTTTTTTAACCATTACATTACTCGGTGTTATTGTAAGTATTGAATATGCATTAGCTGGTGTTTATCCAATAACATTTGGTTTAACTGTTATAACTCCTATTGAAGCAGTTGTTGGAGTACTTGAAGGTATTGTAACTGTATTTGTAATGAATGCATTACTTAAAGTAAAACCCGAATTGGTACCTGAACTGACCACATAAAATGGTGAAACAATGAATTACAAGGCACTAATCGTAATAATTGTAGTTATTGTCCTAACAGCAATAGTTGCAAATAATGCTCTTCATGAATATGAACATAGTAACTATACCTTAGAAGAACATGACCATGATCATGGTTCAGAAGAACATAACCATACACACGAAGGACAAGAACAACACGAAGAAAGTCATGAACATGAAAGTCATGAACATGAAAGTCAGAATTCAACCTAAATGTCGATTCGATTTGATTAATCTATTTTCTAATAGAGTACATCAAATCATTCATTTATTTTTTTAAACTCTTTTTATCAATTATTTTTATTTTATCTGATTATTTCTATTATATCAAATAATTTTAATCATAAATTATAATTTTAAGTTTTTATAAATATATCAATATAACAAAAGATATTTGGTAATAACATGTATGATTTTGATGAAGTGATAGATAGACATAATACAAATTCGTTAAAATGGGATTCTACAGATGTCAAAATTCCCATGTGGGTAGCCGACATGGATTTTAAGGTTGTAGATGAAATTAAAGAAAATATTATAAAACGTGCTAATCAT
This sequence comes from Methanosphaera sp. BMS, assembly GCF_003268005.1. Classification (NCBI taxonomy): domain Archaea; kingdom Methanobacteriati; phylum Methanobacteriota; class Methanobacteria; order Methanobacteriales; family Methanobacteriaceae; genus Methanosphaera; species Methanosphaera sp. BMS. The sequence goes on along the minus strand of NZ_CP014213.1, from coordinate 596,376 downwards.
CAAGTATACGCATATTCTGTAGTTGATGACGAATACTTTAACTCATACATCTCATGGTGGAAAAGACGGCACGATCTTACATTGAAAAGGGATTGTCTGCTGTTTTCTACTGGTGTAATGCCATCAATTAGCAGCATAATCAGATGTCTGACAAATCCGTCCGATAAGGTATTGATTCAGACACCGGTTTACAACGTATTTTTTGATGTTGTCGTGAATAACAACAGACAGCTGGTGGAAAATGAATTGACATATGAGGATTCCCGGTATTATATTGATTTTGAAAAACTGGAACAGCAGTTATCCGATGAGGATGTTAAACTGATGCTGCTGTGCAATCCACATAATCCTGTCGGAAAGATTTGGTATCCTGATGAAATAGAAAGAATTATAGAGTTATGCAACAGGTATGATGTGATATTGGTATCAGATGACATTCACTGTGACTTGGTAAATCCGGATAAAAAATATACTCCTGTATATTCTGTGGATTGTTCAAATAAGGATAATCTTATCATGTGTATGGCCCCTTCAAAGACATTTAACATAGCTGGACTTCAAACATCAGCTGTTTATTGTGAAAACAGGAAACTATATGAACAGATTGAAAAGCAATTGTCAATTGACTTTAATTCAATGCCTAACGTATTTGCAATAAGTGCCACGAAGGCGGCATTTAATTATGGTGATGAATGGCTTGATTCATTGAATAGGTATGTGTATGAAAACAAAGGGATTGCAAGAGAATTTATTGATGAAAATGAATTGGATGTTGATGTAATTGATTGTGAGGCAACATATTTGTTGTGGATTGACTGTTCAAGATTATCAATCGATGCATATGAATTATATGAATATTTAAAAAATTCTTATGGATTATATGTATCACCCGGTATAAAATTTGGTAAAAATGGAAGTGACTTTATTAGAGTGAATATAGCTTGTCCTAAAAGTACACTACTTGAAGGATTATCTATTTTAAATAAGGCTATCTTGTCATTAAAGTAAGTGAAAATTTTTTGAAAAAAAATAATAAATTATTCAAACAGTAGGAGTAGTGATTAAAATGAAAGTGTTACTGGTAAATGGAAGTACAAGAGAAAAAGGATGTACCTACACTGCACTAGGTGAAATAAAAAAAGTACTGGATGATGAAGAAAATATTGAAAGCGAAATCTTCTGGATAGGAGATGATGCAGTATACGGCTGTAAGGCATGCCACGCATGTGCAAAGCTAGGCAGATGCATATATGATGACGTGTCAAATGTACTGGCACAGAAAATGAAAGACGCAGATGCAATAGTACTGGGAAGTCCCGTATACTATGCAAACATTAACGGCTCATTTGGAGCAGCCCTGGACAAGGCATTCTATCAAAACTCAAGTCTATTTGAAAATAAAATAGGTGCAAGCGTCGTCAGTTGCAGAAGAGGAGGAGCAGGAAGTGCATTCGATAGATTAAATAAGTATTTTACAATTACACGAATGCCTATAGCATCTGGCCAGTACTGGAATGGCGTACATGGAACATCCCCTGAAGAAGTAAAACAGGACATTGAAGGAATGCAACAGATGAGAGACTTAGCCAAATCAATCATATGGATGCTGAATAATCTAACGGATACAAAAAAACCTATACGTGAAGATAAAACGTTTATGAATTTTATCCATTAGAATTTAGTATAATAAAATATAAAACTATAATATAATAAATCTCTAATCAGTAGAAATAATTAAGGAAGTATGAAAATGTACACGGATGGAAAAATATTAGTTGGATGTAACGACGATACGGAAGTATACCTGCTACCGAAACTAGCAAATAGACATGGCGTAATAGCCGGGGCAACAGGTACCGGTAAGACGGTAACCGTTAAAACATTAAGTGAAGCATTTAGTGATATGGGCGTACCCGTATTCTTGGCAGATATGAAAGGTGATGTGGCAGGCTTAGCAAAGATGGGTGAAGCAAGCGGTAAAGTACAGGAAAGAGTGGAAAAATACTCCCTGCAAGAGAAAGGATTTACATATAAATCATATCCAGTGGAATTCTGGGATTTACTGGGAGAAAAAGGATTGCCGATAAGGGTAAGCATATCCGAAATAGGCCCAATGTTACTCTCAAGAATACTTAACTTAACCGAAGCTCAACAAGGAGTATTGAATGTAGTATTTAGGGTAGCCGATGAAGAGGGATTACTGATAATAGACATCAAGGACTTGAAGTCAATGATAAACTATGTAACCGAAAACAAGGACAAGTACCAATCCCAATATGGTAACATTGATACAAGAAGTGCCAATACCATTATAAGGGCATTGCTTAACCTTGAAGATCAGGGAGGTAATCAATTCTTCGGAGAACCTGCATTGGATTTAAATGACTTAATCCAATGTGACGATCAGGGAAAGGGAATGATAAACATATTGGATGCTGTTAAACTGTCATTGTATCCCGACTTATATTCAACATTCCTTTTATGGTTAATGTCAGAGCTGTATGAGTCACTGCCAGAAGTGGGAGACTTGGAAAAACCTAAATTGGTATTCTTCTTTGATGAGGCACACCTGTTATTCAATAATTTATCACCAGTATTCCTACAGAAAATAGACCAGATTATTCGTTTGATTCGTTCTAAGGGAGTGGGAATATACTTCATATCACAAAATCCATCAGATATACCGGATTCCATTCTCTCACAGCTGGGTAATAGAATACAGCATTCCCTGAGGGCATACACACCTAAAGATCAGAAAGGAGTAAAAGTGGCCGCAGAATCATTCAGGGAAAATCCCGAATTTTCCACTATAGATGCCATATCCAATCTGGAAATAGGGGAAGCATTAGTATCATTACTTGATGAAAAGGGAGTGCCGGAAATAGTTCAGAAGGTTTACATTCTACCTCCACAGAGCTATTTGGGTTCAATTGACGATGAATATAGAAGTCAGATAATAATGTATTCCGTGTATAAGCAAAAATATGCTGAAAGCTTTGACAGGGTATCTGCATATGAATCATTATTGGATAAGATGAACATTAATGCAACAGAGGTAATCCAGCAGCAATCAGGTATGGATTATAATCCGCAAAACAATCCTCAGGCTAACCAGCAAAACATCCCACAGAACAATCAGCCAACAGATAACGGCAATAATCAGGCGGGTATGAAATTACCATCAATGGGTGATATACTAAATAACATACCTACCCAAACAGGTACTAAAAGAAGGTCTAATGCCAGCAGTCCATTGGATAAGGTCGTAACCACAGCCACCAGCACCATTGCAAGAGAAGTATCCAAGCAGATTGTTAGAGGAATATTCGGAAACATGAAGTTTGGAAAATAATCAGGATTTTTGACGATATTAGATAGTATTTTCCACATACTTCCCATTATTAAGCGAATGTAATAAGGGTAGATTTATGACCCAAGCACATATTGGGGTTAATATCCACCTTTAAATTTTTTTATGATTACTGTTTTTGTATCAATGGACATTAGTAATTTTTTAAGTGTCCTGTTAGTTTTTATTGTCAGCCTTATAACTATAAAAGCCAAACGGAGAACTATTTAATGGATGACATTTTTAAGAGTTTTAAAATCAATAAAAAAATTAATTATAATTTATCATAGCTTAAAGACTTATTTTTCATTATCCATATTACATATAGAATTATTAAATATTCATAAAAGAGGATACAAGAATATAACCGGCCTATAATGATATTTCCATTGGAGTTATCCTGTTAAAAAAAGGCTTGAAAATTGACAATTTGGAATAATTTAGATTATTATTTGATTCAATTATTTTTTTAAAAATTTTACAGAGCAAAAAATGAATAAATAATTAGTTTTATGTAAGTAAACGGTAAATAACTTATTTTTATGAAGTATGCTTATGCATCAGATAAGTATTTAAGTAACTTGTTATAATAGTATCTTTGGAAAGCATGAAGTTTGAAGCTTTCCAAGAATTTAAGCTTATCTGATGATTATCGTAAAGAATAAAAATTAAATATTATTATAGTTCAAAAAAGTAAATACAATATAAAAAGGAGAAATAAAAATGGCTCTAAATAACAAAAACAGTTTTAAATCAACAGAAATAATAATAGAAAAATTCAACATGATCCTAGATAAAATAATAAACGCAATTGCAAAAGGAGATTTAACCCCAGAAGACTTTAGTAGGGCAACAAAAAGAATATATGAGCTAATAGGATTTATCAGAAGAATCGTATTCCCATTCTTGACCACTTTCTCAAAAAACAACCAAGAATTTGAAGAAAAAACAAGCCTGGAGATTAACGACATAAAGGTAATGTTAGGCCAACTCATCGACAACATCGAAAAGTCAATAATAGATGCTGAAGCTCACCTAACAAAAGATGGAAAAATAGACACGGGAATGCTTAAAAATTACCTGGAATTTATAGGAGTGTTAATAAACAACCTCTTCTACATAGTTGTCAGCACAATAGCATATGCTACCGGAAACATGAGTGAAGAAGAATACAATGACGCTTATGCTGAATTTAAAAGTAAACTAGAAGAAAACAAACAAATATTTAAAGAAAAATTCGAGTAGATAATTTTTCTTCTTCATCTTTTTTTATTTTAAAAAAAAATAGTAAATATCCATAATTAAATCTAATTATGAATCCCCTTTAAATTATATGAAATACAGTAAGTACTGATTGTACACCTAATACAAATATTACAAATCCACCTATAAATTCAATAACCCTGGAATATTTGATAGCTACCTTTGTTCCATATGTACCTATGATAAACCATAATATCACGGCAGTTAAACTTAAAATACCCAACATAATTGGATCAACACATGCAACCGCTCCTTGACAAGCCAATACTAAGTTTTCTATGTTACCGAATATCAGTAACCCTAAAAATTCTTTATAATCACTTAATGACATCGTTTCACCAGCTATTCATATTTAATGGATTGAATCATTGACTGTAATCCCAAGATTATTATTGCAATAGCACCAATTAATTCTATAATATCCGCATAGTCAATCAATATATTCGTTCCAGCAGTACCAATGAATAACCAGAATACAACACATATAATACTCAGTATACCTAATATTATAGGATTTGCACCTTTAACTACCCCATGTGAAGATAGGATTAAGTTTTCTATATTACCAAATACTATTAAACCTATAAAGGGTATATATGGATCTAAAAACATTTTATCACCTAATTATTTTATTACCTATTTTTTTTAAATAAATGATTAAATTTAAGTATTTTTATAAAATAAACGTACATAATTATATAAAAAATAACTAATTATGTAAACATAGTAGTCTTTATTAGGCTATATTTCATGTTTACATTATTATATTATTCAATCTATTATATAAACCTAATATTATTTATAGAAAAAATATTAATTATTGATAATGGAGTATGAGGCCTATTAAATGTCATGACTTCTTAATTGAATAAAAGAAAAATAGTAACAATTCATAATTTAAAAGAGTTGTGTATCGCTATCGATTCAATTAATTGAATGATTATTAAGTGAGTATTAATAAATTACAATAGTATATGATAGAATATATCAAGCATCAATGATTGATTTTTAGTTGCTTAATGACAATAAATTCTATTGTATTTGATAAACGATTAACAGATAATATTTAACTACTTATATCATTATTGGTTATTGAAATGACTGTTATTGGTCTAATGCTATTATTTTCTTTATTTCCTGTAATTTTGATGGGACTATCCTTACATCCATTCCATGGTATGTCTTGTATAAATTTATGTATTTCTGTTTTCTCAGTGCTTTTATTCCCTTTTTAATTTCCTTGCATGAATATTGGTTTAAATTTCTGCATAGGTTAATTATGGGAGTATGGTGCTTTCCAATACATCCATGTTTAAATAGTGTAGCCAATATGTCCTTTTCAATTTCTTCTGTACTTTGCATATATATAAATATAACCTCCCTCATATATAATTATATGTATAAAAAATGTACATCATAATTTGTGTAAGTATATTTTTTAAACATATTTGTGGTGATAGTATGTATGAAAAAATATTTGGAAATTATCCTCAAGTAAAAGTAATAAATTATATACTAATTAATCCAAAACGTTATTATACAAAAAAACAGATAGCGGTTGGAGCAAAAATATCTAGAGTAACCTTAGATTCATTTATAACAGATTTGATTAAATTGGATATTCTTGAAAAAGAAAATTCAAAATATAAACTTAATTTGAACTCTAAAATAGTAAAAATATTAATTGACGCACAGGTCAACATAGCAGAATTAATAATGACAAATCAAATTGAAAAGTCCGAGATTGTCTATGGTGAAGCATTAAGCGATGATGAATTTGAAGAATTCATGAACAGCATAGAATATGATGTAAATCTAGAGGAAGAATTGGATAAACTGGAGAATAATGAACATATTACTATTACAAAAGAAGAATATGAAATCTTAAAAAATAAACAACAATCAATAAACTCTTCACAGAATCTATGTACAGATTTTATAATAAATGGATGTTATCCGGTAAAATCAAATAAAAGGATGATCAATTATGGATGAATTAAACAACAACCAAATGCCAAAAATTGTAATAAAAGAAAGTAAAACGCAACCTGTATCCGGAGCCGTATGTGTAGGCTCAAACAACCAGATACGAGTAGCATTTATAGAAGAAAAACTTGCAAACAATGAATTTGGGGATGTGGAAATAATTCAGGAAGTTTCAACACAAATAGTCATGACTCCTGAGATTGCCAGAAACATCATTCAGGTAATGCAGGATAACCTTGCTCAAAACAATTATTAAATAATTCAAACTATTTTCAAACTACTACATTTAAACTACTCTTTTTTATCCACTTTTTTTTTAAAATGGTGATTTTAATGATTATACTGACTTGATGAGCAAATCAGGCAGGAAAATTAAACTTACCCCAACTACTACACTCAATAAAACATAGACAAATGCAACTTCCACGTTACCCGTCTTCAAGAGATCACCGGTTTCAAGAGCAAATGTGGAAAATGTTGTAAAACCGCCACACACTCCCACCTTTAAAAACAGTATTATGTATTTCAAAGTAGACGAATCGACATTTGCACTGGTGGAATTGGTGATATAATAAGCTATAAATGAGATTAACAGTACACCAAGCATATTAATAAAAAAGGTGTTAACGGGAAATGTAGTTGACTCATGAACCTTTATAAAACCCATCAGATAACGCAACACGCTACCTACAAATCCACCCAAACCTACCATCAAACATTCAAATAACATTTCTATAGCCTCTTTATATATGTGTTTATTAATACGGTTTTAAATATATTTTCATTACCACAGCCAGAAAATTATGGAAAGAATTCAACATTAGAACATATGATAAATCTATTATTCGATATTAAATTAAAGCATTGTCCCCCGATTGATTTCATATAAATAAATTTAAATAAAATATTAACTATAAATAGTTATATAATTATTTAAATATACTCTGATAATTTTTTTTAGAGAACTCAATTATAGGTTAGATTAATAATGTTTGATGATTTGATAAATAGAAAAAAGAAAATAGCTGTAGTTGGATTGGGCTATGTGGGTTTACCGCTTGCCAAATTATTGTCCTGCAAGTATGATGTAATAGGCTTTGATGTAAATTCATATAAAATTGACATGTACAATAAGGGTATTGATTTAATCGACCAAGAAGATAATTTAAACGAATACGACATTGTATTTACAGAAGATGAAAAGTTACTGAAAGAGGCAAATTTCATCATCATAACAGTTCCAACACCTATTAAAGAAGATAACACGCCTGATTTAACATATATCAAATCATCAACACAAATAGTTGCAAAAAACATGCCAAAGGATTCAATAGTCGTATATGAATCCACGGTATATCCCGGTGTAACCGAGGATGTCTGCGTACCCATACTTGAAGAATATTCCGGCCTAAAGCTATACACTGACTTCAAGGTAGGATATTCACCTGAAAGAGTTAGCTCGGGAAAAAACAACAAGAAGATATCAGACATTACCAAGATAGTCTCGGCAATAGATGATGAATCATTGGATATTGTAAGCAGGGTATATGACAGCATAATTGACAAGGGAATATACAAGGCCCAGACTATTAAGGTAGCTGAGGCAGCTAAAATAACTGAAAACATTCAAAGGGACGTTAACATTGCACTTGTCAATGAATTATCCAAGATATATAATCAGATGGGCATAAATGTTCAGGATGTTCTTGATGCGGCCAGTACCAAGTGGAACTTCGTAAAATATGAGCCGGGCCTTGTCGGCGGACACTGCATAGGAGTTGATCCATACTATCTAATCCACAGGTCACAGGATTTGGAATATCCTACACAACTGATTAGTACTGCAAGGACAGTTAATGAGTCAATGGTTGATTACATATATGAAAACGTAATCGGATTGCTTGAATCAAATGACATTCCAGTTAAGAATGCTGAAATATTGGTATGTGGAATAACATTTAAGGAAAACTGCAATGACATTAGAAACAGCAAAATCATCGAGGTAATAAATAAATTAAAGGATTCAGGAGTCAAGATTACAACAAATGATCCATGTGCCATGGAAAATGAGGTTAAGGCTGTCTATGACCTTGACATCAATAATGACCTTCATGATAAGTTTGACGCCATAATCATATCCTCCTGTCATAGCGAATATGAAAGCTGGGATTATGAATTCTTCAAAGAACTTTCTAAAGATAAAGTAATATTGGTTGATTTGAAGGAAAAATTCAAGAACAAAGTCATTGACAAGGATGACGTTTGTTACTGGTCCCTATAGCAATCGCTTTACTTGTTAGTTAATTTGAACTAGATTATACTTACCCTACCCTTATTAACCTCTTTTTTTACTTTGTTTTTTGTGATGGTTTTTCATTAAATTATTCTGCCAAATAAAAATTATTTAAAATATATCGGATAAATAATAATATATGAAAGGTTATGAAACAGCATTTGACATTTGTGATAAAGTTAACACAGATGAAAAAATTAAAGAAAACAATTTACTGATATATCCAGGTGGATGGAAAGAAGACTTCTTTGATATTATAATTAAAGATTTTGAAGAATATGACGATAACGTTAAATATGCATGCGAAAAAGTAAAAGAAACAATAGAAGAATATGATGATTGGACATTTATTAAAGAAGCTTATGATGAAAAAACTAATCAGGTAGAAATACATTCAAAACGCATGTAACCATATCCTTTTTATTTTCAGGATATTATACTCTTTTTATTCCACATTTTTTTATGCTATTTTTTATTCCCATTAATAAATTCATTTAATAATTATGACAATAATTTTTATCAAACTAATCAAATATTACCCTGCGAATATACATGATGTGTTGATAAAAATAAAAATTTATAACAATAAGTATTTTAAAGAAAATTAGATAACATAATTTTTAACATATATGTCAATTCTTTTATTTAATTAAGCATATATGTAAATAAAAAAAGAGAAAAATTATGAAGAAAATTATTCAAGCTTATCATATTCTTCATCACTGACAGGTTCAAGCCATTCGTTAGACGTATTCTCACCGGGCACTTCAATAGCAATATGTGTAAACTCACTGTCCCTACTTGCGCCATGCCAATGCTTAACACCCGCAGGTATTTCAACAACACTACCCGGTGTCAGCTTAACGGCTTTCTTTCCCTCTTCCTGATACCAACCCGTACCACTAGTGGCAAGCAATATCTGGCCACCACCATTATCGGCATGATGAACGTGCCAATTATTTCTGCAGCCAGGCTCAAAGGTAACGTTAGCAACAACAATGCTTTCGGTTGTAAGCATATTCAAATAACTTTTACCAATAAAGAATTCACCATATGGGTTTTCAACACCCTTTCCGAATAATACCTCATCAACGCTCACATTAACACCTACTGATTAACCCATCTTTCAACATTGGATTTTTTATCCTTGACCTCGGCACCATGAATGGCCAAGCCCTGCTTGATATTGGCATTTTTACATAACTTCTTAACATCCCTCATGGTATCGCCCAATCCGGAGCCTTCATGAGTAATTACAACCTTGACTGTTTTTTGGCTAAAGTCAAGCTTTTCAAGTTGTGTAAACATTGCCATCGGCAGTGTACCCCACCAATTAGGACTTGCTATATAAACAGTATCATAGTCATCGATATTATCCAACTCTTCTTTTAATTCAGGCCTATAATTATCATCCAATTCCTTCTGTGCCACTTCCGTTGTTTCCATGTAATCTACAGGATAATCATTGACAGTTTCGACCTTAAATGTATCTGCACCTGTAAATTCCCTGATATAATCCACTATTACCTCTGTATTTCCAACTTTCAAATCCACTATCTCTCCGTTTACATAGTTTTGTCCACGTCTTGAATAATATATGATTAAACTTTTTTCATCACTCATTCCATCATCTCACTTACTTCATTTATAATATTTAATGCATTTAATGTTCTTGGAAAACCATTGAATGGTAGAAGTATAGTCAAAGCACTAATCAAGTCATCAAATGTGTTACCGACATTCACGTTACCAATGATATGACCACGCAACTGATTTTCACAACCACGAAGGGATGCAATAAAACAAAATGTGATAAGTTCCCTATCCTGATCGTTTAGTCCGCCACGCGTATAGAAGTCTCCAAAACAATAGCCTGCCAGAAAATCATTGAAATGCTTCTGATTATCAGGTGTTGATTCATGCATCTGATTAATCATGTCACTGCCAAAATATTCAATCTGCTTACTTAGTCCCTCATCATGCCTGTTTTTACTGGTTGTGGTTGATTGACCGGCAAGTGGTAGGCTTATACCCATTTCATCAAAGACATAATTTGATTCTTCGATGAAGTCATAGGCTTTGGCCATACCGATATATGGTACCGATTGATAAATCAGTTCCTTAATCTTGACCGGACTGATGCCATAACTGATGGCACACTCCAGGTATACCTTGAACTGACTTAATGACTGGTTTGAGATTAATGAGGAAAGAATTACCAAATATATTCTTTCTTTAGTTAAGCCTGAGCTGTTGATACATTCATCAAACGTGAAGTTATGGAATATCTCATCAAACTCACAGTCTGTATCCGTGAAAATGGATTTGTAGTTAACAAGCAAATCTTCAATATTCTTTTGTGCCTCGGGGTTATACTTCATAAATTTACACCATTTAATATGTTATGATTAGATTTATGTTTATCAAATTATTTAAAAATTATTAGGTGTTAAATTAATGAGTCTTTGAAAATTGATTTTTTGAAAAATTTATAAAAAAGCTTAAAAAAAAGAGAAATATATGAATAATAAGTTAAATTATTACTCATAATGCCTTGGTATAATATTTTGAAGGCTTTGTCACACCCCTTATTAACTTAGTCCATGTAGGACTACTACTTCCCCAATAGTTGTTGTTTATGTTAACAGTTTTGCCAGTATTTGATATGGCACTAGCACTGGCAGTTGCAACATTGGATATGAAGTTATTTTCATTGGCAGTCATGTTAGCTGCATTGATTATAGCTCCTCCACCATTGCTTTTACCGAGTGCCTGGTTTGAAGTAAAGTTACATCCTGTAATGCTTGAGTTGGCATTGACAAACAACGCTCCTGCACCACCGATAGCCGTTGCATTGGCAACGTTCTGATTAAACTGTGTATGGTTAACCGTAATGTTTGAACCGATAAAGTATATGGCTGCCGCGTATGACTCATTACCCTTAATGCTATTCTTATGGAATCTGCTGTTTATGATTTTAATGCTTCCATTGTTCTGGTTTATCACCCCACCAACCGCTTGGCCCCTGGTTGCTAATGCATTGTTATAGGTAAAGTTAGTGTTTGATACAGACAGATATGAATTGAAGTTCTGTAAAGCTCCACCGAATACGTTTTTTCCTACAGCGTAATTGTTTGTAATGGTTGATGATGCTATGGTTGTTGCACTGTTTTGAGAGTATAATGCTCCGGCTCCACAGTTATCACTACTTGAAACGTTATTGGCATTGACAGTTGAGTTAACGATATACAAATATCCGTTGAGATTTATTAAAGCACCACCGACATTATAACCTGAACCTGTCAGAGTGTTGTAAGCAAGATTCACGCGATTCAATGTCAGGTTACCTGATACCTTCTTGATAGCTCCACCCGTGACATTGATACCATGTACATTGTTATTTGTAAATATCGTTGATTCAATGGTCGTGTTTGCACTGTTTAAGTATATTGCACCTCCACCAACATCATTGGCATTTACCGTGTTGTTTGTAAATTTGGAGTTTATTATAATAACCCTATGACCCAGTGCTGTTATTGCACCACCATTGGATTTGGCGGTATTCTTATTGAATGTACTGGATGAGACTGCAAGATAACCGGTTGCATATATTGAACTTGATGAAGAGTTAACGTTTGCCTGGTTATTTTCAAAGTTACAGTTTAGAACTATCAGTGGACCCCTGGATACAATTGCCGAAGTGTTTGCTGTATTGATTCTGGCATTTGTGATAGTCATGTTTACTATTGTCATATTGGCGGTTGAATTGCTATTGTTAAATACAAATCCACTTTGGCTTGGGGTTATGATTACATTAGATGAATTTACTCCAAAGATGTTTATGGATTTATTGATGTTAATGTTTGACTCACTATACTGGCCGGGATTAACGTATACAATACCAGCCTCCTTTACGTGCCTGGTTGCATATGCTATCGTCCTGTATGGGTTTTTACTGGTACCTAAGCTGTTGTCATTACCGTTAGGACTTACATATACAGTGGCCAATGGTGCAATGTTCAATATGCCCGTAGCCGTTGATGCATTGTAGTAATTATTTTCAACGTATTGCAGGCTATAGTTTTGCACACAGTTTGAATCATTGTTTGATGATATGAACGTTACATTGGAAGTACCGTTTCTGACGGAGAAATTTCCTATATGCTTATTGTTAACAGATAAACTTAGAATACCCGTTAAGACAGGATTGTTCAATTCATCCAATACCTTGACGGCTGTCTTATTATATGATCCTGCTGTAATGTTAACGTTTACTGGTGTGATTCTAGTGTTTAATTTAAGAATATTCACACTTTTTGTACTGTTAGATGACTGATAATATGTATCTCCAATATATTTAGCCGTGAGGTTATGGTTTTTGCCGCTTATTAAACCAAGCCTGTATGTTGTTGATGCAGCACCATTATTAACTGTTGTGTTTGCGATTAATTTATTGTCCAGATAGAAGTAGACCTTTCCGTTTGTTACGTTGCTATTTAATGAGTCAAGAACCGTGGCATTTATGTATAATAGTTTTGTCGTCTTTGTATCTTGAGCGTTTACGGTAATCTTTGTAGGATTTACAACCTTTAAGGTCAACGTTGATTTTTCATAGAACCTGTTGGCCTCAAATACCACTGAAGCATTTACTTTCTGGGTTGAATTGACATCCCTTAGGGTGTTGTTTATTATTGCCACTCCATTTATCACGGGATATTTGGCAACTTCCTCTCCATTTACCACTAAGCTTACGTTTACGTTGTCTATGGATTTGTTGAACTTATCGTTTAGGCTGATGTTTAATTTGTTGTCTGCTGAAATAACAATTGTATTGTTCTTGGCTGATAATCTGCTATCCATCTTTATCAAATTCAGTGTCTTATTTGTACTGCTTGGCTTATAGTACCTGTTTCCACCATATAATGCAGTTATAGTATAGTTTCTTGGACTGTATAATGGTAGCTGATATTCAAATTCGCTTATACCGTTTGTAACGTTTGAACCACCCATGGTTATTCCATTGATTTTATATACCACCTCACCTGATGTGACGTTGTTTCTTAACTTGTCGACTACCTTAGATTTAAGCTTTAACACTCCAGATGTCTGGGTTTTTGCTATGCCGTTTAAGGTAATTCTCGTCGGATTGTTTACTCTTAATGTAGTGTTAACTCTCTTTCCCAGGGCAGTATTCGTATCGCCGTAGACAAGTTGGACGGTATAGTTATTTATCTTATACGTACTTGGAATAGTATAGTACAGATATCCGTTTCCATCGCTTCCCGTCTTGTTTGAGCCGATACTTTGACCGTTTATCTTAATAACAAATGCATCCTGAATGCCATTTTTTAACTCATTTTTAATGTTTACACTAAAGAGTACACTTTCACCTTGAGCAAGGCTTGTCCTGTTTAGTTTGATTGTGGCGTGTGTGTTCAGTTTTGTCAATGACAATATACCCTCACTTCTTGTTGCTTCATATTTGCTGTTTCCACCATATACAAAGTTTATGGTATAATTTTTGCTCGAATAGATTGGTATATTGTAATCATATTTTACCAGTCCACCATTTGTCCTGAATGCATCCCCTATGGTTAATCCATTTATTTTAAATAAAACCTGTCCGCTTGCATCCTCAGGCAGTTGTGCCTCCAATGTTACTGATGTATTGGTCTTGGCTGTTTTATTTTTAACTATTACCTCGGGTGTTACTTTGCCCGTATCTTTTTTGATATCATTTGATTTAGCTTTTTCAACTACACTATCTGTCGAGTCGGTTGATTGTGCATTTGAATCTGATGTCATAACATCACTAGTATCATAGCTATCTGTAGCGTTATCCGACTGGGCGGATACTGCACCTACAACTAATAGCAGTAATAATACGACAGATGTTATAACGAAGATTGACTTATTATTAATGCTCTTTCCTCCATTTAATTTAATCATCAAAATAAATAAGTATAATATTTAATATTTAAAAAAAATCAATTTAAAAATAAAATACATAACACTAATACATTGGCGTTTATCGTTAATAAAATTTTGTAAAAGTAAAGTAATTTGGAGATTAATAAAAAGGTATTGATGAAGAGTTATTCTTCTTCTTCCTCATCAGTTTCTTCACCATATTCCTTATCTAGTAAGTATAGTAATTCTGTTGAATTAGCAGACATTCTGACTTTTCTTAAATCTTCGGCAGCCAGTTCTTCTTCTTCAACCTGTTCTTCTACAAACCATAAGAGGAATTGGTTGGTTGCATGATCCTTAAGTTCATAACTTAAATCTACAAGGTTGTGGATTAATGATGTAACGAGTTCTTCATGTTCCTGGATATGTTCATATACAGCTACTACAGAGTCCCATTCATATTGTGGTTGTTCGATTGCCTGTAATTTTACACTTCCACCTTTTCTTAAAATGTAATCATAGAATCTCATTGCATGTTCCAATTCTTCTTCGGCGTGGAGTCTTAGAGAATGTCCAAAACCAGGTAAGTCTTTATCTTCAAAGTAAGTTGCCATGGATAGGTATAAGTATCCTGAAGCCATTTCAGCGTTTAATTGATCATTTAATGCTTGTTCCATTTTTGCATCTAACATATTTATCTTTTCTCCTATATTTTATTGTTAATATAAGTATAGTGTAAGTTGGTAAAATACTTTTATGTTATTTATAATGTCAGAGACTTGGCCAAAAGTATTTTAAAACAAAAAAAAGTATTACTCATATAAGTCAAGAAGAAAAAAAAAACTTCCATAAACATATATTTTATAATACAACCATTTTTTCACCTTAAAGCAAGTAAACAATAAACAGTACAACCTTTCTTTCTTTTATTATAAAAGATTTAAAACCCAGAAATAATCATACTGCATGGAGAACTCTCTTTTGCCTTTGTTCAAATCAAATAACGACAAACATATGATAATAACAATAATGACAATAAGGGATAAACATTTTTTTTATACCGCATCTATTATATATCTGGATGTCTTGGTTATAATTTGATTTTACTTGGAGTAGTCTGGACCCACTTACACAATAGCTCAAAATTGAACCTATGCTTACATTTTCTTATAATATTGGCTGCAGCGTTTACATCTGCGTTAATAATTTTTCCTTTTTGTGTTTCGTATAATCCACGTTTTGTTCTATTGCCCTTAAATTCATATTTAACTTTATCCTCCTCTTTTTCATCATCTTTTTCTTGGTATTCTGGTAGTATATCTTCATCTAGGAAGCTGCTTTGGCTTGTGTATGATTCTTCCTGTATTATAAGGTCTATTTCGTGTATTTGGCATCGTGTTTCTAGTTTTTGTTTGAATTGTTTGAATGCTATGTGTGAAAATATTTGGTTTTGTTTTTTTCCCATATTGGTCTTGTGCTGGAAATTATTGTTGTATCCAAGCACAATTGTACCTACATCTTGTTCTTTGCATTTTTTTATGATGAAGTTTACTGTTTGGTTGAGGAAGTTGTCTTGTATGTTTTTGAATTTTTGGTTTATTTTTTGGATTCTATTGGATGTTTTACGTCCTTGTTTATTAAGTATTGATTGGTAGTGTGCTGTTTTCTTACATTTGAAGTATATTTGATTTTTTAATTTTCTCCCGTCCACGATACATGGAGGCCCTTCGGTTGTAACAATTGTTGCAAAATTATTTACACCAGGATCAATACCCATAATCTTATCCTTATCCAAATCCAATGGCTCTTTTTCAGCTTCATAAGTGAAATTTGCCTTAAACATCTTTCCATTATTTATAGGAATAATTTCCACTTGAATAATCTTTTTATCTCGTATATTCTCAGGAATTTTTATTCTAGGTCTACAATTCTTTGATTCCAAAAGTTTCTTATACTCCCTACTTAAGGGTAATTCTATAAAACCCTCCCTTAGCTTCTTTTTAGAAGAAGTAATAGATTCTTTCGGAATTATAATGTTATGTAATCGATAATTCTCATGTTTTTTAGGCGGATTAACCTTTCGATCATATTCACCATCAATTTTTTTATTTTTCAACTCAACATAACCATTGAATGATTCAACATGCTTCTTTACAGCAGCATTAGCTAAATGAGCCTGAACAAAAGAATAATCCATCTTAAATTCCTCTTTGACCTTGCTAATTATTGATTTAAAATTTATTTTCTTAAAATGCTTTTTATCAGTAGATTTAACAAATGGCGTCTTTTCCACCGCACAATTTCTCAAAAAGTTAAGTTTCAAGGAAATATCCACCAAAACATTATATTGTTTCATGGTAAGACCACGAATAAGAATACTTTGAGTTAATAAAACATTTTCATCTGACATAATACCTATCTTAGTTCACCTCCCCTATAATCACTGAATAAACATAATCACATAATATCTAACAATTAAATGTTTAATGATAAACATTCATAACAGTCCCCCATTATAAAGACATAACATATTACATGATTATATTATTATATTATTCATAGATACTATATAAATAAAATGCGAGCATCTGATAAGTATTCAAAGGGGAGTCATGATAAGTAATAATAATATAATTATTTTAAATTTTAACTAAAACAGATGCTAATAAATTAGTAAGTGTATAAAAGTATTACTCAAAAGTGAAAAAACATAATTTATGCCAACACTCCAGTTATAATTTTCTTTTTTTATAAAACGAGAATTTGACAAAACTATTTTTTTTTGAATTTTTTAGTATTACTTTTTTTTAAGATCCTTTTTAATTTCTTTTTGATTTTCTATTTTATTTTTTCATTCATTTAACTTTATTTTTATTAAAATTCATTATTTATTTTTTATAGGCTTTATTATTCTTCTATTATCCGTAATATTTAAAAACTAGTTATTATATAAATTTATATAGAGTTTTAAAAATATTTTAGTGTTTATTTATAGTTAAGAAAGTTATTGATAATATTCAGACTCGTTTTGTCTATACTAGATTAGATGAAAGAATTCCAGAGGAGGATTATTCTCGTTTTCTTGTACAGTTTGTTGATATGTTTTATCATGTTTTGAATCTTGATGAAGTGGAAGGATTGCCTGATTGTCCTTCATATCCTCCTCGTGAAATATTTAAATTAGTAATATTATGGTTTTTATAGGGGCGTAACTAGTATTGAAATGTTAACTGAAATGGCCAAGTTTCATCAAATCTATCGTTATGTTTCAAGAGATATTAAACCACCTAGTAGAACCATTCGAAGATTAATTCAAAAATATGGAGCCTATTTTAAAATATTATTAGGATGTTCGCTTATTTTTGCTAATAAGATTAATTTAACAGATTTTAATCATGTATCAGTTAATGGAAGTATTAAAAAAAGCAGATAACAATCGTTTCAATGTTATACATAAAGATAATATAGAAATATTAATTAAATATTATGAAGGAGACTTTTTATCGGCTGAAGAGTTAAATAAACTTAGAAAACCAGCAAAAAGATTCATTGAAAAAGAAGATATAGGATGCGAAGAAAAAATAGAATTATTATATGAAATGAATACACAATTAACAATGTCTGGACAAGATACAATACCTGTTAATGATATAGAAGCCCATTGGATGCAAAATAAGGATGGACAAAGTCAAATATCATACAACATACAATCAACCGTAGACACCACCACAAAGCTAATATGCACTGTTAACATCACACAAAACCCCACAAACCATGATAAACTACCAGAAATAGTAAAAAAAACAATAAAAAACATAAAACAAGACCCCAATATGATAAGTGCAGATACAGGATACCATAACGCCACATCAATTGAATATTTACATAAAAAAGGAATAACACCAATAATACCAGATAAAAAACAAACACGAAAAGAACAAGGCAAAATAAGCACCAACCCTTACCATAAAGACCCTTTTCCAATATAATTACAAAGAAGACACATACACCTACCCAGAAAAACAAACATTATACTTCAAATACCAATATGAACGACCAACCCAAAAAGAAGGCAAACCCAACAGAATAGAACACAAATACATAAACTACAAAGCATGTAAAAACTGCCCATCACTACAAAAATGCACCAAAAGCAGCCACAAAATAATATCCGAATTCACAAACGAAAATACACTAAAAATAAAACAATACATGGACACAAAAGAAGCACAAAACGAATACAAAAAAAGAGGAAACACAGTCGAAGCACCATTTGGAATATTAAAAATATTCTACAACTACAACAACCTAAGAACACATGGAATACAACAAACAGAAAACATAATGAACTTATGTGCACTATCACACAACATAAAAAGATTATACAACATAAAACACAACATACTCAACGAAATAACAGAAATAGACAACTTCCTAGAAAAACTATCAACATTATTCGAAACAGAACTCATAGCTACAATAAAATAAAAAAAGTATTAACAAACCATAAAAAAATATAATTATGTCAAGTACTCTGTCAATAAATAAATAGATAAAATATTGTAGTAATTGCAATATTGTGAGAAATTTCATAAAAAAATATTTAAAAGAAGAGGAGGGGATAATAGAAGTTTATGCATTTCTTGTAAATACAAAGTCTGCTAACTTGTTGAGTGCATCCTTGGCATCAGTGTCAGGTAAGAACATTAATGCTTCCTTAGCTTCAATTACACAATCATATGCTACGCTACGAGCATAGTTGATTGCATCATATTTTTCAAGTATTGACATAGCTTCCGGGATAATGCTTTCATCGTTAGCTTCAAGTAATTCAATTAATCTGTCATGGTCTTCCTGATTTGCTTTTTCTAATGCAAATACAACCATTAATGTTTTTTTACCCTCTACCAGGTCACTGCCTACTGGTTTACCGATTGATTCATCACCGGTAAGGTCTATGTAGTCATCCTGAATTTGGAATGCAAGGCCGATTTTTCTACCATAGGTATCTAATGCCTTGATTTGGTCAGATGTTGCTCCACCGATTATTGCACCTGCTGTTGTGGCACCGGTAATTAATGCACCAGTTTTCTTATAGATCATGTTCATGTATTCATCCTTGGTTACCTCGAAGGTATCTTCAAATGCCATGTCAAGTGCTTGACCTTCACATATTTTAATGCATGAATCAACCAGTACACGTAGTGCATCTATAACTCTTTCATATGCTATGTTATCATCGGCTGTTTTGATGATTGTTTCATATGCCTTTGCAAATAATGTGTCTCCGGCGAGTATTGCAAGTGGTTCTCCCCATATTTTATGTACGGCTTTCATGCCACGACGTGTATCATCATTATCCATTATGTCATCATGTATGAGACTGAAAGTATGGATTAATTCCAGTGCAGCTGCTGTCTTAAGTGCCTTGTCTGTTTGACCACCGACTGCCTGACAGCTTAATACAACCAATGCAGGCCTGAATTTTTTTCCACCGGCTTTAATTAGATGAGCTGATGAATCCTTTAAAGTGTCCGGTTCTAGTGTACTTAATGCTAATTCGATTTCTTTATCTACATCTACTGAATATTTTTTTAATATTTCCATTACATCTGACATTATAATCACCTATTAAATACTTGTGCTTGTCCATTTCTTAGTATGTGAACATCATTTCCTAATTTATATCCTTCTTCTTCTGCTAATTCTACGAATGCTGAAAGGTGGCTTAAGTCACCGTGTGCCGGTATCAAGTGTTGTGGCTGCAGCATTCTAATAAAGTCTCTCATATCCTCTGGTCCGGCGTGACCGGATACGTGGACATTATTATATATTCTTGCACCTCTTTCTTTTAGACGTCTGTCAAGTAAATTCCTATTTGCTATGTTTATAGGATTAGGAATTGTGGTAGCTGAGAATATTACATTATCTCCCGGTTTGATTTCAAAGTTTGTCTTATTGGCTGCTATTCTAGGTAGTAATGCATCAGGTTCTCCCTGATGGCCCGTTACTATTAGCATGTATTTTGTCCTGTTTTCATTAGCACGTGCCAATGCCTTGTTGATGGACTTTGAATTTCCGTATACGCTTACGTTTCTTGGCAGGTTTAGTATACCCATTGACTCTGCTATTGAACAGTATCTTTCCATTGATCTGCCCAGAAGCATGATTTTTCTTCTGCTTCTTTCAGCTATTTTTGTTATTGCCTGTATTCTTTCGATGTGACTGGAGAATGTTGTGACAATCAATCCTTTTCTTTCTTCAAGTGGTCCTTTTAGAACGTCCTTGAGTAAGTCTCTTGCTATTCTTTCAGAGTATGTTTTGCTTTGCTGCTTTTCCTTGATGTTGGTTGTATCAAGTATTGCAACCTTTACTCCTTTTTTACCTAATTCCCTGAATCTTCTATAGTCAGGTGGTGGTGAAACCATCTGATGATTGTCGAATTTGAAGTCGTTTGCATATATTATTACTCCTTCAGGGGTATGTAATGCTGCTGTTATTGTGTGTGGTATACTGTGTGTTGTCCTTACAAATTCCAGGGTCAGATTTGGTGATATCTGTATTTTTTCACCAGGGTTAACTGACTTTAATGGATTGTTTACCTTGAATTTACGTTCGCCCTGGATGGTTTTCTCGATTAATGCTAGTGTATATGGACTTGCAATAATTGGTGCCTCATATCTGTGTGCCAGTTTTGCAATTGCACCTATGTGGTCAAGGTGACCGTGTGTACATACGATTGCACGTACCTTTCCGTCAACATCACGCATCAATGTATCATCGGGGATTACTCCTCTTTCGATTAAATCCAAACTGTGCATTCTTGCTATGTCAGTATCTTCATGTATGTGTAATCTGTCTAGGTGTATACCCATATCAAATATGACCACGTCATCGTTTACTTTTACTGCAGTCATATTCTTTCCTATCTCTTCATATCCTCCAACTGCTATTACTTCTATTGTCAAATTATATCCTCCTTGCATATTTTTTAGTGTCTATACCGAGTTCTGTTAATATTTCTCGTGTTTTTCCGGTAATTATCAGTCTTTTTTCCTGTAATTGTTTGATGTTTTCTGCTCCTACCAGAAACATTGCCGTTTTAAGTTCATTGGTAAACTGATTGATTTTCTCTTCCACATATTCAGGTCCATTATAGGCATGCTTTAAAAACGGTAATGCCATACCTACACCACTGGCTCCAAGACTTATTGCCTTGGCGGCCTCTAATCCGTTTCGTATACCACCGGATGATATTACCGGCAGGTCTGTACTTTCTACTACTTCTACAGTACTTACGGCCGTGGTTATACCCCAATCCCAGAATAGGTTTCCCAAGTTAGGATTTTCTGCCCTGTATGTTTCAACTGCCGACCAGCTGGTTCCACCAACACCTTCAATGTCTATAGCGTCGATTCCTATTTTTTCAAGTATCTGTGCATCCTTTTTGGATATACCGGCACCTGTTTCCTTTGCCATGATTGGAATATCGACTGTTTGCGTTATCTCTTTTATGTCATCAATAAACCCCTTGGCGTTTATATCCCCTTCAGGCTGTATTATCTCCTGTAATGGATTCAGGTGTATTGCCAGTATGTCACAGTCAAGCATGTCAATTGCACTGCCTGCATATTCAACCTGTGGTGCTCCGATGTTACCTATGATAGTTGCATGTGGTGCCATATCCCTAACAACAGTGAATGTATCTGTCAGTTCAGGATTTGTTATTCCCGCTCTTTGGCTGCCTACACCCATAGCAATATTGGTTTTCTCGGATGCAATAGCTAAACTTTCATTTATTTCTTTGCTTGCTGAGTGTCCACCGGTTATTGCTGATATTATCAGTGGTGAATCCAATTTTTTACCCAGAAATTCTATGCTTGTATCAATTTCATCAAAATCGACTTCCGGCAGTGATCTGTGAACAAGTTCCACATCTTCAAATCCGGTAGTCCTGTGATGTTCGACATCATAGTTTTTACAGATTTCCAAGTGTTCCAATTTTCTATCAGATATCATATACTACCTCCCTTTTTAGTTTATTTATTTGAGTATGAAATTAAAAAAATGATTATTTGATTATTGTACCTTTAACTTGTCTGCCGGATACGGCTAGCTTTATATTACCTTCCTTTTCAGCGTTGATAATCTGTGATTCAATGCCATATTCGGCTAACTCCAGCAGTTCTCTAATCTTACCTGCCATACCTCCAGTAACGTCTGCCTGATTATCATTACTGGTTGTTGTCAAAGGCGTGTCTTTTGTTACTATATCAATTAACTTAGCGTCAGGATTTGTCTTTGGATTGTCTGTATATATTCCATCGACATCTGATGATAATATTACACGATCCGTGTTCAGTTTTTTTGCCAGATATGTTATAATCTGATCACCTGATAATATGGAATATCTAATTTCATCATTCTTATCAAGTACGGCATCCCCATATAATACCGGTACAAATCCGTCATCAAGATATTTTCTTATTAGATTAGTGTCACATTCATCTATTCTTTTATCCTTGTTTACAATAAATGTTGACGGTTTTATCCCGACAGCCGGGATATTCTTTTCGTGCAGTTTACTTATTACCTTATAATTCAATAGCTGTACTGATGCCTGTGTCAGACACAATCCCATAGTCTTGTTGGATTTGTCATCATCACCAAGTATCCTATCACCAATAGCATACTTCCTGGCATGGATATGTCCGAATGACCCGGCACCATGAACTATAATCATATCCTGATTATAACTTGCTACTTCTGTAGCTATTCTATCTAAGTTAACATCATCTATAGTTGGCTTATCCGCATCCTTAATGGTTAATGCACTGCCACCTAGTTTAAGTATTATCATATAAAACCCTTAATCTTTGATAATTGATGCTTCTACTCCTTCAGTTGATAATTCACACTTGAACTTTGGATAATTATCATCCAATGAATCATATACCTCATCGATATTGTCCGGACAGAATGCTATAATACATCCTCCACCGCCACTGCCAGTAAGCTTGGATCCTTTTGCACCATGACTTCTAATGGTGTATACCATCTCGGACAATTCAAGAGTATTTACGCCGATTGAATCAAGCAATCCCTGATTGAGATTCATATAATTGCTTAAATGCTCATTGTTACCCTCTTCCAATGCCTTTTTTGCATCAACTGCTATCTGTTCCATTGCATCAAATATTTTTCCTACAATGTTAGGATATTTTTCATATTTTTGTCTAACAGATTCAACTAATTTTCCTGTATTACCACTTATCTGGCAGTTTTGAACTATTAATGGCAACTTCATATTGACGTTTACGCTATGTAGGTTAAATTCGTTGTCAATATATATTATACCACCATATGTACTCATGGATGTGTCTATGGGACTGGCCGCTCCCTGTATTTTAATTTCAATGGAACGGGCAATACCTGCCAGTTCATCCTTGGTGTAGTCCTTGTCGGCATACATTGACACGGCCTTAAGTGTTGAAACCGTTACAGCCGCTGATGAGCCAAGACCTACGCCCAGGTACATGTTGATATCCACTTTGATGTCAAAACCGCTTTGAAATTCAAATAAGTTAATAACCTCATAAATGTAGTCAGTAATCATCTTTTTATGACTATCAATTAAGTAATTTAATCGAGAATTAGTTAATTCATGTTTTTCGTCATAGCCGATAGCCGGTACTATTACATGAACAATGTTATCATTTCTTGGCGTGAGCTCTACATCAACACCCCTGTTTATTGCTGCGGCAATGGCGGGCCTGTTATGTACAACTGAATGTTCACCGAATAATATTATTTTTCCTGGTGCAAATGATTTAATCTTCATTAATTACTCTCCATAGTCATAGGAATAAGTAATGTAAGTAGATGTTTAAATAAAGATATTTTTAATATAATCTCCAGTTAAATACCTGTATATTAACTAAAAAAGCATTAAATGAGAATATAAAAAAAGCCTTTTAATAAATTAAGTTCATATGATAGAATACTTTTCTCTTTCATATCCATAACACATGAATTATTTAATCTAAATACAAAACCTTATCTAATATACATAACCAGTATAATAGATACCCCTTAAATGATTCTCAAAGTATAGAAAACGCTTATACTATAATGGAAAAAATAAATAATATACAATTATTTATCAAATGAGAATCTGTTAATATTATATATTTAAAAGGTATTTAATAAAGATTACTATTTTAATGGAAATTTGATAAAAATATTTTAAAAATGATATCGAAATATTGTCATGAAAATTTTGAAATAAATATAAAAGATAGAAAGAATGAAGGATAATCCTTCATAAATTAGTTTATTGATATATCGTCAATGTAGATGCTATCCTCCAACGGTCGTAATCACCAGATATGAACGTAAAAGTAATGTTATAAAAGTTATCCTTATAGCATGTGTGTAGTTAACATTACCTGATTGTTAACTACTTGAATAATTATCTTGCCTAATGTCCCGGACTCTTTATGGTTTATCTTTAAGACCATTTGCCATTACTAATGACTTTATCGTTGTCTGTTATGGTAGAATGTGTTGTTACAGGATTTTCTTTACAATTTCTATGGTGAGTATTGCTTTTCTGCATTAATATCCCGTTTTGTTTATGTTTTTCTTAATTTGAACATGTCCCTTAACTGTTTATCATTCATTTCAGTAATGAACTGTTCACCTGTACCAACGGTTAACTGGGCAAGTTCCTTTTTGTCATGTATCATCTGGTTGATTTTTTCCTCAAAGGTACCCTTCGTTATAAAGCGGTATACCATTACATTATCCTTTTGTCCTATACGATATGCCCTGTCGGTTGCCTGATTTTCAACGGCGGGATTCCACCATAAATCATAGTGTATGACATTGCTGGCGGCTGTCAGATTTAATCCCGTACCACCGGCCTTAAGTGAAATGATGAATATCTTGCTCTGAGTGTTTTTCTGGAATCTCTTGACCAGTTCGTCACGTTTTTTACGTGAAAGCGAACCATGCAGGAAGAGTACCTCCTCATTGAACTTATCCTCCACCAATTTTTTCATGATACTGCCCATCTGTACATACTGTGTGAATATCAGTACCTTTTCATTTGATTCCAGTATGTTTTCGAGGATGCTCATCAGTGCCTGCATCTTACCTGAGTCATCGACGTTGTAGCTTTTGGATTTGCTATATTGTGAGGGATGATTACATACCTGCTTTAGTGATGTTATCAGTTTAAGTACCAGTCCTTTTCTCTTTATTCCCTCGTTTGCATCAACTTCATCCATTGATGTGTCAAGTATTTCCTTGTATAATGATACCTGCTGTTTTGAAAGGTCACAGTATATGTCATTGGTTATCTTGTCAGGCAAGTCCTTAATGATATTCTTGTCGCTTTTTAGTCTTCTGAGTATGAATGGCTGTGTGATTTGTTTGAAGTTTTCCAGCGTGTCGTGATTTTTTTCCTTTTCTATTGGCAGTATGTAATTTTGTCGAAACTGTTTTAATGTGCTTAAATATCCCTTGTTAATAAAGTCAAATATGCTCCAGTACTCTGATAACCTGTTTTCTACGGGTGTACCGGATAGTGCTATTTTATGTTTGGCCTTTATCTTCTTGACTGCCCTTGTCTGCTTGGTATCAGGGTTTTTAATGTTTTGTGCCTCGTCAATGATTGTGATAAACCATTTCTTTTTGTTGAACTTCTCGACATCCTTTCTAATTACGCCGTAGGATGTCAGGTAGATGTCATATTCCTGTTTTGGAAACTTTCTTTTAGTTCCATGGAATATGTATGATGTCAAATCTGGCGTGAATTTCCGGATTTCTTCCTGCCAATTGGTCAAAAGGCTTGTCGGTGCTACCACAAGTACCTTTTGTTTGTCAAGGTATCCTTCATCCTTGAAGTGTTGTATTGCTGTGAGCGTTTGAAGTGTTTTACCAAGTCCCATATCATCGGCAAGTATGGATCCGAAGCCCGTGTTGATGTTCTGGACCAGCCATGAATAACCGTTTTTCTGGTAATTTCTTAGATTTGCAGTGACACTGTCCGGTATTTCGCATTTTTCATATTTGCCTATGTTATCGAGCATTCTTGTTAGGTTTTCATCAATTTCAACTTCGGCGTCCTTGTATTCACCGGATAATAGTGCCTTGGTTAATTCGTGCTTGTTGAGTTTTTCCGGTAACTTTTCAATGTCCTTGATTAGTTTCTTTGTCTCATCTTCATCCAGTATTACATATTGATTGTTTAATTTTACCAGTCCACGTGACTTTTCGGCCATTTTCTTGAATTCGTTGATATCGTATATGCTCTCACCGATATGTATCTTCCAGTCGAATTTGACAATGTCTGTGAATCTAAGGTATCCTTTTTCATTTTTACTTCCCGCAATGTCCAGTTTGAGTTTTGGCCTGAATATCTTCTGAAGATTTTTAGGCAGTATTATTGTTATGCCTATTACTTCAAATAGTGGCAGCGTATTTAGGAAGAATTCGGAGAACTCATCAATATCAAGCTCCATGTTTTCATTTAAATCAATTGACTGATTGACCTGGGGGAATAATTCATTGATGATATAGGTATCGCTTATCAATTGAAGCTTTAAGTTAGTGTTCTTTGATTGGTCGATAAATCTATTGATGTTAATCATTTCTCCACCATCGACGCTGACCTTTACTTCAACTGTATACCTGTCAAATTCCTCCTCTATGACAAGATACAAGTCATAATCCCTATATGATAATACAAAGCTTGAAAGCCACTGATTAATAAGCTTTTCATAGCCCTGCTCGGAGAACTTATCAAAGTATTGGGGTTTGCCCAAAAATAGGTTAAATGCATTGTATTGACAATTCTTTTCCAGTTTCTTAGTGATACCCCACCTGAGGAAGTATTCATCAAATGCCGCAGCAAATAAGCTTACTATGGCCAATATCTGATCGGTTTTAGATAGGTTTTTATCATTATAATACAATAGATCATATGGACATAATTGTACCAGCTTGTCAATCACTTCTTTGATTGTCTTGTCAAATATAGCCGGAATCCAGCGTATATGATATTGACCGTTACTGACAAATAACTCGGGAGTCAATGCATGCTTTTTAATAAGTTCAACTGTAAACTGATATAACAGGTGATAAAATTGTATATCCTGATTATACTTATCGATGGGACTTTCTGATAACTCCACAAAGAATGATAATAAATATTCAAGTGTTGGATTCTCATCAAATGGACTATGACCTGCCGTGTAAATGCTGTCGATATTATATTCGTCATTGATTTCTATGTTGAAGACTTCCCATTGATTTGGCTTATTCCATTTTTCAATAAACTGTCGTTCGAACCATTCAGGATAGTCCTCCTCGTATTTTGGTCTTTTATCGGATGGATCTTCTATAATGTTGAATATATTGAATCCGTAAAAGTTTCTATGATAATTGTCTATTTCCCGTTTAGCATATCTGGATTTTGTCTTGATGAGGTTTTCAAAGATATCCTTAAAATCTTTTTCATAAAACAATGGCTTTTCTTTAAGAAGTGCTAAAATATTGTTTGACAAATCGGAAATCAATGAAAAGTCAATATCATCCTTCAATATACTTGTCTGATTATCAGTATATGTAAATAGGTCATCTATTGATTTGATATTGTCGCTGGTAGAGTCATAGTCAAGAAGATCAAGCAAGTCACAGTCCTGTAACTTAAAAACCAAAAACGGATCCTTGTCAACCTCATGGGTAACCATGTAGAGCAATCCTGCCACGTGCTTGCAGATATAGGCATAATCAGGGCAGCTGCAGTGACAACGGATGTCATCAACGGATGTTGGAAATGGATTGACGCCCTTTTCAAGAAGTATTTCATGAAGATCCAATGGCAATTGATGGTTAAGCAATGCGGATAATAATGAAGGTGATTGCTTGATTGTTTCCAGGATTATCTCTTTTTCTTTGTCGTTAAATGTGTCGAATGTTATCCGAGTATCATAATGATCACTGTATCTTCCTTTAACCTTGGAAGTTACCTTGTTGTCGTCGATTTTTATATCATATACCTTACCTGTATTTGCATAACTTTTACCGCGGGGCAAACGGTTGGTCAAGTCAACACCATTTAAGGCGTTTAACCATTCATTACCCCAATTGCTGACTCCATATTCCATATTATCAAATTCTCCATATTTTTTGTACCCCTTTTTAGTTATATATGAATTTTTAGAAATAAATGTTTTACCATTTTAGTGAAAAATCAAAACTTGAAATATTTTATCAACAGGTGTCCTTAATTATATTTAATTTCATAAAAAGGTTTTTTTATTCATTGAATATTAAAAACTGTTAAAAAGAAGAATATTTAAAAAAAAGAAAACAATGGGGTGAA
Source organism: Methanosphaera sp. BMS (assembly GCF_003268005.1). Taxonomy (NCBI): domain Archaea; kingdom Methanobacteriati; phylum Methanobacteriota; class Methanobacteria; order Methanobacteriales; family Methanobacteriaceae; genus Methanosphaera; species Methanosphaera sp. BMS. The sequence goes on along the minus strand of NZ_CP014213.1, from coordinate 567,183 downwards.
TTAAGTAATTAAACCTTATCCATCACATACTCAATATTGTTAAAGCCCAATATTTCAGCATATTTAAGCATTCCCTCAGGAAATACATTTTTTATATGTTCAAGATTCTCTAGATTTCCATCGTATTTGATGTCGAGGTGGATGTTGTCATCATAATCTATAACCAATATTTCCATGTAGGTACCAGGCCCATTAGTATCAAAGATAACATTGAAAATCTTTTCAACATTCACACAAAACTCATCTGATGCATCTAAACTTTTTAAGTGACTTATACATTCTTTTCTTGCATCCATATCATTGTTTGTCAATACAAAGTTCTTGGTTTTATGCACCAAATCTTTTTCGATGAAGAACAATCCCTCATATTTATCTTCCCTTCTTTGAATAACCTTAACGGTTATTACAATGAAGATAGTTGAAAGAATACATGCCACTGAAAAAGCAATCCATATTCCATCCGAACCCATAATATTATATAATCCATAAACTGAAGCTAATGGTAAGACCAATGCAAACAGCAGTGAAAGCACTGTTGATAAGACAGATCTTTCAATAGCCTCATAATAGAATACCAACATGTTAGGCACTATGGACAATAGTATGAAAAATGAATATAACTTAACAGCATGTGTGACGAAATCTGCGATTTCAATCTGGTTAAAGTTATACATTGCCAGGAATCCTTGAGGCCATATCCATATGATTAATATAATTGCTGTCGCACAGGTTATACTGATTAAGAGTGAAGTCCTAATCAGATGATTTAAATTCACATAGTCATGTTTTGAATAGTATATTGGAACTATGGAAGTCAGTGTTTCAGATACCCCAACATTAACTATGCTTGCTATTACCAGCAAGTCCACACATAGCATGTAAGTGGTTAAACCTACATCACCCAAAGTGGCTGCCAGGAACAAGTTTATAACATATACAAATATCACATCGAAGATACCTACACTTGCACCCGGGAATCCTATTTTAATTATTTTCCAAGAGGACTTAAGAAAGGTCTTAATTTCAAATGCTGCACGAACAAATCTGAATGTTCTTTTAGGAGACCTGATGTAATATAGACACAATGCAAGAGCAACGGTATATCCAATAAGGGATGCCAGTGATGCTGAAGACATGCCCATTTTAAAGTATGACAAGAACACATAATCCAATATGATGTTTATTACGTTAGCTACAACAATAACTACTGATGCAAAGTTTGGCATGCCGTCTACACGAATATATTGAGTTATTACACCAGATACGGTTGCCACTATAAAACATCCATACAGGAACGTGAAATATTGTATTACCAAAGGTTTTGTAACACTGGATGCACCTAATATCTTTGATAATGGATCCGTAAAGAATATGCAAACCATAGCCATTATGACTGAGGCGACAAAACTCAAAAAGATTGCTATTGTAAAGTATCGGTTGCTGCCGTCAACATCAAATTCGGATTTTTTATTCAATGATAATATTTGACCACCCAATCCAAATAACCATTCAAAGACTGTCATCAATAAAACCAATGGTTCTAATAATTCTATTGCAGCTACGGCATTAGGTCCGATAAATGTACCTAAAAAGAATGAATCCACTACCGAACTAATGTTTAATGCCATGACTATCAGTAGTGATGGCAATAATAATTCTTTAAACTTACTGTCAGCTATTTTAAAATTCATGTTTTTCACCACCATTTATTAATCAAAATAATGTACCTCATTTAAATATTTTATAAATTTCTCAATGTAACCGTCATCACATTCCGGCCACTTGAATCCTAATGAATAAAGAACATCAAGTGTCTGATCCATCAATACAAGATTACCCGCATCGTTCTCATCATCATATTCAAAGTCAAAGTCGTCAATGGTTAAATCAGCCGTGATGATTCCCTGAATATTTTCATCCATGTTTTGTTCATAGATTTTTCTGAATTCATCTATGTTAACCTCTTTGATAGGATAGCCAAATGAATTTAAGACATCCAGTATTTTTTTAATAGGAATAAACTTATCGCTTACGGCGTGGAATACCACGGATTCCATTGGAGTTTTTGACAATGAAAGGGTGGCTTTTGCAACATAATCAATCGGACTCAGTTCAACAATTTCACCGGATATGGCTGGAATTGTTGCCTTTAGGTTTTTGATTGCCTTTATGTTATTAAGAAAAGCGTTCGTATCATAGTTTTTCTGGAATACTCCATCCGAGTATCTTGCCATAAGGTTTCCTACCCTGATGACTTTTACCGTTAGACCGGATAATGCCTTTTCAAGCACTAACCTTTCTGCAAGGAATTTACTGTTGAGGTACTTGTTTGACAAGTCCTGTCCCCAATATAATGTTTTTTCATCACAATGCACATCATCAATATTCATATCTTCTGTGTATTCGTCCAATACACTTGTAGTTGATATTTGAACATATGCTATATTATTTGCTTCTGCAAATTCAAGTCCATTGATTACTCCATCGACGTTTACCCTGAAGATATAGTCATCGTGGGTGTAGTGTTTTACTATTGCTGCACAGTTGATGATTGTATCGATTGGGCATTCGTTTAATTTCTTAAAGTCATCCAAGCTTGTTATGTCACCTTCAGTCAATATTATGCGTGAACCGATAAGGTCACTGAAGTCTTCTTCGAAGTAGTAGTTCATCATGTCAATGAAGCGTTCTTCACAGCTGTCAAAGTAACCTTTTCTTAGCATACAATATATGATTCCATCTTCATTCTTGATGTATTCATATAACACGTGAATACCTAGAAAACCGGTAACTCCGGTTAATAATACGTTTCCTATATCGCGATTCCTGCCATTTGCAAAGTTTTCAAATGTATTGTTTGCAAGCAGTTCGTTGATTTTGGTATAATCATAGTTTTCTATAATCTCAACATCCAAATCTTCGGATATTTCATCACCGGAGAGGAAACTGGCGAGTTTTCTTGGTGTCTGGTTTCTGAATATGTCATCATATTTGACGTCAAAATCCTGTTTAAGCAGTTCAATGATGAGTTTTGATGCTATGAGAGATGTTCCACCTATTTCAAAGAAGTTATCTTCTGCTCCCACCACTTCAATATCCAATATGGATGAATATATGGCACATATGCTTTGCTCAAGTTTGTTTTTTGGTGGAACATAGTTTAATTCCAGTTTAGGTTCCGGTAATGCTTTGGTATCTGTTTTACCGTTTGGTGTCTGTGGCATTTCATCTATTTGCATAAATACCGTAGGAACCATATATTGAGTTAGTCTTTGGCTTAGGTATGATTTAAGGTCATCCTTGTTGATTTCTTCTTCTGCAGTGTAGTATGCACATAGATGTTCATTGTTTCTGATTTTCTTGATGACTACTGTGTTTTGTTTAATGTTAGGATAGTCTGATATGTTTGATTCTATTTCACCGATTTCTATTCTCAGTCCCCTGAGTTTGATTTGATTGTCTATTCTTCCCTTAATGTCAATGTCCCCATCCGGTAGCTCTATTGCATAGTCTCCGCTACGGTAGTATGGGATGTTGTTTATCCTCAGGTATACCTCTCTTGTTTTCTCAGGCATATTGTAGTAACCTTTTCCTACACCAACTCCACCGATATACAACTCTCCCATAACTCCTTTTGGTAGAAGTTTTCCATCGATGTCCCTAACCTCTGTTATGTAGTTTGTTAAGGCCGGACCTACTGTGATGTAATTTGGATCTGTGATTTCTTTGTAGTTGGATGCTATCGTTGCCTCTGTTGGACCATAACTGTTGTATATTGCAGCGTCACAATATTTTTTAACTTCCTCAAATGCCTTGGCAGAGAACTGTTCTCCACCCATTACTATACATTTGGCACATGATATGACTTCGCAGAACTCATCAAATTCAAGATAGGACAGTAATCTTGAAGGAGTAAATTCCATTACTTCAGGTTTTTCACGTTTGATGAGTCTGATTAGCTCCACGATGCTTTTTATTTCATCATCATTTGCAAATATTATTTTAATACCGTTTGTTATTCCTGTCAATATGTCCTCAAGTGATGTGTCGAATGCTATTGTTGCAATACTTAACAGGTTATTGTATCTGCATTTAGGATTTGATGCTACCTGGTTACATGCATTTTCGTGTGATATCATTACACCTTTAGGATTACCTGTTGAACCGGAGGTATAAATCATGTATGATAAGTCATCCGGTGTAATTTCAACGTTTGGATTTTCCTCATTATCTTCCAAGAGTAATTGTTTGACAGATAATGAATTTGGTTCAATACCATCTACATTAATTATATAATCCGCTTGACTGTTTTCATAGATGTACTCTATCCTTTCTTTCGGGAACTTTAAATCAAGAGGTATGAATGCACAACCTGCTTTTAATACACCGATAATTGAAGCTATCAGGTCACTTGTACGTGGAAGCATAATCAGTATATTGCTTCCAGCTTTAACACCCCTGTCAATCAATCCATTGGCTATACGATTTGCCTTTCTATTAAGTTGGTCGTATGTTAATGATTCGTCACTTGCAACAAGGGCCGTTTTGTCAGGACTGGTTAGAACATGTGCCTCAAAACGCTTATGCAAGAATGGATTTGACACCTCTTCAAATTCATGCAATGCAAAATCATCGGCAAGTTCAATTTCATTGATTCTTAACTTATCCATATCATTTACAAAGAACTGTACCAATATGTATTTAATCGCATTCAGGAATTCGGCTACATAATCCTTGGTGTATAGCTGATCATTATATTCAAGAATCAATCCAATTGTATCTCCATCATCAAATATGTCAAGGTTGATTTTATAATCTGTTGCAACGGTACCGTCAAGTTCTTCCATAGCATAAGTGTTTCCCTCAAGTTCAAGATTATCGGTCTCAAATTTTCCATGATATGCATAGAAGAATTCAGGTTTTAGGTGATATTGTTCTGAAAGCTTAGTGTATGGATAATTGCTGTGAACCAATGAATTCTTCCAAGTCTTATCAACCAATTTAATGAAGTCCTCAACCATCATCTCCCTGTCATGGCTACTTACCATTATTGGTAACGTTTTAACAAGCATTCCCTGAGTATTGTAGTAGTTGGAATTGGACCTGCCGTTGAATATTGTCGTCAACAATGTCTTGTCGCTGAATGTGAACTTGTTTAAGGCAAGTATTGTAGCAGTCATGAACAATACGTTTGGACTTATTGAATGATCCTTACAGAATAATCTTACGAAGTCGGAACTGATTCTTTCCTCTATGAGTTTAATCTTGGCCTCATCAGGATTACCATTTAAGTTTGGAGTTAAGACCGTGGATTCAAATCCCTGTGCAAATTTGTTTTTATAATACTCTTTTGAAACTTCATTTTCACTGAGTTTTTCTTCAATCAGACTGTAAGCATATCCGTCAACCGTCTCCTTACTTATTTTTCCACCGTTATATGCACTTATTATATCCTCGAATAGAAGATTCTGAGATACGCCATCTGTAATTATATGATGAATGTCACTGAAGAGAACAGTTTCACTAGGAGTCTTATAGATTTTGAATCTGAAGAGCTGATTATCATCCAATGGAATGTATTTGATGTCATTTTCCATCATCTCTTTATTGGTTATTGAATCAATTTCCACTATTTCAATTTCGTCAATTACAGCATCATCACATCGTTTCTGTCTTAGCTGACCATCTGCTGTCGTAATTATTCTTGTTTTAAGATATGGATGTTCCTCAATTGTATCAATGATTGCCTGCTTAAGTTTATCTGCATCAATATCACCACCAAATCTAATGGCAGAAGGCATCGTATACTTGATTTCTTCTGTTTGCATACATTCATAGTATATACCCAACTGGTTAGCTGTTAATGGGAATAAATCCATTGAACGTGCGGTTTCAATAATCTCAGGAATATCAATTTGCGTATCTATATTATTGTCTATCTTATCCGAAAGACTTTGAATGCTAGGACTATTGAATAAATCTGTTATTTCAATGTTCACGTCAGTTTCATTGTATATTAATGAATTCAGTTTCATCAATGTTAATGAAGTGAATCCCAACGTGTATAGGTCATCTGTTATACCGAATTGTTCCACGTTTGTAATTGATGAGACCAGTTTGTAGAGTTTCTTCTCGGTTTCGGTTTCAGGTTCAACATAATTAAGTCCAAGTGAAGGTTCAGGTAATGCCTTGATGTCCGTTTTACCGTTAGGTGTTTGTGGCATTTCATCTATTTGCATAAATACTGATGGTACCATATATTTGGTTAGCTTGCTTTCAAGATAACGTTTTAAGAGTCTTGTATCAATATCAACCTCTGATGTAAAGTAGGTGCATAAATGCTCACTGCCATTTATTTGCTTGATTACAACTATGTTCTGTTTGATATTTGGGAATCTGGAAATGTTTGATTCTATTTCACCGATTTCTATTCTAAGACCTCTTAGTTTGATTTGATTGTCTATTCTTCCCTTAATGTCTATTTCACCATCAGGCAGTTCTATTGCATAGTCACCGCTACGGTAGTATGGAATGTCATTTATCCAAAGGTATACTTCTTGAGTTTTGTCAGGCATGTTATAGTAACCTTTTCCTACACCAACACCACCGATGTATAACTCTCCCATCACTCCCTGTGGAAGAAGTTTTCCATCAATATCCCTAACTTCTGTTACATAGTTATGTAAAGCCTTACCTATTGTAATGTTGTCTGGATCGGTTATTTGCTTATAGTTTGAAGCTATTGTCGCCTCTGTTGGACCATAACTGTTATATACCTTAGCATCGGTGTATTCCTTGACTGCATTAAATGCCTTGGACGAGAACTGTTCCCCACCCATTACGATACATTTAGCACAGGATATGACCTCACAGAACTCCTCTACTTCAAGGTATGACAGTAATCTTGAAGGTGTAAATTCCATAACCTCAGGTTTTTCTTGCTTGATCAGTTTGGTTAAATCGACTACATTCTTGATTTCAGAGTCATTGGCAAAGATTATTTTGATACCATTGGTTATACCGGTCAAGATGTCCTCCAATGATGTGTCAAATGCAATGGTTGCAATACTTAAGAGATTGTCATATTCTGCTTTTGGATTTACTTCAACCTGGTTACATGCATTTTCATGACCAATCATAACCCCCTTAGGCTTACCTGTAGAACCCGAGGTGTAAATCATGTATGCAGTATCGGATGGTGATAATTCCACATTTGGATTTTCTGTATTTTCTTGCTCGAGTAAATCCTTGATGTCCAATGCATTTTGATAGCTTTCATTAGCTATTATATAATCAGCTTGACTGTTTTCATATATGTATTCTATTCTTTCCTTAGGATATTCCATGTCCAGTGGGATAAATCCACAGCCAGCCTTTAAAACACCAATGATTGATGCTATCAGGTCAATTGTTCGTGGAAGCATTATTAGAATATTATGCTTTGGCTTGACTCCACGACTGATTAATCCATTGGCAATCTTATTGCTTAATTCATTTAACTGTTTATAAGTGTATTCGTCTCCATTTGAAACTATTGCAACGTCATCAGGCTTGGTTTCAACTTGTTTTTCGAATCTTTTATGTATAAATGGAGTTTCAACAGGCGTAAATGTCGGTTGCTTACTAACACTATTCAATTCAACATCACAAATTCTTTCTTGTTCTATATTCATGTCAACGTATTGTTCTAAAACAAATTTCATTGAATTTATAAATGTTTTAATATAATCTTCACTGTATAATTGGTCATTATAGCCAAGTAGGAATTCAAGTTTGTTTTCAAATACATATATATCCATATTGACTTTATATTCAGTTGTCACGATGTTATCATCGGCCAAATCATAATCATGATAAGTTTTTTCATTGATTATTATACCATCCGTATCATAGAATTCCTGATATGAGAAGAAGAATTCAGGTTTTAATTGGTAACTGTCTGCAATGTTTGTGTATGGATATTCGGTATGGGTTATTGTATCCTTCCATACATCATTGATGTCATTGATAAACTCTTTAATTGGAACTTGCCTATCTTCATTATTGAATATTAATGGAAGTGTTTTTACTAAAAATCCCTGTGTGTCATAGTAATATGGATTGGATCTTCCATTGAATATGGTGGTAATGAATGTTTTATCACTGAACGTGTACTTGTTTAACGTTAAGGTAAGGGCAGATAATATGACTGCATTCTTACTTAATGAGTACTTTGCACATAATTCATTGATTTTATCTGAATTAAAATCGTCAATGACCGTTTTGAGTTGACCTTCATCCGGATTTCCGTTAAGGTTTGGTGTGAGTATTGTGGATTCAATCTCCTGTGACAGCTTATCATCAAAGAATTCCTTGGATTTAAGATATCTATCACTATCTTTATTTTCCTCCTCGATAAGACTATAAGCGTATCCATCTACAATTTCCTGTGACAATTGCTTACCTTCATAGGCTCTTGCTATGTCGGCAAATAGGTTGATTTGTGACACTCCATCGGTAATTATATGATGGATATCACTGAATAATACTACCTCATCAGGTGTCTGATAAATCTTAAACCTGAATAGTTGTTCATCACCAAACTTGAATACCCTAACATCGTTTTCTATTATTTGACTGTCACTTATTGAATCAACACTGACAATTTCTATTTCATCAATTTGAGCGTCATCATTTCTTTTTTGTCTTAGTAGACCAGAATCTGTAGTTATAATCCTCGTTTTAAGGTATGAATGAGCCTCAACAGTACGGATTACAGCATCCTTTAATTTATGTGCATCTATTTGACTGTCAAATCTTATGACGGCCGGTAGGGTGTATCTTATTTCATCAGGATTTTGCATACATTCATAGTATACTCCTAACTGGTTTTCTGTAAGTGGGAAACAATCCATTGTTTTGGCAAGTTCGATAGTTTCAGCCAAATCAACATCTTGACTGCTTCCATCGATTTGCGTGGCAAGTTTTCTGATTGTTGGATCATTGAATAATACGGATATATCAATGTTTACACCCATCTGTGCATAGATTAGCGAGTTATATTTCATGAGTATCAATGATGTAAACCCAACGGAATACAAATCATCGGTAACTCCGAATTGATCCGTGTTTATGAGTTCAGCTGCCATTTCAAATAGCTGTTGTTCTGTTTTTCCCTGAGCTTCGACATATTCCAGGTTAAGTTTTGGTTCAGGCAATGCCTTTATATCGGTCTTACCGTTCGGTGTTTGTGGCATCTCATCAAGCTGCATATAAGCTGTAGGTATCATGTATTTTGTTAACTTGTCCTTTAAAAATTTCTTCAATAATCCAGGCTCGACTTCATCATCAGCAGTGTAATATGCACATAGGTGGTCGTTGTTATGTATTTGTTTTATTACAACAACCGCCTGTCTTACTGATGGGTATTTGTTGATGCTTGATTCTATTTCACCTATTTCAATTCTTAGTCCTCTTAGCTTTATCTGGTTATCTATTCTTCCCTGTATGTCAATTTCACCATCAGGCAGTTCTATTGCATAGTCACCACTGCGGTAGTATGGTATATCATTAATTGTGACGAATACTTCCTCTGTCTTATCGGGCATGTTGTAGTAACCCTTACCTACACCAACTCCACCGATGTACAATTCCCCCATGACTCCATATGGCAATAATTTTCCATCTATATCCCTTACATCAGTAACATAATTATGTAACGGATAACCTACGGTTATATCATCCACATCTGTTACCATTTTGTTGTTTGAAGTGATTGTGGTTTCGGTTGGACCATAACTGTTGTATACAACGGCATCAGAGTATTTCCTGAAGTTTTCATATACCTTGGTTGAAAATTGCTCTCCACCAAGGAACAGGCATTTTAGGCATTTGATTGCTTCACAAAACTCAGGTACTTCCAGGTATGATGCCAGTCTTGATGGTGTAAGATCCAAAATATCCGGTTTTTCATCATTAATTAACTGAATCAATTCGGGTATGTTTTTGATTTGAGTATCACTGGCAAGTATCAGTTTCAATCCATTGGATAATGATGTTAATATGTCATCAACCGATACGTCAAATGATACTGTTGTAAGACATAACAACCTATTGTATTGTGACTTAGGATTTTCCACCTGGTTACATATGTTTTCGTGTGATATCATCACTCCCTTAGGATTTCCTGTAGAGCCTGAGGTGTAAATCATATATGCCAAATCATCCGGTGATAACATAACCTCAGGATTTGATGTATCGGATTCTTCAAGCAATTCGTTTACATTCAATGAATTGCCATCATCCACATCCGAAATAATGTATTCTGCCTGACTGTTATCATAGATGTATTCTATCCTGTCCTTCGGATATTCAAGGTCAATAGGAATATATGCACATCCAGCCTTCAATATACCTAGAATTGACGCTATTAGGTCACTGTTTCTGTGAAGCATTATCAGAACATTACTTTTTGCTTTTATTCCTTTTTTGATTAATGCATTGGCTATACGGTTGGCCTTTTTGTTAAGCTCTTCGGCAGTTAACGTTGCATCCTCTGCTACAAGAGCTATGTAATCAGGGTTTTCTTCAACCTGCTTTTCAAAGCGTTTATGTAAAAATGGAGTATCCACCGGTGCAAATGTTGGCATTTCATGTTTTGTTTCCAATTCCACATCACAAATCATGAACTTATTAATATCACATCCAATAAATTGATTTAATACATTGTTCATAGAATCTAAGAATTTTTGTATATATTCTTTAGTATATAACTCATCATTATACTCTATTTTAAATTCTATGTTGTCTTTATAGATGAAAATATCAAAATAAATCTTATACTGTTCCATTTCTGCATCAATAGTTAATTCTTTTGTTTGATATGAATTACCGTTTATATTTAGCTCCTCTGATTCATAGAATTCCTGATATGAGAAAAAGAATTCAGGTTTTAATTGGTAACTATCTGCAATACTTGTATATGGATATTCACTATGACTGATTGTATCATTCCATGTATCCTCAATAGTATTGATAAATTCTTTTATTGTAACTTGCCTGTTTTCATTATTGAATATTAATGGAAGTGTTTTTACCAAATATCCTTGTGTGTTATAGTGGTAGGAATTTGATCTTCCATTAAATATAGTGGTTATTAATGTTTTATCGCTGAAGGTGTATTTGTTTAATGTCAGTGAAAGTGCTGATAGGAATAATGAATTTTTACTAAATGTGTTAGCGTTACAGAAATCCTCTATATCTTTTGGATTTATATTGTAAACGACCGTTTTCAGTTGACCTTCATCCGGATTTCCGTTAAGGTTTGGTGTGAGTATTGTGGAGTCAATCTCCTGTGACAGTTTTTCATCAAAGAATTCCTTGGATTTAAGATATCTTTCACTATCCTTAGTATTCTCCTCGATAAGACTATAAGCGTATCCATCTACAATTTCGTGTGACAATTGCTTACCTTCATAGGCTCTTGCTATGTCGGCAAATAGGTTGATTTGTGATACACCATCGGTAATTATATGATGGAAATCACTGAACAATACTACCTCATCAGGTGTCTGATAAATCTTAAACCTGAATAGTTGTTCATCACCAAACTTGAATACCCTCACATCATTTTCTATTATTTGACTGTCATTTATTGAATCAACACTGACAATTTCTATTTCATCAATTTCAGCATCATCATTTCTTTTTTGTCTTAGTATGCCGGAATCTGTAGTTATAATCCTCGTTTTTAGGTATGGATGAGCCTCAACAGTCCTGATTATAGCATCCTTTAATTTATGTGCATCTATTTGACTGTCAAATCTTATGACTATTGGCATGGTATATTTTATTTCATCAGGACTTTGCATACATTCATAATATACTCCTAACTGGTTTTCTGTAAGCGGGAATAAATCAATGCTTTTTGCCATTTCAATGCTTTCATTTATAGTATTATCTTCAACGCTTCCATCGATTTGCGTGGCAAGTTTTCTGATTGTTGGATTATTAAACAATACGGATATATCAATGTTTACACCCATCTGTGCATAGATTAGCGAGTTATATTTCATGAGTATCAATGATGTAAACCCAACGGAATACAAATCATCGGTAACTCCAAATTGGTCCGTGTTTATGAGTTCAGCTGCCATTTCAAATAGCTGTTGTTCTGTTTTTCCCTGAGCTTCCATATATTCCATATAAAGTATCGGTTCAGGCAATGCCTTTATATCCGTCTTACCATTCGGTGTTTGTGGCATCTCATCAAGCTGCATATAAGCTGTAGGTATCATGTATTTTGTTAACTTGTCCTTTAAAAACTCTTTTAATTCACCCGTTTCCAATTCTTCATCTGCAGTGTAATATGCACATAAGTGGTCATTGTTGGATATCTTCCGGATAACGACAACTGCCTGTCTTACTGATGGGTATTTGTTGATGCTTGATTCTATTTCACCTATTTCAATTCTTAGTCCTCTTAGCTTTATCTGGTTATCTATTCTTCCCTGTATGTCAATTTCACCATTTGGCAGTTCTATTGCATAGTCACCACTGCGGTAGTATGGTATATCATTAATTGTTACAAATACTTCCTCTGTCTTATCGGGCATGTTGTAGTAACCCTTACCTACACCAACTCCACCGATATACAATTCCCCCATAACTCCTGGAGGCAATAGTTTTCCATCTATATCACGTACGTCAGTAACATAGTTATGTAACGGATGACCTACTGTTATATCGTTTACATCTGTTATCTCTTTCATGTTTGAAGCAATTGTGGTTTCAGTTGGACCGTAAATGTTGTATACAACAGCATCAGAGTACTTCCTGAATGTTTCATATACCTTGGTTGAAAATTGCTCTCCACCAAGGAACAAGCATTTTAGGCGTTTGATTGCTTCACAAAACTCAGGTACTTCCAGGTATGATGCCAGCCTTGATGGTGTAAGAACCAAAATATCCGGCTTTTCATCATTAATTAACTTGATTAATTCTAGTATGTTTTTGACTTGAATATCATTAGCAAGTATCAGTTTTAATCCAGTGATTAATGGTGAAAATATATCTAAAATCGATGGGTCAAATGATACAGTTATAATACTTAACACTCGATTGTATTGTGGCTTAAGATTTTCTAGTAGATTACCTAGGTTTTCGTGTGATATCATCACTCCCTTAGGATTTCCTGTAGAACCTGAAGTGTAAATCATATAAGCCAAATCATCCGATGATAACATAACCTCAGGATTTGATGTATCGGATTCTTCAAGCAATTCGTTTACATTCAATGAATTGCCATCATCGACATCTGAAATAATGTATTCTGCCTGACTGTTATTATAGATGTATTCTATCCTGTCTTTCGGATATTCAAGATCTATAGGAATATATACACATCCAGCCTTCCATATACCTAGAATTGACGCTATTAGGTTACTGTTTCTGTGAAGCATTACCAGAACATTACTTTTTGCTTTTATTCCTTTTTTGATTAATGCATTAGCTATACGGTTGGCCTTTTTGTTAAGCTCTTCGTAAGTTAACGTTACATCCCCTGCTACAAGAGCTGTATTGTCAGGGCTTTCTTCAACCTGCTTTTCAAAGCGTTTGTGTATTAATGGAGTATCCACTGGAGTAAATGTCTGCAATTCATAATGTTTATATAATTCTATTTCATTGATTGTTAAATTATCAATATCATTGGCAATAAACTGATTAATAATAGTTAAAACACCGTTAAGGAAGACTTTTATGTACTTTTCAGTGTATAACTGATTATTATATAATATGGACAATTCAATATTGTCTTCACTTTCATTTATGTTGAATGTTATTTTATAATTGGTTTCAAGGGTTTCCAGATGAGTGTAATGATACTTCTTATCATTTATGGTGATGATTTTTTCATCACGATTACTGTATGTATACATGAACTCCGGTTTTAGTCCAAACTCTTCTGAGATTTTTGTGTAGGGATAATTGGAATGCTTGATACATTCTTTCCAAATATTATCAGTCTGATTTAATAATTTTCTAATGGAAATGTTCCTGTCTTCATTGATTGATAATATCGGTAAAGTTTTTACTAAAAATGCCTGTGTATTAAAGTAATTGGAATTTGTTCTACCATTAAATATGGTTGTTATCAATGTTTTATCAGTGAATGTGTACTTGTTTAAATTCAATATGATACTTGCCATAAACAGAACATTTGGACTGATTCTTTCAGAAGCACAGAAATCCCTTATCAACTTTGGATTAATATATTTAGAAACTGACCTTAATTTTCCATTGTCAGGATTTCCATTTAAGTTAGGAGTTAAAACTGTTGAATCAACTTCCTGAGTTAATAAATCATGGAAATAATTTTCAGAAGCCACATACTCATCACTACCTTCACTTTCTGCTTCAAGCAATGCATCTGCATATCCATCAAATAATTCACTTTCAATTTCCTTTCCTTCATATGCATATGCAAAGTTTCTGAATAATTTATCAATGGATTCACCATCTGTTATCAGGTGATGAATATCAAAAAACAGTATGACTTCATCATCAGTATCATATATTTTAGCACGGAATAACTGACCACCCAACAAGTCAAACTTTTTAGAATTAGTCTTTTGAATTTCTTCATCAGTAATACATGGTTGTTTAATAATAGGTATATCATCAACAGCAATTGAATCATCACGTTTATGCATTAATTTATCACCATGCATGACAATCCTTGTTTTAAGGTAAGGATAGGCATTGATTGTTTTGATAACTGCATCCCTTAATTTATCGGCGACAACTGATTTGTCAAATTTAATCAGGCTTGGAAGATTATATTGTGCTTCATCAGGATTTTGAGCACATTCATAGTATACTCCCAACTGATTGGCAGTCAAAGGAATATACATTGAATTTCTAGAATCCTCAATAATCCTATTATAATCAGATGATTCTGAATTGTCAATTAAATTGGCAATATCTCTTATTGTTGGATTATCAATTAACTTGGATATATTTAAATTAATATTCGTTTTCTTATATATTGCTGCATTAAATTTCATCAATGTTAATGAGGTAAATCCAATAGCATATAAATCATCTGTTATACCAAATTCAGTGGTTTTTGAAATAGATGATGCTATTTCAAATAATGCCTTTTCTGTTTTGGTTTCCGGTGCAATCAATTCAAAATCAAGTTTTGGCTTGGGAAGATCTTTAATGCTTACTTTTCCATTTGGTGTTTTTGGCATTTCATCCAGTTGCATAAACACTGACGGAACCATATACCTGGTTAACCTTTCTTTTAAAAATTCCTTTAAATCCTTGGTATTGATTTCATCTTCTGCGGTGAAATAAGTGCACAGATGGTCTTCGTTGTTAATCTTTTTAATTACTACAACATTTTCCTTTATGTTAGGATATTGGGAGATATTGGATTCCACTTCCCCTAATTCTATTCTTAATCCTCTAAGCTTAATCTGATTATCTATCCTACCTTTTAATTTGATTTCACCATCAGGTGTTTTTATTGCATAATCTCCGGTTTTATAGTAAGAGATATTATTTATATTTAAGAATGAATCATCATCTAAATTATAATATCCTTTAGCAATATTATTTCCACCAATATAGAGTTCACCCATCACTTTCTGAGGCAGTATCTTACCATCCACATCCCTAACATCAGTAGTTACATTATGCACTGATTTTCCAATGGTCAAATCATCATTTAAGGTTGTTATTTTCTTTATTGTTGCAAATCCAGAGGTTTCCGTGGATCCGTAACCAATATAGACACTGGTTTTATCATATGCTAATTTGGATAAAACTTCTTTTGTAACCATTTCTCCCCCTATAGTAATATAGTCTATTGAAGAGAGTTCTTTTGTGAATGATTCCTCCTCCAGATATTGTTTAAGACGGGAAGGTGTTATAAATGTAAGAGCATCAGGTTTTTCATTTTGCATCAATCGGACCAGTGCTTCTATATTTTCTATTTCATCATCATTTGCAAGTATCAATGTAGTTCCAAATGTCAGGCTCATGAAATCAACTAAAAATGCGACAAATGATACCGTGGAAATTGAAAGATTTCTGTTCATTTTAACGTATTCATTAAATATTTCATTATTTTCATCTTCTGAAAAAACGCTCGTAATATTTTTATGGCTTCCTTTTACACCTTTAGGATTTCCTGTTGAACCGGAGGTATATATTATATAAGCCATGTCATCAGAATCTATTTTAACATCAGGATTGTTGATATCTTCTTGTTTTAATAACTCTTCAATATCGATGGAGTTTTCAGTTGAAGCATCGGATATGATATATTCGGCTTGACTGTCCTGGTAGATGTACCTGATTCTTTCGTCAGGATATTCCGGATCAATTGGAATATAGGCACATCCTGCCTTCAAGATACCTAGAATTCCAGCTATTAGATTTTCATCCCTATTTAACATTATGAGAACATTACTTCCTGCTTTGACGCCCTGTTTAATAAGACCGTTTGCTATACGATTGGCTTTATCATTGAGTTCCTGATATGTTAATCTTTTATTGTTTGAGACAAGAGCGATATTATTAGGAGTTTGGGATACTTGTCTTTCAAAACGTTTATGTAAAAATGGTAGTTCAACATCCTTAAATTTGACATCTTCTGTTTCATCACTAAGACTGATATCACATATACGTGTTTTACTGATATCACAGGATATTAATTGATTTAATATTGTTTCAATACTTTTTAAGAATAATTCTGCATAATCTTTTGAATAAAGTTCTTCATTATATAAAAAGGTTATTGTTATTTTTTCATCATCTGATATGATGTTAAATTGGTTTTGATATTCCCATTCATTGTCAGTGCTGTTAAAATTAATGTATAATTCTGGTTTTAAATTGTTTTCATCCAATAATTCTTTTGCGGATTCATTTTCATATTTTAAATTATATTTAAAATCAGTATGAATCATGTCAAGATATTCCTTAATACTAATTTGTCTGTTTTCAGATTTTATAGCAAAAGGTATGTTATTTCCATGATATAATAATGTTTCATGTGAAAAATTAAATTTATTTAATGCCATAGAAACTGCGGATAAAAGTAGGTCTTTCTGTGTAATGGAATTTTCATTACAAAACTCATCATATTGATTAATAATATCAATACTTGCTTCTAATATTTTTATATCTTCCTTATTTCCCATTAAATTAGGAGTGAGTATGGTTGAATCATTAAAATCAGAAATTTGATTATAAAAGTATTTGTTA
The DNA here is from genome assembly GCF_003268005.1 of Methanosphaera sp. BMS. Lineage (NCBI taxonomy): Archaea > Methanobacteriati > Methanobacteriota > Methanobacteria > Methanobacteriales > Methanobacteriaceae > Methanosphaera > Methanosphaera sp. BMS. The sequence continues at coordinate 549,927 of NZ_CP014213.1, read as the reverse complement.
AAATTTTCAATATTTTCAAAACTCATAGTAAATCGCTCTATATATAATAATTTATAATAATAATATCTATGGTTTAAATATTATTAAAATTTTTCTATAGGAAATATTTCTCTAAAATAATACCAAATATTATCCAAGATTCATTATCGTGAAATATTTACATTTTTAAAGACCGATAAATCTTTTTTAATATTCCCAAAGACTAGAGAATATAAAAAACAATTAAGAACTATGTCAAGGATTCAATGGGAATATAGGATTTAAAACGACAATAAATGCTAATATCTGATAGAATATCTATTCAAAAGCACCCCCACATACATTCTTACCTACCCATACTTATTATCCTCAAGGTTGGTATCTGTAGTGCTAAAAGAAAATACTTTAACAATTATAAATTAAATGATTATCAAATCAATAATTAATTGATAGGTGATAAATATGACAACAATAAATGAAATTGATGTTAAATGCTCCGTATGCAATAATATGACAACACAAAGAATAATAATGAGCAGTAATCAATTTGGACATAACGATTTGGACACCAGACCATCAGAAATGTTTAGATCAACAATAGGCATGTGGATTAATGAATGTCCCCACTGTGGATATGTAGCCAGTAGAGTTGATAAAGAACTAATAATAGATGATGATTTCTTAAAGACTGATAAATATAGGACATGTGATGGTATAGAATTCAAATCCAATATTGCAAATCTGTTTTATAAGCAGTACTTGATTGAAAGAAAAAAAGGGAATGATGTGGATGCATTTTTTGCAATACTACACTGTGCATGGGCATGTGATGATGCTTGGGATGATGAAAATTCAAAGCTTGCAAGAAAGACAGCTGTAAAATTGACTGACAATATAATCGAATCGTATGAAATTGATTCTATTGATTTAAAAGTAATGAAAGCAGACCTTCTTAGACGCAGCGGTGAATTTGACCGGCTGATTGAAGAATATAATGATTTATCATTGGATGATTCCCAATTGAATAGTATTATCAGATTTCAGGTTGAAAAAGCACGTCAAAAGGATAGTGAATGTTATAGCCTTGATGATGTATGATAAAACTTTTAAATTTTACTTTTTTTGAAAAAGATGGACTTTTTCTTTCATATCATAGAATAAATCATATACTGCAATTCAATCCATTCTAACTTATACTGACTTTTTATAATAATTTTTAATATGATATGATAACATAAATATACTCATAATTAAAACAGGTTGTATTATGGAATTTCTATCAGTATTTTTAATAGCGGTGGCACTTGCCATGGATGCCTTTAGCGTTTCATTGACTAAGGGCTTTACCCAGAAGGATATGAATACCAGCCAAATGTTATATTACGGATTATTCTTTGGTGTATTTCAGGCATTCATGCCGGTTATAGGATATTTTGCCGGTGAAACAATTACGGCATTTGTAACAAGCGTTGCCCCATGGATAGCTTTCATACTTCTTTTGATTATTGGAGTAAATATGATTAGAGAAAGCATTCAAGGTGACGATGAGGATATCAGTGACGAGTTTTCATTCAAGGAGGTTACTCTTCTTGCCATAGCTACCAGTATTGATGCATTTGCAGTGGGCATTACATTTGCACTGCTTAATACCAATATTTTAATACCTTGTACTGTCATTGGTGTTGTTGCATTCCTGTTTAGTATTGCAGGCATATTGATTGGCAGAAAACTGGGAGATTACTTTGGAGATAAGTTTTTAATACTTGGTGGAGTAATACTGATATTAATTGGTATAAAGATTTTGTTAGGATTTTAACATCCTACTACTTTTTTTTGGTGAAAAATTTTTTAAATGTATTGCTATATATTATAATAATATCGTTAACGGTGATTTTTATGATTAGACAGACATGTGTTGCAGGATTGTTTTATGAATCTGATGAAAGTTTATTGACAAGAAATATTGAATCCATGATAGATAGCATAAATGATGAAAGTATAAGCGATGAGGCTACCATCAAATCAATAGTTGTTCCCCATGCGGGTTATGTTTACTCAGGCAGAACGGCTTGTTATGCATTCAATGAATTAGCCAAGGATGATTTGCCTGAGACGTTCGTCATTATCGGGCCTAATCATACTGGTATCGGGGATAGGTTATCACTCTCAACTAGCAAAAAGTGGAATACACCACTGGGTGATATAGATGTTGATGTTGAATTTATCAATAAATTGAATGAAGTTGACTTAAATTGCACACTTGATGAATCAGCCCACATTCGTGAACATAGCATTGAAGTAGAATTACCCTTCCTTCAATATATTGCAAATAGAAAAAATCAAGATTTTAAGATAGTTCCAATAATCATAAAATACCAGCATCCACAACTATGTAAAGACCTGGCACGAAGCATCCATGAAGCATCAAAACAACTGGACAGAAAAATCATCATCATAGCAAGTACCGACCTGACCCACTACGAGGATGCTGATACTGCCAAATTCTACGATAGCAAGGTAATGAAGGCCATTGAAAACATGGACAGTGATGAGTTGTTTAAACAGATTGTGGAATATGACATAACAATGTGCGGCTACGGGCCGACGATAACCGCCATAGAGTACTCAAAACTAATCGGTGCAAAAAAATCATATATACTCAAATACTCCAATAGTGGAGATGTATCGGGCGACTATGACAGTGTTGTTGGTTATACATCTGCAATGATAAGATAAACAAACACCAAACAATCAACAAAAAAAGTATCGTAATAATCCATTCAAAATGGGAAGGTTAAATATTCAAAATAAATTTGAAAAAAAGAAATAAATATTAAAGAAGATGCAATATCTTCTTATCCACTTATTTTAATTATATTTTTAATTCGAAATCAGTAGATTCTACATCAAATTCTTCATCACTTGATAAGACTCCTCTGTTTCTTAACACTTGTCTAGCAAGTAACCAGTATACTAAAGCAATAGCTTTTCTACCTTTGTTGTTTACAGGTATAGCTATATCAACATTGCTTAAAAGGTTTTCTGTATCACATAATGCTACTACAGGAATACCGTTTTGTCTTGCTTCGACAACTGCCTGTGAGTCTGATCTTGGATCGGTTACAACTAATACTTTTGGTTCTATGAATTTAGAATAATTAGGATTAGTTAATGTACCTGGTATGAATCTACCTGGTATGGTTTTTGTACCTGTTAATTCACCGAATTTTTTAACAGGTGCCTGACCGTATTGTCTTGTTGATACTACGAGAATGTCATCAGGGTCATATTTTGATAATAATTTAGCAGCTACAATTATTTTATCATTACTGCTTTTAACATCTAAAACATGAAGTCCGTCTGCTCTTACTCTGTATATGTATTTTTCCATATCTTTGGTTTTTTGTTGAGTACCTATATGTAAACCTGCTGCAAGGTACTTATCTAAAGGTATTAATAATTCTGACATGTTTTTACCTCTTATTTTTATATAATATTACCGTTTTTTTTAAATAGTATATGATTAATATTCAATAAGGATTGCACTTGTTGGACAGACATCCATACACACCCTACATCCACAGCAACTGCTGTCGGCTTTGACAATCAACTGTTTATCCTCTATATCAAATACCGTCTTTGGACATATGTCAAGGCATTCCAGACATCCATATCCTATACAATCATCATAATTAATATTAATGTTCATATAAACTCCAATTATAATTCTGCCATTTGCGGATTGGATAATTCCTCTTCGATTCTGACTAACTCATTAAGTTTAGCTATTCTTTCTCCACCTGCAGCTCCAGTCTTAATAACTGGTGCCTGGAAAGCTACAGCTAAATGTGCAATAGTTTCATCAGTAGTTTCTCCAGATCTGTGTGAAACAACTGGTACATAGTTATTAGATTTTGCTAATTGAATAGTGTTGTAGGTATCAGTTAAAGTACCAATCTGATTTGGTTTAATGATAAGTGAGTTACCTGCATTAGCCTTAATACCTTCAGCCAGTATTTTGGCATTTGTTACAAATAAGTCATCTCCACATATTAAACAGTCTTTACCTGATTTTTTGGTTAATTCAGCAAATGCTTCAAAATCATTTTCTTGAATTGGATCTTCTACATAGAAGAATTTATATGTATCCACTAAATCTGCGATGTAATCTATCTGTTCTTCTATAGATCTAGATACACCTTCTCTTTCATATACATATTTTTGTTCTTCTTCATTCCAGAATTCACTTGAAGCAACATCTAAACCTGGCCTTACAAGTACTCCTGTTTCATCACTAACTTCTTCACATGATGAGGTTTGTATTTCAAGAGCTTCCTCGTTGGTTAAGTTAGGTGCCCATCCACCTTCGTCTCCTTTTCCACCGGTAAATGTATCATCCTTTTCTTGTATTTTGGATTTGATTTTTCTGTGAACCTTGATGTTAGTGGTTATGGCTTCTGTTATGTTACTTGCCCCTACAGGAATAACTAAGAATTCCTGTATATCAGGTGCATTCTTACCTGCATGTGCTCCACCGTTAATCATATTTCCCAATGGGAATGGGATTGATGTAGGCATTATTCCACCCAAGAACTTATATAATGGGAGGTTGTAACTTGATGCTCCGGCTTTTGCTGTAGCCATTGAAACTGCAACTGCTGTATTTCCACCAATTGTTGAAAAATTATCTGTTCCATCAATTTCTTTTAATACGTTGTCTATTTCTCTTAGGTCTTCTGCTTCCATTCCTATAATTTCGGATGAAATTAGATCTTCGACTTCATTAATAACCTGATCTACTCCACCTTCAGGGAATGATGCTACTTCGTTAATTCCTGTACTTGCTCCACTAGGTGCTGCTGCACGTCCAAATCCGTTCCATGTCAACACATCAGCTTCAACTGTTGGATTTCCTCTACTATCTATAATTTTTCTTAATCTTACGTCTTCGATTACACTATCCATAAAAAACACCTCTTCTTAAAATGTAGAAATAGTTGTTCGATTAAAGGGCTATGTTTTTATATCCTATAAGTGTATAAATAAGAAAGTCATCTTCTATACTCAGAATATTCTGCTGTAAATTAGTCATTCTGAATAACTACTGCATCCAATGGAAGTACTCCTTCCTCATATTCTCGTATAGCTATTTTAATTGAATCTTCATTAACGTCAAAATCAACTAATGGTGTTGCACCCATTGATATCTGTAATGCACGTGAACCAATTAATCTAGCTTTTTCGAATCTTGTATCTTTTCTAGATTGCATTTTAATCTACTTTCCTGATATAATTTATACTAATTTTCCATTAAAACTAAAATCCTCAAATATCTTAAATAAGATATAGAAGAAGGAGAGATTAATAGTTTAACTACTATATTTAGCTCCAAATTAGTTTACGATATTCATTACCATACATCAATGTGTGAAATGAACATTCTCCTACAACAATATTTGTGAATTCCCAAATCATCCAGAACGTCTCCAGGATCTTCTCCCTTCTGGGTCCGTTCCTTGAATTCATCATAACTTGCTGATATAACTTTTCCGCATGAAAAACATCTTACGAGTAACATAAGCCTACCTGTAACTTTTTTGGTTTTTTGCTCTGGCTCCAGGACCACCGTATTTTTTAGGTTCTGAACGACGAGGATCTCCAACTAACATTGTTCTGTCATATTGAACATATTTATCTTTGAGTTTTACATCACTGGTAAATTCTACTAAACCTTTAGCAATTACCATACGAGCAGCTTCAGCTTGTGCCATTACTCCTCCACCAACAACTCTTATGTTGATATCTACAGATTCTGCTACATCTCCTGCTAATTCTAATGGTTCTTGAATTTTTAATCTTGCTAATTCAGGGCTGTATAATTCTACCGGTTTACGGTTTACACGTACTCTTCCAGTACCTTCTTTTACAGTACCTCTAGCAATAGCTGTTTTTCTTTTTCCACTAGTATGTACTACTTTACTCATATTTACACGACCATTATTTTATTTAAAATTTAGCACCTAATAATTTTGAAACTGTACCTAATTCCATGCTCTTGTGGATGTTTTTAGGTTGTGCTTTTTCAACAACTTCTACTTCTTGTCCTTCTAATTCTTTAGGAACTCCAACATTGACTTTTAAGTTTTTATATGCTGCTCTTCCGTGTGCTTTTCTGTAAGGAATCATTCCTCTAACAGTTCTTCTGAAGATATCATCTGGTCTACGTGGGTATTTAGGACCTAAGTCTCTAGGGTTTGAAATACTTGCTCTATCTACTCTTTGTTTGTATCTAGCGTAGATAAAATCCTTATTACCAGATATGATGATTTTTTCAGCATTAATGATAGTGATTTCTTCTCCGTTTAAGAGTCTTTTACTAACTGTACTTGCAAGTCTACCTAGTACGAGTCCTTGAGCGTCTATTATAGTTACCATTATCATTCACCTATTTTAAGATTTTTACATTAGATCCTTTAGGATTTTCTGCCATTAATTCATCGATTGTTAAGCATTTTCCACCAGCAGCTGTAATTTTATTTACTGCTTCGTTAGAAAATTTGAATGCTGCTACGGTAATGCTTTTTGTTATTTGTCCTTCACCTAAAACTTTTGTAGGTACAAGTACTGTTTCATCGTTTTCAGAATATTTTTCTATATGGTATAGATTTACTTCTTTTGTTTTTCTATTAGCTTTTTTGAGCTCGTTAGCAACAGCTTTCCATATAGGAGCATCTTCTGCAGATGATTGTTTGGTGAGGGATTCAATTAAATTTAAAGTATTTGGGTTAGTTTTTGTAAGTTTCATTTTACTTATTCCTCCTCATTCATAACAAAATTTATGAGTTTATCTGCTTTTTCTGATAGTATATCACAAGCTATTGTAAGAATTGTCTCAGGTGTTAATGATCCGTCTGTTTCCATGTTGAAAACATATTTGCCCTCTACAAAATCAACCACTATTGCATTGTCATCTTTTTCAGATAATCTTTGACATGTTCTGCATGTAGAACAGTTGAATTCATTTTTAGCTACAAGTTCATCGTCTTCCACTTGTAATACGCCTCTAGGACATTCTTCAACATATGATTCCAAGTCGTTACATTTTTCATTGTCAATTTCTATCTTTGGATAGTATCTGTAACCACAGGTTGTAGTTGCCTGCCATTTTGCATGTTCGGATCCTAAACCTAATTCTGCTATAGCTTCTAGTTCTACTTCTTCATTTTCCTGAAGTTTTACTATTGGTATTGTATCATAAACTGGTTGTACAGCTGGGTCGTCAGATTTTAGATCTTTTGAATATACTATTTTAGGACCTTTCTCTTTTAATAAAAAAGACACTTTACAACTGGAACATCCTGATTCACAGTCACACTCTGAAGGCATGACATATGATTCCAAGTCAGTTGTTAATGGTATTAATCCAAGCCTATGTGCTAATACTTCATCAAACATTTTAGCATCATTTTTGAATATGTTAACATCTTCAATTGCAAGTGTAGGAATTTCCACAAGGCATATTCTTCTGATTGTATTTATAAATGTATCATCTACACCATCTATTATAAATACGGCTTTTTCATTATCCTTTTCTACAATTTCTATATTCATACTATGACCCTTTTATAAAATACTTATACTCTTCTACCTCTTTTACCACCAGGTCTACCAGTACCATCGTGAGGTATAGGAGTTACATCTTCAATTTTACCAATTTTAATACCAGCTCTTGCTAATGCCCTTATTGTTGCTTGAGCACCAGGTCCAGGTGTTCTAGGACCATTTCCTCCAGAAGCTCGTACTTTTATGTGAAGTCCAGCAATTCCTTTTTCTTTAATATCATCTGCAACACGGTTAGCTGCTTCCATAGCAGCAAATGGTGATGATTCTTGTCTGTCTGATCTAACTACTTTTCCACCAGACCATTGGGTAATTGTTTCAGCACCGGTTATGTCGGTTACAGTTATTATAGTGTTGTTAAAAGATGAGTAAACGTGAGCTACACCCCATTTCTCTTTTTCTGCCATATTATCACCTATAATTATTTATATTCATCTACATTGTAGGTTTATTCTTCTACTTCTTCAACTGATTCTTCAGTATTTTCTTCGCTGTTTATTTCCTTAGCAACAGGTGAACCTGGGTAGAAGCCTATATTTTCTTCATCTGCTTTGTCAACAATGTGTCCAGGTGCATTGATTTTTTTACCGTTTAATGTAATGTGACCATGTACAACAAATTGTCTTGCTTCAGCAGCTGTACTACTTAAACCTCTTTTGTGTACTAAACTTTGTAATCTTCTTCTTAGAACATCTTCTACGTTTAAGTCTAATACTTCTTCAAGTTTAGCGTTAGGTGATAAGATACCTGTTCTTACAAGATGGTTTAATAATTGTTCTGTTTCAACTTTAGCTTCTTCTGGATCCATACCTAATAGAATACGAGCATCTCTTCTGAATCTTTTTACTTTAGAGTCTGCTTTCCAGATTTCTTTTTTGTTTTTTAATCCGTATTTTGCTGCTAATCTGTTTTCTTCTTTAATACGGTCTGCATTCCATGGGTGTGATGGAGTGTCATATTGTTTTCGTGGTTTTTTTGGATGTCCCATAATCAACTCTCCTTAATATTTAATTTATTTATCCTCTTGATCTACTTACACCGACAGATGAACCATGTCTAAATGTAGATTTAGTTCTTTGACCACGTACTGGAAGACCAACTTCGTGTCTTTTACCTTTGTAACTTCTAATCTTTTTCATTCTGTTTAAATCATCACGTAATGTCATGTTTAAATCTGATTCAATTAAGTGTTTAGTTTCGCCAGTTTCATAATCGAGTCTTCTGTTTAATAACCATTCAGGAATTCCGAATTCCTGTGGGTTTTCAATAACTTCCTCGATTTTGTTAACTGAATCTTCATCAATGTAACCTATTTGATCTTCTTGATTTAGGTCGAGTACTTTACATATTGCAAGTGCAAATGCTTTTCCGACTCCTTTGATTTCAGTTAAAGCTGTAACTATTGTTTTGTTTCCGTCAACGTCTTTACGAGTTATACGAACCATATGTTTAAATTCTTGTTCAGCCATATAAATTCTCCATATTTGAATTTTGTTTATTATATAAAAAAGCTAGATTATTCTAATGTGTTTTGAAGTAATTCTATCATATGTCATAACATGTATAACATAAATAATAGGAAAAATAAGCTTTGAATTTTATAATCATTTTTAGAATCTTAAAAAATTATTATTTAATATTGTTAAATCTAATTCTGAATAATCTAGTAAAAACAATAACCTTTTGTTTTAGTTTGTTGATTTAAAATAATAAATAATTGTTCAAAAAAAGTAATTTTTTTTAAATGAAATTATTTTTTTTAAGATATTTATCTAAAAGATAATTATAAGCGCCGAGACTGGGATTTGAACCCAGGAGGGCGGATGCCCACAAGATTTCCAGTCTTGCGCCTTACCAAGCTAGACTATCTCGGCATTTATTAAAATGCTTTAATTATCCTTGTAGATTAAATAATAATATCTACATTCTTAATATAATTCTCCAAATACTATTAACCATAGAATTTGAGAGAGCAATATCACTACTATATAATTTCATGAAAAATTTTACATAGCCAAAGCTAATCTATGCAAAAATACGACATTATTCCGTTTATTGAAACAACATCTAAATATTAGACCTCGCCCATTAACTCGAAGATTAACAGGTTCTACAGTTAATAAAAAAATCTTATGTATTTGTTTGAAGAATAATATATTAAAAAAAATATTTTTTATTATTTTTTTCCTATGTTATTACTTCCACATTTTAGGATATGTTTTAGGTAGTATAAAAACCTTTTGGATTTTAACCACATATTTCGTAGTTGATGACAATATTTCATCAGCCGAATATAATGATTCACCTATTGCAAGAAGTTCATCCTTAAGAGTCATCAGGCAAATAGTATTATTTTTATTAATGTCCTTATTCAACTTGACGATACCACTACTAGCCAAGTTGGCACCATGACAAATTGCATCAACGGCGGAGTCCTTAACGTAGATTTTTTTAAGGTTCTTCGTCGTATACTCCATTGGATGAATCAATTCACGCAATATATGCTCATCACCACAGTTTTTATAGAAATAATATGCGTCAGTCACATCCTGCAGGGTCGTCAATGAGTCATTCTCAGTAAATGTACCGCTTACGGTACGGCGTAACTCGGCCATGTGTGCTCCACAGCCCAGCACTTCACCAATGTCATGACAGTACTTACGTATATATGTACCGCTTTCACATTTAACCCTGAAGAGTACGTCCTGATTATTTTCAATTTCAAGTATTTCAACATCATATATACTACGTACCCTCAGCTGCCTTTTAACGGCAGACTTGACAGGCGGCATCTGATAAATCTTACCCGTAAATTCATTGAATACACTTATGATGTCCTCTGGCTGTGTTGGCTTATGTATATGCATAAGACATACATATTCCTTCGGAAGAAGCAACAGTAATGACAATGCCCTTGTTGCCTGATTTAACGCTACAGGAAGCACACCGGTAACCTTTGGATCAAGTGTTCCGCCATGACCTGTCTTTTCAACATCCATGATATTCTTAACCCACAAGTCCACCTCATGAGAAGTTGGACCGGCCGGCTTATCGATGTTGAAGATGCCCTTGTCGATATGTTCTGTTATACTTCTTTCCTCTGGCCTGCAGCCATAGTTATAGTCAGTATCACATTCACAGTTATATTCATAGTCATTCATAAGATAATCATATCCCATATTTATACTATATTATATTTGTAATCGGTAATTTTTATACATATGTATTATTTTAGTGTTATTTGGTTGTGATTAAAGAAATATTTATCTGATAATTATAACATTAATGGGTTCTGATGAAGTTTTCAACCAGCCATGCAGATATGCTGATGTCTGAGTCGTATGCTATGATTTCATCCTTTTTAAACCATTTCGCCTTAAGTATTTCATCACCGTCAACTTCTATCTGGCCGCTGTCATACTCTGCGGTAAAGCCCAGCATAAGTGAATTGGGAAATGGCCATGACTGACTTCTCATGTACTTTACGTTTTTGATGTTGATGCCCACTTCTTCATGTACTTCCCTTACAACCGCTTCCTCTATACTTTCACCGGCTTCGACAAATCCCGCTATCAATGCATATCTGATTTTCTCATGATAGCTGTGTCTTGCCATGAGAAGCCTATCATCCTTGGATATTGCCACTATTATGGCCGGTGCGATTCTGGAGTAATGTACCTGACCGCATTCGGGACATTTCATCATCATATCCTTTCTATCAACTTCATTTTTTGATCCGCATCTTCCACAGTATCTGTGACTGATATACCAATCCCTGACAAGTACAGCCCTTGCACTCATCAGGTACAATGGGTGATTCAAGTCATATACCTCAAATAAGGTGTGAAATTTATCATCTTCCAAGTCAACATTACATACATAGCAGTCCTCGTCCATAAACTTACCTATATAAAACTTGAAGTCAAAGTCAAATTCCTTGACATCCTCATCATTTAATAGACCCAGGTTATCTTCTTCATTAAGGTATAACTGTCTATCGTTATTGAATATAAAGTAGTATGCCTCACCCGTGGATGAGTAATCGCTTTTAAAGTCAATGTCATAATATTTGTATAGGGATTCTTCTATCATAATAATATATATCTTCCTTATCATTTTTTAATTTATTTGATTGCCGTGATAATTAAAAGTATTATCATAGTATTAATAATAATAGGATATAAATCCTAAAATAAACATATAACTAATCATTAATATATAAAAATAATACTAATAAAATAATAGGCTGTGCTATTATGTTTAAAATTGAAAGAATAATGATTTTATTATTGTTTTTCCTATTGCTCCTACCATTTTGTATGGCCACGAGTGATGGTGAAAGCATATATGATAATTCATTGATTGAAAGTCAGGATAATATTGAATCCAATTATGTTGATTCAAACAAAATAGTATCTCATGAAGTGGTTGATGAGGATAAACCTGCAGTTGGCATTTCAATTGAATCCACACTAACGGATGAATCGAATCAAAATGACCTGTACTTTGATTCGTCACTTGCCCATGACAATGGTAACGGTTCAAGACAAAACCCCTATAAAATGTTAACCACTCAGAGAATAGGTAATAATAACAATATCCACCTGGCGGATGGTGAATATAAGTTGAATTCAGCATTGACCGTTAAAAACATTACATTTATCGGTCAATCCATTGACGCGGTCATCATGGACAGTACATTGAATAATGTTAACAGCAACTTAAAGATATGTAATCTGACGTTGGCCAACTGTGCAATTAAAAATACGGGAAGCCTGTACATCAACAATAGCGTATTCAGGGATACGTCAAAGTACATCAATTCCCAGAGCAATAACATGAACCTGGATAATGTTTCATTTATCAACTGCAGCAATGAAGTTGGCGGGGCAATATATGCCGACAATACCAGACTTTACATCAACAATTCATTGTTTGATGGATGTTCCGGATTAGATGGAGCCGGCATACTGGCAAGAAACAGTTTGCTTAACATATCCAATACGTTATTTACGGATAATCATTCAAATAACATCGGCGGTGCAATAGCATCATTAACAACTACAACACAATTAAGCAACGTAACATTCAGAAACAACAGTGCAAAATACTATGGAGGATCACTTTATTCAATCTATGGTAGCATAAAGGTAGAGGGCAGCATATTCGAATACAATAATGCCGGTGTAGGTTCAGCATTGTATATTGATGAGGCAAATCCGTCAAGAATCTATAACAATACCTTCAGAAACAATAGTGCAGATGCCGTGATTTATACCGTCAGCTGCAATTCAACAGGCAATTTGATTGAGGACAATACATTCATTGACCATACATCATCTGATGTGTATGAACTGGATAAGCCTAACATGTTTATTGCCAACGGAAATTATACCCCTGTATCATTTAACTATACATTTAACGATACATTGCCCGATTCATTTGACTTAAGACAGCTAGGTTATGTGACACCGGTTAAAGATCAGGGACCTGACGGCAACTGTTGGGCCTTTGCAACCATTGCCACACTCGAGTCATGCCTTCTTAAGGCGACGAATATCACATATGATTTTTCCGAAGAGAACATGAAAAATATCATGGCTCAATACTCCGATTACGGCTGGAGTTTTGAAGTCAATGGAGGTGGAAACAACGGCATGTCACTGGGATACCTGACCGGCTGGCTAGGTCCTGTTATGGAAGAAGAGGACAGATACAGAGCGTATTCAATCTTATCACCGGTATTGAACAGTTCATTCCACATACAGGATATTATAAAGATTACAAGAAAGAATTACACTGATAATGACAATATCAAAAAGGCCCTGATGACCTATGGCTGTGTAGGTACTACAATTGCATGGGAACATGGACTTGAAATGGATGGAAACTACTACTGTAATCGCAATACCAACGTTAACCATGCAATATGTATTGTAGGATGGGATGATAACTACTCCCGAAATAACTTCCGGTTCACTCCTGGCGGTGACGGGGCATGGATTATTAAAAACAGTTGGGGAACAAATTCAGGTATGGACGGATATTATTACGTGTCATACTATGATTTATATCATGCAATCGGAAACGATATATACACCTTCTCGTTTAATGATGAGGTAGTCCTTGACAACAGTTATCAATATGATATTAGCGGTATAACTGATTACTTCTATTATCCAAACAAGACGGCATGGTATAAGAACAAATACACAATCAGATCCGATGAATATCTTGAAGCCGTATCTACCAGCTTCAACGAGGAAACAAATTATACCCTATCTGTATTTGTAAACAATGAATTGAAGATTGTCAAAGAAGCTGTAAGTCCTATGGGATACCATACGATATATCTTGATGATAAGGTATTATTACACAAGGATGATGTATTAGAGGTAATGTTTAAGATTACAACCATCGAGGATGTGGGAATTCCGATTTCGGAGATTTTCAGTCTTAAAAAGTTATTATACGGCGAAGACGTTTCATTTGTAAGTCTTGATGGAATTACATGGTATGACTTATATGAGCTTAAGGGAACATATCCCGGCCATACATATTCATCACAGGTGGCATCGGTAAAAGCGTTTACACAGAACGTGAAGGCGTCATTGAACCTGACAGCCAACAACAAAAATCCGTGTGAAATAACGGCTCACGTATTTGATCAATATGGAAACAATATTAGTGAAGGCAATGTGTCATTCATAATAGCAGGTGAAGAAATAACTGCCGATATAATCAATGGGTGTGCAATCATCAAGAAGGCACTTCCGGTGGGATTAAACAACATTACAGCAGTATACTATCAGGAGGGCTATGGTCCGTTGGAGCAAAGCATTACGGTAAAAATCGTAACTACTGCGAAAAAAGAGTGTGACATACTGTTATCATATGAGATATCTGATGACAATATCCTGTTAAAGGCGGAACTAAAAGATGAAGATTCAAGTCGGATAAATACCGGAAAGATTGTCTTCAAGGTTAACGGTAAAACAATCAAGGACGACAACGGTAAGGTAATCTATATCAAGGTTACCGATAACGTGGCATCAATCAATTATGTATTAAAGGATAACAACACTAAAAGCCTGATTGTTTCTGCAACATACTCAGGTTCATCCAATTACCAGACGGCCAACAATAGCATGACCATAGTTATCCCTAAGAAAAATCCAGAGATAAGCATTACTCCATTAACCGATTCTGCTACTGGTTCAACCATAAGACTGGAAGCTACCATTACCTATGATGATGCAATCAATAATGGAAAGGTACTCTTTAAGCTAAACGGTAAAACAATCAAGGACGACAACGGCAAGGTAGTCTATGGTGACATAACAGATAACGTTGCTAGCATCTATTATACTATTCCAGAGTATCTGAAGGCTAAAACCTATACCATTACGGCAGTATTAATCAGTGGGGAGTATGATAGGATTGAAGCAAATACCACGTTGAAAGTTATAAAAGGTTAAATAGGATATTTTGTTTGGAAAGTACTCATACCCACCTCATTAATGAGAGTCAATCTGCAAGGGATGTTTTATTTAAAACTATCCCTATACTATTTTTTATAAATTTTTGATGAGAATCATTAATTAATCATATGCACTTTTAACATTTCAAATATATTATATGGATATTATAGGTTGTATGACTTTAAAAACTTAAGCCATAAGTCGGGATTCTCATCAGTTAAATCATATGTTATTTCAACATGTATCATATCATCCTTTAGACTGTATCGATAATCAGTTATGTTTTCCTGGGTATATATTATCAGATTATATAACTGTGCCAGTTCATCCCCATGGATGTACGTATCAACTTCAAGCGTATTGTCCTTAAGCCGGATGCGGCTGTGGCTGTTGTATCTGAATTTCTGATTGTTTTTCTGCAGATTATCCATTATTATCCTTGGAGTCTTTCTGCTTTTAATGTTGTACTTTACAGTATCATCAAGATTCTTATGTCTTATATGAGGATATGTGTTTATTATCCTGTGGAAGTATTTGTCG
The DNA here is from genome assembly GCF_003268005.1 of Methanosphaera sp. BMS. NCBI lineage: Archaea > Methanobacteriati > Methanobacteriota > Methanobacteria > Methanobacteriales > Methanobacteriaceae > Methanosphaera > Methanosphaera sp. BMS. The sequence goes on along the minus strand of NZ_CP014213.1, from coordinate 534,307 downwards.
AAGTCTTCACGTTGAATATCATTACTTGTATAATCCCTAAATTCATGATACAATTCATCCAGTGTCAAATCATTATCTGCTATATTATGTGGCAGTATTATCAGCTGACTGTTGATGAAGTCTCTGATAGTCGGGATTAAATTATTCTCCTTGGATAATTCCACCATGGATATGACCTTATTCTTTGAATCACTGCGGTTTTTTTGTCCTGATTTATTCCTGTTGTCCGATTTTTTTATGGATTTTTTATTTCCCGTTTTTTTAGTAGTTTTCTTACCTTTTGTGCTGCTTTTTTTACCTGTAATCGTGGTCGTTGATTTTTTATCCTGTGATACTTCCTTAAGGCCGGATAAGGTCTTTATCTTATCTTCCTGTATATTCTGTGATTGTTTATACTTTATGATTTGATGATAGTTTAGCTTGTAGTTTCCATAGAATGATTTTTTTATAAGATTTTGGGCCGCCAGCTTTTCTATTATCTTTTTTGTCTGATTTTTACTTGTACTTAACTGACCTGAAAGCTTATCGATATCGAAGGTATCTGTAATATTATAGTTTTTTTCCAAAAACAGGACTACCTTATCCAGTGATGGTATCACATCTTTTTTATCATCCTTTATTGTAATCTTTTTACCGGACTTGTCATATTTGTCAAGGTATTGATTTATGGATTCAATACCTGCCCATTGATAGTTGTTTAATCTGTCCCTGGTTAATATGCCATTATCGGTGAGTAGTTCCAGGTCATATCTTTCTATATTCTTAAGCTTTTTTATTATCAGCGTGTTTGTATTGAATTTCTCGTTTAATGATATCTTTTCGCTTAACTTATGTATTGTGTAGACACATCTTATGTGCTTGCATTCATCACAGTACTTGTCTTTTGACTCTTTGTTACATATCTGACAGTTCATATCTAATCATCCCTGAAGTACTCGGATAATACTATCTGCTTGTCTGTGTAGGTGTACTTATTTTCATTACTTTTTGTGGTATCTATTTTTTCAACTTCCCTTATGATGTTCTCGGTGGTGATATTGTTGTTTTCAATATTGTTTTTTATTGTGCTGACCTCTTTTTTTGTGAGTTTTCCCTGCTTTATCACATTCAACACGTCAAGCAGGTCTATTTGCTTGTTTGTCGTGAGTGATTTGTCCTGAAGTGCAAATTTAATGTATTCCTGTAGTTTAAGTTCATTTCTTGTAGGTCGTACTATGGTCTTTTTATGTATTTGTTTTGTAAACTCATCATATGCCTTATCCAAAAGTTCATAGTAGTCTATGTTAGTACTCATCCCCACTTCACTTGGCTGGGCCTTCAGATAACTTATCGCCTCAAAGAAGTCTATTTCATCAACACTAGTCTTGGTTGATCGTATGATGCTTTTCAGGTTGTCGGATTTCATGAGTGTTATCAGTTCATACCTATCAGATTTTCTTGATATCTTGGTCTTCGGTGCAATCTTTTTTATCCGTTCATACAGTTCAGGTTCCTCATCCCTTATCTGACGTATTTGCATGAGATACTGCAGTTGATTATCCCCCTCATCATCATACATGTCCTCGTTGATTTTCTTGAACAGATCATGTGTCTTTATCTGTTCATTGGTCAGATACTTTGCATCGGTACCTAACAGCTGTATGAAGGCGTTTATCTTGTTCTGGGCGGTTTGCTTCAGGTTTATGGTGTTTTCAATCTCATCTACGGGGAAGAAATTGTATATGTTTATGTCATCGAATTCTGTTCCAAGCCTCTGAACCCTTCCTATTCTCTGCATGATTCTTGTAGGATTCCATGGTATGTCATAGTTTATGATGATGTTTGATCTGTGCAGGTTTACTCCATGGCTAAGCACATCTGTTGATATGAGTATGTTATAGTCGTTATGCTGTTTATTCTTTGACTTGTTGGCGTCAAAGTTATCGATTACCTTTTGCTGGTGACGTCTTGATGATTTACCAGTAAACATCAGTACCTTCTCGGTACACTTGTCTTTGATTGTATTATACAGATAGTTTGCGGTATCTACAAACTCGGTGAATATTATTATCTTCCTGTTTTTCAATTGCTTGTTTAAGAGATTTATCAAAAGCTGTTCTTTCGGATAGTCATCAACGTCCCTCCATATATTCCTGATTTTTTTGAATGATTCATAGTCTGATTGAAGATCTCTTAAAAATTGGTTTGAAAACTCCTCGATGTGTATCTGTCTGATATTTCCCTTGTTTATGTTATCCTCTATCTGGTCTAGATCCTCATTTTCTATCATCTGATAGATGTTCTTGTTGTAATTATTTGATATGTAATATACATTCATATCCTTCAGGGTGTCGATTGTCTGTTTATGTGTTCTTATACAGTTATCTATGGACTTGTTGAATGCATAAAGACTGCTTTCAAGCCTTTTAAACAGTAATGCCTTGATAAATCCGCCCATTGACACGTCATCATGTGTGTCTTCTGGGTGGATGAGATACTTTGTGGACAATGGAGTGTACTTGGCGTAGGTTAGCTCTTCGGTTATGATTTTTAGAGTATTGTCATACTTTTTGCTCAGGTTTTTATCGAATGAATAATATTTGAGTATTGGCTCGTTTACAACTGGAAACTCCAGGCTATGCTTCTTAAGGTCTTTCTTGTAGTACTTGTCAATGTCATGTCTTGTTCTTCTGACCATCAGGTACTTGAGTATGTCTTCCCTGATTTGCTTGGTTACCCTCTTGTTTTCGGCTTCATATTCCTCCCTGTCTGTCTGCATGTCATACTTATCCAGTCTTCTTCTGATTAGGCTGAAGTAATGCTCTATATCTCTTACATTGGGTATGGTTGAGTCATGTGAGTTTTGAAATAGCTTTATCTGTGCCAGGATGTCACTCGGTGAGTTATTGTATGGTGTTGCGGATATCAGTATTACGTTCTTGTTTTCACAGATTTTATGCAACAGTTCATATCTTTGTGTGTTTTCGTTTCTGAAGTAGTGTGACTCGTCTATCAATACATTATTATACTCGCTTTTATCGAAGTTATCAAGTATATCCTCGAGTTTTCCACGTGACTGGCAGTAATAGTTGACGTCAAAGTCCTTGAGTACCTGTTCCCATCCTCCGGGGTTTGACTTGTCTACCAGTGTGGGTGGTGCTATGATTATGCTTTTTCCCCTTAGCTGCTTTAATAATAGTGCTCCCATATATGTTTTTCCCAGTCCCACCACGTCTGATAAAAATACGCCGCCGTGCTGGTTGATGATATCCTTTGCCTGGATTACGGCGTGCTTTTGGTATTCAAGCATCTTGAAGTTGGCTGGATGTGCACTTTCATCGAAGTCTATCTGGTCGGTATCGATTTGTTCATAGAAGTATTCGTAGAGAAATTTCAGGTATAGCTCATATGGTGTTATGTCATCGTTTATCCATGTGTGGTTGTTTATGGTATCTGTGTATTCGTCCTTGACGTCGATTGCGTTATCCCATAAATGGTTGAATTTCTCGAGGCTGCGGGTATAGTCTTCATGGCTGGTCAGTTCAACATTCACCTCGAAGTCTTCCTCTTTTGTGTTTGTTATGTTGGTGGAGCCTGTTATTACACGGCCCTGTCCATTATCAAGGCTTAGGATGTACATCTTTGGCGATAGTATTCTCTTGTTGTATACTCTTATTTCGATTTTATCCTCATCAAGCCATGTAAGAAATTCCTTTACCGCCGTTTCTATTTCATAGGTGTTGTCGGAGTTTTCAAATTCCTTTTTTATATTTTCCCTTAGGTTATGTTTGATCTGTTTGGATGAGAGCTGTTTGAATCCGTTGTTGTTTAGTATCCTGTATTCATCCTTGAGTCCTGTTCCTATGAGTATTCTTATTTTGTCTGTAGCATTGAGGTTATAGACGTATTTTGAAAAACCTGTCACATAGAAGTATCCAATCATACAATCAAACAGGTCTGTATAGCTTAAAAGTCCATTGATTTTTTCCTTTAGGTTGCTTGAATATTCATCTATTACAAGTTTTGAGTTTGACATGTCTGTTTTCTCCCATATTTTTTTTTGTTCATGTTAGTGTTTTTTTTTTCACGGTCATCCTTATTTTTTGATTATCATTTGGCATATATTAATTTTTGATTGTCCGTTTGCAGTATGGTATGCTTTCTTAATAGCTTGCATACCCTTTTATCATCATCGCTTTTATAGTCATCGGATATTATTAGGGATATTACTCCATTATCGTCTATTATATCCAATGCCTTTTCTATATAGTAGTATTCATATCTTTGATTGTTGTCATATAGTGAGTATCTGTTGAGTTGTTTTTTCATATCCTTTTTACCGGTTAGAGTTACATGTTCTATGTTTGATATGATTATGTCGAATTTATGATTGTCTGCAAATACCTGCTTAAAGTCAAGTTGGTATATCAATGGTTTATATCCGTGTTTTTGTTTGAAGTTATCTTCAAAGTACATGTTCATCTTGCTGTGCATGTGTGTTTTATTATACTTTGTGACTATTTCGTTTATTGACTCGGATTTTGTCATGCCAGGATTCACATTATCCAGCTGACTTATAATGTAGGGGTATTCCGGATATAGATTCAACGCATCGGTATAATGGATGTTTATGTCATCATTTAGCAATGTCTTTGCAGTTGTGATTGACTGCTTGTTGAGTGTAATCATGTGAACATTGTCCTTTATGGTGCGGTTGAATAATTCATCCATACTTGGATTGAAATATCCCTGCATTACCCGGTTTACGTATTTGAGCTTGGTTAATATGTAGATTAACGTGTTTATGGTGATTGATGAATTGATTGAAAAATCAAGTATCTGTATTTCATCAAGTAAAGTGCTTATCGAATCTATATTATAGATTACCGATAACGGCACTTTCATGTTAGTATATGCTCTTCCCCCATTACGGATGGCCTCACCTATATGTTTGTGTATCAATTTTCTATTGTCGTAGGCATACTTGACATAAGCAATAATATCCTCCCTGGAAATGAGGGTGTTTCTTGTCAAGTACTCGATTAATGTATCCTCACAGACAGATTTTACATGGCTTTTTGAAATAGATTCCTGACTGTTCAGATAGTTGTAAAATTCATATATGGTGTTGACGTCGATTGTCTCATCGGTTGACTTTTGAACATCCACTATCCTGTCATAGACCTTTCTTGCCAATGCACCCCTGGGAGGGGATTTGTTGATTATGCCAAGTAAGAGTCTTATAACCAACTGGTATGAGTCAAACTCACCCGTAGTATTTTCCTGATAAGCGTCGAGTTTTTCTATAATATCATTTAATGACAGTATCAATTGGGATTCATGCTTATTTTTCAGCAGTCCCCTTAACTTATCATCCGATATTTTAATAGACAAGAAATCAGATAGTAGATTTTCACTGGATATAAATCCGCACCAATGAATAAAGTCGTCAATCCTAGACTTACGGTTAACAAGCTTGTTATCCTCAACAACATACTCCAGATACAGATATGAATAAAACCATCTGTCACTGCCATCAGCATAGACGGTTATATATGCATGATTTGTCTGATTGAGTGACAATAAATTGTATATGACATCCTCCAGTAGTCTGTAATCATCAATATTTCTTAATCTGATGACATATAATTCAATATCATTAAACTCATCATCCATGTAGCTGCCATAGTAATAGAGGCTATTTATCTTTGACTGATAACTATCATCAATCAGATATAAAACATCCTCCCTACTGGCCAGGTTAACGTTGAATACTTCCAATAAGAAACGTTCATAGTCATCAATTGAAAATGTGTTATATGTCAGTTCATTAAGATTCATGCTTATACTTATATATTTATTCATTAATCAAAATTTTGATAAATGCATTTCATTTCAAATCTTTTAAATGAAATATATTATTTAATGACTGAGCAAGAAACTATAAAAATAATTTTATTGATGAACATCATAATAATAAATGTAAAGAAATTCATTTAAAGGGAGGTAAAAGCTATGGATGCTATTGAAATAATAAAGGAAGCCCTTCATTATCCTATCGATAACATGAAAAATTGGCTGATAATATGCATAGTATTTCTATTAACTGGTGTAGTTCAACAAATTGCCTTAAACAGCAATAATACATATGTAAATCTATTAATGCACCTAATCAATATCCTGATAATCATCATTATCGGCGGCATATTCATAAGCATTGTAAAAGAAAGCATTTCAGGCTCATCCGAAATACCAATGCTTGATCCGGTTGAAAACCTGATATTAGGTATAAAAAGCATTATAGTACAGTTTATATATCTGATTATACCTGCATTAATAACACTGATACTATCCATCCCATTGGGCGTATTTGATAAGTTTGGAAAAATCATAAATGCAATCAGCACAATGAATGCAAACTCAACAATCAACACTACAGTAAATGCAACAAATTCAGTTGTTATTCAAAGTATTCCACAAAACCTAATACATGACTTTGTAATCAGTATAGGAATACTGGCAATATTCTGTTTCATACTATACGTGATATTCTCATTGTTATCAAACATATCACTAGGCATACTTGCAGAAACAGAGGATATACTTGCTGCATTGAATATACCGGCAGTGATATCAAAAATAAACAGTATCGGCTGGAGCAACTACATCGTATTTATTATACTCGCATTGCTGACAGTGATAGTCATTGGAATTATATCAAGTGTTATAACGCTTATTCCATATATAGGTAGAATCATTGCATCATTTATAGTTGATGCATATCTACTTACATTCATGGCCAGGGCCATAGGATTAATATATAATGAAGGCTAAATCCTTGCAAACAATATGAAAAAATCCAATAAATTAAAATTTGATTCACGAGAGTGAATTAAATAACCACCTTTTTTTATGAATATTCTGGGAGTGCAGAACAATTGAGGATATAATAATCTTCTTCAACACGTATTCCACGCATTAATGTAATCTATTTTTACGTTAAAATAATTAATATTCAATTATCTGTTTGTTTTATAGTCAGGGTAATTTATTTTACCATGTATTGCAGTGTTTTGAAGTAGTGCATTAATTTTTGAGTTTATATTGTAACTATCATATCATCAAAGTCTCTTAAATGAATCTTTGACACATATACTAGTAGTTAATGGTACCGAGACACATTTTATTATTATGTGCATACAAAAGGCAATGTACCTACAAAACCACATTGTTCCCACAGCATAAAAGAATAAAATATGTACACACAAATCAGTTTGTTCACACAGTTTATTGTATTCTATTTTACAAAAATTTGGAATACATCCTGCCATTGAACCTAACGATAGATTTAATAATGTTCCTACAATTGTATCAATAAATTAAATAATGTTCCCACAAATCATTATCGTACCCACATTTAACATCCAAATAGTTATCATAATTATCTAATCCGATTATTTATACTTAAATGACTATTTAAGTTACTTATTTGTCTGGTTATCATAAATGTATATGGGCACACAATTCTAAATTGTTCCCACAAATAAATGTAAACACATAAATTGATAGAAAATAGACATGAGTATCTCTTTAAAAATATTTAATTAGAGATTATCATTTAATTTAATTATCTGTTACTATTATATTTTGATGCTTTATTTAAATACTGTTAATTATTGATTGTTTTTTAAAGATATTGTTAACTCGGAGTTATGTTTTGTTGCTCATTGTTTCAGAAGAAATATATGATATATACAGTAACTATTGTACAAATATTTCCAGAGTTTTCTGTTCTCATCTATGTAGTGCTTTGTTATTGTATGTGTAGTGGGGATTATTGTAAAGCTTAAATGAGAAATAAACAAAAAGAGTAATATATTAAATTTGCTAAAAAGTAATTATAAAAACTTTTTAGCTTCTTTCATAAATAATTCGGCATTAACAATAGAATCATATGCTATATTTTCATTAATATTATCTACAGCCTCATAATCAGCAGATTCCCTTAAAGATTGTGTACTTGATAAATATTTTGAAATTCTTCTATCAAAAGAGTCATTTAAAACATATTCTTGACCAAATAATGAAATTACGCCCTTATGAGTTTTAGGTTTAAATCCTTTTATAATAAGTAATGCTTTAGCGGTATTAAACATACAATAGTAACATGCACTGACACTAGTAGCAAATTGTCCAATGTCATACAATGCCTTAGCTGAAATCAATTTATCATTTGCTTTATCCATATATTCATCAATTTCAGACAAGTATTTCTCCCTCCTCCAATACATTTGACAAAAAGGAATAATTTTGTGTTGTATTAAATCGGTCAGTAGTCATTATATGAGCAGAAATCAATTCTTGTTTTTCAAGAACAAATTCACCAATTAAATCGGCAATATCATCCCAGATTTCATTCATATAGTCAGATATTATTAAAATATCTATATCAGAATCATCCGTATCATCACCACGAGCAACAGAACCAAATAATATAATTTTTAAGATTTTATCTGAATTGATTGCTTCTGCAAACTCATAAGCAATTTCTAATCTATTATTCATAAACAATCACCATATTATTCTTATAATATTTTATTTCAATAATATGATAAAAAATTTTCCCTATTGTAAAATTAATCTTCAATTTTTTTTATATCCTCAAGTGTATCTTCCAAGTATTCTATCCATAAAGCTCAAATTGTAAATCTCTTTAGCATGTTTTTGTAGTTGTTTTCCTTTATCTTCATTTTTGTTTACTTTTTTGGAGTTGTTTAATTCATTGCTATGTTTTTTTTTTCGTTGCCGAGTTTGTGTATTCTTGCTTTTGATATAGTCTTCTAATTTAAAAAGTTTTTAATGATAGAGTACACAATTCTAAATTGTTCCCACAAATAAATGTAAACACATTAACTGACAGAAGATCTTTATAAAAAATTATTTATTCAAATATAAAAATGAAAGAAGTGAAAGTTTAAAATAGAAAAAACAAGATTATATAATCATAAAATGAATAAAAGAATAAAAAGAAGTATGTATCACTATTATGTAAAATTATATTGTTGCTGTTGAATTTCAGGTTGGTTTAATTTTAATTTAAAGCTTATTTTAGGTTATGTTGAAATATGGGTTGATGACTTACCATATGAGACATTAACCTTAAATAATGGACAAGCAAGCACATATTTCACATATAATACGGCTACAGGTACAGGATATGCTTATGCTAAGACTCTTAAAGTATGGTATTATCCAACAGAAAAATATCAAACTAAAAAGAATACTAAAGATTTCAATACCATTGAATCAACAGGTAGGATTGTATTGGGTGATATAAGTGGCAGCAAAGTAGGAGAGCAAATAACCATAAACGCCAGAATCAACAGTACTGATGTAGTTGATGAAGGTAACATTTCATTCCAATTTGCTGATAAAAACATTTCAGTTCCAGTAACAGATAATACTGCAAATGTAACAACTATTATTACAGCTGCTATGCTGGATAATCCAACATTACGTGTATTGTATGAAGGAAAAGTGATGTATAATATTAAAAGTAATATAACAACACTAACAATTGAGACTGGTGTTGCAAATATTGCAGTAGATGAAGTGAATGCTAGAATAGGTGATGAAGTACAATTAACTGCTCATGTTAAAGATATTAATGATGAAAACATTGATGGTGGATTAATCACATTCACTAACGAACAAGGTGATACATTAGCCACAGCAGATATCGTTGACGGAACAGCAACCACACAGTACATATTCACATCAGAATACAGTGGAAATATTATTGCAACATTAACCTCTGATTACTACCAGTCAAGTACTACTGAAAACACTGCTCAGATTAGAAAAATCAATACTGAAGTAATCATAACAGTACCGGATTCCATTACAAGCGGAACTGTAATCAATGTTACAGCACAGGTAAAAGATGAAGATGGAAACAGTGTATCTGGTGCACCAATAGCACTTACTATAGGCCAAATACAGTATCCTGCTATGATTTCTAATGAAAATGGTACATTGACTATGCCTACTGCCATTCAATCAGAAGATCCAATAAATGTAATAGCAGCCTATAATGGAGATGACACATACGCATCATCTTCTGCAGAAGCTCTAGTTAAAAACAGGAATAAAACAACAATAGCAATGGATGAAATAAATACAGTAGTAACAATACCTACAACTATTACAGCTACTTTAACCAGTGAAGACAACAGTATCATAAATGAAGGACAAGTAACATTCACACTCGCTGATGGAACAGTAATTGATACAGTAAACGTTGAAAATTCACAGGCAACAACCACATACACATTCACAGATGAAATGGAAACCACAATAACCGCATCATTTACAAAAACAGACAATTACATTAACAGTACCACGACAACCGCATTGAAAGTAGATCAGATGCCACCAAAAGAATACACTATAAAAGTAGATACAACCGAATTCACATTAGGACAATCTGCCACAATAACAGCAAGCATATACTATGGAAATGAATATGAAGAAGAATTAGCAACCAACATCACCAAAGGAAAAATAACATTCAAGGTAAACGGTAAAACACTAAAAAACTCTAACGGCAAAGTAATCTATGCTAAAGTAATTAACGGAGTTGCAACTATAGAAAACTACACCATACCAGATGACTGGACTAAAAACAATACACCTATACAGGCAGTATACACAGGATCAACCCAACTTGAAAGCTTAAACAGTGAAAAAACAGAAATAAAAGTAACACCTGCAGAGCTAACATTAACGACAAGTGACATTACAGCAACCACTGGTGAAGAAATCACATTAACAGCAACACTAAACGATAACACAATCAATAATGGAAAAGTAATATTTAAAATCAATGGTAAAACGGTAAAAGACTCAAACTGCAAAGTAATCTATGGTAAAGTAGTAAACGGAGAGGTAAATGTTAATTACATCATACCAACTACTATGAAAATAGGAAACTACAATATTACAGCTACTTACATGCCTACTAGTGGTGAAAAATTAACCGCTGAGGCAACATTAGCCGTTGCGAAAGAATAACTCCTTGAATCAGTACACATCTGATTTAACTTCTCACCCCCCAATATAATTTTTTTTTAGGTTAAGGTAGGATAGTTTTATTTTGAAGTATTTTTAGGTGATGAATTCTGTTTTTGATTGTATCAAAAAAAAATAATTGGTGGAGAGATTATTATCATTACTGTACAATAGCTTGTATGCTATCTGTATATGAATTTTTATCATGGATTAATTGCATTGGTTTGAATCGGCCTAGAATCCACCAATTCAAAATAGGATTAGATTTTTTCTATTAATTATGATTTTCCAGTAGGATTATGTTTTTATTCAACACTGTTGATTTTTTGACTCATATCCTCTGAAAAATCCATGTTTTTAAAGGTATCTGTTGTTGGTAAATCCATGTCAAATTCATGGATTTCATCCATTTGACCTGTACCATTTTCGATTGTTAATCCTAATACATGACCGCCCTTATCTTTGGCGTCATTTAAGAAGTGGATGTGCCAGCCAGGCATATTTATTTCATTCATATATTCCGGGAAATATATTGCAATAAGTGTTCCTGTTTGGTTTGTGTAGTTAAATACTTTTTGATCTACAGCGGCTACTTCGGTAAACTCCTTATATGGTTTTTCTTGTTTTTCAACACTTCTAACTGTTATGTTGGAACAGTTACATTTGATTTTAACAACATACATATTGTTTTTTCCATATTTCTTAATTTCATTATCTAGTTTACCTGTTAAATCATCAAAATTCTTTGCTGAAATATTGTTTATATTTGCATCATTGTCGAAATGGGTTACCGTTGCAAATGGTACTTTTTCATTATCGGGCATGACGTGAACACTACCATCGGCACGTGCCTGATATACATTTCCATCTAAAACAATCATTTCACCGTTTACACCTTCAAAGGTTCCAAGACCCGTATCTCCATTTGATTTTAATTCTCCAACGCTGAGAACTCCGTCATATGCTCCATGCATGAATGACTGCATTAGGGATACTTGATGCATACTATCATCAGGCATTAATAATTTTTCATCAGCATTAACGGCTGCTATGGTTAATAAAGTAGCTATGAAGATTGAAATTAAGAGTAATTTTTTATTTAACATATGATTTATACCTCCAATAAATAATAACAAATGATTTTGTATAATTATTTTTGTGTTTTGTTGGTTATATTTTTATTTGATTTGGGAAGGCTTTGTTTTCACATCTTGTGTCACTATAATATTTTAATTATTTATAGAAAAGCAAAGAGATGTAGATGTGATGGCATGTTTTTATTTTATTGATATAATATGATTATTATTATTTAATGTGTACCTGATTATTGGGGTGGTTAATCATCATACCTTTCAAATAATATGGGGTAACTGAAGGAATTATCAAAGTATTTTTTTGTATCTGAGGGTGTGCAACAATCACATTTTGAAAGTTAGTTATGGTTGTCATATTGGTCAGAATTGACCTGGATATATTTATATTTTTATTTTTTTGTATTTTTAGTTTTTATCCTTCTATGGATATTGTGTTTTCTTTTAGTAGGTTTTATTCCATATTGTGTAATTTTATCATGTTTTGTGCTGTTGCTATGAGTATTTGTTCTGTTTTTACACTTTTTATGCCTTTTACGTGGTATTGTCTGTATTTTAGTGTGTATTTGTTGTATGTCATCTTGGTTCTACATTTGGCATCCTGTCTTTGTATTTTTCTTGTGCTTCTGATGTGTGCATGTGGTGTTTTAGTTTCATGGTTGAATCACTTATGTAATCTGTTATTACTTTAATTGTCATTTTAGATTGTGCTTTCCATGGATCATGGAACTTTATACTATCATACTTCTATGGATTAAATGTTAGTGGACTGAAAGTTGCTTCATTCATGTCAATAAGTCAAACACACTACTTTTTCTTAGGACTAATGCTTTTGGTCCAGAAGCAGGATTACTTACAACAATAGCTGCACTGGTTGGTATAGCAGCCCTATTATACTATAAAAAACCTATTGAAAAATAGAATTAAAATAATCAAACTCTTTTTTTACTTTTTTAAAAATTGTACTTGATAATCTTTTGAAATGATTAAAATTCATGTAACTATTCATATATCCTCTACAAAATACCTTATATTCTTTCTACCACGAGTAATGAAAGTATGACCTTCTTTTTCCAACATTTCCTTCTGATATTCAATACCACCAGGATATTTAGAGTTTAATTCACCATCTTTCTTAAGGGTTCTCCAGAAAGGAATCTTATCAGCAGATCTTTCATTACTAGCTAGAGAGCCAAACTAATAAAAATTCCCACAGTTAATGGGCAGGTAAAATCAGCATCATACTTATCTGCCAAATATTGTCTTATCTGAGTAATCGTGATTACCTTACCCTCAGGTATTTCGCTCATTAAACTATTATAATCCAATGGTGGGGCAATTAACATATGTTTTCCACCATAACGTTCTATACTTTTTTCATCAACAACAGTTACAATCTTAGGCATATCCTTAGAATCGTTTAATTTTTCATTAAAACTTTTTCTAACTATTTTGAGAGTGTGCAACAATTATGATGATATAACCTACTTATTCTTTAAAACTATTTTTTTAATATTTCTTCTATAAATAACTGATTTGATTTATATTTACTTTTTATAAGCATATGCAAATACAGGAAGGATAGAGGGAACTTGTTTATTTATTAAATAAGAATCATGGATATCTTTTTGTTCTTTTATAGTTAAATGTCATGCATTTTTTTCTATGATTTGTGTTGTGGGGTATGTTTTTGGTGATTTGTTTATTTTGTGGGTGTGTTTTGTGTTGTTTTGTCGTATATTAATATAATATTCGAACAAATATAATAAATATAAAAAATAGAAAGATAATGCAAGAATAAAAAATTTGTAAAAAATAATAGTTGTAGTTACTATATGAAGTGTAGATATAATCAGAATCCTGTGTCGTTTGACTATTTTTTAGTTAAAGAATAGGAGAGGTTATTCTTTCAATATTTTGTATAAAGAAATTATTTCCTTTAAAATTTCAAGTAACATTAATGTTAATGTCAAAACTTGATAGGTGGGATCAAACATATTTCACCTCCTTAATAGTCTGTGAAAGATGTTTAAAATATAATTAAGGTGTATTAATATTATATTAAAAACAAAAGATGATTATCATTAACCTACAGTATTACTTTTTTAATAAATAGTACTAATAATTTTTGAAAAAATAAATAATAACCTTAAATTGTTAAAATTTGATGTTAAAAATAATGTTAAAAATAATTTTAATCTAAAAAAATGTTATTCTTAAATGAATCTAATTAAAGATTCATAAAAAACATTTTTTACACCTTAAATACTATGTTGACCCCACCTACTGAAGTCAATAGTATGGTTAATAATATTTAATTAATAAGTATATATACTTATCTAAAAATTATAATTACTAAATAAAAGTAAAAAATTATATTTTTTTAAATGCCATGTTATAAGAATCTATAAATAGATTCTAACATAGACATTCCACTTAATTACTATGCTTTCCACCATTTATCTGAAAGTCATTAGTATGGTTAATATTATCTAATTTATTAATATATATACTTATCTCAAATAAATTCATCAAATAAAAATAATAAAAAAATACCAGTGCTATTCGGAAAATCTGAAACCACACAACTACGACACATATTTGCAATAGAAGCACTAAAAAACAATGAAATAAACTATGTAAAAGAATTTCTAGGACATGAAAACATACAAACAACACAGATATACACAAATTTAAAAGAAAAAGAAGTAATCGAAAGATTCAAAAAACTAGAAACAATATAAATAAATCAAAATAAAATGTGTTGTGGAGAAGTCTAATCTCCACATCAAACTAATTATTTCTTAGTCTGTATTAAGTTATATCAAATACAGGCTCTGTAGAAAACCTTGCTTTGAGTGAAGTATGAGTAATAACTCAAATATAATTTTTTACAGAGGGAATATATTCTATTTCAATATTATCCTTTCTTCATCAATATACAATTCTCACTCATATTGAGTAATTGTATTTGTCATTTGATTCCTGCCTAATTGCCGCCAACGCAGCATAGTAAGTGGTACAGGCGATCCCCGGGAAACCCTCGGTTCATATAAATAAATATAGTAATCAATATTGTATTTGATTAATTATTTTTAATCCTTCCTGATGTATATTTTTAGCAGCATTAATGTCCCTATCATGTCTATTACCACATAGGGGGCATGTCCATGTTCGGTTGTTTAGTGTTAGGTCTTCTTTGTGGTATTTACAGTTGTTGCATGTTTTGCTGGATGGGTACCATTGGTCTATGTGTATTAGTTTTCGTCCGTGTTCGTATGCTTTTTGTTCTAGTATTCTGATGAACATGTGCCATGATTTTTCTTGTATACTTCGTGATAGTCTGCTGTTTTTTAGCATGCCTTTAATGTTTAGTGTTTCCATAGAGATTACGTGATATTTTTCTGTTAATCGTTGTGCTATCTTATAGAAATGATAGTCTAGTATGTTATGTCTTTTTTCATATGCTAAGGCTATCTTCTTTTTGATTTTATTGTAGTTTTTACTGCCAATTTCTTTTTTGGATAGTTTTCTTTGAAATCTTTGTATTTTCTTGTCTAATTGTATGATCTTGTTTTGTTGTGGGAAATGTATTATTTCGCCCGTGTTTATTGTGACAAAACGTGATATTCCCAAATCTATACCACAACTACGATCATTACTCTTAAAAACATGCCTTGTGACATCTTTACATAAAATAGAAACAAAATACTTACCGGATGCTTTTTGTTTAACAGTGACAGATTGTATTTTGCCGGATATCTTTTGATGTGTACGAAATCGAATCCAACCCACCTTAGGAAGACGAATACGTTTACCCTCAATTCTGATGTTGTTATTGATATTATTGGTTTTATAAGATTGTACCGGATTATACTTACTTTTATAGCGTGGATACTTGCTAAGGTGTTTAAAAAATCTGTCAAAAGCATTTTCTAAATTTTTCAACGATTCAATCAAAGCTTGTGAATCAACTCGTTTTAACCACGTCTTAGACTTCTTCAACTCAGTCAACATAGTCGAACAATCATAAAAAGACAAATACTCTCCATTATCTGAGTATACTGTCTTTTTAGCATCCAGAAAAGTGTTAAAAACAAAACGGCAACAACCAAACTGATTAATAAAAAAACTCTCCTGAACCTCATCAGGATAAATACGAACAACAAAACTCTTATACATAACAACTATCTACACACCAAAAATAATAAAATATTAAATATATATAATAAAATATTACTAATGGTATAGTTAATAATTTTATTTAAAGTAGTATATAAATATTTTGATAAAAGTATTACTTTTAATTGTTTTTTCATAGGATTTCTACAGAGCCCAAATACAATTAAAGGATGATATGTTGTAAATTGATTGTATATGCTTTATTTTTTTGTATTTTTTCTAGTATTTTTTCGTAGTTATTCTATTTTTCTTTATTTTAATTGTGTAGTTAAAATATGTGTGTGTTTAGTCTGTTTATATTTTTTTATCATATTTTTTATAAATGAGCTAATTTACTGGAGAGGGTAATGTAAGAGAACTGGTTTTTCAATGTTTTATTTTGGTTTTTCTATTTTCATTTTTCTTTTAGGGGGTTTAGTTTTCATGTTTTGTTTTGTGACATGTATATGTGGTGGTAATTTTTTGATGTTTTCAGTGTTTTTTCTTGTTTTTTGCTATGTTGGTGTTTCAAGTTGGGGGTGACTGTTTGATTTTTACTTCGTTATACGGGTATATTAAAGTAAAATATAAAAGTCATCAGAAAAAGCATATCTGGCCCTGAAGTCCAACACAATATTTCATAATCCGGATCAAATAGATTATTAAGATGTTTCATATGTTTACTAAAGAGGAACATGTGAATATTATCACATTAATAAAAAAAATAATCTTGTTACATTAATGTTTACAACTTATATTCTTTTTATTGTCTAGTTAATCATATGTTGATTTTTGTGAAAAATGGAATTGCCACATAATTAATATGTCATTTCATGTGTTTAAATTAATTGTGGGAACATTTTTGTTTTGTGTACCTATTATTGTATGTTAATCGGGTTGGTGTGTTAATTGAAGTGTAGGTGACTTAAACATTAATAAATTGATGGTATTTATTGTGGGAACAATTGTGTATTGGGGGTACAAAATTTAATAGAATACTGTTTTCTGTGGGAACGTTTTAGTTTTGTGGGTTCAAAGGGAGGTGTATATGTTTATTTTTGTGGGAACATTTTGGAATTGTGTACTTATGCATTTATTTGTAAATCGTGTTTGTTGGTAACTTTAAAATGGGCGACTTGAATATTCATTAATTAATTGAATTATAGGGGGTACAATATTTAATAGAATACTACTTTTTGTGGTAACGTTTTGGTTTTGTGTACCTATGTATTGTATGTTAATCAGGTTGATGTGTTAATTGAAGTGTAGGTGACTTAAACATTAATAAATTGAAGGTATTTATTGGGGGTACAATTGTCTATTGAGGGTACAAAATTTAATAGGATACTGTTTTTTGTGGGAACAATGCTAATTGTATGTACATAATTTTAAAATGTCCCAGTTAAACCAGTACATTATTGTTTATGTGTCAAGGATTCATTTGGATATTCTGGATGAGATAATAGTTACAATTGAAAGTCATTCTTGATATGTACAACTCACATCACTATAGAATATGTTAAGAATACCGGTCCTAGAAATTAAAAGAACAAACAAGTATTGGGATAGTAATTATTTTAAAATTGAAAAATTGAAAAAATAATTCGATAGGTTGTAGTGTTGAATAACAAGATATACTAATTTCCTGTTTGTTGCACTCTCTCATTTTAATCACCCACATGATATTGATTCTCATATTACTTTCTAATAAGAAATATATAACTAATCATTTATTCATCATATACTATCTTCCAAACCAAGATGATAGATTTTATAATTGAAGACTATTACAAAATAAAATACAGTTATAAACAAGTATGTGTAATTGCAAGGAAATTAGGCTATTCATATATTAAAATTTATCCGAAGTTTTCCCAATCATCAGAAGATGCAGAATATCAGCTGATAAAAACTTAAAAAAAACAGGAAGTTAAATATGATAATCCAATTATTATTTATGACCAATGTAAAGTTTTAACTGAAGCATATATAGAAAGAGGATTATTTAAACCGGGAATTGAAGATATAAAAAATAGTTAACGGAAAAATAAGATAATTTATATTATACATAATCAAAGTTTAATAAATAATGGACAATAAACCTGTTTTTTGTCCAATACTACAAGCAAAAAAAAAATGAATATGGAAAGATATAAATCAACAGGAAAATCCCATGATTAACCTGTGATAATCATCATAACCATCTTCTCAACGCCGATAACAATAGATAATAGCATCATGGTGACTGCTATGGCAAAAATGATAAGCCAAACGCCGACATTCCACTTGAAAACCTTTAGCCCATCTAAAGTATAAACAGGAATCATGTTAAAGGCTGCCAGGAAACTATTAACAGAGTAACCCGTACCCGCGATGAGAAATATCAACTCAAAAATCCTAGAGTAAGGTTTAAGGGGAGCTGTTAATACGGCAATCACCAGAAACACCAAGGCCCAGATTATATTAGCCATCGGCCCTGCACAAGCAATACGGCCGGCAATCTCATCGGACAGATCATCCGCGTAAATCTTAACCTCGCCGATAAAAGCAAATACCATTCCAAAAAATGAGCTGGCAATTGCAATCATTAGTCCTATTGGCCAAAACCTGAATTCAGCCTTTAAGCCATACTTGTTAGCCACAAACTTCTGTCCCAATTCACGGGAGATAAAACCAACAGCAACTCCGACCATGATAATCGGCAATATTGATATAAAAGCATGAACATCTATTTTAACATTAGATATTGCAAAGGCTATTGAAAGTATGATAAATGAAATAGTCAATCCTATTTTTTCACGCATAGTAAATTCGTACATAGTCATATATATGGCATTAATCATATAAATTCATTATCCCGATAGCAATTACTATATGATTGTCATTAATGAATAAAACGCTAATGAGGATATACAAACGAAAAAGATAAAAGAAATAGATAGTTCCAACAGATAACTATACATGCCAAGATTACATATAAGCATTAACGTGGCGTAACGCTTAGGCATCTTGTTTATTAGGGAGTTTAAGCTTTTTAAGAGAATGTGCAACAATTCTGTTTAGATTTTTTTAGAAAGATTTTCTTATCATTATGTTCATAATTATCAAATATAACTTGATATTATGTTTAATATATAATAGAAAGATATATGCAATTCATATAGCAAGGTAATTGTCATACACCATCTAATGTGGATAAAAAAAGAAAAGAAAAGAAAGGGTTCAAAAGAAAGTCGTTATTATATGAAATACTTATTCGATATATCTGCTATAATTTAGTTTATGGGGATGATATTTGTCAACGTCGAATAAACGGGTAATATTTTCAACATGATCATAGTTTTCGTTGAAGGAAATAATATATCTCATGTCGTTTGTCTTCATTAAAATAACTGTCAAACATTGTTCATATGTTAAAGAGGCATTTGTTTCATATAATTTATATGCATCCTTCTGATTTTTTCTTGTGATTATCTTGATGTGTCTGGTAGAAGCACAGATGCTCTTAAAAAATTTCCGTGTCTTTTCATCGCGAATATTGTCCATATCATTAAAGATGTGGTTTAAATCATATACCGGCAGGTATAGGTATTCCTCGTCATCAATGGTCCCTGCCATTCTACTAGCCACTTCATGCTTCGGATGATTTTTGAATATTAACGCTTGAATAAATGATGAGTCAACCATTAGCTTAAACATTACATTTTCACCTCCTTGTTTAAAATAGTCCTGATATATCGTTTATTGCAGGTTTTTTATGGCATTTTATCGTTATATCTTTTTGATTTACGTTCCATTCGATGCAGTCAAATTTTTTACAGTTTAAGATATTTGAAACTTCTACTGGAATCGAGATGGTTAATTGATTATGTACCCTTCTAAATAAAACTGTACATTCATCAGTGGCATAATCCTTGAATGGACCATCATCCTTACTTATAAAAAATAATTTTATATTATTGTTTTTATCTATAACCCATTTTGCAATTGTTTTGTTATGTATTATATTTTTTTTCACAAACCCCGGAATTGAAAATGAGTTGTTTATTTGAATTTTCGTATAATATTTCATGATATTTTTATGTTCACCAATAATAAATATATCATAAACAATATATAATTATTTCTATAAAATAATGAAAAGTATTAAAAATATTTATAAATAATGATAAAAATTAAACAAAATAATGTTAAAAAAATAACTGATTAAACACAATCACAACTATCCGCATATAAAATACCATGTCAAATAGATAAAAAGCAGTTAATGTCCAGGCAAATACCATGAGGATAGTTAATTTAAGCATGTCCCCCAAAAAAAATTATTGGCATTTTACAAAAGTGACACCCAATCCTTTCGTAAAATGAATATCTAATACAAAATTGAAGAGTTTATGAATCTGTACCCAAATTATCCATAATAAATATTCCCTCATATAATGGTATATATACTATGAAATTCAATCATTAATTAACGGTAATGCTTGTTTATTCCCGGTATACCAGAACTAATCTGAAAAAAGCATGGTGTTTATTACGGAAAAATAGCCGTTTTTAGGTTAAATAAAATACCATGAGGGTGATAGTTATGGATCGCAAAAAAATAATCATTATTGGAATAATAATTCTAATAGTTGCAATATGTCTTATAGTAATATTAACCACTGTAAAATATGATAGAATTAACATAACACCTAACGGTACCAGTATAGAAGTTCCATACAATCAAACTAAGTACAATGGAGAATTTGATGGATTGAAAATATGGAACTGGGATAAGGGAATACTGGTAACCTATAACAGTAATGCCGATGACAGTCTAATAAAAATAACCGAAATGGGCTACAACACACTCAATGACCTGATAAAAAATGGAAAAAAAGAGGACATTGACGGCTTTACAGCTTATCTGATAAGTGCCGATGAATTATTTGAAATTAAGATATTTGATGTTATCACAGTACACTATAACGGAGACTTCTACTGTATCCCACTATATAATGAAACAACAAATGACAATATCCTCATCTGCTGCAACGACAAGGACATGGCCGCCCATATGGCCAGATCAGTAGAATACAAGAAGGTTTACCCGGACAAGATCGACTCAAACGATACCCTATCAACCATACAAAACATATCCGATGACTCCATATCAAAAGCAAAAAACATTACCGAGGAAATCGAGTCAAAGGCCAATGACTACCTGAAGGATAAAAATTTAAGTGAGGTTAAATCAAGCATAGAAAATAAGGCAAGAGACTATCTGTCCAAAAATCCGCTTAAAATTAAAGGATTTTCAATGGAAGACATGTGATTATACTTCCACTTATTTCATATTTTTCTTAAAAAAGATAATCATTCACCTATTCATAAAGTGGATTTACCAACATCACGTAATCCGGGAAGTACAATATACCTGTCAAGGGAATCCTCATCAATTTAATCATAGATTATCATCAAGTTAATACATTAGCATATTTATATGTAAATTATGATTAAAAATTATTGTAACTTAACATAGTACTGGTAAAATAATTCACCAGATTAAGCAATATATAACTGCATATCCCCAAAGTGCCAAATAAATCATGGATAACACCATCCAATTAAATACCTGAAATAACCACATTTAAATGCATAGTTACACAACAACAATTTAAATGATAAAACATGACTTCATCCCCTCTTTATATTAATTCAAATATAGAAAAAAGATTTAAGTCCCATTTAATCAAAAAAAATTCAAACAAATAAAATAAAAAGAATAACCTCCTTTTAATAGATTAAAACAATATTTATTACCCTTTACATTTAGACTGATAAAAAAAATATTTATCTAATTTAAAATACAAATCATATAATCAATAATAAAATGATTATAAGTATATTCTTGTAAATGATTTTATTATTAAAAGCATTAGAGAGTTGAATAATACTATGCAAAAGAATATAAAAAGCATATTCCTAGTAGCAACCATAATAATTTTACTAGCTGGTATAACGGCAATCAGTGCAGCAGATACAGCAGAAGATACAACAATACTATCCGATGCTGATAACTCTGTTACAGCAGATGTAGCAACCCCTTCAACAACTAGTGTTGTCCGGTTGACTGCTTGCAGTGGCTGTTGCTACCAGTAGCAGTACAAGCATTGTAACGAGGAGTATTATATTTCCTTTTTTCATTTAATTACACCTCTTTTTTTTAAGCTTTATGTTTTTCAATTTGGATAATGTCATGACTCACATCTTATTTTTTAGTGTGGGACGTCATGTTTTTTCATAGAAATTAAACAATATTCTATTTATATAATAATAATATGATTTTATTTATATTAACTCTTTGTATTTATTGGAAATTAATTGGTAGCATATTCATATTTTTTTGTAATAACCACATTGTCTTTAAGTTCTTGACATGATTACTTAGCGGATATTAGTTAAGTTATTAACTGATAAGATGGAGAATATAATATGATAAAGTGAATCCAGAGATTCAAAAATTATAGGTGTAAGTATATGAGAACAAAAGAATTAACGATAATATGCATAACACTTGTCATAGTAATAGCGATAATCTGTGGTACGTTGATTTACATTAACCAATCAAATACAGGTTATTCCAAGGAAAACAATACAACCCAAAATATGACAAATAACAATACCACTAAAAATGCCACGACGGAAAAATCAGCTACTGCCAGTCAAAAAAGCCAAAGTATTGATACGGATGATGACGGATATATTGAGGGCAATCAAATAACATATAGAAACAAGAATTATCTAGGTGAAGATAGTGGTTTAGAACAGTTTATGACTAATAAAGATGTATATTTAAAACAAAAATCAACAGGAAGAATAGCAAAAAGACACTTGGATAGTGATGGAGCATATCGCTTTTATGATATGCAAAGTGGTGAATATGTATTCGGATAATATAATATGAATATTATCCGTTGAAACTTTTTTTTTAAATGCAACATCAAAAAATGTTAACTTGAACTATTTTATAATAATGTACTTGATACATGTTAATTATCTGTCAATATAATTTTAACAGTAAAGAATATGAATCCCTAATTATCAATTTATTATTCAATATTATTACAAGCACAATATGAAACACTATTAATAACACGCCATAAATACAAGCATATCATAACAGATGAATGAGGAATAAATGAAACGATAGTGATTTGATTGAAAAAATGAAAGACATCAGTAAAAATGTCTAAGAAATTGACTGCATATTTTCATTTATCATAAAATCCGAGGTAAAGCATTTCTTATTGAATGAAATGGATGAATAAATAAGTATCATTGTTACAGTATATTATTGTCTGATTTTAATAAGATTCCTTTTTAACAAATAATATCAAAAATAAGAAAAAAATGATAACATATTAACTTTTTAAATAAAATTAATACTACTATAAGTATAAACTATTTATTTATATACTAACAATGAATAATTTAAATAACCATCAATAAAAATAAATGATAAACACTAAAACTAGTAAATTATAATATCCAAAATAGATAAAAATATAGTCAATGAATATGGCCATATTATCAATAATAAATTGACAATATTGATAATGACAAAAAAAATATAAAAGTTTATCAGTTAATCTGGATTATGACATGTAGTCTTGTTTATCATTAAATGCTATTCATGTTATGTATTAATCCGGTTATATCTCCTTGTTTTTAAGAAAGTCTATAATGTTCATGTGTATAATTCCATTACGTGACATGTCAAATTCATCCAGTGACAACACATATTTTGGATAGTTATCACGTATCATTTCCAGTGGCGTGAATTCTCTTTCTATCGTTTCATCTGTAGAAAGCATATATGTGACTTGCATGTATCTTTTTTGATTGTCTTTCTTGTATTCGAAGTCTACTTCACGGTCATATACTTTTCCCACACGTACATCATAGCCTCTTCTAAGTAACTCCATATATACTATGTTTTCTAAGATTCGTGGAATCCATTTGCTGTTATCATCAATTAATGCCTGATGAAAACCATGATCTGTTAAATAATATTTTTCCTGGGTTTTCATTTCCTTTTTTCCAACAAGATCCTTTCGTCTGAGTCTGGCTATGAATAGTGCCTCCTGTAGGTAATCAGTATAATTGTTAATTGTCTCAGGATTCATTTTAATGTTTTCGTTTTTCAAGTAATTCTGTATGCTCTTTTTGGAAAATGTTTGTGAAGTTGAATTCATCAGATATCTTATGAATCGTTTAAACAGGTCCACTTTTTCTATTCTATGTCTTGTCAGAATATCATCTACTATTATGGAATTATAAATATCTCTCAATGCATTCGTTTTCATTTTTTCATTCACTGCAAGTAACCCCGGCATACCACCATATGTCACATATTCATTGAAGATTTCT
The DNA here is from genome assembly GCF_003268005.1 of Methanosphaera sp. BMS. Classification (NCBI taxonomy): domain Archaea; kingdom Methanobacteriati; phylum Methanobacteriota; class Methanobacteria; order Methanobacteriales; family Methanobacteriaceae; genus Methanosphaera; species Methanosphaera sp. BMS. The sequence continues at coordinate 509,591 of NZ_CP014213.1, read as the reverse complement.
TTTTCGTTGATTGTCAAGCCTTCTAGTAGTTTGAATTGGATGACTTCAGTATATGAAAATGGATAAACCTTTATTTCAATGTATCTTCCTGCCAGATATGTTGATAATTCAGTGGATAATAGTTTTGAGTTAGATCCCGTTATATAGATATCACAGTTCAATGATTTTCTATACCCATTGATGCTTTTTTCCCATTTATCTACCTGTTGAATCTCATCAATGAATATGTATATTTTTTCCGTACTGTTTTCTGCTAATGAGTAAATGATTTCATCCAATTGTTTATAGTCATATATATCATAATATTTCCTATCTTCAAGGGAGATATATATTATGTTTTCGTCTTTGATTCCTTTTTGTTTAAGTTCATCGATTGTACTGAGCATCAATTCTGTTTTTCCACATCTTCTGATTCCAATGAAGACCTTGACAAAATCACTATCCATAACATCGTTTATTTGTTCAAGATAAAATTCCCGTCTAATCATAAAACCACCAATACTCGAAATTATTTTTAAATATTCTTTTTAATACTTTATTATAATATATCTCTTTAATATATTATAAATATTTCTCTAGTATAGTAATGTTTTTAATAAATATTTTATAAAATCTTTATCATAAGAGTATTTTCAAAAAATTATTTTTAAAATATCTGCTATAGCAGGAATTTTGATAAGATTTTTGGCCGTACGTAATTCACGTATTTTTCCACCTAACATGACAAGACATTTTTCCAGCAAAACCAATAGATTTTTATTGTCAGCTAGTTAAATTATAGATTGAACTGTTATATGTGATTAATGACCCATTTTCTTGAAAAAATACTAATTTATGCTATAAATCCAATTGTACTACAAGAAAAATAGGAATTTTACTTCGTTATAGTTAAATATAACGAAGAGAAAAAAATGAAAAATTATTTTAATAAAAATAAGTATACCAACGTGTAAACAATTAAAATTAAAATGGAATGAGGTTTTATATAAAAAATACCCCATAGATTGTAATACATTGAAAAAATAATATTATTTTGGATAACTTATTTTGAAGAAGTTTATAACAATTTAATAATAAATTTAATATATAAGCAAAACATACCTGAACTAAGATATGACCGTTTTAAAGAGGAATGGGAAGAAAAATATCTTAAAGATGTATGTGTAATTAACCCAAAAACAGAAGTTCCCGAAGTATTTAATTATATTGATTTAGAATCAGTAAATTCGGGGATTTTAACAGATGCTCAAAAAATACGTAAAAATGATGCACCTAGTAGAGCTCAAAGAAAATTAGATAAAAAAGATATTTTATTTGCTACCGTTAGACCATATCAACAAAACAATTATTATTTTAATTTAGATGGAACATATGTAGCTTCAACAGGTTATGCTCAAATAAAAGCTAAAGAAAATTCACAATATTTATATTATTTTCTGCACACAAAACAATTCTTGAACGAAGTTATGAAAAGATGTACTGGAACAAGTTATCCTGCGATTAATTCTAATGATTTAAAAACCATAAAAATCAAAATACCTTCAAATAACGAACAAAAAAAAATTGCTTCAGTATTTTCTTATTTAGATCAGAAAATTGAGTTAATGGAAAAAACATTGATGCTCGTCAAAAAATATCAAAATGAAACTATAAAAAATATTTTTGATAAACAGAATTATCCAGATGATTGGAAAAAAGTTTCATTAAATGATTTGGGAACTTTTTATAGAGGATTAAGTTATAATAAAGAAGAAGTTGTTGAAAAAGGAAATATTGTATTAAGATCAAACAATATTAAAGAAAATCAATTAGATTTTTCATCAGATGAACTACAATATGTATCAAAAGATATTAAACCCGAATTAATGCTCCAAAAAAAAGATATTGTAATTTGTATGAATAACGGATCTAAAAAATTAGTAGGTAAAAGTGCAGAATATAATATAATTATAAATGAACCGATTACAGTAGGGGCTTTTTGCAGTATTTTTAGGCCAAATAACAAACTAAGTAAATTTTTATTTCGAACAGAAACATATAAACGAAACATATACTACATTATAGCTGGTTCAAATATCAATAATTTAAAAAATTCAGAAATGGGCATGTTTAACTTTTATATTCCTACAGATAAAGAGGAAGAAAATAAACTATTTTCATTGCTAACAAATATAGATAAAAAATATTATTTACTAGAAAAGGAAATAGTACTAAATAAACAATTGAAAAAATCATTATTATCTAAAATGTTTTGTTAGTATTTAAATAGAATTATTTTCATGTATAACAATGAATTATTTATTAAATTTTGTAAGGATAGAAATATTAAAGATAGTACAAAACAAGGTTATGTATCCACATTACTACGATACACTAACCTACATAATTGTACTATAGAAGAGTTAATTCAAGAAGCTGAAGAAGATGAAACAAATAAAATACCCTTAAAAGAACGCCGACTTAAAGAAAGATTATTAAATTATAGAACATATTTATTAGAATCAAATTTATCTTCCAATACTATAAAAACTTATTTTTCCAAACTTAAAACATTTTACATACATTTTGAAATAGAAATTCCATATTTGCCTGATGTTAAATATAAAAAACAGTACGTAACAAATTATCTTGATCTTCCAACAAAACAACATATAAAAGATGCTTTAGAATTATCGCCATTATCTATAAAAGCATTAATTCTTTTCATGTCCAGTAGTGGAACAGCTAAAGCAGAAACATTATCATTAACAGTAGAAGATTTTATCAAAGGAACACAAGAATACCATAAAAACACAAGATTAAACGATATATTAGAAGAATTATCTGAAAAAGATGATATTGTCCCAACAATTTATCTTAAACGAATAAAAACAGATAAATATTATTATACATTCTGTTCATCAGAAGCAAGTACATATATAATTAAATATCTTAAAACAAGAGAAAATTTAAAACGAACAGATAAATTGTTCCCATTTAACGGATCATACATTATGAAAAAATTTCAAACAATCAATGACCAAATGGGATGGGGATTCAAAGGAAACTACAGATTCTTCAGAACACATATTCTAAGAAAATTTCATGCGAGCAACATGCAACTAGTTGCAGAATACATAGATGCACTACAAGGAAGAAGTAAAAACAGTGTACATGAAACTTACATCAAAACAAACCCCGAGAAACTCAAACAAATATATATTAAAAACATGAAAAATGTAATGATATATGATAAAGAACCAAAAAAAGAAGAAATAAAAGAAGACATACACATCACAATAAATGTCTTCTTATCAGATCAACAAATCAACCTTTACTAACAAAACATCTTACTTAATAAAGAACGTTTAAACTCTTTATTAAGTTCAATTTCTCTTCTTAAGTTGGATATATTGTTATTCATATTTAATATAAATGAAATGATTTTTTCTTGTGTTTCACTTGAAGGATATTTTATCGATAATTTCATAATTTCTTTTTTTGAAATATTATATCTGGTACTTCCTTGAGCTATTTTATAGAACTTCTTCCTTAACATGGGACTTCTTAAATAATAATTCAAAAATATTGGATTAATAAATTTGGCTGTTACTCTATAACCAAAAGAAAAACTATTTAAATAACAATTATCATAATTATTTAGAAATATCGATGTCATTGCTACTTCTTCAGGTGTTTCGGATGAACTTGTAAATAAAATATCATACATTTTAACTAAATTTTGTTTCTCTGAATCATTTATTTTAATATTTTCTAAAAGATTAATGTCAATAATTTCTGAATCAAATATTGCTTTATATGGAACAAATAATGAAGTACCAACTCCAAAATCATCTTTACTTTTACCTGACAATCCTGAATATGTAGTTCCAATTTCATTTAAGGTTATGTATTCCCATTTTTCATCATTGAACTTCAACAAAGGTTGGTACATGTCTTCATTACAAAACAAATTCGTTATTATGTTGTTTTTTAATTGTAATAAACAATTGTACTTCTTTTCCATAAACTCAATTTTTTTATCTATTGATGATAAGAATTCTGAAATATAATTTTGTTCATTTATTGATGGAATTTTTATTTTGAGGTTTTTAATATCTTTTGAATTTACAGATTCAAATGTACTTCCTTGTGAATATTTATTCCAAATTTTTTTGTTATTAAGATATTGTAAATAATAATAAATGAATAATTTATTCTCATGAGGTGTTATAGAACAAACACCTCTTCCAATACAACAATCATATTCATTAATAGCAATATCTCCTACAGGAGCTCTAACAGTTAATATGATATCACCAGGTTTAGATATCTTAGTGATTTCAGATGTATAAATTCGTGGAACTACTAAACCATTATTCAAATCTTGATTTCCTTGGATTAATATAGTATCATCAGTATCATCCGAGTAATTTGATGAAGATGGTGATTGGCCCATAATAATTTTAGAAATATCGCCTAATTTCTTAGTAGACCAATTATCCTTGAATAAATTATTACGTAATTTTGGAATTATTAAGTCTTGCTTATGGTCTTTAACTGTATTGTCACTTCTTTGTGTAGACTTATCCATTGTTAATCCCTTCTAATTACAGGTGGTCTTATGCCTAGTTCTTTACAGTATTCAATAATTTTATCATCTACTTCTTGGATTTCTTTTTCGATTTGTTCTAGTTCATCTACTAGTTCATCTAGGTCTATTGGTTCTTCTTCTTCGAATGTATCTACATATCGTGGTATGTTGAGGTTGTAGTCATTTTCTATTACTTCTTCTAATGGTGCTACATGTGAGTATTTGTCTTCCTCATTCCTTTCAGCGTATGTTGTGACTATTTTATCAATATCTTCTGGTCGTAGTTTGTTTTGGTTTTTAGCTTTTTCATAGTGTTCTGATGCATCTATGAATATTATGTTATCATCGTGTTCTCTGCATTTTTTAAATACTAATATGCATGTTGGTATGCTTGTTCCATAGAATATGTTTTTTGGTAGTCCTATGACTGCATCCAAGTAATTTTTTTCTTCTATAAGGTATCTTCTTATTTTTTCTTCTGCTGCTCCTCTAAATAGTACGCCGTGTGGTAGTACTACTGCTAGTGTTCCGTTTTCGTCTAGTTGGTATATCATGTGTTGTACGAATGCATAGTCTGCTTTGCTTTTTGGTGCTAGTTTTCCGTATGCTCCGAATCTTTCGTCGTCCATGAATTTCTTGGAACTACTCCATTTTGCACTGAATGGTGGATTTGCCACTACTGCTTCGAATTTCTGGTTTAAGTGTTGTGGGTTTTCTAGTGAATCTCCTTGTTTTATGTCAAATTGGTTGTATCTTACTCCGTGTAGTATCATGTTCATTCTTGCTAAGTTGTATGTTGTTTGATTTAGTTCTTGTCCGTAGAAATCTGCCACTTTTGTTTCTTTAGATACTCTCAGTAGTAATGATCCTGATCCACAGGTTGGGTCATATACGCTTTTTAGTCTGTCTTTGTTTAGTGTTACTATTCTTGCAAGTATTGTTGAGACTTCTTGTGGTGTGTAGAATTCTCCTGCTTTTTTTCCGGCACTTGATGCGAATTGTCCTATGAGGTATTCATATGCATCTCCAAGTATGTCTGATTCATCTTCATCTAATTTAAAGTCTATTTCGTTTAGTTTTCTTATGACTTTTGATATTTTATCGTTTTGTTCATCGGGTGTTTTTCCTAGTTTTGAGGAGTTGAGTTCAACATCTTCAAATAGATTGCTGAAGTCGTCTTGGCTTTCTGTTCCTTGTGATGAGTTTGTTATTTGGTTGAATGCTTTTTGTAGGTCGTCTAGTATGAATTCTTCTTCGTCTGTTTTTTCTATTATTGTGCTGAATAATAGTTCAGGTGTTATGAAGTATCCTAGTTTGCTTAATGAATCTTTTTGTACTACTTCATAGATTACTGTGTCTTTTTGTACATCTTTGAATGTGAGGTTATCATCTTCTAGTGCTTTGTTTATTGTTTTTTCTTGTTTTTCGGATAGGTATCGGTAAAATATAAATCCCAATATGTAATTTTTATATTCGTTTGCATCCATGTTTCCGCGAAGTTCATCTGCTACTGACCATAATTTTGTTTCTAGATTATAATTTGACATAATTTTCACCTAATTCTTTTTTAAATATCCAATTTTGTATGTTTTTATTTATTTTGATTTTTCTTTCTTCTAGTTGTGTTTTTTTATTTATTAATTCCATAATTTTTACATATGTTTTTTGTTTTTCCGGAGGTGGGATTTTTATTTTCATTTTTTTGAGATCTGGTGTTTTTAGGAAGGGTAGATTTGTTCCTCCACTTAGTTTTCGTTCTATTTTTTTAAATTCTTCACTTTTTAGTATGTGATATATAAATTGGGGGTCGTCCTGTTTTACTCGTAGTATTATGTAATGTGCTGGTATTATTATTCCTTCTTGTTTTATTATGTTTATTGTGTTTGTTGTGCCTGTTGCATGTATTAATATGTCATCTTTTTTTGAGTAGTACTTTTTATCTATTTCTGGAAGTTTTTGTTTTTCTATTTCTATTGTGTTGTTTGTATTGATTTTTTTGAGTATTATTTGTTGGTGTTTTGTGTTTTTATTTATATATCTGGTTGTTCGTAGTCCTGTGTATATTTGTGCTATTTCTTCTAATGTTTTATAATTTGATATTTCTTTTTCCTCCTTAATTTTTTGTTTTGGATTTAATTTATTATTTGAGTATTTGTATCTTGTCCATTACAAAATCATTTTTTTGGCAATTTTTATTCTTGTATTTATTTTTAATTGTAGTACTTTGAAACAATTATTTGTCTTTGGGTTACAAAGACTTATTATTATTTATTATATTTATACTATATAAAGTTGTCTTTTAATTACAAAGACATACCCAGTTAATTAAAAAAAAATAAAAATGAAGTACCGAAAAAATGAAATTAATATTCAAATTTCTCCAATATCTCCTTGATTTTACTTATCAGATAATTTCTTTTCTCATAACGTTCAACAATACCCATCTTTTTAGTAAAGGCACTGTCTACCTGTTCGTCATCAAATTTTGCACTAAATTCATATTCGCTAAGAATGTTTCGCAATACATTCTCATCAAGTTCTTCTTCAAGTATTAACTTAGCAATGGCTAATTTCTTCTCTTCTTCCATAAAGTTGTTGAATTCATCTTCAACATTTCCATCCTCTTCATTGATTCTCCCGATATTTTCATCAATAAATTTCTCAATTAAATCTATCTTACTTCTTAGTTTTTCTGTTTCCTTAACTAATTTAAGTATATATTTTTTCTGAGCAGGATACTCCGGAGTCTCTGGAGTCATTTCTTTTAATAATTTTAATATATAATCCACATTGACTTCATCATTTTCTATTAATTCTAATTCGAAATCAATATCATCAAGAATTGATACTTTAGTATGCTCATCATCCTTAAACTCTTCATATATTTCAAAGTATTGACTTTTGAAGTCATCGAAGTCTTGTTCTTCAATATTAACATCGTTAAATGTGAATTCTGTAAAGTTATCTAATTTATTTTTTGTCCTGATAAGTTCTCTGAATCTTAATACAAATTCTCGTTTATCCTTTTCACTAATTAATAATTGTGCATCTTCAACAGTTTTTACCAAATCATATAAACGGTCAAGTTCATCATTAAATTCTTTCACATAATGTTTATAGTCATACATTAGTATTGTCTCTAATGGTGCATCATCAGAGAATAATCTTAATGCCTTATCGGTTTCTTCATGAAGTGAACGGAACACCACAATATTTCCATGTGGTTTTTGTTTCCCGTTTAATCTATTGGTACGGGAGTATGCTTGAAGTAATGTATGATATACCATCTTTTTATCTACATATAATGTGTTTAATGATGGTGAATCAAATCCTGTTAAAAACATATCCTTTACAAGTAACAAGTCAATTGTCTTAGACTTCATATATTCTTCTCTTTTTTTCATCCGTTTAGAAATATCTTTCTGATATTCACTAAATGTATCTGTAGAGAAATTAGTATTGAACATCTTATTATACTCTTGAATATACGCTTCCAGATAATCGCGTTCTGTAAAACCATCAATTAATTCACCATTAGCATCAAAGGTATATATACATGCAATCTTCAATGAGGGATCCTTATTTCTTAGATATTTATAATATTTATGAATAACACTACCTTGACTAACTGTAAGCATTGCATTAAATTTAGCATTATGAGTCTTTGATTTATAACTTTTAATAATATAATCACAAATCATCTCAATTCTATCATCAGCTTCCAATACTTCCTTAGTGTCAATACTAGCCACATCTTCATCAAGTCCCTCACGTCGTTTGGCCGTTGAAAAATAATCAATACTAAAACCCAGTACATTGTTATCTGCAATAGCATCCTTAATTAGATACGAATGAAGTCTTCTGCCAAAAATGTCACTGGTTGTTTTATCACCATTTGCATTAACAGCAAATATAGGTGTACCCGTAAATCCATAAGATAAACAATCCGTGAAGTAATTTTCAATATTATCATGCATAGTACCAAAGTGTGACCTGTGACATTCATCATAGATAAATATTATATGTTTATCCTTAACAGAATTTAATTTACTGGAATCTCTTTTAACAGCATTATTTAATTTCTGAATCGTTGTAACAATTAATTTATCATCACCTGAAAGTTTTCTAATCAATTCATATGTATTACTAACATCTATAATACTACCGGGGGAGAATTTATTAAATTCCTTACTTGTCTGATCATCAAGGTCATTTCTATCTACAACAAATATTACCTTATCTACTGATTTTTCTTTAGAAAGTAATCTGCAAGTCTTAAATGAGGTGAGCGTCTTACCACTACCTGTTGTATGCCAAATATAACCATTTTGCTTATATTCAAGAGCTTGCTTTAATATGGCTTCCACAGCATATTTTTGATATGCCCTAAGTACTATGATTTTCTTTTCATCCTCGTTCAATACCATATACTGTGAAATCATCCTAGCAAGATTACATTTTTCAAGAAAAGTCTCCGTAAAGGGATCTAACTTATATATATTATTATTTTTCTCATCTTTCCAGTAAAATGTTTGATCATAACTAAAGTCAAGAATATTATCTACATTAGCAAAATATTTGGAGTTTATACCATTACTTATGACAAACAATTGAATATAATTAAATAATCCCTTATAAGAATGCTGCCAATATCTTTGTATCTGATTAAATGCTTTTTTAAGCTCCATACCACGACGTTTAAGTTCAATTTGAACAAGAGGAAGACCATTAATTAAAATAGTTACATCATAACGATTTTCATATTTTCCAACCATAGTGATTTGATTAGAAACTTGAAAAATATTCTTACACCATTCCTTCTGATTTAAAAATTTCAAATAAAAAGATTCATCATCACGTTTAATATAATACTTATCCCTTAATTTACGTGATTTTTCAAAAATACTCCCATCATCCAAATAAATAAGAAGTCTATCAAACTCTTCATCAGTTAATTTAACATTATTTAACTTTTCTAATTGTTTTTTAAAATTACTATTAAGATCATCCTCATTATCCAACTTAATATAAGAATAACCATTATTAGTTAATTTTTCAATTAACTTCTGCTCCAATACTGCTTCACTTTCTGTAGACATGAAAAAAATTCCCCTTTTATTATTACTTATATTTATGTAAACAGGATAATATAATTATAAAGATATAAAAATAGAAATTTTTAAATATAAATGTTTTGAAGAAAATTTTTCCACTCCAATTATCTACAGTATAACAAAAAGAAAATGAAAAAATAATATAAAAGAATTGTGAACATATAATTCTCTGTTATAGAAGTTTTTTATTCGATTTATACAATTTAAGTATGGATATACAATTATAATAACAATATCTAATCATAAGAAAATCACAAATCATCTCTAATATCTTCTAACCTGCAGAGCAAATTATAAAAAGTACCATCCTCTACACGATGTTCATACCATCCACCATCAGAATGACGGTCAGCCCTATCAATATAAGTAATAATAGTAACTATCTCAAGAAAATCCAATTTTTTCTCAGATGCTCCTTTAACGTCATGTACTCCATATTTTTCACAAATGATCTTAAAATTAGGAATATTTTCTTTGTCTTCAATACGATAATCATACACCACATTCCTAACATCCCATGCTGCTTTCACGTAAGTATAATCATAACCAATATATCTATGTGTGCTTGCATCAGTATCATACCTTGTTTCATCTACTTTCCATGAAGAATCCTCGCCAGAAACTCTTCTGTCAAATACAGGTTTATATTCTAGAAAAGAATCCAGAATCTCGATTAATTCTTCCTTAGTAAATTCAGTTTTACGGTTATATTCAGGTTCCATATTATAAAATTAACTTACATAACTATTAAGTTTTATCAATTATGACATGTATCTGTTTTTAAATAATATAAAAAAATCCAATCTATTTTTTCCAAAAATTAGTTATATAAACACATTAAACGAAGAATAAAATATTAAAAAATAGGGATGATGATCTTATAAGACCATCCATCTCATAAAAAATAGAAATACCGGATTTAGATACAAAATTGTTATTTAATCCCATTCAAACACTACTGGCAAATGATCACTTAAACTAATCCAGTTCCACTTATCCAAAATTTCAAACTTGTTAGGTAAATCTTCATAAACATTCTTTCCTTTTTCTTTTAATATTGTTTTTTCAATTATTTCCTTATTGGCATATACATAATCAAGATGGAACTGATAATTTAAATGTCTATATAGGAAAAAGGTTTTTTGTTTTTCTTTACCATTTTCTTCATTACTTAACTCATGATATACACTAAATAATCCTTTGTCATTTAATTTCTTATCAAGATTTGTATGATTTTTAGCATTTCCATTATCATCTTTTGCATTATGTTTATGGTCAAATACAGCACTACTATTTAAGTCTCCACATATTATAAGATTTTCATCAAATAATTCTGTATTAGCATCAAAGAAGTCATGAATCATTTCGACATATGGATTTAGTCCTTTTTCTTTATCTTTATCTTGTACCCAAATAGTCAATAGATTGAAGGAATCATTTACTCTAAAGGCCTTAAAGAATTCAAAATTTCCATTAGTTTCCAATTCTATTAAATCAACATTATCCTTAGCAAATATTCCTAAACCTTTATAAGGAAGATTTCCAACCCAATAATGATTATCTCCAAATAAGTCTTGGATTAACTCTTTGTATTCTTTGTAGTCCGGATGTGATTCATCAGGATTTTCACATTCACAGATTACATAAATATCTGCATCTACATATGTTTTTTGATTTTTTTGGGTTATTGAGTTAATTTTTTCTCTAAAACTTCCGTTACAATTCCAACTCATTATTTTCATGGTTTTACCCCCACTTATTTAAAAATATTAGCAATATTTTTATCAGTTTTAATTGATACTATTTTTAATATTAAACCATATTTATATATTTGTAAAAGTTTTAAGCTAATCCACAAGAAAAAATATTCAAATTTTTCAAGTTATTTATTAAATTAAACCAATATATAATTAAAAATATAAATTATAAATATATATAGAAGAAAAAGTGGATTATTACATTAGAATATATTAATTTTGATCCGATGATTTTTCGAATAATTCCTAAAATACAGCCAATATGTTTTAATCAAAATATATAGAAACCGTGTCATGTTAATGTGAAAAATAGTCAGATTCTCCCTTTTCTACTCTTTCTGTTTAGAGATATTATTAAGTAATAGGTCGACTAGTGATTTCTTTAATGAAATTTTATTAGACTACCTATTCACAAATACTTTTTTGTAGCAAATTAAAAATATTGTATTTGATTGTTAAAATCTTAATCAGAGTCTAATTAATAGGTATAAAAATTAATTAAGACTAATTGACTTTAATAAGACTTATAGGAGTTATAATTATTATGAATTAGCCCATGTATTTTATATAAAAATTATTATGATGTAATTAAACCTTTTTATTAATCATATTTACCTAAATGGGAAGTTGTATTCTAATTGATTCCCGTTAATTTTTTTAATGGGATTATTTTCAATATTAACTGTTTATAACCTTTTTTTTGTAAAATTTTTTTTGTGCTACATTTTTTGAATATTAAAATTTGTAGCACAAACTTTTTTCTAAAGGAAAAAATTTTATTCAATTATTTAACGTTTTTATCACCTTGATTTATTTATCTAAATATAATACATTTATGGAAAAAAATTATGGAATTTTTTGCTAACTCCATTGATATACTTCCATAGTTGTCAATACTTCATCTTTTTATAGAACTTATTTAAAAATTATTTATGGATTTTAAGGTGATCATTACCCGTTATATTTTTTAGGTTTTCCTAAATTTAAGGCATAATTTTGGTCATTTTGACCAGAATTACCACAATTTACCCGGATATTCTTACCACTTACAAAATGAATTTTAGAAAAAAATTTTTTCAAAACTATGAATAATTTTTTCTACCGTTATGTAGTTGTTGATGCTTTATTTTTTTATAGAATTTATTTAAAAATTATTTATGGATTTTTAAGTGATAATTACCTGTTATTTTTTTTTAGGTTTTCCTAAATTTAAGGAATAATCTTGGTAATTTTAACTAGAATTACCACAATTTACCCGGATATTCTTACCACTTACAAATAGCATTTTAGAAAAAAATTTTTTTCAAAACAATGAATAATTTTTTTCTACCGTTATGATTTATCTCATCAGAAAAATCATACGATTAACTGTTGAAAATCCTTTATTTTTTCAACAAAAAGTTATTAATAATATAAAATCATCAAAAAAACTGTTAATAACTTTAAATTTACAAAAATATTGAATTCTCTAATAAAAAAGGTGATTACTATAAAAAACATTAACGTAAGAATAACAGAGACTCAAGAACAAAAAATAAAACAATCAGGACTTAACACTTCAGAGTATGTCAGAAAATGTATAGATTTCTATGATTTACGCAGAGAAAATGCCTATAGATATTCAAGACTTAGTGCCATAGAAGAATGTATTGAATCACTTAAAACAATTAAAAAAGAGGAAAGTGAAAAGATAGTCACTGAGACTCCTCTTTACAAAATTGATGAAAACGTAAAGAAAAATGATGAAAAAAAGTTTTACAAATGTAATGAAAATGTAAAGAATCTTCACAAAAATGATGCAAATGCTTTACGGGATGTAATGCAATTTAATGAAGAAAAACTTTACAATGATGAGGAAAATGTAAAGAAAATGTGTGATGATGAATATTATGTATATTATGGAAAATACACTTCACTTTTGTCTAAAATGCTAAATCTGCATAACGTAATACCTCAAGATACCCGTACGATGATAACAAGTCAAACTGCAACAACTAAGCGAGAATTTGATGAGTATATCAGGAAATATCGTGATGAAATCAAAGAACAGGAGTACAATTTTGACAGGGTTAAAGTTCCGAATAAACATATACTTAGAATAAGTAAAAATAATTCTTTACAAAAATTGTAAAGATGTAAAACATTAAAAAGTGAATTATATCCTTGATATCTTTTATAATATAATAAATAATTATAATATTATATTATATATATTATGAAGTATAGTATTGAAAACTTAATGCTATACTTTTATAACTATCCTTTTTTTAAAATAGTAAAAAAATCATATTTTTGTCGGCCCCCTGGTAAATAAAAAAAAGCTGAAGAGTATATATTTGGCTCTGTAGAAATCCCTATTTTTGTACAATTTGAATTGATTGGTAAATGGTATAAAACACATTTTTCATTTTTGTTTCTTTTATTTGTAAATTAGTGCTTCTACTGTTGTTTATTCCACTAAATTTTCTTTTTTCAACACTATTTACTCCTTCAACTTGGTTTCTGAATCTATATACCCGAGGTCTGAATATCACTCTACATTTGCTTCTATATGTACCACGTTTTTGTCTTGTTTTTACTGGTATCTCTGGTAATGCAGTTGTTTCTTCAATAATTGTTTGTTTAATAATTTCTGTATCATATGCCTTATCTGCTAATATGTATTGGTTTATAACATCGTATTGCTCGTATTGCACTTATTGCAAAGTTTATATCATATTTTGGTCCTTTTGTAGCATTGTGATGTCTTATTAACATATATTTTGAATCCACTGTAATGTGATTTTTGATATAACTTCGACGTGTTTTTTTAGTTCTGTTGTTGTAATATATATCTGAATAGGAATTAGTGAATCCTGTTCCATCTAAACTGAAATAACATTCATATAGTGGGAACTGTTGTAAAAGTAATGTGTTAATTTGATTTAATTTTTTAACTGGTAGTTTTTTGAAGAATTTTTGGATAGTTGTATAATGAGGTATTGTTTTAAGATTTAAAGCCTTTTGTAATTTTGTAGATACATTTAAATTTTCTATTATGTTCCTATAATCATATTTATTGTATGTTTTGTATGCTAAAATTGCAAATAATTGTGGTTGTGTGTATTTTTGTTTAGAATATTGTGAAGAATACTTTTTAAATGTTAGTTTAGCATAATTATATGCTGTTAAAACAAAATCCAACATCCTATTGCCAGTTAAATCGACTTTTCAATTTTTGATAATTGAACTAACGAAGGGGTTTTATGTCTTGGCATTTCAAAATCGAAAAGTTTAAGTTGTCTAGAATTCATATACTTATTTATAGAATAGATATTTTCAGTTTGCATAATAATATCTATTCTATTTTTACTATAAATACTTATTCTTTAGTGTATTACTACTATAACGATAATTATTCTATAAAATCAAAAAAAGAAAAAATAAAATTATTAACTCATAAATTATTTTAGAATTAATTTTTCAATATAATCTTGCTCTTCTTGAGTTAAATTATATTTTTCATATAATTGTTCACTTACTGATCCATTCCAATCAATATCAGAAGATTCTGTGAAATCTTGCATAGGAACAAAAGTATAAACTCTTTTAGGGGCATCTTGAGTTGTTTTATTTATACCAACTAACAATTTGAAAAGTTTGGTTTCCATATATTTTAATGCATTTTGTGCTTCTATTTCACTTTCAAAAGGACCTACTTGTAAAAATGTTTCAGTACATAATTGTCCCGGTTTTCCAATTTCAGGAGTAGGTCGATTATCCTGCCCTAATTTTCCATTTCCATATGTACGATTAACAAACAACTTATATTTATCCAATCCTTCTTTTTTAGGTAGTGGATAATTTTTAGGTACATATTTATAAACTCGTTTATTATTTTCAAGACCATATATAGCTAAATCATTTGAATTAACTTTATCTTCTAAAATTTCAGGTAAATCATATTTTTTAGGATTTTTAAAGAAATCTCCTCTAAGACCATAAGGTTTGAGACTTGATATAATAGTATCAAATGCTTCAAAATCATTATCAATTATTTTATGAGCTATTGAAATAATTCTTTCATCTCTGATGTAAATTTCGCCTAAATCATGTAAATATCTAGTAGAATGTTGTATTCCTTCATCACTATGATACACAATTTCACACGGTTTTTCTTCATTTTCACTTCTTAAGAAATAACAGATTCCTCCTTTTATTTCAACAGTATGAAAAATGTCTTTAGAATCCACATAATCAAATAATTTTATTATATGTTTATCATGAATCATATCTTGCCTAAAATCATCTAAACCTTTACCTGAAGTATACCATCTAGCAGGAATAATTAATGATACATAATTTGGATGTAATTTTTTAGATACATTAACAAAATATGGGTATATATTTTTAGCACTAGCATTAGCACCACCATCCATCTCTTGATAAGGTGGATTTCCAACAATTGCATTAAATTTCATTTTATCAACCCCTTTAATATTCCAGTAACTTGGTTTTGAAAGTTTTTTAATAAGAAGATTATCTTTATTTTCAAATTGATTTATCATATCATCAAAATAATGTGCATTAAATTTCGATTCTCTAAAACCTAATAATGTCCGTTTAGCTATAGATTTAGCCATTGGAGTTTTAGAAATGATAAAAATATTATTTTTTATAACATCTAACCAAATAAACTGTTGTTCATCTAATGATAATTCATTATTATAAGAAGTAACTTTATTTTTATAAATACTATATGCAACATATAATTGATATAAACCTGTTTTTGAATTAATTTCTAAAATTTGGCTTTTATCATTAAATACTTCAGAAGTAACATCATCATGACTAATATAACGTGGTTTATCTAAAATACCTTCTTTTACATCAAATGTATCATCATAAAAACACCATCCACCTAAACAATCACTTAAATGCATATTTACTACACGCCATGGTGTTAAGACTGTTTCTTTATCGGGATTTTTGAAACATGAGTGTAATTTTGTAATTTTTCTAATACGATCTTCAACAGACAAGTTATCAGAATCTTTAATTATATGTCTTATTTTATTTCCTGCCGCAACAAATACTTCTTCATCATAATATTTGATAAATTTTTCAAAAAGTTCTCTGTCGACACCTTGAGGCATAAACTCTTCCCAAGATTTTTGATCAACAATGTTTTCATTTAAAAAGTCTCTAAGTTTAAAATCTTGAGTAATAGGAATATCAGCACCGAATATTAACAAAGGCATTCTAATTGAAATAGCTCTTAAAGTTGAAATAGCTGTTCGTTTTTGTTTTCTTAATTCTTTAAGTCGTTTTAATTCAACTTCTTCTTCAAGTGTCCTTTGTTTTTTTGGTTTTTTCTGTATTTGTTCAAGCTTTTCCCTTTCTTCATCTGTAAATCCTTGATCATTAATCACAATATTTTTAGGTGTTGTTTGTGCTTTAGAACTTCCAATAATTTCTTTAAGTTTTTCGAATTCATCTAAATCCATATCTGTTAAACTCATGAGATTATCGTTGTATAAACTTGTATCATCAAAACCATTTTGCACTGCCTTATCTGCATATGCTCTTTTAAGTTGTTGAAGCATATTACTTACATTATATGGTTTCATCCCAGTATTATCTATTGAAATAACCGGACAATAATTTAAAAATTTCCCAAGTGCATTTTTTTGCTTATCATATGTTTTACCTGCTTTTGTAGAAAGTTGAACAGCTTCAGCAATAACTTTTAAAGTTCTATCCGGTGCAAAATCAAAAACATAACAATCAGTTTTCATTTTTCCAAATTTATTACAAGGAGACTGGGCTCTAAAAATAGTTTGAAGGTAATTAGATGCACTAATAGAATAAGATCCTGATAAATACATGACAGATGTCCATTCTTTAACAGTTACTCCAGTTGTTAATCTTCCACAAGATAATGTTATTGTGTAACCCTCTTCCCCCGCTTTATCAATAGCTTCTTTAACGTCTTTTAAAGCTTCGATATTATGTACTTCCTCATCTCCCTCACCAGCAACATTCACAATTTCAAATGCACTGAAGACAGGATGATTTCTTAATAATTTACTAAATGCTTTAGCTTCAGCAACTCCCGGAAGCAACCAAAATGAATGTTTAAATAACTTTCGATATTCTTCACTAGCGAAAGGATAATTATTATTTTCATTTTCTCGAGATATTAAATTTAAAAAACTTTTAACATCATCTTCATGAACAAAATCTCCTTCTTCTTTATCCGAAGGCATTACTTTAAAATCTTGTTCAATATTTCCAGTCCATGTTCTGAAGAATTCCTTAAAGTTAAATGCTTTATCCTCTATATCATCGTACTGATTATTATTTAGCATTTCTCCTAAATCATATGTGAAGATGTGCATTTTGGGTAATTCTTCATAAGGGTTAGAATCACCACAATGGAGTCTATCCCAATTATCTTTAGCTTCTTGTTCCATCACATAATCCCAAGTATAGATGTCTAAATCATCATATTGATCAAGAATATTAAATGGAGTTCCAGATAATTCTAAAACTTTTGTTCTTTTTTTAATTATTGTATCTTTAACATTTTGACCTAAGTCAGTTTGTGTTCCTTCATGTGCTTCATCAATAATAACAAAGTCCCAATCTAAATTGAAAATTTCATCATTTTTATCAAAAATTCCTCCAACCTTTTTAGATCCCCTTAAATCTTGAATAGAAGCAAAATATACAAAATTTTTTCCGGAATTTAATAATTTTGATAATGAGTAACCAGATTGTTTAGAACCATATTTATAATTGTCTTTATCATAAAAAATTTTATTAAAATCTTCATACCAACCTTTATCCACAACAGGTCTATGAGTTATAATAATACTTCTTTTGAATTTTTTACGTTTAATAACTTCTAAAGCAGTTAATGTTTTACCAAAACGCATTTTAGCATTCCATAACATGCGATTTTGTTTTTTAAATCGTTCAATAGTTTGTTCAATAGCTGTTTCTTGTTCTGGCCTGAATATTATGGGAGTATAACCTTTCATAGTAGTTGTACCCGAAAGATTATCTTCATTTTCTTTTTTTGCTTTGATAGCTAGTTTAGCTGTCTCAAGGTCTACTTCAAACCATTCATTAGCTCTACCCACTGATTTTTTTGGAATTCCTGAATTTTCTAAAATTTTGTGGACATCATAATCCCTAAATGCTTCGGATATTAAGACCCCTTCTTTATTGTAAGTTATGATAGCTAATTCTGTGTGTAAAAGATTATATTTTATATCAGCTGTTTTTGTATAACTATCTATTCTTTTTTTAGCTTCAACATTTAACTCATGACAATTAGGAGGTAATTGGTCAGGAGTTTTATTAGTACTAATACTTGTATCACCTATTTTCAATCGCCCTTTATGAAATTCATCATTTATAGTGAAAATATAAATAATTTTATAACTAAAAGTATCCACAAATTCATTAGAATTAATCATCATATTTCCCCCTTATTGATTAAATCAATAAATTTAATTGTTTTTCCAGTTTCCCAATCTTTAATTTTAGAATATACTCCATTATGTTGATCAACATAATCTTTTTTACAACCAATACATTGAGTTTCTTCTACTTCCTTTCCAAATAATGTGACAATAATCTTTTTTTCAGTTTGACAAGAATATGGAACCACATATTTTAAACCATCCATTTGAAAAATATTCCAAGAAATTATATTCGCTATTTCATATATCAAATCAAAATCGGGATTCTTATCAAATTTTTGATTAAAATAATCTATAAAAGTAAATAAAATATTTTCTCTTGCTAAAAGTAGGTTATCTCCTTGAAATTCATAAGCATAAATATTCTCAATAGATTTTTTAGCCCAATACAACCAATCAATTTGATTATCAGTATTTTCAGAAACAATCCTTAATTTTCTGTCTAAAAGACCAATTCTATCTTTTATATTAATGTAATTTCCTGTTACTGTGTCATATCTACTTACAATATATGGTGCTTCACCACATGTAATTTCTAATCTAATATCCATTATATAATCTTGCCATCTCTTTCCTTTTGGAAATTTAATTTTGTTAGTATTTGTTTCCCATTTATTCCCATTTTCCTGATTAAATACATATTTATAATTAAACCATTTTTCATCAATTAAATTATTCTGTTTATTGCAAATCCATGAAGGAGTAAAAACTTCCCCATTATCACGACTTCTTGAAGTTTGTTGATTATCTGTTTTTTTAATTCTTGGTTTAATAATATATCCATTATCACCAGTAATTAATTTAGAAAAGATTCTTGAAGTTTTTTCATAACC
Organism: Methanosphaera sp. BMS; assembly: GCF_003268005.1. Lineage (NCBI taxonomy): Archaea > Methanobacteriati > Methanobacteriota > Methanobacteria > Methanobacteriales > Methanobacteriaceae > Methanosphaera > Methanosphaera sp. BMS. The sequence continues at coordinate 489,842 of NZ_CP014213.1, read as the reverse complement.
TTTACCATAACGTTTATAATCATCTGTTGCCCAAATGATATTTTTATTGGAGGAATGGTCTTTTAAAAGAATTGTCAATAATTTAGGATAATAATCTTTTAAAACTTTTTCTTTTATATCAATTCCTAGTATATTCATTTTATCCCCCGGAATAAATAATTAATAAATAATTACTATACAAATTTATGTTTGTTGGACATCCATTATAATGTTTATCATGCATATTTTCAAAATAATACAACTTAGAGACCCTGCAACAATTATGATTTGAGAGTATGTTCTAGACAATTCAAGTCTTGTTGGTGTCTCTTATATGAATTATTATATTTTTTATATTCCTATTTGATTATCTTTTTGTTGAAGTTCTATGTTGTGTATTTTTCATATGTTTAGGATTATTACCATTAAATTTCTGTTTTTGCAAATCTAGTCCTTTTAGATAGTATTGTCTGTATTTTAGTGTTTTTTTCTTGTAGTGAATCGTGGTTCCACCTTTAGCATTCAATCTTTGTTTTTTCAGTCATTTGATGTTGTATTCATTTCTGTGTTTAAATTCTCAGGAAGTTCAATATCTATTACATAGAATAATTTTAATATTTTGAGAACAAGATTTTTTATTAAAATTAAACATATAATATAATATTCATTAATAATGTAAGGAGTTGTAATTTTGCAGGTTCAAGAATTTTATTTTAAAAATTTTATTAGTCAACAAATTAATATGAACATACCCCTTTATCAAAGAGAATACAGTTGGAGTAAAGAAGAATGTAAAGAATTATTTAATGACATAATGGAAATCGGAGCTAATGATGATAGGCAAAGTTATTTTATTGGGTCTATTGTTTATAAAGTCGAAGACAATGGTGTCATTGGTTCTATTTCTGATTTAGATATTATTGATGGACAACAACGTATAACAACACTAACCTTATTATTATGTAGTTTTTGTAAAAAATATAAAGAAATTAATAAAAATTATGCTATGGGGGTTTTTAATAATAATATTATTAATAATAACATGGAAAAGACTAAAAAACTTTATTTGCGTGAAAAAGATGATGTGACATTAGATAAAATCATATCTTCAATATTTTCAGATAAGAAATTGGATTTTGATGATAATGACTCCATAAATATTCAAGAAAACTACAAATATTTTAATAAACTTTTATCTAATGAGGATATGGAAATTTTTTGGAAAGGTTTTAATAAATTAATTTTCATTTCAGTTCGTTTGCAAAGAGAGGATAAACCACAATCAATTTTTGAAAGTTTAAATTCTACTGGAAAAAAACTTACAAATAGTGACTTGATTCGTAACTATGTTCTTATGGATTCTAAAGATCAAAAAACTCTTTATAATGATTATTGGAAAAATATCGAATCTATTTTTAGCGATATTGATGAAAAAGACTTTGATTTATTTTTTAGTTCATATTTAATGTCAAAACTAAATAATCCTATTAATTCCGATATTTATAAGGAATTTAAACATTATGCAAATCTTAAGTATGGAGATAATATTAAATTACTAGTTAAAGATATTCATAGTAATGCAGAATACTATAATAATATGTTTTATGGAAATGAAAAAGATGAAGATCTTAAAAGAGTATTTGACAGTCTTCGAAGTCTAAATAATACAGTTGTATATAGATTTTTATTAAGTGTTTATGATGATTATGTCAATCCAGAAATAAATTTAACTAAAGAAGACTTCATTCAAATTACTAAATATATTGAAAGTTATGTTCTACGAAGATATGTTTGTAGTTTAAATACAAATGCTATGGGATCAGTATTTTTAATACTTCATAAATCCATAGATAAGGAGGATTATCTTAATTCATTTATTGTAAATCTTCTACAATATCCGAAAAATGATAATAAACGATTCCCAAAAGATGAAGAGTTTAAAGAATCATGTAAAACCAAAAAGATTTACAATAAAAATGGAAGACACATGCTATATAAACTAGAAAATTATCATAATAAAGAAATTGTAATTGTGGAAAATTGTACTATAGAACACATAATGCCACAAAACTTAAATAGTCAATGGAAGGAATGTTTAGGTGAAAACTATAAAGAAATTCATGAAACATATTTAAATACAATAGGAAATTTAACTTTAACAGCTAGAAATTCAGAAATGGGCAATAAAACATTTGATGAAAAATTAAATATGGAAGAGGGTTTTAAAGATTCTAAATTACATTTAAATAAATATTTATCAAATCTAACTTCATGGAACGAAAAAGAGATAAATAATCGTGCAGACATATTATTCAACGAAATCAAATCAATTTGGGAATATCCATTAGTTACATCAGAAATAGAAAAGAAATTAGAAGAAATTAAAGAAATAAAAACAGGAATGGTATATACAATTAATGATCACAAACATTTGGAAGAACATACACATTCTCGAAAATTATATAACATATTATCAGATATGATTTTAGATATAGATGAAAATGTTATTCAAATATTTAACAAACAATATATCGTATTCAAAACAACTAAAAATTTTACGGAAATAGATCCTCAAAAGCAAGGATTAAAATTATACTTAGATATTGGAATAGATAAAATAAAGGACCCTAAAGGATTATGTAATGATTTAACTGATATAGGACATTATGGTACTGGCAATACTATGGTATATCTTAAAAAAGAAGATGATATTAATTATGTTTATAAATTAATTAAACAGGCATATGATACAACTCAAAAAATAAAAAGAGATGACAATTAGTTAATCTGATTCTTGCTTTTTTATTTTAGAAAACAAGGCGTTATGAAAGATATATTTTGTTTAAATATTTTGAAAATAAATTAGGTTTTTTTCTTTATATTAGGGGAAAGGGTGCACAATTATTATATTTTTCCATTTTTTTTCTACAATTTAATTGGTTATTTTTTCTATAAAAATCTTACTACGTTTTGTATTATTTATAATTTTATAATCAAACTTTAATAAAATTTTTACGTTTTTGTTAAATATATTTATATATTGGGTTGTAATAGATATTATATAGTAAAATATAGATATTGGTAAATTTTTTATGATTTTGAAAGAAGAGATTATAATCAAACATTTTATTTTACCTTTGGATAACGTACAATAATTCATGATAATTATATATGTAAAAATGGATTAATAATAGCAGTTGACACTCAACAGAGGAATCAATCAAAACAACTCATATCCTGATTGAAAAATCATAAGATATATACATACAAAAAGCACTAAACATAGCACCAGAAGAATTCCATGAACAATGCTCTGATATAGAGTACTATCAGATTTTGGATATTACAACTAGGACAAGATAAAAAGCATAAAATCAAAGAAAAAAAATAACGCTTTACCTGCCTGATAAATGATTAGCATCAGCAAAATATAAACTGTGAAGATCCAGTGACCGAAAAAAGAACAACAAAAAAAGATTGGAAAAATTACATGACCGGAATGAGAAAAATAATTGTTATGTCCCAAAGGACAAATACTCAAACAAAAAAAGATATACCACCTGAAAACTAGACAATATAATTTACTATGGAGTTAACTGTTCCAATTGTCCATCCAAAGACAAATACATATCAACTAAAATGACCCCAAAGTAATAACAGATTACATAAATGATTCAACCATGAAACTAAAACACCGCAAGCACACACCAGAAGCACGAGAAAAATACAAAGACAGGATGCCAAATGTAGAACCAAGATTCACATACTATAAATATACACTAAAATACAGATTATATCACGTAAAAGGCATAAAAAGTTCAAAAACAGAACAATTGCTATGGCAACAACCCAAAACATGATAAAATACACAACATAAAAGAAACACAATATTCATAGAGGATAAAATTAAAAATACAAAAAAATAGATAATATGAATATATCAATGTTAACTATGACCAAAGTGACAACTACAATTAACTTTCAAAAAATAATTGTCACCCCTCTATGATTATTCTATTAATCCTATATATTTTAATATTTCATCAGTATCATCTAGAAGAATTGTTGTTTTTTCATATGATTCTTCTATTACTTCTGATAGTTCTTCTATTTCTTCCCAGAATTGATTTATTTCTTCAATTCCATATTTTTTTATTAAGTCTTTGATTACATATACACAGATATAAATATCATCAATATATCCATAGGGACCATATTCTGATTCCGGTATAACATCTAATGGTACTACATAGTATGATATTGCAGCATTGATTTTCATCTTATCTTCAGAATCTAGTTCTTTATTATAATTCATCAGTAAGTTTGACAATAGTTTATATAATTTTGGTCCATTGTCTATAAATGAAGCGTATTGACCGTTGTATGAGTCTAAGTTTTCTGTTAGTGCATCGTAAAATTCTTTAAATATTTTTGGCATTTTATTCACTCCTTTGATAATTATTTTGTGTGTATTCATAAGATTGGATTATTAAATTCATTGCATATCCTATTTCTGCTACATCATATATTTTAACATCTATTAACCCATTAGTCCAACTACCTTTATTTGTAATGTCTATACATATACCTCTTGGATCTACAATTTCTTTTATTGGAATATATAAACTTAGAGTTAATGATGATTTTCTAATTATAATATCTGCAAAACGTTTATTATTTTTTTTATAACCTACAAATTTCTTCAGTATCGCTCTTGACACCCCTTTATCAATATTCAATATATTTTCATTCAATATATTGAATAAATTATAGGATGGATTTTCTGGTTTTAAATTTTCATGGTCTTCTAATGTGAATTTTTTCACGGTTTTTTTAGTTTTAGGATTATATTCTGTTTTTTCTTTTCCAGTATCCATATTGTTTTCATGGATAACTTTATTTGCTACTAAAGAATGATTTATCCCCATTTTTTCCTTTTTAATAATATACTCAATATTTACATTCATTTCATCATCAGTTATCCAACTGATGTTTATTTTATTTAGATAATCTTTCGTATTTGTAAACAATTTAATTAATGATAAGTATTCATTAACATGTACAATGTCATTATAAACTATAATTAATTCATCAGTAGTTTCTATCTCTTTAGTAGTTTTATTTTTGAAATATTCTTTGATATTTACAGGTATTATATCTAACTTTTCAGTTACTTTTTCTTTCTTAGTTTCATCTTTTATATTCTTATCCTCAATTTCAATATCATTTTTATTAAGGACATATTTTAAGTTGTATTTTAATTTTCCTTTAATAACTCTTGAAAATACCTCATTTGAAGATTCTTTTATTTTTTTAGATAATAATGATTGAAATCCTCTAACACCATATTGTTTTATCCCAATATTATAATTATTTTTAGAGTATTCTTTATAATAGTCATATAATTCACTTGTTGTTATTCCATCATCCATATCCTCGATTACCAAAATATGTTTATTCCAAAATTCTTCAAATATTTCCTTGTTTGGTTTATTTTGAGCAGTTGTTTCATTAATATTTTCATCCACATTGTTATCCTTAACTTCTTCTGAGGTATCTTTAATATCTACATTATAATGAACTATTGATCCAACCACTACTGAATATATATCAGAATGCTTTGATAATAACTTTATAAAAGACGATGTGAAGTCAGCATATGAGATTTCTTCTCCATATTCTTCTTTATAATAATTATTATAACTCATGTATAATTGTTTTTTTGTTATATCCTTTTTATCAACTTTTTTATCCAATATTTGTATATATTTTTCAAAGTATTCTTCTAATCGTTTGAATTCTATATCGACAATTTCATCTTCAATAGTTAATTTATCTTGAGTTTTTTTATCTTCTGTTTTTTCTTTTTGTGGGTTATATTTCAAGTTATATTCTATTTTTCCATTTCTAATTCTTTCTTCTAAATTTTTAATAGTTTTCTTTTTAGTTCGTAATATTGAATTAAAACCGTCTAATCCAGTTTCAGGTATTTCCACATTATAATTATTTAGAGCATAATTATTAAAAAGTGTGTATAATCTTTGTTTTTTTATCCAATTACCATTGTTAGTAAATTTTAAGTGTTTTTCGAAGAATTCATCAAATATTTCCAAATTGCCCTTGATACTTTCAACTTTTGATGTTGTATCTTTTGTAACTTGCTTTTTACTAATGTTTTCACTTTGATCTAAATTCATTAGGTGTTCTTTATATTCAAAATTATAATATATATTATCCTCATCAATTAGCCTATTTATTCCACTTGTATTTGCTACAATATTTTGGAAACTATAAGAAAATACTGAATAATCAATTACACTATTTTTTGTTTTAAGGTACTTTTCAAATGATTCATATATGTCTTTTTGTGTTAAATCATTTGTATTTGCATTTTTTGGCAGTATTTTAATATTTTCATTTAAAAAGTCTGTTAATAATTTATTCACCTCTGTTATTTGTGAAAATGATAATTTCTTATTATTTATTTGCTCTTTGTTTTCTTTATCAACTTTCATGTCTTCAAATTCAGTTTTTTCTATTGTATCCTTTGATTGTTTTTTATTTAATTTAGCATCATCATATATTAAATTAAATTCTATTATTGAATTAACATTTTTAGTTTTTATTCCATTTGTTTTCTTAATTTTTGAATATATCAAGACATTAAATCCATTATCTCCCAATTCAGGTATTTTTATTTGATATTCTTCACAAACATATTTTGTGAATATATTGAATAATTCATCATATGTTATCCATGATTTTTCATCTTCGGAAATTGTAATATGTTTATTAAAGAATTCATCGAATATTGCATTATTGTTAGGAATATTATTTTCTTGTTCAGAGATATTATTTACTTTATCATGTGTTTCTGTTTTTTTAGTTTCTTTGATTTGAGAAGTTTTGAGTTCTTCTTCAATATCTGAAGAAGTATATATTTTTACATTTTGATAATCTTTGTAACCTTTTGTATATATGTAATATTTATTTAACTCTTTAATCCATTTTAGATTTTCAAAGTCTTTTAGTATATATACTTTTGATGGATAATATTCAGGTGATTGTGGAATTTCAATTAATTCATTATATTCAGAGATATTTAATGTATTCCTATTAATTGTTTTATATGATACCCATCCTGCAGGTTCGATATAAGATATATGGGGATTATCCGTATTTACGATGAATAATGGTTTTGATTCGTTTTTAGGAGTTTTATTTTCAATAGTAGATTTAATTTCATTAGTTTCATTGGTAGAATTAGTTCCAATATCAACTTTTTCTTTAGTTGTATCATCTGAAATCTTTGTTTTACTTATCTTCTTATCAACTTTTTGCTTTTTACTCTGATTTATTTTATTATTGATGTCTTCATGTTCTTTTAAGTATTGTTCTATGTTTTCTGGGATTTTTTGGTAATTTTTTTCATCTATTTTTTTTATTAAGTCATTTTCAATTAGATCAAAGATTATTCCTTCTATTTGATATTCTTCTTTAGATGTTTCTTGTATCATATCATCTATATTAAGAGTATATTCAAATGAGTCTATGAATTTTATGTTTTTAAGTGTTTTTCTAGTTTTTTTACATATTTTACATATTTTTTTCTTTTTAGATGATTTTGGTATTGATTTACCACAATACATGCAGTTATCTTGATTTTCATCACTTACTATTTCTGTAATTTTAAAATCTTGCCCATTTTTTTCATCGTATTTTTCTACAAATTTCTTTAGTAAATCTAAGTCTATCCATTCGTATTCTTCATTGTTGATTTTTTTTATTACATTTGTTTCATTTAATGTCCATACTAAATCTTCTAAACGTATAACATCAGTATATCCTATATTGTATAATTTTGTCTTTGTAATGTATTTTTTAAAATTTACATTATCTTGTAAATTAATTATAATATTTGCTGCTTTTCGTTTATTTTGACAGACTTTACATAACTCATTATCATTTACTGTTATTTTTGAGCATATTTTACAGTATACCATCTAAATCCCACAATTGATTTAATTATTATATATAAATATATATTGCAATAAATATATTATTATTGATATATTTACAATCATTAATGAATATAGGTGGGTTAATTATTAAAAATAATGTATTATTAGAAAAATGCAACGATAAAACGAAATTTTGGATTTTCAATGTTAACCAGGATATTTTGAATAATGTTTTATCGGAGAATAAGATAGCAGCTATTAAAAAAAAGTCAGTTAATATCAACAAGATAAATTATAGGGATATTGTTCTTATCTCATCTAAGTTAAACAATACTTATTCTATTATAGGCTTGACTATGGTGGATAGGATTTATGAAAATGATAAAAAATTATTCGGTTATTTTGAATCTAAAAAGAAAATCCTTTTGAAGAGTATTAAATATTTTAAAAACCCAATTTTGTTTACTACTATTAAAGATAAATTATCCTTAGATAGTCTTTCTGGTAAAGAAATTGTTGAAGTTACAAGAGAGGATATGGAAATTATACTTGATTGTGAACATTTGATTAGTGAAAAACCATTGTATTTATCTGATATTACTATTAATTATGATACTTTCTTATTGAATATTATTAAAACTACCTATGATTTATTAAATATGAATAAAAAGCTTAAACAGATGGATATTATTGAATTTATAAAGATTGTTAATGGTATTTTAAAGGATTTTAACATTAAAATACCGGTAAATGAAATTAAAAAATATTATTCTTTAAATGTTTGGAAATTAAACTTCAGACATGTTCCCTCCAGAGATTCTGATAAAAATGTTTTATTATATGATTCTATGGGTAAATCAAAAAATTATGGATATATTATATTTAGTCATGAGGAGAAATAGGTTATGGATTATCAAGATACATTAAATGCCTTGAAAAATGGGAATATACCTCGAGAATCTATTCTGGATTTTTCAGTTGGTAGAGAAGATGAACTTAATGAATTTAAAAATATATTAGACAGAGTTGAAAATGGTACTGCTGTTACTAAGTTCATTAATGGTGAGTTTGGTGCCGGTAAATCATTTTTCTTAAAGTTAATAGAAGAAACTGCTTTTAATGATAATTTTGTTGTTTCTAGAATTACTCTTAGTCAGAATCTTCAGTTTCATAAGATTGAAAATATTTACAAGGAAATCGCTAAGACATTAAAATGTAAGACAGGAGAATCATTAAATCATATTATTGACCGGTGGATTACCCGACTTAAAGTTGAAGCTGAAGATGAATATGAAGATGACGATGAAATAGAGGAAAGACAGGAATACCTTGAACATCGTATTAAAGAGGACTTAATAGCTACTAGGGACTGTTCCAATTCATTTGCTACTGCTATTGAAAAATATTTCCATGCTAGAGAAGAACATGATGACGAAACTGCTAATTATGCCCAAGCATGGCTAAGAGGAGATTCAAATATACCTTTTACTGAAAAGAAAAAGTTTGGTGTTAAAGGTGATGTTACAAAGGAAAATGCTTTCCACTTTTTAACAGCTTTATCCACATTTATTAATTCAATCGGCTACTCTGGTCTTATAATCTTAGTTGATGAGGCAGAATTTATTCTTAAAACACCACTAGAAAAATCACGTTCTGTAGCCTATAATTATATGAGAGATATATATGATAACTGTAACAATGGAACATTTAATGGCATGCTATTTGTATTTGCAGGTACACAACAATTCTATGAAGATGAAAAGAAGGGTGTAAAGTCATATGATGCATTATACAGCAGAATAGTTAATGTTCTAGAAAGTGATTATGATGATCTTAGAACTCCTATCGTTAATTTACATGGTTTTAAGGAAAATGATGTTAAAAAAATTTCTGATTTAATCATAGACATGCATCAAGAAACATATCAATGGGATATTAGTAATGCTAAAGAAGCTGTTAGTGAATTTATAGACATACGTGTTGCTAATACTGGCCTTACTGGTGGAGTTATTGTACCTAGAACATATATTCGTGAGTTAATAAGTGTACTTGATACAGTTGAACAAAACCAAGAACAATTGAATAATAAAGAAGAGATTATTAAATTATTCAAAGAAGAAGAAAATTCAATAGAAACTGAAGAAGAGATATTTGATGACTGGTAATGATGTATTAGGCTTATTGGATTATAAGTTAAAATATTTTCTACAAAACAACTTAGGGTGGACTGATTTAACTGAAATTCAAAAAGAAACTATTCCTATAATATTAAATAATAAAAATTCATTAATTATTGCTCCTACTGCTAGTGGTAAAACAGAAGCAGCATTAATCCCAATATACAATAATTTAATTACTAAAAGTTTAGATGCAACTAGTGTACTTTATATTGCTCCTTTAAAAGCTTTGATTAATGATATGGATAAACGTTTACATTCCTGGAATAAATATTTTGGACTTAGTGCTACAAAATGGCATGGTGATGTATCAGTATCAATGAAAAATAAATATCTTAAAAAACCCACGGATATTTTATTAACAACACCTGAATCATTAGAAGTAATGTTAATAAATAAAAGTGAAGGTCAAAAGAAGAAAATATTTGGAAACATTAAATATGTAATCATTGATGAAATACATTATTTTATTGAAAGTGAACGTGGAATACAGTTAAATTCATTACTTAAACGATTAACAGAATATACGGATGGATTTATAAAAATAGGATTATCCGCTACAGTAGGAAATCCAGAGGTAGTTTCAAAGTGGATTGATTATAAAAATCCAGTTAAGGTAATAAAAACTTCGGCCAAACCTGTCATAAAATATAAAACCCAATTTTATGATAAAAAAATGGAGATTGCTGAAAATTTAAAACCATATTCTAACAAAAAACTATTATTATTTTGTAAATCAAGACAAAGTGTTGAAGAAATTAACACTTTATTAAAAGATAAATTAGATACAAACATTTATCTTCATCATTCATCCATTAATAAAGATTTACGTGAAGAAAATGAAGATTTGTTTAAAAATCAAGAAAAAGGAATTATGGTTAGTACTAACACATTAGAACTTGGAATCGATATTGGAAATATTGATGTAGTCTCTATGATTACACCACCTAATGAAATAAGTTCTTTTATGCAAAAAATTGGTAGAAGTGGTAGAAAAAGTAAAATAGAGAGAGCATTACTCTTTACATCTGATGATATTACCAGCTTAAAATATTTAGCTCAAATGAATTTATCATATGAAAATAAAGTGGAAGATATTAATATACGTAAATATGCATTGGATATTTATTTACATCAAATTCTCAGTATTATCTTCCAAAAGACAGAAATAAACATTCCTGATGCATATTACATATTACATGACACGTATGTATTTAAGGACATTTCAAAGGACACATATAAAGAATTGATTAAACACTTAGTTGATTCCAAGATATTAGATTTGATAGGTAAAAAATTATCATTAGGTTATGAATTTGAAAAACTATTTGGTCAAATGAATTTCCTTAATTTTTATTCCGTATTTACCACATCAACATCATTTAAAATAAAAAATGGTCTTAAAGAAATTGGAGAACTAGATGTTCTTTATGTATTTGGATTAAAATCAGGTGCAAGATTCATTTTAAGTGGTCAATACTGGGAAATAACTGAAATTGATTATAACAATTATATAATTTATGTAAAAAAATCTCCAAAAACTAAAGAAATTCCTGGATGGAACTCTGGAAATCAATATCAATCATATCTGCTATGTAGACAAATATATGATATATTACTTGATAATTTTGATCATACATTACTAGAAAAATTCAATGATAAATTCAATATATGGTTAAAAAATTTAATTGAATATACAAAAGAATTTAATTTAAATTATAACATAGTTCCGATAACATTTAGATATAAAGAAGATCTTCAAGTAATACATATCTACACTTTTGCTGGAGGTAAAGTTAATCTTTTATTAAGCAATTTAATATCAGAACATGTTGAAATTATTGAATCAGAAGAAAATGATTACTATATTAAATTAGTATCACCCGATGATATAGTTGAAGATATAGTTTTATTCTATAATAACTTAGATGAAAACAATATTAATCATGAGACTGAAACATATTTAAATTCTATTACAATAGAAGAATTCCGAACAAAATATAGTCCATATTTACCAGAAGAACAACAAGAGACTACTATTAAAGGATTAATTTTCAACTTTGATGATTTACAAGACTTGGTAACACACACAAATATGGAAATAGTAAGTGGATTAAACTATAAAGAATTAAATAATGAGTAACATAATTCATTATAAATACTTTAAATGATAATATGAGAGAAAAGACAATCATAATCATATGTATAACTATAATAGTATGTATTAGTATAATCTGTGCTACGTTAATATTAACCCATAATGATGATACTATAAATAATACAACAAATAATACTACTGTAAACAGTACAAACAACTCAACAAATATTACTAACAATCAAACAAATAACAGTACAATTAAAACCAAATCAACAACAAAATCAAAGTCAAGTACTAGTAAAAGTAGTTCTTCATCCAATAGTGTTGAAGGTAACACTATTGAATCCCGTTGGGATGTTGGTGAAAATGAAGAAAGAATAAATACAAAAACAGATATTTATTATAGAGATAAAAAGACTGGTCAAACAGTTAAACGTCATTTAGATAGTGATGGTGCATATAGATACTACCCTATTTAATACTAACCACTACCCCTCAAACTTCTTTTTTTTATTCAAAATGAGAAAATATCTTAATTAATATCCATAGAAAATTGTATTATTTATGTATTAGATATACATGTACTATGACAAATATTATAAAAAATTATTATTAAATCAAATATAAAAAGTCAGGAGTAAGTATTGATACAGAATATCAAATAACCATAAATATAATTAATCATATCATTAACCTAATTAAAAGTAATCTTTGATAGCCACATCCGTAAGAACATGAATGTAAAATATGTTACTTCAAAATCCAATGGATTAAAAATAGGAATTAATTTTTGACACAATAATTATTGATATATTTTTTTTATTTTGAAATAAATTACAATAGAAATTACTTTAATAATAAATCAAAAAATCATAGATATCCCATAAATAATATATTATTTCTATAATGTTTTTTAACCATAGCTAATTTTTAATAGTCCTTATTATAAATATAATATAAATGATTCGGGGCTAAGTATATGATTGCTAATGAAAATGAAATTATTGTAAATAAGATAACAGAGTATCGTGAAAAGTTATTAGATATGTCCATGAGAAATAAACTTCTTAATTTTAAAAAGACTGCCAAATCTCTCGAAATAGTAGATGAGAATATTGTTGAATTATTTGATTTGTTAATTTTAAAACAAAAAAGAATGGGTTTTCTTCCTAGAAAAGGAAGTTTTGTCCAAGAGGATAATACTTGGCATAGTTTTGATAAAGTTAAGGAATCACATACTGATAACTATTTGCAAACTAATTTGGAAGAAAAAACTTTGAATAGATGGTTATTACGTTCTTTAAATGATAATAGATCCATGATTCAAGAACAAGGTTTTAATAGTTTATTTTTAGCATTAGGTTTTGTTGAATGGATTGATCCTAAAAGTAATAATAAGTATTCTGCCCCTTTAATATTAATCCCTGTAGAGTTAGAAAGAGAATCTATTGAAACATCCTTCAAATTATCATGGAATGACGATGATATTCGTTCTAATTTATCATTACAATTTAAATTATCAGAACAAGGTCTTGATTTTCCATTATTTGAAGAATTGAATGATAGAGAGGAATTAAATGAGTATTTAAGTAATGTTAATAAATTTCTAGCTAAGCAAGATTGGAGAATAACTAAAGATATTTACCTAGCTAACTTTAATTTTAAAAAGTTTGTCATGTATAAAGATTTGGAATTTAATCAATGGCCTAATCTTGAATCAAATAATGTGAAAAATCTATTTTTTGGTGGTGAAACACCTTCATTAGATTATGATACTGATTATACAAATAATTTAGATTCTAAGGGTTCTTATGAGGTATATAATGTTTTAGATGCTGATTCATCACAGGTTGATGTTATTGAAGAGATTATTAAGGGTAAAGATCTTGTTGTTGAAGGTCCTCCTGGGACGGGTAAATCTCAGACTATTGTTAATCTCATATCTGAACTTTTGGCAAATGAGAAATCGATTTTATTTGTCAGTGAAAAGAAGGCTGCTCTTGATGTTGTTAAATCTAGACTGGATAGTGTGGGTTTAGGTGATGCTTGTCTTGAAATTCATGGTGCCAAATACAATAAAAGGGATTTTCTTGATGAGATGGATAGAACATTACAGTTAAATTATGAAAAACTGAAGGATACATCTGATCTTGACAAGTTGGACTTACTTAAACAAGATTTGAATGATTATTCAGTGGAAATTTTTAAGGAATATGGTAATACTGGTTTGAATGCTTATACTATTATAGGTTCTTTAAATGTGGTTGAAAAATCTTTAAATGATAATAATCAGGTTATTCATAATTACACTATCAATAATCCACAACTTATGACAAAAAAACTACGTCAAGAGACTGTAAATAACTTAACTGAGATAGCATCTATTTATGAACTTGTAGCACCGGTTAAGAAGAATTTTTGGTATGGATTTGATATTGAGTATATTGATGATTCTCAATTTGATGAGTTATATTCAGCTATTGATTCATTTGATAATTCTTTAAATAATTTAATTTCTTTAAAAAATGATATTTATAATATTACGGGTATTAACAGTGATAATAATTACCTTATTGATGAATTAGATGAAAAAATTTCTTATTTAAATGATAAAATATATTGTGACTCAACAGAAGAACTATCAAATTTAATAACAAACATTACAGAATATCAAAATGAAATAACATCCATTAACACAAATAGCCTTGAATTAAATGTGGAAGAATATACTACAGAACTATCAACCATAAATGACCAATTAAAAGACTCACCAAATATAGATAATCTAAACATAGATGAAACCAACACATTACTTGAAGACATCGAAACATACAACAACCAATACACAAACCTTATTACCATAAAAAACAACATCTATGCCACGACAGGAATAAATAAAGATAAAAATTATTCCTGCTACGAATTAAATGATAAGATAAACTTCTTAAATGATAAAACATACTGTGACTCAACAGAAGAACTATCAAATTTAATAACAAACATTACAGAATATCAAAATGAAATAACATCCATTAACACCAATAGCCTTGAATTAAATGTGGAAGAATATACTACAGAACTATCAACCATAAATGACCAATTAAAAGACTCACCAAATATAGATAATCTAAACATAGATGAAACCAATACATTACTTGAAGACATCGAAACATACAACAACCAATACACAAACCTTATTACCATAAAAAACAACATCTATGCCACGACAGGAATAAATAAAGATAAAAATTATTCCTGCTACGAATTAAATGATAAGATAAACTTCTTAAATGATAAAACATACTGTGACTCAACAGAAGAACTATCAAATTTAATAACAAACATTACAGAATATCAAAACAAAGTAAAATATATTAATCTTAATTCTCTTGATATAAATGTAAACAATTATAGTGGCCAGTTAAGTAATATAAAAAGAATTATTGATGATTCTATAGTGAATATTTATTTTGTTGAAAATAATCCGGACATGATAAATAGATTTAAGCAACTATCTGATTTTGTTAATCAATCTCCATTAAAGAATGCGTTAAATGATAATCAACTAGAATATAAATTAAATTTATTTATAGAAAAAAGCAATAAAATGTTTAAATTCATGGATTCAGAATTTAAAACATTGAAAAATGAATTTAATTCTTATTATAATAGAGAAGTGGATAAAGAAGTAATTATAAATGATTTTAATGAGATTATATCTAAGAATAATGAGTTAATTTCAGTTAAAAGTCAGTTACTTGTAAGAAATGAATTAATTAACGATTCTGTTTTATATGACAGATGTATTGAAATTCAACAAACACTTAAACGTAAAAAAGAGATTATTTCAGAATTAAGAGTTATTGACCCCTCTTTTGATATTAACGACATTTCAAGAATTTTAGAACAACTGGAAAATATTGATTATATTCAAAAAATCCGAGAAGAAGTGCATAGAAAAGATTATTTTGGTGAAAGATATTTCACAAATTATCAGTCAATAGCTAGTGATACAAATGAATTAAATAGACAGTTAAATGAAATGATAAACCTAAACAAACAAATAGAAAACAACACATACACAACACAAACAATAAACTACCTACAAACAAACAACCCAACACCAAACGAACTAACAACACAACTAAACAACAAATACAACCAAACAAAAGAACAATATGAAAAAATAACAACAACACTACAAATAAAAAACAAATATAACTTCGAAAACATATTCACAGAAGAAAACACAGAATTCAACAAAATAATCAAACAAATATACGACAATAAAGAAACATACCTCAGAAAAAAAGAGATAACAACCCAACTACACTCCACCGATCCATCATTCGAACCAAACAATATCCCAACAATAATAAACCAACTATCCAAAATCAAAGAAATCCAACAACTCCAAAACCAAATCCACTCAAACGATGATAATGGTAAAAAATACTTCAAAAACTACCAATCAATAAAAAGTAACACAAACGAACTAACAACACAACTAAATGAAATGATAAACCTAAACAAACAAATACAAAACAACACATACACAACACAAACAATAAACTACCTACAAACAAACAACCCAACACCAAACGAACTAACAACACAACTAAACAACAAATACAACCAAACAAAAGAACAATATGAAAAAATAACAACAACACTACAAATAAAAAACAAAATTAACTTCGAAAACATATTCACAGAAGAAAACACAGAATTCAACAAAATAATCAAACAAATATACGACAATAAAGAAACATACCTCAGAAAAAAAGAGATAACAACCCAACTACACTCCACCGATCCATCATTCGAACCAAACAATATCCCAACAATAATAAACCAACTATCCAAAATCAAAGAAATCCAACAACTCCAAAACCAAATCCACTCAAACGATGATAATGGTAAAAAATACTTCAAAAACTACCAATCAATAAAAAGTAACACAAACGAACTAACAACACAACTAAATGAAATGATAAACCTAAACAAACAAATACAAAACAACACATACACAACACAAACAATAAACTACCTACAAACAAACAACCCAACACCAAACGAACTAACAACACAACTAAACAACAAATACAATGAAACTAAAGAGTTATTCGATATAATCACCACAACTCTTAAAATAGATGATAAGTATATTTTTGATAGAATATTTTTAGAAAGTGATGAAAAATTCAATGTGCTACTAACAGAACTTAAGGAGAATAAAAATTCATTACATACCTATCATCAATTCATAGAATTATGTCAAGAATATAGTAATGAATATACGAATGAAATAATTGATTTAATTAAACAAGATCAAATAAAATATGATTCCATAGTAGATTTATTTGAATATAACTTTTTAAACAATTGTATAAATGATATCAAACAAAATAATGCTATTTTAAGAAAATTCAACTATAATATTCACAATAACAAGATTGAAGAATTCAAACAGTTAGATAGAAAATCATTACAATTAAATCAATATAGAATAAAAGAACAACTTGCAGGAAAAAGACCAAATACGGCTTCATCACTAGCCATGAATTCACCATTAGGCATGTTAAATAAGGAAATTGGTAAAAAACGTAAAATCAAACCGATAAGACAAATATTAGGCATTATCCAACCAATTTTAAAAGATATTAAACCATGTTTAATGATGAGTCCAATGAGTATATCCCAATATCTTGATTCAAAATATTTCGAGTCTTACTTTGACTATGTAATCTTTGATGAAGCCAGTCAAGTAAAAGTTGAAGATTCAATAGGAGCATTACTTAGAGGAAAACATTACGTTATAATGGGAGATACCAAACAATTACCTCCAACATCATTCTTTGATGTATCATTAGAAAAAGAAGATGAAGAACCTGATGAATATGACACAGAGGGTATTGAAAGTATATTGGAGTTAAGTAAAACATCATTTGAATCTAAAATGTTAAAATGGCATTACAGAAGTAAACATGACTCCTTAATAGCATTTTCAAATATGGAATTTTATAACAATAATTTAAATGTTTTCCCATCAACAATTAAAGATTCACATGAGCTTGGAATTCAATTTGAATATGATCCAACTAGCGTTTATGATCGAGGAAAAAGTAGACGTAATATTAAAGAAGCAAAAAACATCATAGATTATGCAATGAAAGTATTTAGAAAATATGGTGATAAAAAAACCGTAGGTGTGGGAACATTCAGTACAGCACAACGTGATGCTATCGAGGATCAGCTAGAAATTAAACTTAAAGATAATCCCGAGATGTTTCCATTCTTTGATCAAGATAAGAAAGATGGATTTTTCATAAAGAACCTAGAAAACATACAAGGAGATGAAAGAGATATTATCCTTATCTCCATAGGTTATGGATTTGATATAAATCATAAATTATCACCAACCTTTGGACCATTAAATAGAGATGGAGGAGAAAAACGATTAAATGTACTTATTACCCGTGCAAAAGAAAGATGTGTGATATTTGCTAACTTCAAATCATCCGATTTAGAATTACCTGAAAAAGCCTCACGTGGAGCACAAGTACTTAAAAATTATTTATATTTTGCAGAGAAAAAGGAGTTTCCTAAAAACTATAGAACTGGAGAAGACTTTGATTCACCTTTCGAGGAAAGTGTATATAACTACCTAGATGAAAAGGGTTATCTGATAGAAAAACAAGTTGGAATAGCAGGTTATAGAATAGATTTAGCACTAGTTGATCCAGATGATAACGACAGATTCCTTTTAGCAATTGAATGTGATGGTGCAAATTATCATTCATCCCGTTCTGCTAGAGATAGAGATAGACTTCGTCAAGATGTACTAGAAAACCTGGGATGGACATTCTACAGAATATGGTCCTGGGATTGGTTCTATAATCAGAATGATAGTAAAAAACGACTCATAGAAGCAGTTGAATATGCAATTAAACATAAAGATGACGAAAAAATACTTGAGAAAGAAGAAGTAATCTTTGAACCCGAATTAGAAGTTAAAACTGTGGAAGAAATCAAGGAGGAACAAATAAATAAATATGTTAAAGATTATGAATACTTTAAAGCACAAACGCCTTATTCAAATAATATACAATTGATTAGAGACATAATCCTATGTGAACAACCTATTCATGTTAATGATATTTATTCTAGAGTAAAAGAAGCATTAGGTAGAACAAGTGCAACCAAGAAATTTAAAAATGAAATAGATATGAATCTCAAGGGAGTTTGTAACATATTTCCTATAATTGAAGATAATGACTTTTATTATTATGGAAAGTATACTTTAAAATATGTTAGAAGAAGAGAAAAACCTAATATAAAAACAATATCTGATATGGAGCTTAAACAATCTATTATCATATCATTACTATTAAATACTTGTTTGGATGAAAAGGATTTGCTTAAAACAGCTTCCAGTTTAATTGGTTATAAATCAATGGGTAAAATATTTAAAGAAAGATGTACTCCCCTATTAAAAGAATTAGAAGTTGATACTATTACATTAGAAAAAGAAGGATATGTCTTAAAGGAGGATATAATTAAAAAATATAATGAGTAATACTAGTAATTATATTGATTGATCTATATCTTCCTTCATAATTTTTTTATGTCCTTTTTCTGTTGCAATATTATCAGCCGTTAGTAATAATCCTCTGCAATATTCATCAAGATCTGATGTTAATTGTATTGCTGCGTCTTTGTTTATATTTTTTGAAGTGTTATTATCTATTAATCTTTTGATTGGTGTAAATGGTAATGTGACATCATCTTTAGGTGTTCTAAGCATAATTTGAAAATCTTCTTCTATAATAACATCTCTTTTAGCATCACTAGCTACTTGAATTGCCCTCGTTGTAATCCAATTTATATAATTAATTTTATCATTAAAAGTTTCAAAAGGATCCTCTTCAACTACATTTAAAAGTTCTTCAAGATTATCTAATGCATCATCAGTTATCTGTTTGCCATTTGTTTTTATTGAATTTAGTATTAATTCTCTATTTTCACTCATTTATATCCTCTCTATTATAATCTGATTTTTTACGAAATATTTATTTTATTCCAATTATATATAATATTTTAATTGTAGAATTATTAAATATATGGTTTTGTTATTATGATGAAAATTGATTTAAGTAAATATGATAATCCGGAGATAGTTAATAAAGATGGTAAACTTCAAGTGTATGATAAACTTAAAGGTATTTATCGTGTGGTAAGTCCTAATCAGCATTCTGAAGAATATGTTAGACAAAAAATAATTGAGTACTTAAATAAGGAACTTAATATAACATATGCTGCTATGGATATTGAAGAATCAGAGGCACATTATCATGATAATAATCAACGGATGGACTTGTTGATATCTGGTGAATCTGATAAAAAAGAATTACTCATGGTAGTTGAATGTAAAGCAGAAACTGTTGATTTAACTGAAGATGTATATGACCAGGCCAAAGGTTATGCTGAACGATTAAATATACCTGTTATAATGGTTACAAATGGTTTAGAAGCTGATTTTCTTAAAAAAGATGAGAATAATAATTACACCAGACTTGTTAATGCTCCAACATATGATGAATTACTGGATTATGCAAATATTAAAACAGAACCAATACCAGAATATTCCTATAATAGATATTCTCTTGAAGAGTTATTTAATGAAAAAATACAAGAAAAAGAGATGAATAAAGATTATGATGATAAAACAAAAGCAATACATTTCCAGACAAGAGATGAATTAAAGCCATATATTCTTAATTTTAGAGATTGCTTACTAGATACTTCCCATAAAATTGATGATTTATCACTTGGTAAATATAAGTTTATAGAAGATTTAGGAGTATTTTACCGGAAAGTAGATAATACAGGAGGTAAATTTGTAGGTTACTACAGGAGTTTACGTGTTGAAATAGATGGTAATTATGAGATTATTAATTTAAAAGTTACTCCTTATGCTACAGATAGTGGTAGAACAGATACTGTGATGATGATTGCATTAAATGGTGCTGAAATTCAATGGATACGATTTGATAGATTTGGAGTTTTAGATGATAATACCCTTAAATTCTATGATGATGGAGCTACAAGTACACGCAATATGGGTCCGATGAAAAGAAGCATAATTCTAGATTATATTGAAGAAAATAGTGACCTTGAAATTAATGATGAAAATATGGTCCAGTTAGGACAAATTAATATGACCAACCTACTTTATGCAGACAATCCTGAATTTAAGAACTTAATAGGTAACTGTATAGAATATGCCCTCCTAAAACAAGAACGACGTAGCAAATATCAGGAAAATTACGTTCCTAAAAATAAAGATGATGAAAACTTACCGGAAGGAATTAGCAAAAAACACATACAAAAGATTCTAAAAGAATTAAATCTTAAAGAATTAGATGATGATGCTATGGAATACTTAATTGACTATTTAAATTTAGTGACAATAACTATTTCCAAAGATGCTATAAAAGAAGCAGAAAAATCACATCATAGAAATATTTCACAATTTGACATGTTAAGAGTACTAAATAGAAATGAACAAGAAATTGATGAAGTTGAAAAAGTTACAATATTCGGAGAAACATATAATTCAATATTAGATTATATGCTCAATTGTTCTTTTTACATTCCAGTATCTGGAGTATTTGATGAAGAACATGCATCCATGGCATCAAAATATGACTTTGAAGGAAAATACATATTAGAGCTAGAATATCCCACTTCAAATAAAACAGAATATCATTTTGTATGTAGGGATGTGGTTGAAGAAGATGATGAAAAACTATTAGAATTAATACCTTTATTCTTACCAGATACTGAGATATTCAAGTTTTTTGAAGCAAAAGAGGAAGTCAATGCACTATATACCCCTTATTACATTCCATACAATATAAATACTTTTAAAACAAATGAAAATGAAGTAGTGGATTATTTTGGAAAGGTTAGGCCAATAGAAGATGGTGAAACATATGTCACTGAAAATGATATAAACTACCTGGTGAATGAAGAAGATGATAATCTAATAGTTCCAAAGGCATATTTAGAGGACATAGATATACTAAAAGATATGGAAAATGATGATTACAATGGAGTATATTTAGAAGAGTATATTTACAATACTGGTGAACACGTATTTGAAGAATATTACATAGAAGACATTGATGATGAGAATATATATCTTGAAAAAGATGAGGAAATTCCAAGAAATAGATATAGGATTCTTTCATATTTAGAGTTTGATGAAGATGATGGAAAAAAATACTTTATAGTAAAAAGATTTTTGGGTGCCGAATATATTAATTCAGATGAATTAATGGCAAACAATGATGAAATGGAGTAGAAAATCAGTAGTTAAAAAAGTATTTTGATGATTATCAAAACATATTTAGGTAAAAAATTCAATTATCATATTATTACATATACATGGAATCATTAAAAAATTCAAGAATCGGGTAAATCATATGATATAATAAAAAGTATATATTATAATTATATGAATAATATATTTAAGTATAAGAATAACAAACATCTTATTCAATATAATTAAAAGTAGATTTTAATCACTACAATGTTAATATAGCAATTGTAGAATATGGATATGAAAAATCCTATCGATTAAAAATATAAAAAAATATTAATATAATCTAAATGTTATCATATCATCCAAATCACAATCTTCAATATTTACCAATTCACCATCAATATATATTTTTAAATGATAAAACATCACATTGTCCCTAATTTTTTGAATTATGAATGGTGATCTCTTTTTATATCCAAATTTTTTGAGTAATGTTCGTAACTTGATTACTCTATATTTTCGATGATATAATAAAATCAAACGTGTAATCAAAAAGAAATTTGGAGAAAAATCATTTATAAATTTCTCATATTTCTCCAAATGATTGTTAATATCAATATGATGTTTAACCTGATTATCATATAATTCTTCATATGTTAAAAAACTTTGATACATCAATATTTCCTCTAGGAATAATTCTTGATTATCGTGATAATTCTTATTTATAAAAGAATATTCTTCACGATAAATTTTTTCAACTAAATTATTAACTTTTAGAAGATCATATTTTTCTTCATAGCAAAAATATGCTAATTGTTCTGGCGTATAATATTCAATCAATTTTATCTCCTTTAAGTCTGTTACATCCTCTACATAACAATTGTAAATTATCTTCTGTTGTTAGTCCACCTTCATTCATTGGTATTATATGATCTATTTCAAATCCAGCTTTATATTTTGAGTTTATACCACATTGATGACAAGTATATTTTCCGTTTTTATCTTTAGCATCTTCAAATATTTTCTCTTTAAGTTTCTCAGCTTCATTTGGTGCAAATTTAGATAATTCATATAAGGTTAGTTCTTCATATTTTTTAGTTCCGTAAATTATATTATGTACTTTTTTAGGTGATTTTAGTTGTTTAAAAATTTCATGTTGTATCAATGTTACAAATAAATCAAAGTTATTACTGTAAAATATATTTAAAATATTAATATCTGTTAAATCCCATTGTTCTTCTATATATTCCATTTGTTGAATTGGATCATATTTTTCTTGAATCATTTTTTCAGCTATTTTTGAGACATCTAAATTATTTCTATCTATCTCATCAAATGTATAAAATTCAGGAGTTAACTTCTGTGAAGCAAAATAATTTAATATTTCGCATATATCATTTTCATCATATGGTGGAATCATATCTTCATTGAAGAACTTTTCTTTAACATAATCTGCCATGACTTTTAAATCTTCTTCTTTGAGATATTCATCTTCAATACCAAATTCTTCAAATATTTCTTTATTATCCAATGATTCTAAGAATTGTGCATATGATGTACATGTACTATCATAAACCATAACCTGATAAGAATAATCTGTTCCTTCTTCCTTATCATATGAAAAAGAATACATTCCTATTGGAATACGTTTTTCAAATGGTACAGCATCAAGTTTACTAGTATCTATAGAATCATCAAGGATTTTAGCAAATTCTTCAATTTTACTAATAGCTATTATAGACATTTGACATGGTTTGGAAGCTTTAGGATCTTCAGGTAGTACATCCACATCATTAAATATTAATTCAGGAGTTACCCATGCAACTTTATCTTCCCATTTATCAACAAAAGATATGATATATGCTTCTTTTGTCCCACCTGCCTTAACTCCACGTAAAGCACGACCCACCATTTGCGTCATACGGATAATTGAAGTTGTGGGTCTTGTTAAAAATACAGTTTTTGTTTGTGGAATATCTGCTCCTTCAGTCAATATATTTACATTTATAAGAACTTCTAACTCATTATTTTTAAACTGATTTATTATTCTTTCATTACGTTCTTGATCTATCTTATATCCCATATCATTCTGAACACTTGAAATTATATAATTTGATTTAACACCATTTTTCTGGAAAACAGCATTCAATCCTATAGCATGATTCTGACTCATAGCAAAGACAATTGTTTGCCCATATTTACTTCTATTTTCAAGGTATTTATCAACTATAACCCTGTTACGAGTTCCATCATTATTCATTTTATCAATTAACTCTTTAGGTAGTTTATCCGAATTGTTTATTTTCTTTAATTCATCTGGTGATAAAGTAGGAATATCTAAGTTTGTATCTGTAGATTCTCTAATAGGGGTAGATAAGATTTCATTTTTCATCAAATCTTTTAATGGAATTCTATAACATATACCTTTCTTTTTTTCATTATCTTCAACATCTTTTCCCATAACTACTAGACCAGTATCTTCATCAATACCATCACAGAATATTTGACTTAATAATGCTTGTTCACGTTTTGCTGTTCTCATAGGAGTAGCAGTTAAACCAATAAGTTTAACATTAGTCACATTATCTTTGAAATATTCAATAATTCTTTGATAAGTTCTTGCAGTTGAGTGATGAGCTTCATCAATTATCAGGTATACTTCTGATTCATTTTCTATCCACTGATTAAGCTTTTCAAGATTCTTACCCGCACTATCTTTGCTGATTAATAATATATCATCATTTTCTTGAATGTTTACCATACGATCATGATTTTTATTACCAGAAATAATTCTAAAATTAAAACTAGAAATATTTGGAAGATATTCTTCATATGGATAATCTTTAAAAGTTTCTAATGCCTGTTCAATAAGCATTTGTCTATGTGCAATCCATATAACTTTTTTATGTTTATTAATAGCATTTCTCATAATCCAAGTAGCAGCAGTATATGTTTTACCACCACCCGTTGGAAGAACCAATAAAGTACTGAATGAATCATGTTCATTCATTTTATCCAAACTTTGTTTTGCCTCAATTTGATGTTGATATGAAGGTCGTAGATTTTTTCCTTTAATTTTGTTTATTGTACCATAACATGTTACTTCAACACTATTCTCCATTTTTATTAACTCCATGTTTTATATTATTAATATTTATATTTTCATAATATATATCTTATATGAAAAAAAGAAGATAACTGTCAATAAAATTTACTATTTACTGTGTTATTTAAGAAATCATACGATATAATTATGAATAGAATGTATACTTGTTTTTTTTAATTGGTTTTAAAATTATTCGTTGATATTACATCAAAAAAATAAATGAAAATAATCTTATTTAATCAGCCATTGTTACATATCCAACTATATTTTCACTTCCACATTTTGGACATTTACTAAACGTATATTCTAATGATAATTTCTTCTCACATTTAGGACAGGATATGTTTTCATAATCAACTTCTTCAATAAAAGTTTTTATAGTATTTCTAGGCCGTTTATGTTTCATGTATTCTTTAATTTCTTCTCCAAATCTTTTCTTATCCTCTTCAGAATACTCTTCATCAACCGTGTAAATTTTAACTTTTTTCTTACAATCATCACAGTAGGTTAATAATGCTTCTCCTCTCAAATCAGATTCATAAGATTCACGACTTGTTATCATTAAACATTCATTTTCAACTATTTCACCATCTTTACGGTATATTAAATAAAAATCTTCCCATTCAAAAGTATTTCCACAATTATTACACTTATAATCTACTATTTGTGCCATTTATTTTACCTCCATTATTATTACTAATTTAAAATATATATTAATTTTCATTATTCGAATAACCTCTCTACAAATTCTTCCTTTTCTTCTACCCAAGTGATAGATTCTATTCCATTCCATGTTGTTCCATAAGCACTATTACCTTCTCTTTTTATTAATACTACCCTAAATGGAAAGTCCTCTTTTATTCTTAATCTGATATTTGGATTTTTTGAATTAGAAAATACATAAAAAAAATCACCTTCTTGTTTGAAGTTATCAAAATCCACATCTCCCAGTTCTATGTTCATTATCGCTTCGCCGTAGCTCAGATGTGGGCTTAATTTTTCCAGTATATCTTTTATTTTTACCATTGTTTAAAACTCCTAAAATAATTAATGAAGGAATACTTATTAATCATACATCATCATCTCCACACATTTTAGTTCTCCATCACATTTTGGACATTTATCAAAACTATTTTGTATTGGTATCTCTTTATCACAGAATGGACAATTGATTTCTGATATTCCTTCATAATCTTTAGCAAATCCTACTAAACTGTTTTCATCTATTAGTTTTTCAATTTTTTCGTATGCTTCTTTTGTTGTATATTCTCTTAGTGGTGGTTTAATCGCATAAACTGTAGTATATTCCTGACAATAACCACAAAACATATTATAAGAATTACAATTTAAATTAAATTCCATTTCAAGGTCATAATCTGCCTTTAAAATAATATCTTCACCACAATTACAACATTTTACTTTCATTCCATCTTTAAAATCTGTATAATCTCCAAATATTATATTTGGTTTATGTTTATATTCTTCTATTATTTTATTTTGATCTATTGAGGGATATTCTGTTTTAACTTCTTCTATTAAATATAATTTTATATCTTTATCACAATCTCTACAGTAAGTTTCATATACAGAACCTTTAGCTACAGACCGTCTTTCTATTTGTGAAGTTAAAAACATTAATCCACTTTCTTCAATTCTATCATCACTCATCAAATAAAAGTATTGAAAATCTTCAACCCACTGTTTACCACATTTACTACAATGAAAATCTATTCTAGAACCCATAATTATCACCTACTTAATATTAGTTCAAAGTAATCATTTTATTTATATAATTTAATTTTTCTAATTTGTTTATAAAAGCATTAACTTCTCTTTTATCCAAGTGATATTCAGTATATAATCGTTCTTGTAAAATATTAATATTTTCTTCATTTGTATAACTATTTAAAATATAATGTTTGATGGCTAGTATTAATGTAACTGCATATTCATATAATACAGAATCATTCATATCATAATTAAAGCATTCTACGCCATATTCATATTCTTTTTTACATTTAGGACAATAATGTGTAGCGTTTTCATCACAATCAATATATTCCCCCAGTATCATATTTCTTCCCAAGAGTCTTTTTCCGTTAAATCCCTGAACTATATGACATAATTTTCCATTACATCCCTCTTTTGGACACCATATTACATCATTACGTGAAATGATTACATCAATCCAATCAAGGTAATATTTACTGTTCTTTTTAGCTTCTTTCATTCCCGCTTCTTTCCATATTTTCTTGATATTTGTTATGGAAGAAATTTCAGATGGATTATATTGTAACAATTTTTCATAGCAATAGATGGCTTCGGAATACTTTTTATTATCAGTTAATAATTCTGCAATGTCTGATATTTCACTTGTAATTCCATTCATGTTATCAGGTAATGATTTAATGAATTCATATGCTTTACCATACCATTTTAATTTATAAAGTAATCGCAGTTTTTGTTTTAATGCATCCTTATCATATTCATTAAGTTCTAATATCCTTTCATATAACTTTAAAGATACTGTTGGCTTAGAATAATATAAGAATTCAGCCTTTTTATTGAGTATTTGGATTGAATCCGGATTTCTTTCCAAAAGTAAGTCATAATAATTATACGCATAATCTCTAAAAACATAACCTATCGAATCAATTTTATTACACCAACCCATTGTATCTTCAGAATCAATATTAAATAAATTATCAAAAAATTCTTCGGGGTTAGTATTATTTGCTAAATTATTCGATAAATGATTATACCATGACTTTAATTCAACTTTGTCAAAACATACCTTTTTCCAAAATATCTCCAAAGATTTAGTATAACAAGTGTACATCTCTTCCAAATAAACATAATAATTTATAGGCTGAACATACATTCCATCAGGATAAACCCTATTTTGTTCTTTAATAAATTTATCATATAATTTTAATGCTTTAAATTCAAGACAAAGTATTTTATCATAATATAATCCTGATAACTTATGCTCATCATCTTCTAAATCAATCAATAAGTCATAACAGGACATGCAATCATCAAATCTTTTTAGATGTATTAATAAATTAATCTTTGAAGATAATATTTCTTCATCTATTTGATGATTTAGATAATAATCATAGCATTTTAGTGCTTCATTTATTTTATTTCTATAGGAGCATTCCTTAGCTAATGTAATGAAATATTTTTTGACTTCATTTTTTCTATAAATATCTGGAGATTTGAAGTAATCATCATATAATGATAATGCTTTATCAAGTTTATCTAATTCCAGTAATACCATACCATAATCTTCTACGATTTTATCATATTTTGGATTGTTTTGATACGCTTTTTCAAGGTATTTCTCTGATTCTTTGAAGTTTTTCAGGTGAAAATTTGATATTCCCATGAATCGAAGTGCAAACTCATTATCAGAGTTTATTTCAAGTATATCAGCACATGTTTCAATAACTTCAGGATAATCATCTTTTTTTAGTAATTCCTTAGTTTTATTTATTAAATTTTCTACTTTTGACATTTAAAATCACCACTTAATAAAATAAGAGGATAAAGAATTATTTCTTCATTAATTCTTCCAGTTGTCCTAGTTTTTCCATTAGCTCTGTTTCATAGGTCATGTTCAAGAGTTTGGTATAAAAGAATCTTGCTGCTTCATAGTCTTTATGTGCTTCACATTCTTCTGCTAAGTCTTTGATTGTTTTTACTACCTCTGGATTTCCACGTGGTGGCACACCACTTTCGGCTAGTTTAGTTATTATTTCTTCTTCTGTAAAGTTTACATCATATCCTTTGGATTCTATTTCTTCTACTTCTTTTGGTATTATACTTTCAAAAAACATGCTATTTAGGTATATTGCCACTGCTAATTCATATTTTTCCTTTCTGTAGAAGCAATCTGCTATTTTTCGGTAGCTTTCTGCTACTTCTTGGTATTGATATGCATATTTTAAGGATTCCATTGAGTATTTGAAGTATTCTTGTAGGTCTTTTTCATGTAGTTGTGCGAGCATTAGTAGTGTTGCTGTTGAAACTGGATTTATTTTTAGTGCTTCTTTAAAGATTTTTATTGCTTCATCGGTCCTTTCATGTTCTACTAGTAGTCTTCCATAGATATAGTATACATCAAACCATGGTGCATTTGGTGGTATTATCCTTACTTCTTTTTCAGGTTGGATGTATTTCATAAATAGGACTTCTTCAATTGGATTGTTGAAGCTATGATATTCATTTACATTATCATCAGAGAATGTTCTTGGATATTTTTTTAGGAAGTTTTCCAGTATATCCAATGCTTCATCACTTTTACTCTCATTGATATGGCTGATAACATCATTTAACATGCCGACTATTGGTTGATCTGTATCTACTGCTTTTTTGAATTCTTCCTGTTCTTCTGGAGTTAAGTAGTCCCATAGCATTCGTCCTAGTTCCCTGATTATCTCCTCTCCATATGCATGAGCTGCATAGTCATGCATTGCCTGTTGTATAATCTGTCGGTCATGTTGCCTGTCACCATTAAACTCGGATTTTATCATTTCTATTATATCCTCGAAACTGGATAGTGTTTTAAAACGGTTGCATGACTGGCAGTTGGCCTTGTTGCAGCGTGGATATTCATGGTTTTTTATTTTTTCTACGGTTTCCTCTATTTCTTTTTCCATGTTGAATATTATTTCATCTGTTAGGTCAAAGTGGTATTGTTTGTTGTTTTTTATTGTGTAGATTATTCCTTTTTTGATGTTGTAGTCTTTGTATTGTGGGTCTTCTCGTAGTGCTATTGCATAGATACTTAGTTGCTCCAGATACTTCTTCTTATCGGCCTCTTTTATTGGTTTTTCTGTTGTTTTAAAGTCTATTACTGTAATATCATTGCCTTCCTTGACTATTAAGTCAATTTTTCCGGTTAGGTTGTAGCCTGTTTTTATTACGTGGAATGGATATTCTGATGCCATTATATCCCATGTTTTTCCATCCTCGTCCCAGTATTTATGTATGGCTTCTTTAACCAGTTGGTATTCATGGTCTTCAGGGTCTATGTTACGATTGTAATGTTCTGTCTTGGCAAATATTTCATCTATCACGTCATCTGTCACTTCTTGACCGTTGATATGCCTCTGGTGTATCTGGTCGACTATTCCATGTGCTATTGTTCCCATGAGTACGTACTCGTTTGGTGTACTTCTGAATCCATAGTTATATTTAACGTTATAGTCATGTGGACATTGTCTGTAGTCTGAGAAGCTTGTATAACTTATATCAATAGTTTCTTCTTTAGGTGTATCATCTGTGCTTTCTTCAAAGTCATATGCTAGTGGAAGATCTTCATAGTTATCAGATGTTAAGTCTTTAAATGCAGGTATTTTTTCTTTCATCTGTTTTATAACTTCTGATGCTGGATTATCATTTTTATAAACCCAATCGGATAGTACGAGTATTCTTTTAGCCCTAGTCATTGCCACATATAATATTCTTTTTTCTTCCAGGCATTCTCTTATTAATTCATCCCGTCTTGTTCCATCCTTATATTTCAGGTATTCTATTGGGGTTGGAAATGTTGGCTGATGAAGGAAACTATCCCATGTTTTTGGTTCTTCCTGAGCTTTTTTATCCAAATCTTTTATATCATTGTAGGTACGTGTGATGTTTCCTACTATTACTACTTCAAATTGAAGTCCTTTGGATTTGTGTATTGTCATTATTTGTACTGCATCACGTTCTTCTTTTATTTCAGGCGTTGTTCTTTTATCAAGATTTGCAGACATATACCAGAATAATCCGTTTAAATCATGTTTCCATTCTATTTCTTCATAGTTTGCTATGGTTTGGCTAAGCAGTGCAAGGTTTAATAATATTCTCGTGTTTTCCTCGTTTTCTTGCTCGAATCGATTTTCTGTTATGCCTAGCATATCCAACAGTAAGTAGTATACTTCAAGTAGTGTGCTTTTATCTTTGTTGGCTGATTCTTGATTTTCTTTAAGATAGTTAAGATAGCCAAAGAATTTAAGGTCTTCTTCATCACTTATTCCCAAGTCTACCATTTCATCCATAGTCATGTGTCCTAGTGTAAATGGTCTTCCTGCTTCTTCAAATATTTGATCTCTTAGAGCATGTTCCTGTTTAA
The DNA here is from genome assembly GCF_003268005.1 of Methanosphaera sp. BMS. Lineage (NCBI taxonomy): Archaea > Methanobacteriati > Methanobacteriota > Methanobacteria > Methanobacteriales > Methanobacteriaceae > Methanosphaera > Methanosphaera sp. BMS. Next base: position 458,067 of record NZ_CP014213.1, on the reverse strand, counting down.
ATATTTCATTATAAGAGTCTAATGATTCTATTTCTACATTATTTTCCTGATATATTCTACGTGCTACTTCCAAGACTTTTTGTTGATATTCACATTCCTTGTTTTTTAATATTTCTATTGTATTATCAGTTAATTTGAAGTATGGATTATCAAAACATGTTAAATTAAGCCAGTTTTGTTCCCATTTTGTTGGTATGTATTTATCACCGTCACTTTTTAAGTACCATAATAGTGTTATGATTGCCTTTACTTCATCACAGTCAGTTATACTTGTTGAAACCGGCATGTCGAATGGAATATCTTCTTTTTTAAGTTCCCTGATAATAGAAGTTAATGCATCATTGTTTACAGAACGCATTAATATTCCCACATCATTATAAGACTTGAGTTTTCCACTATTTTTAAGATATTTTATCAGACTTGCAATGTTATATCCCTGTTCATCCTTATTCTTATATGGTAATGAGTAAACAGCACTATCAAATGTATTTGCTGCTTTTAATTCTTTGTCCATTCCACGGTATGGTTGAATGTATTCTTCGTTAAATTCAACTATTTCTTTACCTGAGCGGTAGTTGTTTATTAAGATCTGTTCATCTGCTCCATATTTTTTTATGAAATTTGTAAAGTAATCTGGTACACTTCCACGGAATCCATAAATACTTTGATCATCATCTCCCACTATGGTAAATGATTCATAGTCATCCATGAAATGCTTGAATATTCTCATCTGTATAGGGTCAGTATCCTGAAACTCGTCGATGAGAATGTTCTTGAATCGACTGTTTAGTGCTATATCTGGATTTTCCTCGAGTAATTCCAGTGTTTTTATCTGTAGTTGATTATAGTCAAGATAATTATTTTCTTCCAATAATTCCAAGTATTTTGGATATGCCTCTGCCACTGCTAGATACTGGGCATTGGATGCACTTGTACGTAGTTCTTCATCGGCAAATATGTCCTCATATGGGTATTCAAAGTCCTTTCCTTCACCACAGCTGGCTATTAAGTCCAGGTATTCCTGGCTAACAGGATAATTTTCCCTGATATACTCGGTTAATTTAGGCGTGTTTACATTGAATGTGGAGTATTCATTGAATTTTTTTATTACACTACCTAGTTTACTTCCACTTATACGTGCTTCACGTTTTAATCCAAGCTCGTCACGATATCGCCTGATAAACATACTTTTTCTTTCATCAAAGTCATCATCCAATATGTTAAATCCACTCTTTCCTGATTCTCTTAAGAGTTCATTACAAAAGCTGTGAATAGTACTGATTTGCATCTTGTTTACTTCATGAATGTCAATACCATCTTTACTGTCACTTAATCTTTCTTTTAACTCATTTGCTGCCTCTCTGGAGAAGGTTATAATTAAGAATGATTCTGGCTTTGCACCATTTTCCAGTAAGTACTTTACACGTTCTATTAATACACGTGTTTTTCCTGCACCGGGACCTGCTGGAACCAGTAATTTGAATGGTTCATCATATGTTACTGCTTTTATCTGATATTCATCTAGTTTTACCATTTTATTCAGCCCACAATAATTTATTATTCTTAATATTGTTTATGTTAAATAGAAGTATTTAATATAATAAGATTTGATGATGGTTTTTAAAAATTGTTTATTGTAAAACTATTTAGAAATAAAAAATAGGGGTTTGCTAAAAAAAGTTAGTTATATTTCCTGATAAAATATAGTTTATATATTATTTGAAAATTCAGTTATTTATGTAAGTTATAGCACAGATACATTATAGATCCATAATAAAAAGCAATAAACATTATTTTCTAACATAAAATCTTAAAAAGAGGTTTTATTTAAGTATAATTTATTAAATAGCCAAATACTTAAATAAATATTTGTAATGTTAATAACTATCACATTTTTAGAATATGAAAAAAACTTTGATGAAATAAGTTTATATGAGTAATTTCAGATATATTATTAATATAAAGTATTATGGGGTGAATTTTTATGTCAAATAATTATAGTGTGAATGTGGAAGTTTTAAATGATAATAATTATTTAGAATTACCTTTTGATTTTATTAATGATTCGAAAATTACAACTAGTTTAAGTATGGTATGGTTTGTTCAAGTTGAGGAGGATTGCCTTAACTGTTATATTACAGATGTTGATTCTTTAAATAAGGATGTTTTTAATGTTTATTTTTCTGTTAATTCACTCATTAAAAAATATAACGAAAAGTATTATATTTATATTCCTGATTTTTTTATGAAATATATTACTGCTGATTATAAAATCTTTAGAAATATAACAGAAGACGTTGAATATTACAAAATAGGGGAGGATTTTTCATTAAATTATTTTGAAGAAAATTTTGATAATGAATCTATTGCCTTGTATTATAATAATATAATTAGACAGTCACATAACAGTTTTTCTTTGAATTTATCCTTGAATAATTTATTAAAGATTAATGATAATTTTTTAGTTTTATCATTATATAAACGAAATTCTGATTATTATGCAATTTATACTAAAGTAAATGAGTACGTTGATTTTCCGGATTTTAATTTGATAGAAAGAAAAATTATTAAAGTTTATGATTATAATGGCGTAGCTTCAATTGGTATTCCTATTCCTAGAAAAATTGCCGATTATTTAGGTATCCTCGATGATGAATATATTTTATTTTCATGTTATTTAAACAGGAATATGTTCTTCTTCAGAATTAATAAGATGGTGTGATTATGATAGTTTATAGTTGTATTTCAAAAGTTCTTGGAAATAAATCTTTTAACCTTAATTTAACAAGTGGTATTGTAGATAATTTGAAATATAGTTTATTACCTAACTTATTTGATATATGATTCAACCCATTTGTCAGTTGAGATTTCATTTACTTTTTCAGGAAAAACTTTCATGATTACTTGTTCTAAGTGAGCTTGATTTTGAATATATAACATTCTGATTTCTGCTTTAATTAGTCTCCAAACTTGTTCTATTGGATTTAAATGAGGTGATCTTGTTGGTAAAAATATAAGATCAATATTTAATATTTTGCAAATTCTAGATATGAATTTGGAGCTATGTGGTTTAAAATTATCTAAAATTAATTTAATTGGTTTTTCAGATTTTAATTCTTTTTTAATTTTTGATTCATTTAATAATACTTCTATGATCTTTTTATGTTTATTTCTGCGTTTTGTTATGTTGTTTAATAGTTGGTTTTTACAGTTTTTTCTGATTTTATCAGCTAATTTTTCAGTTGAATCATTTTTGTTTCGTTTTAATGATCTTTTTATTTTTGCTATAAAATCCTTTGTAGATAAGTTGTCTTCGATTATTAAATCATTTATTATGTCGTCTATATCCGTTACTTCGTCTAGTATTTGATCTAATTTATTGTAGGTTGATTTGTTGGTAATGTTTGATAATCTGATTTCCATGAATGATATTGCTATTTCTGGTGCTGTTGAAGATTTGGTTAAACATAGTACGGAATTTCCATTTATTGCTTGTCCACCAACTAAGTTTGACGTGATTTTGTTACCATTTACTATTTTGACATGTTCCATTCCTTGTTTAAATAATCCTCTACCTACATAGGGTTCAGTTAATACTTTACATTGGTCATAAAAGATTATTAAATCATCTTTTTTAACATCGTGTTTTTTTAAGTTTTTTTTAACTGATATTCAGCATCTTCTGGTGATTGTGAGAATTTTGGATAAATTTTAACATAAGAATAGCCCAATTTTCTTGCAATAACCCATACTTGTTTATAAGTATATTTAACTTTATATTCTTCTTCTATGAGCTTTTTAAGCATTTTTATATTCATTCTAGGGCTGTTTTGAATTTTTTCATCTAATTCTTTTAGTTGATATTGTGATAATTTTGAAGGCCTACCACCACCAAAGTTAGGTATTAATCCTTCAATACCTTCAGCTTCACATTTTTTTGCCCAACCATGAACTGTTTGATATTTAACTCCGATAATATTTGCTGCATGTTGAATAGTATTGCCTTCAGCAATTATTCTCATAGCAATTAATCTTTGATAATATCTGTGAGCTGTAACATATTCACTAATAGCTTCATCGAGTTTTGATTTAGATGTAACGTTCAGAACATTAATTTTACTTTTTCCTGCCATGTATAATACTATGTTTTTATTAGTATATAAAATCTATCATTTAAGTTTGGTAATGTACTATATTCAAGTTCTAAAGAGGATGTTTACTGGAATTTATGTGTGGATTCTCAAGATAATATTCAAAATATATTATCGTTTGAACAATTAAATAGAGATTATAACGTTATTAAAACTTTCAAGGTAAAACTAAATTCCGGTAATACTGTTAAAGTACCATCAATGGTAAATAATATATTTTCATTTACACACAAGGATCTTATAAAACTTGAACATGACATGGTTGATGATAAATCATATGTATATATCCTACCTTTAAATAATTCTGTTTGTATCGATGAAATTAAAAATAATTCCCTCCTTATAGATCAAAGCAAACTTATTCTCAAAGATCATATAAAAAGAATTGTTTTTCCAAAAAATTTACGTAAGGAAGTGAATTTGAATGCAAATGATTGGTTTGTTTTATCAGTTTATAAAAATTCACAACAAATGTTATATATTGAAATATTAAAACTTGATGATTTGATAAATAACAATTTAACTAATCAAGATGAACTAGTATATAGAATATCAGAGGAAGTATCTTTTAATTATAGTTCTTATTATTTTATTCCTGATGATATTTTAATGGATTTATTTAATATAAGATCTTATGAAATTGCTAAATGGAATTTATTACTGGATAAGACAGATATTATCCACTTAGAATTTGAGTAGAAGGAGGTTTTTATTTTGAATACTTGTTATTATTGTAATTGTGAAGTTTCTGATGATAAAAAGGTATGTGCAAATTGTAATAAAAAAATTAATGCTGTAAAAATTCTAAAAAAATATCCTAAAATAAAGGATCATGATTATTTTACAAAAAATCATCTTATCCAAGAAGGAATTGTTAATCCAATTACTATTCAATATAATTTGCAGACATTAGAAGAAGTAGGATTATTATTCAAAAATTATGATGTTTATCATTGGAAAAATAAGAAAGTATTGGAGATGTACATTCAAAAATATTCTGAAAATGATGAAACATCATTGAACTTATCTAATATGCATGAATATGGATGGGTAATATATAAGATAGTTGATAAAAACGTTTTAGACATACATGTATTTAAAGAATTTGAATTAGCTGATGAATTTAAGAAATCACAGGAAAATATTGATGATTACCGATTTTCTCGTGTAAAACAGTTAGAAGAAATTGTATATTACATTATTAATTTAAAAAAATTCTATGTGAATAAAAACGAAAAATCTGCCCTGAAAAATGTTAAGCTATATAATCAAGATGAAATCAGTCAATTATATGAAAATAACTTTGAACAAACAGAAAATCTAACATTTATTAAAGAAATTAAATATGAGGAAGTTATAAAAAGACTAAAAGAATTTATTCAAAATACTATTGAAGAAATAGATAGACCAACAGAAGATACCTATGTCTCATTAGATGACATATACAATAATTTTTCATTATATCTTAAAAACAGATACAATGAAAAGATTTCCAAAAAAGATTTCAATAATTATTTCACGTCATTATTATTCCAAACATACCCCTATGTAGATAGATTCCATGATAATAATAGAACCTATTTTAATATTAAACTAAATTATGTTGAAGAGGAAGATAAACAAAAAACTAATAAAAACGAAAATATTCACATATTATCTGAAGATGAAGATAATAATCAAAGAAGATTAAGTGAATTATTAGATAAACTCTTGAAAAAATCAGAAACAAAGCAGATACATTACAATGATTTATATACCACATTAAAAGAACGATTAATGAAAGAATATCAATTAAAATTGGAACAGGATACCTTTTTCAATACATTGAATAAGTTTACCCATGAAAATAGGATAACAAAACAGATTATTGATGGTAAAATTACTTATAATCTTGAAATTATTTCCGAAGAGGACATTACTGATACCATAGAAACAGAAGAAACGGAAAATATAGAAACAGATCTTTTAACCAAAGAATATGCTGAAAACACTTTAATAATAATTAAATGTCAAATCGAAATAAATAAATATGACACATTACTTGATTTACTATATTATACCAGAAAATATACGGATAATATTTCAATACATAAAGTAAATTCAGAAAAAATGGATGTGACAATAGAATTAACAGTAAATAATGAAGATAAAGAAGAATTATTTGAAACAATTAAATTATAAATAGAGCATATTAGGATATTCCATAATTAATACATCCATAGACTATCCATATAATTTTAGAAAACATTTCCCCATTAAACTTTAATTCCTCTTCCCCCATTTTTCCACATTATATTATAATAAAGTTAATATATACTAATATTACCCAAAATAAGAGAACTATACATTAAACATAGATATATCCTGTTTATAGTTAATATTATAAAAGATTAATAATGTTTAATCTAATTTTAAAGTAGAAATGTTAAGTTTATGATTTTTTAGATAACATTCATACATTAAATGTACAGGTAACATTATTATCTGAATATCTTCTAATCCAAGGGAATTTAATATTTCCAGTGTTACTTTTCCCTCATTAGATATATCTGTTTTTTGTGTTGGAAATAAAAAGGCATTTTTTATTGTTTTAAATCCATGATCTTGTATAAATTCCTTAAAGGCTAGTTCATATAGGTATTGTTTAGTTATAGATTCTAGTCCGGGTTGACCTGTAATTACATCATCTAGTTTTAAATCATAATATTTTGCATCCAATATGGTAAACTTATCATCTTTAATTGTTACAATATCTGGGATGAATGTGTCACTTTCTCTGGGAGCTTTATCATTTAACATCCAAACAGGTCTTTTTATGACATTTAATAATTCATCATCAGCATCATATTTTTCATTTAAATGTGTTGGTAATTTTAATTTAGATAGTTTTTTGTTTAATTTATCATTAAATACGAATTTGCATATTTTTTCCCATACATCATGATATGCTGTTGTACCATACAAGACTAGATTGTCATTTTCATTAAAGATATTTTTGTTTGATAGGTATGAATACATTACCTGTAATAATTTTCGTTTATGTGTATTAAATTCAATATTTAACTCTTTTTGTAACCTGTTTAATATGAAATCCAATTGTCCAAAATCTTCAAGTGAATTTTCACTAAGCTCAACTGGTGTTAAATCAAATAAATCCAATAATTCTCTTTTTTCAAGATACTTGGAACATTCTGTTATGATATATTCATGTAACATTCTGAAATAGTCATACAAATCATTGATTTTATATTTAGTATCAAGCTGGGTGTAAAAAGGCTTGTCTTCTATTAAATATGCCACATTATTATTTACTGTCCTATCCCAATCAATTTCTCCATCTCCATTTTCTTCAAGTATGTTACGAATTCTCGTGTATACACCATTTTCATAATAATCCTCAATGAAAAATAGCATCATTGGAAGTAGGTTGAATGAAATATTTTCTATTTCAATATCATCATAGCTCACATCTTCATTTGATGCTTCATATTTTTTAATGACATTTATTACCTGTTTAAAATCATCTTTTATATTTTGCTTGTCATGAATGTACTTTGGAAAACAATTTATGACCATATCATCCACTATAATTACACCCACATAATGGAACTGATATTGGCCTGTACCTGCATCATATTTGACAATGCTATGATAAGACAGCTTTTCTTGAATGTCTTCACCCAACAAATCATTTAGGTATCCTATTGAGTAATGTTGCAATTGTCTAACATAGACTGAATCCATAAATTAATCTCCATTATCATCAATAAACTGCTCAGTAATATTGTTACAGAAAATCTCCACACCTTTTCGGTCAAACTCATCACATATACGTGAATAGATATAGTTACCTTTATTACCTACTCCTGAAAACAATATGTTTCTCTTAGATCGTGCAACATCCTCAAATAGATACATTAAAATCTTATTCTTAAATGTTTCCTTAAACTCATCTATAGGTATGTTTTCCCCCACATATTCATCAAAGGCAAAGAATGGACCAATCAACTTATCTTCATTAATCTTATAATTTAGCAATTCCTCGTTGATTGCTTTTCTTAACTCATTCCATGAAATTTCATTACCGTTTAAATTTACAGTCATGTCCGTTATTAAATCCTCATTATTATCTATACCAAAATACTTGAATTTCCATCTTCTCTTAAATGCAGTGTCCATAGGAAATACTCCCTGATCAGCACTGTTCATTGTTGCCCATATAAACATATTGGAGGGTATCATAATTTTCTTATAATTTTCATCTAACTCCATCTCCATATATTTTTTAATATCTTCTGATGCTTCAATTGGATAACGTGAAGAGCCCGTCTTGTCACGATCTAATAATTGGAATACATCCCCAAATACTGCTGCAACATTGGCACGATTTATCTCTTCAATTATCAATAGATAATTTTCACCAGGATTTCGATAAGCTTTAACAAGTGTTCTCATGAAAGGACCGGGAACATAGTCATAGGATATACCATTTTCTGATGATACTGGTTTATATGAACCAACAAAGTGTGCATAAGAATAATCAGGATGGAATGTTACTCTTTCATAATTGTCATCATTTAAAATAAGCTTTTTTCTATCCTTATTTAATGTATAACTTTTTCCTGTACCTGGTGCTCCAAAGTATATTATGTTTCTACTTAAAGAGTTATCTGTGACGATTTGTTGTTCTGGAATCTTTTCTTGTGGAATTTTATCCTCAAATTGACGGATAGTATTGATGATTCTTTTATCAGTTATTTCATATAATGTATCCCTTAGAAATTTAGAATTTTTCAGTTTATATTCCTCTTCAAGTCTATACCAATTAATTCCATCTCTTAACTGATAAAAAGGATCCTCTGTGGAATTATCAATTGTTTCATCATAGAAATATTTTGATTCTTCTGTTACTCGACCAACTGCAATGATAGTAGTTAATCCTCTTCTTATGCAAATGATATCCCCTGCTTTAATATCTTTATAAATACCATGTAATGATCTTAATGCTGAGGTAGGTTTCATCTTTAACTTTTCATTCTTCTTTATTATATCTGCGATAGCAACATCAAAATTATCTTCATATTGGTTTAAGTCCCCAAGATAATTCCATCCCATAGCCATGAGCGAATTATCATAGCATAAATCGGCCCTATTAGCCAATATACCTGGAGTAAAAGCCCAGTACTTAATAAAGTTTTTTCCAACCAAATTACGTTTATCAAATTTATCGGTCCACATATGATTTTCCCACTTATAAAACAAACTTACTATGGATTCATCAAATAAGGAATAAAACTTTATTCCAGATTTTTTGGATAATAAATATAACTGTCCATCATTTGCCCAAAAATCATTTAAAGGTTCTAAGGAAAATTTTCTAATCATATCCTTCTTCATTTCATCCTTATGACATATAGGTATATATTCTGGGAAAATAATGGAATAATACTTGTGAATCCATGAATTAGTAGGCTTAACAGGACAATTACTGAAGATTTCCTCTAATTTTTTACCTAACTTAACATAATCCTCAACCGTATTCAATGCAGTATTCCTTATGTAATTAGCACCATCAACCATTGCATCACGTATACGTGTAGCTATCTCAATAGATTCATCATCACTAAGTATTTTATTCTTTTTAGAAGAACCAGTTGCCCATTGGCCACTTTCCTTTTTAAACAAGCTAAACTTATATGCAGTTCCGCCACGAATACCCCCACAAAAACTACGATATTCAGGAGATGCCTCTATAAGATAACATAAATTATTTCTATCACCATCATGCATAAATATTCTATCACGTGCCTCTTTGCCATCCAAGTTTTCCAATATTTCCGGAGAAAACATGTCATAGAAGAATTTATATTTTTCTTCAAAGTTATCTATTGAAAAATCCCCCAGATTGTTTTCATCCAAATAAGTTCTAATTCTGTTAGCAAGTAAATCATATTGATTATCCATTAAAATCACCGTAAACTTTGTTAAATAATAATATGTAAATAAATTATAATATAATTTTTTTTTAAACAATAATTATAATACAATAATGACTCGATAAGTTTAGTTTATTTGTAATTGCAAATTAATAGATTCCTTAAGTATCCAATCCTAATTAAACACTTCTTGAATTAAACAAATAACGAGTTATTTTTTTAACAAAGGAATTTTTAAGTTTTATTTTAGAAATAGACAAAAGTTATATTTCAAAAAATGAAATAAAAGAAACTTAAATCAATTATGTAAATAATAATCTAATAAAAATATAGTTAAAACTAGTAATAAACTGTAATATTCAGTTTATCTATTATCAAAAAGTAGATTGATAAAAGATAACAAGTAGTTTATCTTAATAACCTACTTTATTATCTAAATCGGCTCTGCGTTTAAAGTTACCTCTACCATATTCAACATAGACTTCCCCTGTTGATTTTTTTCGGTATGTTCCTTCTCCTACGCCAACATATTCTCCACTACCTTCTGGATCACTTACATAAAATGTATCACTGCCTGATTTTTTTGAAGTTGAACTGCTTTTTTTAGTCGTTGATTGGGTCTTTTTAGTGGTTGTTGTTGTGTTGTTTGTATCATTGGTGTTGTTTAATGATGTTAAGTTTACCGTCAGGTTTTCTGTATTTGGATGTATGTCTGTTTTGTTTAATGTTTTTAGTATGTGTGACATTGTTTCATAATTGTCTGCCGTGATTACTATCATTTGATATGCGGTTAAGTCATAGTATGTGTATTTTCCGCTTTGGTTTAGTACTGTCTTATTTTCTATTGTGGTATTGTTTCCTATGTTGAATCCTACCTGTGCTCCTACATCACCTGCTCCTGTATAGTTGGTTTCATTTAGATTGATTAATGCATATGATTTTATTGTTATGTTGTTTTCTTTATCCTCATATGTTCTGTAGTTGTTATTTATCATACTTATTTCTGCATTGCTTTTTGGTACTTCCATTTTGTATCCGTTTAGTTCTATTTGTTTGTATTGTGGTGTAAGTAGCACATATGCAGCTGCAGAGGCTACAAGAATTAGTGCCAGTACTCCCATTAGCAGGATTTTGAAATTTTTTCTCATACTTTTTTCCCTCCTTTATATTAAATTATATTATCCTAATGGTAATAAATAATTTCATATTATATTGGAGATATTATTATCTTTTAGAATATTTGGGAAGTTGACATATATAAACTGAAAAATTAAATATATTATATAGAAATTATATTGTTTGAAATAATTATTTGATGATTCGTATGGATAATTGGAGATATATGTATAGTAAAAGCATCCTGGAAAAGGTTGAGAATTTTAAGGGTAAAATTGTGGATATTGAACATACACCTCAGTCAATTAAGGGAAAGGTTAAAACAAGTCGTGAGTTTAATGTGGAGTTATTGCTGGAAGAGGATTTGTTTCTTGATGTGTTCTGTTCATGTTCAAGTAAATCACATTGTTTGCATGAAGCCATATTTTTGAAGTTTATCGATGAATATCCAGAGTTATTAGAAGATCATAGAAAGTATTATGATAAGAATGAATCAGTTTTGAATGTGGATACTGAGAATATATTAAAAAATATAAGTCAAACAAAGATTAATTCGTTTCTTAAAAAGGAATTTAGAAATAATCCGAAGTTTAAGTATGATTTTATTAAACACTTCCAGACTAATTCATTGATTGATAAGAAGGAATATGAAAAGAAACTTAATCGAATATTTAATAATGCTAAGGCTCCCGGTTTTAGCTATGGTGGTTATTATGATATGAATTCTCTAGCTAAGCCATTGAAACAGTTTATGAGAGAGGATATTAAGAAATTAGTAAATCTTGAGGAATATGAGTTCGCATGTAAGTTGCTTAATGATATTATGGACAAACTGGATGATGAAGTTTACCTAGAATTCAATTCATTTCATAATGCTATTTACTACTACGAGGATTATGCAGACATTCTGCTTAATCAAAAGTTATCTGCCAATTCAAGAAATACTATGCGGAAACATTTAAGTAGATTTAAATTCTTTGGATTCTAGATTTGGTATACTTTCATGATTTATTTATGTGGAAAATCCATCATTGATAGGTGGTTATCTTCAATAATTTATATTACAAATTGTCATCAATGTCTACTGTAGTGATTTAAATATCTTTTTTACTTATAGTAATCCATTGTTGAAAAAGGGGGTGGAGGTTAGGGTTTTATTTGGTTACTTTTATGGTTGTCGTGGTATTTCTTTGGCTTTTATATGCGAGTCTGTCCTGTGTTACTATCTCTATTGTCTTATAGTTGGTGTATGATGGTATGTCAATGTTCTGGATGTTGAGTATTCCATCTGTTGAATAGTAGTACCTTGCTTGTGTACCGTTTTTGAGGCTGATGCCGTTGATTTTTATTACGCACTTGTTTGGTCCTTTAACGATATTGCCCAGGTAGTCCCTGATTGTAGCGGTGAGTGACAGTTTATGTGTCTTGGCGTTTACGGTAGCGTTTGTTATGGTTATGGTGATGTTTGATCTTTCTACCTGGAAGTACGTCGTGTTTCTTATGTCTTCCTGGTAGTTTTTGTTGTAGAAACCGGCGAGTATGGTGTGATTTTTTGGTGTCATGGTCTTGCCGTCTGTTACACCGGATAGTCCCAGTGGTATTGTGTATTGGGTGGTAGCGGTACCGTTTACTATTTTTACTTTGAGCATTGCTCCTTTTGTGTCTTTTAGTGTGATGCCGTTTACCTTGAAGTAGACGAATTGGTCATTGAATGCTGTCAGGTTGGTTGATTTTTTACCATTGGTGGTATCATATACTTTTGCTATTAGTGTTAGCACCTGTCCCTGTTTGATTGTTTTTACGTTGGTTGATACTACTATGCTGGCGTTACGTTGTATTATTTGTATTTTGGCCGTGCTGCTGGCAGAGGCGTTATACAGGTCTGTTCCGATGTAGTGTGCTGTGAGCTTGTCGGCATTTCTCATATCCAGGTCGGGTTTTATCGTGGCAGTGGCTGTTCCATTGGCTACTTTGACCTTAAGTGGATTATTGCTGCCGGTTAGTTTTCCGTTGTCTTTTATGGTTACTCCGTTTAGTTTGAATATCAGGTTTCCTTCATTAACTTTTTGATTATTTGTATCGGTTACTGTTGCCTTTAATGTTAGTTTTTCTCCTATTATTCCATTATTTGTTTGTACTGTTGTCTTTGTATACTTTATTCCGTCGTCAAATATATTGTTTATTATTGTTACATCGGCATATGTTCTCGTGTATATTGTTCCACTATATTTAGATGTTTCCGCGTTGGTATTGTTTGATGTTGTTGCATATACCGCCTTTATTATGGCTTTTCCATCGACTTGTGCCTTGTTTGTCTGGAATGTGTTTTCTTCGATTGATGCTTTTCCATGATTATAGATTGCCGCTCCATTGATTGCGGTATTATTGGTGAATATGCTTTTTGTCATGTTGAAGTTACTTCCATTGTGGAATATTGCCCCTCCATATGTGGCCTTGTTGTTTGCCAGTATAGAGTTGGTTATGCTAAGGTTTCCCTCATTGTATATTGCCCCACCGGATGGTGCCGTATTGTTTGTGAAGGTGGTGTTGTTGATGATTAAATCTCCCTCATTGTAGATTGCTCCTCCAAGTGTGTTATCCTCATATTCTCCCTTAACTGTATTGTTGTCTAATAATGAATTGTTTATGGTCATCTTACCCTCGTAATTGTATATTGCTCCACCGGCGGCATCATCATTAACCGAGTATAGTTCATAATTTTTTAATATAGAATTATTTATGGTCATGGTACTATACATGTTATGTATTGCTCCACCGGTAACGTCAAATCCACTCCACATAGTACCATTATATACATATTTACTGTTTTTTAGCGTGCAATTATTTAGTATTATATTGCCGTAATAGTTGGATATTGATGAGTTGTTGTTTAGTGTGGAGTTGTTTATCGTCATTTTTCCATGATCATTGTCTATTGTGTCATTGTTTATCCGGCTGTCTGTCATGGTCAAAGTACCGTTACTACATATTGCGATTATATTATTTTTTAGTGTGGCGTTATTGATGATTAGATTACCCTTGGAGTTATATATTGCTCCATTATTATAAGTTGACATACGTGATTCCTTAACTGCGGTGTTGTTATTTACCGTCATATTTTCCATTGTCAAATCCATGACGTTATATATCGCTCCTCCATAGGCATAACCATCATAACTGGAACCTGCGTTGCTGTTAGCCCTGTTGTTATTCAAGGTAGTGTTTGTTATGGTTGCTTTTCCACCCGTGTATACTGCTCCCCCGTTACCGTTATATCCTAATACGGAGTTGTTGTTTAGTTTACACGCACTTATTGTGAGTTTACCGTTGTTGTTGTATATTGCTCCACCAGAAGCATCTCCAGCCCATCCATCAGTACGTACCTGATTGTTGTTGAGTGTAGAGTTGCTGATGTTTAAAATACCCTTATCGTTGTATATTGCTCCACCATAGTTATCTTTTCGATTTATATCATCGTAGGCAATGTTATTGCTCAGTACAGTATTATTTATGATTAGTTTACCATTGGAGTTATATATTGCTCCACCGTTATCCGTTGAATAACAGTTGATAATCTTAACGTTGTTTATTGTTACATTAGCTGATTCGATTCTGAGGAATTGATAGTAGTTACTCCCGTCAATCGTTTTTCCGCCTCCGTTTATTGTCACTGTTTTTATTGCTTCGTTGAGTTCTGTGTTGCCTTTTAGTTTGACGTTTGATTTGATGTTTAATGTCAGCCTGTCATATACGTCACTTGTTAGCACGCTGTGTAGTGTGTCATAGTCATTTACATCATATGTTTTACCTGCGGTTTTACTATTCTTTTCTTCTTTTACTATTTTCTTACTTTCTTTTGGTTGGCTTGTTACACTTTCCTCTACAGTTGCAGGTGTAGTATATTGTGCTACCCTATCGCTTGAATCTAACGTATCATCACCAAGTGTTTCATCTGAAACACCGGTAGCACTTACTGCACCCATAAGTACTACAAGCAGTGCAACCAACAGTATTATCTTCCTGGTTTTCATATCCAATCTTCCTTTAAAGTTTATATTTTTTAATATTAGAATCCTTATATTTTGAATAACATAAGTTAATTAATGTTTTTTCTTAACTAATACTTATTTTTATCCAATATTAAATTCAGTAGGCTTTTGTGATTCTGGAAATATTGCTTTTTAGAAAGCATTCTGAAGTCGTTTTTTCCATCAACGCGGATGAGTGTGATAATGCAGGATAATATTACGGTCAGCATTGTTTTCTTATGCATAGAATCAATGGGATATTTATGTGAATGTTATGTTGATTACATTCCAGTACACATTCTACGTGCAGGCTAATAGTAGAAATGTGATTTGGATTTCATTTTCTATCAGTGAACCTATTCATGATGATCCTCATCATGCTTATTCAAGCATGTCAACAATATAATAACGCTGATATGGGGGAGTTTTTCATATTGACTGTTCAAGACCTGTTTGGATTAAACGGTACCTCCAATACGATTGACAAATGAAATATCCCTTGATTTACCAGATTTAAAGGCTAATCCTGGATGACAAGTATATAAATGAGTAGATATATAAAATTACACATCATAACAGATAACTATTGAGGAATAATTTATGTCAAAAATGTCAAGGATTGTGGAAAAGGTAATGGATAAAAAGCACCGCGAATACGTTGATGATGCCAAAAAGGCCGATGAACATATGCAGCAGCGATCACAAGAGGAGGATGAGACCTACAAATTGCCGAAGATATTATATCAAAGCAAGGTTGAAAGCAAAACGCTTCATGGCTGTCAGATGATAGTCTTTAATGATAACCCGGATAGCGAGCATGTGGTCATATATCTTCATGGTGGAATATATGTAAACGAGATTAGAAAGCCTCACATCATATTCTGTGATAAGCTTGCAAAGGATGTCAATGCAACGGTATTTGCACCAATATATCCACTTGCTCCAAATCATACATATGATGAAACCTATGGAATCATAACAAGACTATACGAATCACTTTTAAAAACGGATAAGCCTATCATAATAATGGGTGATTCAGCTGGTGGAGGCTTATCGGTGGCATTTTGTGAATATCTTGGAGAAAATGACTTGACTCAACCGGTTAACCTGATTGCTATCTCTCCCTGGCTTGACGTGTCAATGTCCGGGGATTATGATGAGGTTGAATTTGATCCCATGCTTGGAGTGGATGGTATTCGTGAAATGGGCAAGACCTGGGCGGGAAAATTGGATGTGAAGGATTACAGGATAAGTCCGTTATATGGTGATGTTTCAAAGCTTCCAAAAACTACCCTATTCGTTGGAACACATGAAGTATTCTACCCTGATGTCGTCAAATTCTATGAGAAACTGAAAGATGCCAGTGTCGATGCCCAATTGAATATCGGTGAGAACATGACTCATGTGTACCCGATTTATCCATTGGTTCCGGAATCAAAGGATGCATACAAACATATTGTTGAGGTAATCTTAGAGAAGTAGTTAAGCTTTAAATGTAAAGAAATCATTAAAATATGATACAGAACACATAATGGAGTATTAAGCTAATTATACTGCCAGAGTGGGAATGAAGTGATAAAAAAGGAAAAGTATGCTTAGATCCATTGACGTTTAGAGCCCGTAAATTATAGGCTATGATATGAAAATTGAATGGATTAAAAATACCTTTTTTCATAACTTTTATATATGAGTTATTATTATAGCAATCTTATAAATAACAAGAATAATTATTAAATGGAGAGGAGAATTTTATGAGAACAGGAAATGCTATAATATTAGTAGCAGCGATGGTATTACTGGTATTCACGGGTATTGTCGTAGCTGAGGATTTTATGATGCTCAAGAGTTAGAAGAGAAGCAAATTGTTTCAAATAATAGTTCCAAAACACCAATCATAGCGTTGATGTAAAAAGGCACGTTCCGCCTAGAGGAGTTATGCAAAAGGTAATATTGGTCGTTTGGGATCCCTTCGGTCATGCACCGATAGAACACGGATTTAAGGTATACAATGGTGCATATAGTATCCGTATCATGACGGTACATGGATTCAGGTAGCATTCATTAACAACAATAAGCAGGTAACCCATATCCAGGTATGGAATGAAAATATAGTTAATGAGATTATAGTAACTTACCAAACTTTTGGTATATATTTTTCATACCAGTTATTAATGACATGATTATCATTGATTATTTCAGCATAGGATTGGATTATTGTATTATTGAGAAATTCTTCTGATTCTAAGTCGTATTGTTTTAGTTTTCTTTTTAATATTATCCATATTTGTTCTATAGGGTTTAAATGCGGAGAATAAGGTCGTAAATAAATTAAAGTAATATTCAATATTTTAGCCACTTCTTGAATATATTTTGATCTGTGAGTGCTGTAATTATCTAAAATTAAACATATTCTGTCTTCTTTATTACATATTTCTCTAACTAGTTCTGTATCAATTGACTCTAGAATAATTTCTCTTTGTTCATTTCTTCTTTTAGAGACATTATCTGTCGAAACGCTTTTACATTTTTTACTTAAAATTCTTGCAATAGTTTCTAAATTTTCTTCACTATATTTATCTAGTGTTTTTCCAATAAGTTCTAAGAATTTATCTTTGGGCATATTTTTAGAGTTTAAACCCTTCGTTACTTCTTCTTCAGAAAGGTCTATATCATTAATTATTGTTGAAAGTATATCTTTGTTATTTAAATTATTCATATTAGATAATCTAAGATTTATTAATGCTAAAGCTACTTCTGGAGCTGTTGAAGAGTGAGTAGTGAGTAAATCACTTTTACCATTAATTGTTAATGAACCTGTTGCATTTACTTTAAATTTATATGGTGAAACAATTGCCATATTCTTTGTTCCTTTTTTATATAGGGTTCTAATTCTATTAGGTTGATTTTGAAATGAGGATTCGTCAAATAAAACTATTATGTCTTTTTGAGTTACATAATGTTCTTTTAAGTTTTTTTTAGTTGTTCTTCGGCATCATCGGGAGTTTTAGAAAATCTAGGATATGCTTTACTATAATTGTATCCTAATTTCTTTACGATAACCCCTATTTGTTTTAAACTATATTCAACCTCGTATTCATTTTTAACATGATTTAATACATCTAATTGGGTCATACCTTTATGATTCATTATATATTGGTCCAATTCAACTAATTGATCAAATGATAAATTAGAGGGTCTTCCACCACCAAAATTAGGTTTTAAACCACTTAATCCACTCTTTTCACAAATTTTAGCCCATCTATGGACTGTATTATATGACACATTAACAAATTCAGACGCTTCTTTGATAGTATGACCTTTTAAAATATATTCCATAGCTATTAGACGTTCATAATACCTTACAGTATCTTTACATCCAGCTAATTCTTTTCTAATCTCTGTAATATTAGTTTTATTATCCACATTAATTTCACTTTTTCTTGACATAATATTATATATATAAAACATATATATTAAAAGTTTGGTAAGTTACTATAAAACCGAAATTTTTCCGTATTCTTGAGAAATAAGTAATATAAAACCTTGAAAATAGGGTGATGATTGTCCACCATTGAAAATGTATTTTTCACTGAGGATGGTTAGGTAATCAATTCCATCGGATTTATTTCTATTCCAATTAGTTCTCTATTTAAATATTTCTCCGATATTTCATATATAATTATTGCATCTTGACTGGAATCCATTATCTTTTGGAGTTCAGTTGTTATTCATTGGAAGATATTAATATTTTCAATATTTATTCAAAAATGATACCTACACATGTACATTGATTATGTGAAAAAATAAAAATTCAATATCGACTTTAAAATAATAAAATACTAGATAAATAATTTCAATATTTAACTTATTAAATATTATAATATAAATCATTATCTTTAAAATTTTAAAAGTAGATTTTAATCGGTACGATGTTAACATTAGATTAATAAAATCAAATTATCAAAAATCGAGTCGATTAAAAATATGAAATTTCAATATATACATACACTTAATTTAAAATTATGTCACGAAAAAATCCATATTTGGTGTTGAAAAAAATGATAAAAAAATTTAAAAAAAGGTAATTTATAAACTTTAGTCCATGTCAATGAAACCAGCTAATTTAGGTAGTACTTGAGCGTTGTTTATAGCATTAGTACATGCATATGTGTCATATAACATGTATAAAAACCATATGAAACCTAAGGGTAAAAACAATATTGACAATACAATAGATATGACTAGAGCAACGAGCCATCTTTTTATAAATCCTAGATATACTAATCCAAATCCTACAAGTATTACTGATAATATCATTGAAATGATCATACTTTTTCTTTTTGCAGGTACTTGCTGCTGATTGTATGTATTCTGCTGTTCAGCACCATATTGTTGTGTTGTGCCATCATATTGTTGAGGTGTTTGATTGTTTGTTGCTTCAACCTCGTCTTGATTCAGGTTTTCATCTGAAAAATTTGTACCACATGCTTGACATAGATATTGGGTTCCTTCTTGAACTATATCAGTGCTTCCACATTCTTTACATTTTAATTCCGTCATCGTTATCACTTTATAATCATTACATTAAGAAAATTATATTATTAATTGTTTGAAAATAAATTGAATATACTCTTTTTTAGAGATTCATCCCCATTAAATTACATATAAACAATATTCTCGAACATAAAGTAATACAAATATCTTTATGAACAATGAGTTTATTACTTTCAATTAGAATAAATTCATGTTTTTCAAAAGCCATAGAAATATGGACTTTTACTAATTATATGTTATCTATGTTGAAGTTTATATACTTATTCTCCAGATTAAAAAGATACGTTTTCTTGAAAATTAATTTCCAAACTTGTTATGACTTAATAACCAATATATAGAAAAAAAGAAGATTAAATTACATTAGAAGAGAAGTGAAATCATATTTAGAAGATATTGCAATTGTTATTTGGTCAGAGTTAACATTGTATATTCATTTTTTTATCTATTTATTGTATTTATTATTATTTTTTTCTTGTGCTACTTTAATGTGGATGCGATATTTAGTTTCATGGTTGAATCAATATGTAACCTGTTATTACGTTGGTTAATTTTTTTGATAGACATTCTGTCTTTTGAGGGACAATCGAAGAGTTAGATTCCTAGCATATTTTTTATATTGCTCTTCCATGTGGCATGTCTTTCTTTGTTAGAGTTTTTGTCTTTCAGCATATATTTCAATGATTTTTTTCTCATTCCAAGCCATGTCCTCTTTTTCATATCTTTTTTTGTTATGGAATCTATTGTGACTTTGATTATTGAGAATGATGTTTGTTTTTTTTATTCAGAAACTTGTGAATTGTGTGATTTTTAGTGGAGTAGTCATAAGTGTATTGTTCATGAAAAACACAAACATTAAAGAAATATGAGAGTGTATTATCATAGTAATAATTAATATACGATAAAAATATATATTTACACATATTACATTTAATCTTAGGAGGTAATCATTTGAGAGAAAGAAGTTTGCTAATCTTAGCAGTAGGGATAATAATATGTGTATCTGTTATATCAGCTACCATTTTGCTTGGTAACAATGGTAACTCTACGGATTCAAATAATACCACTGTTGTGAACAATTCATCCAATATTTCATTAAATGAAAGTAACAATACTACCAATAATACATCCACACAAACAACTACTAAAAAAACAACCAGTAGCTCATCTAAGAAAAGCAATTCAGATAGTGGATATCATTATTCGGCACAATATGGTGATTATGTGAAAGAATACACTGATAGTAATGGTGTTCAACATATAGATACAAAAGGTGGGATAAAAGAATCATATAATCCTAAAACTAATGTATTAACCACCAGAGATAGTAAAGGAAATACATATCAGGATTATATGAGTTAAATGATTGGATTTTTTGATAAAATATCCACTTCATCACTTTATTTTATAAGGAGTTATTTTATTTTTAAAATATATTTCCAGTATTTTATTGATGTTTTGAGAGGATATACCCTAGATTGAAAAATGAAGAGTTTGGTAAGAATATGTTAAAACTTTTCATGGAAAGTATAAATGGGAGAATAGAACATTTACGTTTGGATCAATTATTTACCAAACATGAATCTGTAACTTCATTTGAATTGGGAAGTAAAAATAAATTGTTGGTACATGTCAAAGTGTAAAAAGTAATCTTGTACCTTTAATATTTGAAAGGTACATATATATTACACATAAATATACATGGTGATATTGTATGGAAAAAAGAAACAAGTTGATAATTATAGTTTTATTAATTATTATCATAGCTCCCCTAGCTTATATTGGCATTTCGGGATATTTGCATGATCTGGAAGTACAGGCATTCTATAATGGTATTAAGAATATCAGTGACATTGAAAATAAAAGTGATGCTAAGGGTGATATAATACGAAATCAAACCGCACCGTCAAATAAGGACATTAAAGAGTATACCCTGGAATCAATTAACACTACTTCCAAAGAAGTTTTAATGTTGCAGGATTTGAAGTCTAAGCTTTCTAATGAATCTTACATTGAATTTATTGATATTCAGATTAATCGCTTGAATAGTGAAAATAGGACTTATACTACTATGTTGGAGGGTTCTGATATTTATGAACAATATCAGAATGGTCAGATTGGAGCATCAAGAACTTTATCTTTGATTGAAGATAAAAATAAGGAGATTAGTGATTATAGTAATAAGACCAGTGAATATAAGTTGGAGGCCGATTCATTTTTAAGTGTCCACACGGATATGAAGGATAAGTTTAATGAGTTGGGTATTGATGAGGATTTCCTTTATGATCAGATTGAAGAGGTTAAAGGTGAAACAATCACTTAAATAGCGATTATGATTTGTTGACTTATATTATTGCATATTTTATATGCATCACATTATCTTTTTTTTAATCGAATTATTATACATATTCACAGGTTACCCATTTTATTAAAAGAGTTATGTGGGGGTTAGGGGTTTTTTATTTGATTATTTTTAAAACATCCTTGTAAACTAGTTATAATCTAATTTAATCTTCAGATAACCTTTTTATTTTATTAATCTCTGTTACTGTATTCAAGTAGTCTTCCGACATGATTAGTTTCGAAGAACATGTCTTTTTTAGCCATGATTATAATAACTGTAAGCACAGTTATCACAATTGTCTCCAGGCACTTTGTCTCTGGAGTTAACGCTATTTTCTCCTGCATGAAATTAACGAAGAAATGGAATATCATGCAAGCCAATATCGAACGGTCACTTTCAAGATAGACCCATGTAATAACAAATCCCATTGGGATTCCACTTACGAAAAAGTTAATCACATAAAGAGGATTCACCATAAGTCCTGCCTGATACGTTCCCGAAATAAAGATTAAGGGAAGATGCCATAAAGACCATAGCACTCCAAAAATCATGGATTCCCAAAACCAGTTCATATAGTTACCGATTGAATCCTCACAGTATCCTTTCCATCCCACTTCCTCAATTATCGAAGCAATCGTAATGGTAATGAATGCTCCGGCTATTCCAACTCCAGTGAAAGAAAAGCCTTCAGTGAAGGAAAACTGGCCAAGCGACTGTCCAAAAGGTAGTGACAACATGATAGAACAGACTATAACAATAGCAAATACAATTACGGCCCAAAGTACGTTCAGCCATTTTACTTTGTAAAAGCCTAATATCTTATTCTTAAAGTCCTGCTTAAGTGCATCTGATTTTGACATCATAATGAAAACTGTAGATACAATAGCTGGAGCCATAAGGCCTACCAGCATGAGTAATGGACTGATGCTTTCTGGCAAATAGATTGCCGGAATCCAAAATATCCATGTAAAAACATATGCCATCACAAAAAAGAGTACTGGCTTATATTTGTAGTTTCCTGTATTGTTCATTCGACCGCCTCCATATCGGTTTTATCAATCAGATTGTATATGAAATTCATCGTTCCGTTTTCCGCTCCGAGAAGTTTTTCAGTCATGTCTATGAAGACTGCAATGTCCCGTTGACTGAATGTAGCTTCATTAAATGTACCATCACTTATGATAAGGAGCATCTTAACACGTTCAGGTATATTGTCGCATTTAAAGATGCCTTCATTTACTCCTTCTTCTATAACTTCGGATAAAAGTGGAGTAAGTGTATCAATCAGTTTTTTTCTAACCTTATGGTGCATTAACACATTTTCCTCTTGGAAAAGTGTGTTTTTTATGGGTTGTTCTGCTTCGGTAGGTTTCATTGATGTAAGTATTCCGACTATTTTTTGCGGTACTGAAATATCCGTTCTGATAATCTGTTCTGCCATTTCGGCCTCATGTTCAATCATCATGTCTATGACTTCTTCGAGCATCTGTTCTTTGCTTTGGAAATAGTAGTAGTATGTGCCTTTAGCTATTTGTGCTTTTTCTATGATTTCGTCGACGGGGGTATTTTCATATCCCTTTGTGAGAAACATATCATAGGCAATCTTTAATAACATCTGTTTCCTTTTTTCACCTTTTTTCATGGTTGCCTCCATTAATTAAAGATTTAGGGGTTTTCATATCATAATTAACCTCATATTTTCATCAATCTTTTTTCGACTTTCAGTCGGTTTTTATTGTTTTTAATAATACTCTTAACATCATACTATATAAAGATATCGTATACTTTAAGTCTTTCTTATAGTTATAACTATATTTAACAACCCCTTTACCCCCCAACTTTTTTAATAAGAAACCCTTATGATTCCTACTTCAACTTGACAGGATATAACGCATTAATAAAAAGCATATGAAAACATTATTAGCGATAAAAAATATAATGGGACGAAAATAGTTCATGAATAAACAAATAAGGAAAATAACATCGTATCCATTAAGAACTAATCCCTCCAGAGGTTTACATTCAAAACCCATATAAACTATAATATAAATAAAAACAATATCTAATATCATCATATAAAAAAAAATTATGTTCAGTATTCATGCAAAGATAATACAAAATATCAAAATAGCAATACATGAAAACTAAAAAAAATACATGGAATGAATTAACATGAAAGGAAAATTAATAATCCTGCTACTGGTAACATTACTACTACTGGTGGGAGTAGCAAATGCAGCAGACACAAATACTGATGGCATCAACTCTGATATATCTGACAGTATAAGTACAGATGCACAGGTAGTTAATGAAGTAGCAGTACAAGAAAGACAAAGTGTATCCATAGAAGATACCAATAGAGTAGAAAAAATAAACAAAAAAGAAGAAAACTTAAAAACCGCAAGCCAAACCCACAACGTAAGCAATTATGCTAATCTAAGCTATGCAATGGGTAGTGACGATGAAGAGGTAACTATAAACATTAACTCCAACATAACACTCACAGCCAGTCCAACACTAAATCCTAATATAAAGACTCTTACAATAAACGGAAACAGTTACACAATAAACGGAGATAACAAATACCGATTTTTAAATATACAGAGTAATCAAATGGTAAACCTTAACAACATCACAATCACCAACTGTCATGCACAAAATGGACAAGGAGGTGCAATATACAACAATGGTGGTACTCTTAACATAACACAATCCAACCTCAACAACAACACAGCAACAGGACAAGGTGTTGGATGTGGAGGTGCAATATACAACAACGGTGGTACTATTAACATAACAGACTCCAACCTCAACAACAACACAGCAACAGGACAACAAGATGGATATGGAGGTGCAATATACAACAGCAATAGTGGTACTCTTACCATAACAGACTCCAACCTCAACAACAACACAGCAACAGGACAAACATATACTGGATATGGAGGTGCAATATACAACAGCAATAGTGGTACTCTTACCATAACAGACTCCAACCTCACACAAAATACGGCAACAGGACAAGGACAAGATGGATGGGGATGGGGAGGTGCAATATACAACCATGGTACTCTTAACATAACACAATCCAACCTCACACAAAACACAGCAACAGGACAAGGACAAAATGGAGTGGGACGTGGAGGTGCAATATACAACAGCAATAGGGGTAATCTTACCATAACAGACTCCAACCTCACACAAAACACAGCAACAGGACAAGGACAAAATGGATATGGAGTTGGAGGTGCAATATACAACAACGGTACTAACAGTAACTTAACAATATTAAATTCCAACCTCACACAAAACACCGCAACAGGACAAACAAATGGATATGGATATGGAGGTGCAATATACAACGCATATGGTGCTAATCTTAACATAACACAATCCAACCTCACACAAAACAAGGCAACAGGACAAGGACAAAATGGAGTGGGACGTGGAGGTGCAATATACAACTGGGATGGTACTCTTAACATAACAGACTCCAACCTCACACAAAACACTGCAACAGGACAACAAGATGGATGGGGAGGTGCAATATACAACGTATATGGTACTCTTAACATAACACAATCCAACCTCACACAAAACAAGGCAACAGGACAACAATATGATGGATATGGAGGTGCAATATACAACACCTTTGGTACTCTTAACATAACACAATCCAACCTCACACAAAACAACGCAACAGGACAAACAAATGGAGTTGGAGGTGCAATACACAACTCAGGTAATCTTACCATAACAAACTCCAACCTCACACAAAACACCGCAACAGGACAAGGACAAGATGGATATGGAGTTGGAGGTGCAATATACAACAATGCAGGTGGTGCAGTTATAGAATTTAATTATTTCATAGCCAATATTGCAAAAATGACTGGAAATGCCATAATAAATGATGGAACAGCAGTAATAGAAGACAATGAAGGAGATACAACTACTCAATATCATGGAACAATATACACAAACTCAGATAAAACAGTTATAATAGAACATAACAAGTTCCATGACAAACTCAATACAAACATCACAATAACCACAAATAACACCAAACCTGTTGTAAATGATAAGATTAATATAAACGTCATATTAAAAGATCAATACGGACTCAGATTATCCAATCAACCATTAAACATCACCATAGATGGGGATAAACAAAATATGATGACAAACGAAGATGGAGAGCTAAACATTGAATACATACCAAATCATGGAGGAACACATACTGTTACAGTTACATATGATGGAGATGAAACATACTACAACTGCAGCACATCAACAGATATCACTGTTCAGTATATTACAAAAATAAATTTAACACTAACAAATACAACACCATTAAACAATACAATGGTACTAATTACCATACAACTGACCGACGACAAGGACAATAAACTCGACAATAAGAATTTAACCTTAAACATCAATGGAATCATTGAAAATCTACGCACAGACAATGAAGGTAGAATAATTAAAGACTACACGCCAAGATGGACAGGAACACATACAATCACAGCCACATACGATGGAAACAGCCAATACAATCAAAGTACAAACTCAACCACCATAAACGTCAAAACGCTTAATACCCAACTTGACATAACACTAAATGATACTACACCAAAAATAAACACACCAATAACCATAAATGCAGTATTAACTGATGAAAATGATAATAAACTATCAAACAGGGATGTGACAGTAAACATTAATGGAAAAACAGAAACTCTACGAACAGACAATAACGGATTAATAACAACAGAATATACGCCAAACAGGATGGGAACACATACAATAACAGTAACCTATGAAGGAAACGGTCAATACACTCAAAGTACAAACTCAACCACTATTGTCATCTCTAAACAAGAGACAATTATAACCATTAAAAATACTCCAAATGCAATGGTAAACAAAACAGTTACAATATACGGACAACTACTTGATAAAACCGGTAAACTCCTGGCAAACCAGGAAGTCATAATAGATATGGTCGAGGAAAGTATTGCCACGACAACAGATGAATACGGAAACTACCATGTAAATATAACCCCGAAAAACAACAACACAGTACAAGTCACCGCAACATACAATGACAACGACAACTACACCGGAAGCACAGCTTCAAAATCAATAACAGTAAACAAGAAGGATACAAAAATAACATACAACATCATAAACAACACACAATCAAACACACAATTAAACATAACAGTAACCAACACAATTGACAACACCCCAATAACAGATGCCAATATAATCATAACCGGCGACATAACAAAAACCACGACAAGTGGAATAATCACCGAAACCACACTAACACCAGGAGACTACACCATCCAAGTAGAATTTACAGAAACAAACGAGTACAAATCATCCACCACAATAATAAACTTCAAAGTAGAAATAGATAAGGACGCCAAAATAAGAGAACTTGAAGAGAAAATAACCCAACTTAACAATACTGTAAATGAACAGAACAACACCATAAATGAACAAAACAACACCATAAATGAACAAAACAACACCATAAATGAACAAAACAACACCATAAATGAACAAAACAACACCATACAAACATTAACGACACAAAACCAAAACCTAAGCAACCAAAACACACAACTACAAGCAAACATCACACAACTAAACAATACAATAAAAACACTAAACGATACCATAAAACAACAAAATAACACGATACAAACACTAAACAATATAAACAAACAACTACAGGCAAACATCACACAACTAAACAATACAATAAAAACACTAAATAATACCATAAAACAACAAAATAACACCATACAAACACTCACAAAAGAAAATCAAAACCAAAACAAAACAATACAAAACCTAAACAACACCAACAAACAACTACAAGACACCATAAAAACACTAAACAACACAATAAAACAACAGAACAACACCATACAAACACTCACAAAAGAAAACCAGAACCAAAACAAAACTATACAAAACCTAAACAACACCAACAAACAACTACAAGACACCATAAAAACACTAAACAACACAATAAAACAACAAAACAACACCATACAAACACTCACAAAAGAAAACCAGAACCAAAACAAAACAATACAAAACCTAAACAACACCAACAAACAACTACAAGACACAATAAAAACACAAAACAACACAATAAAAGAATTACAGGAAATCATCAAAGAACTAAACAAAACAACCACCCCAACACCAACCACAACAACAGTATCCCAAATAAACGGAAAAGTAGGATCAACCACACAACTAAAAGCAACAATCAAAGACAACAACAAAAAAGCAGTAACCACAGGAAGAGTAACCTTCAAAGTAAACGGAATTACCCTAAAGGATGAACCCGGAAACACGCTATATGCACTCGTAAACAACGGAACTGCAACACTAAACTATACAATACCAAGAAGCTGGTACAAGGACAACACCACTGTAGAGGCAACATACGCAGGAAATGACAAATACGCCTCAAGCCGGGCAAACAATACCAAAAATAACATTACACCAGGAAATGTGAAAATCCAAATAGCAAAACTGCCAACACATGAAAACGGTGACAAAATACAATTTGTCATAACAGCAACAGATGAAAAAGGACAAAGCATAACCGGTGGAACAGTCATAATAAAAGCAAACGGCGTAACACTCAAAGACTCCAACGGTAAAGCCCTACAGGCAAACGTAGTAAACGGAGTAGCAGTACTTGACTACAATATCACCTTAAGTGCAAGAGAATACAACCTCACCGCTGTATACGCATACACCGGATACAACCGTATCGAGGCAACAGGAAAACTTAACGTGACAAAAGGAGAAGCATTCATAAGATACACCCCAATAACAACAAAGACAACAACCACAAGAATAACCGCCAATATCGTAGATAAAAACAAAAACAACGTATCAGGAAAGGTAACTGTTGGTATAAAACTAGACGGCAAGATGATAAACACTACAACGGCAACCAATGGTATAATCAATGTTACAATTCCAACAAACATCACAACAGGAGCACATACAATAGAACTCATAGCCGGTGAAACCGGAGCATACAAATCAGATAGAATAACAAGCGTACTTGTAAAAAAATAGATTATTACTCCCTTTGGAATAATAATTGATAAACTCCCTTTAACCTCCCCACCTTTTTTCTATTGCCAGATAGCTTGTACGACAACTATTGCCAAGCCAATGGTACTGTTATTTCTAAATTTATTAAGATAAATATCAAAAAGAGATATTATAAAATGTACCGATAAATTCTTGTTGAATTTATCCTAAAGCTGAATTTTTTAAAGGAGATTTATTGCATTTTCTATTTTTTCATTGTTTGTGTATATGCTGTTTTCTAGTTTTTCTAGTAATTTATAAAAAAAGGGTAATTGAATTGTTATAATAAGGGCTGTGAATTTTCTTAAAATTAGTGATTTTCGTCTCTTTTTTTAAGAGGAATTACGCAGAGGTAATTCCTCTTGATAATAAAACCATTATTGAGATTATATACTTAAAAATTAGTATACAAAATAATAACTTTTGTATTTTAGTATTACCCATGAGTGTTGGTAATACTATTATTATTTATTGTTTTTGTTTCTTTTATAGTTTCATGTTGATTGTGGTAATTCTGCAGTTGACTAATGGGGCATCTTAGTTATTGTTTGACTGTTATCTTATCTGTAGTTATTTAATGATTTTCTAAATTATCATTAAAGTTTAATAGGAGAAATCCTTTTTTGGTAACTTTGTAGTTTTTTATTTTTTTTTCTTCGCAATACGTAGATATAACGAAGAGAAAACTGAAAAATCATGGGGATAATACTTGCCACAAAAATTTTAACAATATCTCTTGTCAAATTTTGCAAAAAGAATTAAATCAGGAGTGTCTGAAATTCAATCCAACAAAAAAACTTTTTTTTTTCAAATATTGGATAGCTGTTTTTAGTTTAATTATAATTATGTTGTTATTTTCTATAGAATAGGTAGTTAAAAGATATTATTAATAGCAAATAATTGTCTACACCTTCTTTAATAATAGTTTTGGTCAAGTCTCTATTTATCAATAATTTTTTATAATTCATACTTAAACATTATGGAGATCTAATATGAATAAAAGTAGAATAATCTTTTTCATCTCATTGATAGTTTTCATAATTTTCTACTTTAGGGATATATTAAATCCGATAATTTAATAATACTATTTTTCATATATTTAACCTATATTCCTTTAAAACAACAATATTTCCTGATTTTATAAATATTTTATATGTCATAGATTATATGGATATCATCCAATTATTATTCAGTTTTTTAAAAAGATATAAACCCCTTTAAACATATTATTATATATAACTATTCGGAGGTGAAAAAGTGAATCGAAAGACAGTTCTTGTATTTATAAGTCTTATATTCGTATGTTTACTGTCAACATCAATGGTTTTTGCTGCAGATAATACAACAGAATCCGTTGATAATGGTGCGGATGATTCAAGTGCTAGTGATATTGATGATTCAACTACTAGTGATATTGATGATTCAACAACTGTTGATAAAAACACCCAAACTGGTACTATAGATGATTTTAAAAATGATCTGTTAGAAAGTGATTGTAATTTAAGCCTAAAACGTAATTATGAATTTACAGTGGGACCTGATTCAAAGTATTTTGAAACTGGTATTGTTATTAATAATTCTGATGTATTCATTGAAGGAAACAACTATACCATTAACATGAATAGTTTAGGATCTTTTTTCACTGCATATAACTCTAATATCACAATTAATAATTTAAATATTAGAAATACAAATGTTAATGCAATTAGGATTACGGATTCAAATTTAACAACAACTCATGTAAATTTCGAAAACAATGATATATCTGATTCCAGAGCTGTTTTGGTAATTGAAAGTTCATATAACAGTAGTGGTGATACTTTCACAAACCTTAATAATGAGTTTGGTTCTGCAATATTTGTAACCTATGAAAGTGGACTAATACTTACAAATGCAACCTTTAATATGAATAAAAACATAAACTGGGCTTGCATATATATTTCAAATTCTGAAGCCATCATTGCAAATACAACATTTGCCAATATGAAATCCAAATATGCAACTGCTATTTATAACACCAACGGTACGATTGTTGTTTATAATTGTACATTTATGAACTTGAATGCTAATGAAACTGCTGGTGCTATAGGTGTTAAGGATATTGATAGTTCTATAGTACTGATTGATAATTGTACTTTCATTAATGTAACTTCAGTTAAGAATGGTGGTGCATTATTTGCCGATATAAACGGAATGCTTGGCATTAAAGGAGGAGGAGTATTAGTAAAAAATTCATTATTTGAGGATTGTGGATCTAACTTTGGTGGAGCAATCCTGCAGTTAGGTGGAACCTTAACTATAATTAACTCTACATTAACTAAAAACTATGCTGTCATAAATGGTGGAGGAGTTTATACATCAAATGCTGATTTGTCTGTGGTAAATTCCAGCCTTACTGACAATAGTGCAAATGAGGAAATTGAAGATTACAATCAAGGTGGTGCAATCTACTTTGACTTGGGAGATTTAATTATTTTAAATTCACGATTTGAGGATAATGATGCATTAGAAGGTAGTGATATTTATCTTTATGATGCAGATTATAATATTTCAAATTCATACTTTGCAGGTAACATATCTTCAATGTTTGATCAAAACTCTACAGAACTTAAAAATAATACATTCCTTAAAGAGAACAATTTCAATGATACTGACTACATTTATGTATATGACTCAATTGGAAGTTCAATTGATTACAGTCCAATAATTTTAGATGAATCATTAGTTAATGCAACATCATTTGACCTGAGAGATTATGGCCTTGTAACTCCAGTAAAAAATCAGGGAGATATGGGTTCCTGTTGGGCATTTGGTGTAACTGGTTCACTAGAATCAGCATATCTTAAAGCATCAAATAAGACGGCTTTACTTGATATTTCTGAATCAAACATTCAGGATTCAGGATTGATGTATTCCATATATGGTATGGCAGATTCTACTGAAGGAGCTCTAAGAACCGTTGGTTCAGCATATATGTTAAGTTGGCTTGGTGTTACAACATCAGAGGATAATACATATGATGAACTTGGAAAGATAAGTCCAATATATGATAATGGAACAAAATATCATATTCATAATGTTGTACTTATGATGCCACGAGAAAACGTTACCGATAACCAGAAATTCAAGGAAGCACTAGTCAAATATGGTGCTGTGGGTGTAAGTGTACATGGAGCTTCAAAAGATGATTCAAGTTTCAATGAAAAGACAAATGCTGCATACTTCTATAATGAAACATTTGGTCTTGGAACTGATCATTCAGTAACTCTAGTCGGATGGGATGACTCCTACTCAAAAGATAACTTTAGAATTACACCACCAGGTGATGGTGCATGGATTATCAAGAACAGTTGGGGAACTGACTGGGCAGATGAAGGTTATTATTATGTATCATATTATGATACTGCCTTTGGAACAAGAAGACTTCCTGTAGCATTCATAATTGAGGATTATCCTAACTATGAGAAAAACTATCAGTATGATATTATATCAGATATAGATTATGATCTTTATAAAGTAAATGTAACCTATGCTAATCAGTATACAAGTGTAGGAAAAGACTTAATAACTGCTGTAGGAACCTACTTTAATCAAAGTGGAGTAAACTACAATATTGAAGTCTTAGTAAATGATATATCCATATATAATCAAAGTGGTGTATCAACTTATATGGGATTTGAAACAATACCATTAGAAAAATACATAGGAGTAGATGAAAACGATACATTCATAGTTGAAATTGGTGCCGGTGCAGCTGTACCCGTATCAAAAGGTACAAGACAACATTATACCAATAACTCATCATTTGTTGGAATAAATGGTAAATATAGTGATCTTTATTATGATGATGAAATTGCATGTATAAAAGTTTACACAATACCTGATAAGTCACATATGGAAATAGAGTCCCAACAGAATCTCATACAGGTAAAATACTATGATGAAAATGGAAAACCATTAACAAATGCAGAGGTATCTGTTTTATCAAATGGACTTGAATATACTGCAACTACTGATGAAAATGGAGTGGCATTATTCGAATTATACCTGCCTGGAGGACGTCACACCGCATTTGTGTTAAATCCAATAAGCGGTAAAGTAGAGAATATTACACTATTCATACCATCAGAGTATAAAAAACCTATCAATACATATAATAATGTCCAAAAGGTTAAAAGTATAAAAGCTCCAAATACTATACAAAAAACATATAAGGTATCTGTTAAGGATAAATTAGTCTTTGAAGGAAAATACTTTACAATTCAAAGATTAAATGAAATCTTTGGCCAAAACTTTATAAATGGACATTTGGTTGTATACATTGATGGAAAAGTAGTCTTTAATGGTACTGTTGGTGATGACATATCAACCATAATCTTTGAAATCATTGATAGTCTACTTGGAAATCATGAATTAAAAGTAGAGTTTACCGTTGGTAATGATACACAAACTTATACTGAAAACATTACAATATCATAAAAACTCACCTTTTTCTTCTTTTTTTTATAAAAAAATTTAATTTCAGCACATTTCAACAATAACTTGCTGTTAGTGTTTATAATGCCCATTTTATATAGAATATTTAGTTTATATCTAGAAATAACACATATAATTCATAGTGAAAAAATAATTGTCACATACTTTCACAATAATTAACAATATTCTTTAATACTATTAACAATAAACATAATGTTTATGCTAGAAAAGGATAGATTTAAATTTGAAGATAAAGAACGTGATTTTCCATTCTATAAAGAAAATCCACTCTTATCCAAAAAAGCATGGATAGTGCTGCTGATTTTATTAATATTCGGATCACTTTTTGGTGGAGGAAGCACAATACATGGGTCAATAATAATACTCATAATAATGATTCTGCCATTATTATACTATCTTAACTGGGATTATCAGGCATTATTCCAAAAACCAAAAGCCAAAGATATTCTATTGGCAATAGGACTATTTGTAGGATACCTTGTATATGCAGTGGCAATGTCAGTCTTATTAGAGCAATTCGGACTCACAGGTGGACAACTTATTGAACAAAGCACAGTAACATTCATATCAATTATACCACTCATATTTTCACTAATGACTGAGGAAATAATCAAATTAATACCATTCCTGTTATTGCTTAGAATATTCTATAAATACACCGATAACAGAAAAGCATCAATAATCATATCCATGATAATTGTAATGCTCATGTTTGCATCATTACATGCATATGATTTGAAAATGTTCCTATTTGCAATATTCATACAGGGATTTGGATCAATATTTGAATTCATAGGATACATCAAGACAAAAAATTTACTAGTATCATACATCACACACCTATGTACCGATGCATTTATTTTTATGATTGCAGCATTAAGTCTTTAATGTAAAAATAACCTTATTTCTTATTTTTTTTTCATATATCGAGTACTTGACATAATTATCCTTTTTTGTTGTTTAGTAATACTTTTTTTATTTATTTTGCTGTGAGTTCTGTTTCGAATTGTATGGCTATTTTTTCTAGGAAATTGTCTAATTATGTTATTTCATCGAGTATATTGTATTTGATAGTGTATACTCTTTTTATGTTGTGTGTTAATGCACATAAGTTCATTATATTTTCTGTCCGGATTACTCCGTGGGTTCTTATGTTGTTGTAATTTTTAGCAGGTTTTCGTAGATTATTTAATTTATCAGCTGATATAAACTCCCATTCATAATAATCAAGTAATATTTCAATATTTTCCTTATGAATAACATTAAATCTATTATTATTTGCTTTTTTAATACTACCATCAACTGCTACCTGATTAAAACTAGTTAAATTAACTTCATGACTAAAAATTAAAGTATATCTAAGTAATATTTTAAAATAACCTTCATATTTAGTGATAAATCGTCTTATAATTCTTGCTGAAGGTTTAATATCTCCTGAAACATAACGGTAATTTGATGGAAGTGTGCGATTTCAGCTAACATTTCAGTCCACTCCTATTTTTTGTTTAAATCATGAAATATTTTTTTAAACTTCACTATACTATGATAAACGAAATAAACACATATAAATCCCCAAAAACACGAAATACATAGCAAATAAAAGATTTTAAGAGTTTTTTCAAATCATAGGCAACATGATGCAAATTAAATGATTGTCTAAGAATAATATTCCGATAAATCTATTAATCACAAAAAACAAACAGGTAATTATAAAGAAGATGTTAACATTATGACAACATGCAAGAATTAGATTATTAAAACGCTTCGATAGCCACTTTTACATTCCAGACTAAATGCAATAGTATATAATTGACAAATAACTTTTTTTCTAAAACGGGGGATTCATATGAAGGATTGGTTTGAAAATTTTTCCAGACAATACTTTGAACATGACTATAAGTACCACTACAACTTTAACCATAACAAAAAGCTTCGTCCATATAAGGATATACTTTCCGTTGAGATTAAAGACAACATGTTAAGTGGGTCAATACGTCATGAAAAGTATGATTTTAACCGTATTAATATCAAATTCAAGGAATTTACCGATGATGAAAAGGAAAAATTATGTAAAATTGTTGATGACAGTCCCGTTAACGTCCATAAGGTTATCAACAAGACTTTACCTGAAGAACTCTTAGATTCTGGAATTAAGATTTTACCCGAATCACTGGATGAATTGGATGTTGAATGTTCATATGACAATGAAAATGATAACCTAATCGACACATTATCCCTTCTTAAGGAATTTAATCGCAGACTGGAGAAGAATAACTTTTTAATATTTAAAATCAGGGGATTGGATTTAACCAGAAAAATAACATATCCCGTTAAAACATTCCCTGATATTTTAGAGCTTAAATTTAAAAAAACAACGGATGATGTTTCTTTAATTGATTTATATGATGTAAACGTCATTTTACTTAAAAATGTTGAATATCCAACCAAGGGCTTAGAGTTCATCTACAGTGACTTGTTTGAATTACTAAAAAATGAAATCAATTCATATCCAAATAAATTCAATCCCCACACAGCATACATTGATTATAACGGGGATATTGAAACTTCATTCAAATCACAAAAGGAAGAAAATGAGAATTTCACGGGCAACTGCTTCTTCGAAAATAATATAAAAATCCGGATTAATGATGAATATGAATTTGTTGGCTTTAAACAAGTCAGTGATGAAGAAAAACTGTTTATCTTCTTAAATGAATTAAAGCAGGCAGATATTGAAGACATGGATGAACACGTGTTATTTCTAAAGGAAGTATTGGACTTGACATATACGCTGGTTAATCATGATGCAGTGATGCCCGAAGTTTTTAAAACAGAAAACTCTTGTCAAATTCGCTGGATTCCATCATTCTATAGCGGCAATGTAATTAACTACTGTGAAAAATACTATGAGGATTGTCCGAAAGACATGGTTACATTCAACAAAAAAAGACTTTCAAAAGATAATCAGGTCATAGTACTAATCAGTCTGATAATGAAGGGATTAATACGGTACACAATCAGGAAAAATCAGATAGGACACTTTGAAAATATCGGCGATAATATTTTCAAGTTATTTACAGGAGAAAAGTTAAGCCTGAAAACACACAGTCACGATAGTACAATTCAAAGAATTCAAAAACAGCTTTCAGCTTTCTGTTTGAATGAATTGGAATATAGTTATGCAATGTTTATAGATGACAACCTTGATATTGAAATAAAAATAAAAGAGGATGATAATTATAAAAGTATTAATGAGGCCACTACAGATCAACTAGAGAATATCAGGAAAATATATGATCTATTCACATACTTTAAAATCGAAAATACCATATATGAGAAAATCATGATAAACAATAAAGACTTTATCATATTTAGCGAAAATATAATAAAACTTCTTCCATACGTTAATGTTGAACTGCATAACCCATTTAAAATCATACACAACAATATGGACTTGGTATTGGATATTGATTTGGACAAAGAAGATTTCCGATTGGATAAAATAATTGACCATTACATCTGGAAGATAAGATTAGATGATGTGGAAATTACACTTGACAGATTTGATGAAATAACAGATGACATGAACGGACTTATTAAGATAGATGATGAAATCCACATTGTTGATGGAATCGCATTTCGTCAACTGAAAGGACACACATGGCTACTAAGACATGTGGATAAAAGCAATGAGATACTGCACTATGCAATCCTTGAAGAATTCCATGATATGAAAGTCAAACTAAGCGATAACTTCAGAAAACTTATTAAAACATCCGGACTCTATGAAGTGCCACAAACTCTAAAGGCAAATCTACGACCATATCAGAGGATAGGCTATTCATGGCTAATACAGAACATTAAAAGCGGTTTTGGAAGCATCCTTGCAGATGACATGGGTCTGGGTAAGACAGTACAGGTACTTGCCACCATATTATATTTCAAAGAGGAAAATCCGATGGAAGCCACTTCCTCATTAATTATCGTACCGCCAACACTATTGTCAAACTGGCAACAGGAAATAGAGAGATTCACCCCGGAACTATCATATCACATCTACCATGGACCCAATAGAAGCTTCCCATCCGAAATACGGGACATTATACTAACATCATATAGCATTATACGACAGGATTTGGAAATGTTTATAAACGAGTCATGGTTTATCTGCGTGATAGATGAAGCTCAAAACATTAAAAATCCAGGCTCAAAGCAGACACAGGCAATCAAAACATTACCCGCATTCAATAAGATAGCGGTAACAGGTACGCCCATAGAAAACAGATTGACGGACTATTGGTCAATATTTGATTTTGTAAACAGGGGATATTTATCCACCTTGGAAGACTTCAAAACAAGATATGTTACACCGATAGAAAAGATAGATGATGAAAAAGCATTAAACGATCTTAAAACTATAGCAAAGCCATTTGTATTAAGAAGACTTAAAAGTGATAATGAAATAAGAAAAGAACTGCCGGAGAAATTTGTCAACGACATCTACTGTAATCTAACAAAAAAACAGATAAAACTATACAATAACCTATTGAATGGACTGTTTGAAACCATAACCAACAAAAAGGGCATTGAAAGAAAGGGAAATATCCTGAAACTGATAACCTGCCTGAAACAAACCTGCAATCATCCCGGACAATACCTTAAGTCAGACAATGTAAAAATCAATGAATCGGGAAAAATGGAGTTACTTACCGAAATGCTGGAAAATATACTGGACGTGGATGAAAAAGTGCTGATATTCACCCAATATGTTGAAATGGGTAAAATAATACAGAAACTGATATCCGAGAAGCTTAAAACAGATGTGCTGTTTTTACATGGCTCACAGACACGAAAGGAAAAAAATAATATCATCAACACATTCCAGGAAGAAGAGGAATATAAGATTATGGTGGCAACACTGAAAACTGGTGGAACAGGACTGAACCTGACGGCGGCACAAAATGTCATCCACTATGACTTATGGTGGAATCCCGCCATAGAAAATCAGGCAACCGATCGTGTACATCGAATCGGTCAGAAAAATGATGTAATGGTTTATCGATTCATTACAAAAGGAACTCTTGAAGAAAACATTGACAAGATAATAAAAAACAAGACGGACCTTGCAGAAAAAACTATCAGCACAGATGAAACATTCATAACAGAACTGTCAGACGAAGAACTGAAGGAGATACTGAGGTTAAGATTATAAATAGAAAGAGTAGGTCATAACT
The DNA here is from genome assembly GCF_003268005.1 of Methanosphaera sp. BMS. NCBI lineage: Archaea > Methanobacteriati > Methanobacteriota > Methanobacteria > Methanobacteriales > Methanobacteriaceae > Methanosphaera > Methanosphaera sp. BMS. Next base: position 419,070 of record NZ_CP014213.1, on the reverse strand, counting down.
ATCCTCCCCCTTACAGTTTAAGTTTTTAAAAATTTCAAAACCTTTTTTCTTTTTACATATTGGATTTCGATCAAAATTAATTTGTACAATAAAATTCACATAAAGTACTTAAACGAGGGTGTGCGACAATTATATTAGTAGACCAATTGCATATCATATAACCCCCATATTCTAAAGAAAATATTGTATCAATTATAAAAAGTATCAAACATAATGTTATTAAACATGTTAGAAGACATTGAAACGGGATTGTTGCACATCCTATGATTAATCATTAAATTATCAGTTTTTTATAATAATCCATGCATATATACCCCATCAAATACATATCTTTTTCAGTATCATAATTAATAATTGGATATGTGTATGAGAATAATTGAAGTTATAGAATCATGGGCCTAATTTTTATCGATAAATTCAATATATTAAAAAGGGGTTTTTAAAGCTTGGGATGTTTGATAAGATATGTGTTAAGCTTCAAAAAATGGGGTTGATTAAAAGTATGAAAAATCCCTTATTTGCATTAATGTTTAAAAAATAATAATATTTATGGAGGTGTTAACTCATGGATTGTCCCATCATAGTTGTATAAAGTAATTTTTACATTATCATCATTTATATCCAAGACATTGAATGACGGATGGGTATTTCCACGTAATTTCATTGAGGAGACCGTACCTGCAGTTACAAATAGGGTATTGTTCATTTTCCATACGTGAGGTACGTGTTTATGACCACTTAATACCAAGTTAATGTTATTTTCAAGCAGCAACAGGAGAATGTCACCAGCATCACTTAAGACGTTTCTTTCCCTACCTGTGTTAGGCACGGGAATGATATGATGATGTACCGTGATGATGATAAACATGTCTCTTTCCTTGGCATCCCTTATTTCCGTTTCCAGGAATTTTCTCTGTAATCTACCAATCTTACCATGACCAAGATCGGGTACGCTGCTGTCCAGTCCTATTATTTTTATGTTGGACTCCTTTAATTCCAGTGTACTGTCACGACTACCTATAATTTCCTCGAATACCTCATCACCTATGTTTCTTGCATCATGATTTCCCGGTATAACTATTGTCGGTGAATCTATCAAATCTATGTATTCCTTTACCTTGACAAATTCCCTGTAATAACCATGATCTGTTATATCCCCGGATATTACCACTGCATCCGGATGTAATTTATTTATTTGATTGATAGCCTTTAATAGAATATCTTCCCTGAATTCTGCAAAACCCACGTGTATATCGGACATGTGTACAATTTTTGTCATTATAGAATACCCTCTTTTTGAAATTTTATCCTTATGTAATCTTTTATTTTTTATATTTTATTATATTTGCTGTTTTGATGTTATGTTGGATATTCATATTCATAGCTTGTATTTGGTTAAGAATATATTGATAAACTGGTTGTAATTAGCGATATGGAGTTTTTGATTTTCTTCATTATTATCATCAATTTTAGTGGGGTATAGTCCCATTAATACTGTGGATTATATGATGGATAAACATAATTCTTTAATGGATAATTTTATGATTGATTAATTACAAAGCTATCAATTAACGGAGGAGTAATATGAAATATCATTACATTTTATTTATAGTATTGCTTTCAATGCTTTTTTCCACTTCAACCTATGCGGACAATACCACAGATAGCGTTAAACTGATAACAGATGAGGCGGAATATGATGTTGAACTGGAGGATAATCCAACGACAAAGGCATTTCTGGATTTGCTGCCACTTGAAGTGGACATTGATGACTTGAATTCAAATGAGAAATTCGTTAGCCTGAATACTACCTTAACGTCAAAACCTGAAAAGGTTAATCAGATTAACAGTGGTGATTTGATGCTATACGGTGATGATTGCATCGTGGTTTTTTATGAATCATTTAACACATCATATGAGTATACGCGTATCGGGCATGTGAAGAATTTCAAAAAGCCGGAAAATGACAAAGTGAAGGTGAAGTTTGTTAAAAAATAGTCGGCTATTAATACTTAAAAGCACCATTATTTTCTATTTTTTCTTTAAATTTTTTATTTTAAAATAAAACGGCAATATTTTCATTATCGAATGCCTTGATACAATAACAGTACTATTCAATCCCAGAACCCTTGAATAATCTATATTATCTGCTATTTTATTTAATACACTAATGTTATCAAATTTTAAGTTATCTTGTTTAATTATTGGATTATATTCTATACCGGAGTCTTTGACTGATACGAGTATATGTTCATCTTTTATTTTTACTATTACATCAATCACATCCACGTTATCATTTAAGTTTATTATATTTACCAGTATTTCCTCAATTACCATGCTAACCTGTGTTGCCACTTTGTATTCTTTTAGATATTCCTGTACTAATGTGCTATTATTACTAGTTTACTTAAAAATTTAAAGAAGAAAAATGAATATTGACAACATGAAATAATTTAACTCCACATAAATGTTATTAATTTGTTGAAGATATATGACTAAAAAAGTATACGATTCACATAATGAAATCATTAATGTTAACATCATAATAAAAAGAAAAGGAAATTATGAAAATAATCACCTAAAAAAAGTTTAATTAAAGAATTAATAGTGGTTTTAGAAGGTTCCACCTCCTCCACCACCGAATCCTCCACTTCCAGCACTTCCTATTCCTGAAATGCCGGAGTCGGAATCTGTACGTGCAAATGTGTTTACTGAACTTTCGACATGTGCAAATCCGTTGTAATATGCAAATGATACTGCACTTGATTGGCTGAAGTAGTCCTCTGATACGTCATGTGAGTTCAGGTATTGTTTCATGTTCCTGGTTACTTCATCTGCACATCCAAGTGCCGCCGCATATACAAGATATCTTCCCCACACCTGTACCGATGCAGGTGGTCTTTCCTCGATTAGACTGTAATCCTTAATGTATTTCTTGAAATTCTTCCATTTTTCATGTTTTTCTTTTCCTTCTCTTGTCCATCTTCCACCAAGAGTGTTTGGTAGAATAATTATTATTATTGCCATTACAAACAATAGTAATAAGGAGTATATGTAAAATGGGCTGACACGAATTGGTATTACCCTCAGCAATACAAATATCAGGGATAGTGGAATAAATAACATGAATGCTAGAGCCAATATCCTAAAAATCCTATTTCCACTATTATCGAAATATTTTTCAATAACAGACTCTGAAGCTACCTCCTCTTTTGCATCTTTAAGCCACTTGAACATGAACGACCTGAAATCAGACCTATTTGATTTTTTTCCAAACTCCCCGATTGATATGTCACCGTTTTCTTCATACTTTGACAGGTACGCTATTATTGATTTTTCATATTCCCTTAAATCTGATGCATCCTTATCTGTTCGTCTTATAATCGTACTTGTCTGGTCATTCAATACTATCCTGTAATACTTTCTATCTATTAAGTCCAGTATTGTCGCAGGTATCGCGTCGATATCCACCTCACCAACATCACCGACCATTATGGCATTGACCTGTACCGGTGATTCATCCGATGGAACATCATATTCATACTCGGCATCATAATCAATTTTGGGTTCCCGGCCATATTTCAAATATACCCCAAATGGTATAAGACAAAGCAGTCCAATAAATATCTTGTATATCGTTGATACAGTAGCGTTAAAATCGTTTTGCTGCTTGTACTCCCTCTGATTCTGTTCTATTAAATCCTTTGCATTAATATTTATTATCTGAGCATTTGTCGCATTTTCAAAGTAGTCCTTTGGCATTAGCAGTCTCTGCTCGAATGAAGTCTTTGAAGAAATATTATCCAGTTTTGTCGTTAATGTATCAGTGCTTGTCCACTCACTTGAGGTGACATAGGTTTCCGGGTTGTTCCAGTATTCAACATCATCCTTGGTGCATGGTATGTGAATATTGGATTCCATATGGTCTACATTTGTATTCCAGTCATTTCCCCATGTCATGTACTGCAGTTCGGCAATATCATTATATATCTTTAAACCTTTAGTTATCGTATACTTATAGGTTACCTCTACCTTCTCATTGTTTGTCTTCTGGGTTTTGGCCTCATCATTGTAGAGCCATACCTTCATTTTCACATTGGAATCATTCCTTTCTATATCCAGCTTGTTATAATAACCGGGTGTTTTAACGGAAATGTTAATGACTGACTGATTATCCTTTAATGGAATATCCCTGAATACTCCATTAACACTTCCTTCAATCTCATAAACTATTTTTTCTGTGATAACCGTTGATCCATCCTTTTCTACCGTTATATCCTTAACCACTGATGGAACAGTATAATCCCCATTTTTGGCAAAGGTTATTGGTATGGATAGCATCATAAGAATTAATAATATTATTATCAGCTTCTTGGCATTCATATTTATCCCCCCATATACTCTTGGCATCCTCCTTTTTATTCATTAGTCCTGTTGAAGTTACTGTGTTAAGTGTTCAATTTATTATATATGCTTTTTGGGAACCTTTAAATAATCTTGGAAATACCTGATACTTACTCCCATCTAAAAAAAAAAGGATTAATTTAATAATCATCGATGAACAATCATCATTAACTATCCTATCCTCATTAAAGATGAAATTAAATAATTTCCATGAGATGCCTGTGTTACCGGCAGCAACAAATACAGTATAATGAAAAATATCATTAATAAGTTTTTTTTGTATTCTTATTACTATCCAGTACATAGTAGATTAATATTTAATATGGTTACAGGCAGTTAATATAATTTCCAATAATTTTAAATGTAAAAAATATTTAACCGGATAGTGGTAACCAGCACTCAACGGAGGCGAGGATTAAATAAATTCTTAAAATGTTTCTTATATTAAAAATAATTTGTTTTTATTTCTAGAATTGAGTTATTTAAATCAATAATTTTTTATTTAAAAAAAAAGTATCAGTGGAGAATCTAATCTCCACATGATAATAAATGAATTTAAACTAATTGACAGTCAATGTCTTAGTATCTTCTATGCGTTCATAATCTGGTGATAGGAATACTGCAGTAATATTGTAATCTTTAGCCTTCATATCTTCAGGTAATGTGTATTCTACACTTACTTGACCATTGGCTACTTTAGCATATATTACCTTACCGTTAGCATCTTTGATTGATTTACCGTTAACTTTGAAGACTACTTTACCAATATTAATCGTATTGTCGCTTAGAGTTGCCGTGAGTGTAACTGTTGAACCGGCTGTTGCAGTGACGTCACTAGTAGTTAATGTTAATTCTTTTGATGTTACTGTTATGTTTGTTTTTTCACTTGTCATTTTTTCCAATTGATTTGATCCTGAGTATATTGCCTGTATTACTGTTTTATTGGTCCATGTATCCGGTATTTGGTAGTTTTCTATTATTGCTGTACCGTTTACCACTTTGGCATAGATTACCTTGCCGTTAGCGTCTTTTAATGTTTTGCCGTTTACCTTGAATGATATTTTTCCTTTGTTGATGTCTGTTGCTATATCCTCACCGTAGTATATGCTTGCCGTGATTGTTGCATTTGTACCTTGTGTAAATTCTGTAGTGTCTATCTGAAGTGAGTATTCCTTGACAGGTTCTGCAGGCTGATTGTCCTGGATGATATTGCCTGTTCCATCATCATCGTTTACTGCAGCATCACCCTTTAGGCTTCTTGCAATGAGGGTATTCTCAGTAACTGATGCATCTACCACTCCATATAGTGCAACTGCATAGTCATCTGTCGTTGTAATGTTGTTGTTTATTATGTAAAGTTCTGTATATTTGTTTGCGGTGACTCCTGTTCCGTTTTCCACTTCTATAACATTGTTGTTTAGAGTTGTGTTTTTGGACCATTGGAGTAATACTCCTGTACTTACTGCAGGGAAGTAGTCTACTGTTCCACCGGTTATGTTGGTAAGTGCATATGATTTTATGGTGTTGTTTTCTATGGTTACATTTACTCCTGTGAGTGCTATACCTGTTGGGTTGTATCCATGTGCTGTTATGTTGTTTCCTGCTATTGTAGTGTTTTTTCCACCGAAGTGTTCTATACTGTATGGGTTATTACCGTATGTGGTGATGTTGTTGTTTAGTATTTTGTTGTTGTATACTGCACTTCCCTTGTTTTCATCATATGTTTTTCCGCCATATCCTCTGTCCTCAATTACAACTGCATATCCGCTGTCTTCTTCTTTACCATTGGTTCCTGCATGTCCGTAACCTGAGTATAGTGTAATATTATTGTTTTCTACAGTGTTATTCTGCATATTTAATCCGGTTATATATACACCTGCAGTGTAGTGTGTACCGTTGACTACAATGTTGTTACCTGATATTGTGGTGTTGGATGCGGCATTTTCTATTGCATACAGATATTTTTCTCCACTCATGTACATATTGTTGTTAAGTATTTTTGTATTGTTTTTACAGTTGAATATGGACCATATTGTTGAATAGTTACCATAGTATTCTGATTCATTTAGTGTAATATTGTTATTTTCAATAATGCAGTTTTTACCTGTATCATTACCGGTATTTCCCTGTACAGTAGATACTAATTCTATAGGTATGATAATAGGTTTAGCACTTCCTTCCCAGTTTATATCATCAGAAGGTATATTCATGTTAATATTTGAGTTTCTAATTACATATTCCAATAGATATGGATTTCCATCCTCATCATAAGCTATATGAGATGGGTCTTTATCACATTGAATTACAATCATCCTAATGGTTTCATCAGGTAAGTCGAAATCATAATCTACCGTTACCGTAATGTTTTCTATAACACATGGCATCTCTTTTTTAGTCATTCCACCGCTTAAATACATAACTCCTGCATAGTAATGATCTTTATTTTTATTATATTTAACAGTGAAATTTCCAATGTAATTTGGAGTATCTGTGATGAATAATATTGTGTTAAAGGTAGGATTATCCTTAGCGGTAAATGTTGCATTAGGACAGCTTAACGTCACATAATCAGCCTGTTTCATTTCATCAAATGCTGATTGATCAAATATAAATGTATTACCCGCATTACGATTTTGTATTGAACGTGGCATATAAAATTCTTCATCATCAAATTCAAAGTACTCATATATATTATCACTAGTAATTTCAATTATTTGACCAGCACCTTTTAGATTTCCCATGGAATTAGGTGTATCATGACTACATCCACATGTATTTGCTGTACAACTGCCAGTACAATGAGTGTTATTGACAAATATGGTTGGATTGCCGGAAATAGTATCTTTACAGTAGATATTGTTTTGTACGGTAACATTTGTTGTGGTTGTCGGTACTTTAATTTTACCACAAATGTGATTATATTCTATGTATATATTATCATATGTCGTATTGACTGTTTTGCTGATATTATTGTCAATTAATCGAACATTTTGACCATTTATTAACACGCCATTAAATATAGTGTTATTGTATAATGATGAACCGGTCTGAGCAGTAACTTTTTTAGTAATTGTATTGTTAGTTAGTGTTGAGTTAGCACCACTTGTAACGGTACCCGTAAATGTGTTGTTTTCAATAGTACTGTTATTGGTTGCCTTGAATAACGCACCACCATTTATTGTATTGTTAGTATAATTGTTTCCTTTATATCGTTCACTATTGTTACCTATTTCCGGAGTTGCAGGATCGGTATAAGCCCATTGGGTTGTTATACCCTGACCAGCCATGTTAACAATATTGTTTGCTATGAGGTTGTCATGACCTGTTAATGCAATACCATAGCAGATGCCGGATGCTGTACTTGGACCGGTTATAGTGTTATTTGTTATATTGTTATATGAATTTAATTCAATATCATCCTCTGCTATATTTGCTACATTGTATGTGGTTAAATACAGTAAATTACCAACAGTTCCACTTCCAATTATGGTGTTATTATCTATTGTTGAATAACTGGTTCCGGCAAGCACTAATGTGCTGTATCCACCATTATTGTTTGTATTGAAATAACTGTTTTTAACTGTGATATTGGTTGAATCATCACGTATTGACATTATTCCTACTTCTGTACCTACACTATTATCTGTAACGGTAACACTAACACCATCAAATACAATACTGTTTGTATTGTTTACATATATTTCAGTGTTATGGAAATGTATGTTCGTGATGTTGGAGCCGGCAGCTCCTGCTACAAAGTTAAATGACGTATAATGTAACTGACTGTTGGGAAGATTATATCCCATAGAAGTATTTAAATCTATTGTGTTATTGTTATCACTTGTTAAATTAATGGCCTTGTTAATAATATATGATTTGTCATTTTTTGAAATGTCGGCATTAATTTTAATTGTTGAACCATCCGTTACACCAGTTAAATAACCGTCAGAATCAAACAGATTATTAAAATCTGCTTCTGAATTAACGATTATTGGTGTCGGATCCTGTTTTAAATTCCTTGTTTCTTTTGTTATTATATTATTTTCACTTACAGTTGTCTGCTCCTGTACGTTTGAGATAGCCGTTGGAACATCATCTGATATAACAGTTGTGTCAACTGTTGAATCATTAGCATCAGCGGCCACAGCTACACTCATAAAAGCAAAGAGCAATGTAAGAAAAACAATTAAGTATTTTCTTTTAAACATAATTTTCTCCTTATTCTATACTTAATATAAAAAACCGATAATTATTGTATAACCACGTGTATAGGTCATACAAGTGATACTAAAACACCCCAGTAGATAAGAATATACTGGAATAGTTAATAGTTCAATTTATATATTAAGATGTTATTGGCTTATTGTGATTAAATGAATGTGATATAATCCTTATTATGAAATAATACCATTTATCAAAAAAGCATTTTTCACATATCCTTTTTTTTAAGAAAAGATAAATAATTTAAAAATATTATTATTTAATTTTATTTATTTAATAATCAAACAAACCAATTAAATATATGTTTTTAACAATTAATATAATTATTCTATAAAAAATCAAGTATTTTTGAAAAATAAAAGTTATTAAAAAATCATATACTATTAGAACATCCAATTATAAACCATTAAACATCAGATTATACAATTACATATAATTCAAACCCTATTTCATGAAAATAAAGAATTAATGAATAATAATATACAGTTTTAATAGACTAATATACCCCAATCCAATAATTAACACATCCATATACAATCATTACATAAATTATAGCAGCTTTAGATTTAATTATTAATTTGACAATAAAAATAAAGACATTTTTACAGGTATTGATTTGATAACCCATAACAATCATGCATGTGTAAACTTAAATCATTATAATTTTATACCACATGTTAATTAATATGGATTTAAATTTACAATAAGCCATATTCTAATATCAGGCAATAGATATATAAATTTGAAAGTTAACTGTTGAATTAAGGCTATACAACAAAAAATGTGGTGATAATGAGTTATATCGGATAAGTTAGACAGTTAGCTTTCTTCTCCTCTTCAGAACAGTACGTGCCACTTTCATAACATACAGCTCAAGTACATTAGTTATTTGAAGAAGCTAAATCCAATATTATCTTACGTCAAGATTATTTAGAAAGAAATCATGCTAAAGAACCTGACAATTATTTTGCCAATATTATGTTTCATTTTGTATTTTGACTATTATTTCTTTGGTTGATGTAACGATTCAATATCTTTTTTGGACACAGAAACTTGATTATAAATAGATATGAAACAGTTACACGATTACATAAACTACGCTTGAAAATATCAGATGAATATGGAAAATGGCACATGATTAATCAATCAACTCATGCAACCTTTATATACAACAAGAAAATAAGAAAGAACACACCTGTAAAAATCCAAATAATATCTTTATTCAATATCTGAAGGTCTACAGAATGCAATATTATTTGTTAGTTATAAATAATAATATACATAATCATTTCTTTAAATATACAATTAAAAAGATTTTTTAAGATTCATAAATTGGATAATAATTAACAAAAAAATAAGAATAGAGGGAAGGTTAGTTCGTTATTATAATAACCTTTGTAGTGTTTCTCTGTGAGTTGTATGCCAGTCTGTCCTGTGTAATGACCTCTATGCTGGTGTAGTTTTTAGATTGAGGTACCGGTATGTTTTTAAGGTCTAAGACTCCATCGGTTGTGTAGTAGTATTGTACGTTCGTACCATTTTTGAGTGTTACACCATTTACTTTTATAATACACTTGTTAGGACCGGCCACTACATTGCCGAGATAGTCTTTGATTGTGATTTTCATGGATAATGTGTGTGTCTTGTTGTTTATTGTAGCGTTGGATAGGTTTATTGTAATATTTGATCTTTCCACTTGGAAGGTTGGTGTTTTTGTCATGATGTTCTGGTAGTTTTTGTTGTAGAGTCCTACCTGTATGGTGTGATTTTTTGGTGTTAATGTTTGCATATCAGTTACGCATGATATTCCCAGTGGTATGGTGTAGTTTACCGTTGCTGTGCCGTTAACTATCTTGACTTTAAGCATGTTGCCATCAGCATCCTTTAAAGTTATGCCATTTACTTTGAAGTAGACATATTCATCCTGGTACTTTGTGATGTTGGTTGTCTTCTTGCCGCCTGTTGTGTCATATATTTTAGCGGTTATAGTGAGTACCTGTCCCTGTTTGATTATCTTCTTGTTAATGCTTACTTCTATACTGGCGTTTCGTTTTGATATATTTATACTAGCGGGACTGCTTATGGATGCATTATATATCGTTGTACCGATGTATGAAGCGATAATGTTTTTGGCGTTGGTCATGTTTATATCCGGTATGATAGTAGCCGTAGCAACACCGTTTACCACTTTAATCTTAAGTGGGTTGGATGAGCCTGTAAGTTTGCCGTTATCCTTGATAGTAACACCGTTTACCTTGAAGATAAGATTTCCCTCGTTTACCTTACCTCCGTTTGTATCGGTTACCGTTGCCTTGATTGTTACTTTCTCTCCTATGACACCTGTGACCGGAGTGACTGTGGTCTTGGTTTTTATCTTGTTTTTCACGGTTATCTTCACTGATTTTGTCGTGTTGTTGTACATGCTGTTTCCATTATAGGTAGCTGTTATTGTTTGTGATTCTACCACCGTAGGAGTGTAAGATTTAGTAACAGTACCGTTACTATCCGTTTTTACCGTGTAGTTTTTACCGTTGATGTTTAGGATTATGTTCTGACCGGATAACTTGTTACCACTAGCATCTGTGAGCGTAGCTGTAATAGTTATTGGTGTATTGTTTATCGGTGTCGTGTTGGATGCCTGTAGCGTTATTTTCGTGTTAATTTTCTTGACTGTTATACTGGTTGTTGCAGTACTGTTTACATACTTGCTATCACCTTTATAGGTAGCGGTTATGTTTTGTTTTCCCAAGGTTGTTGGCGTGTATGCTTTTGTTGCCACACCATTAGTATCTGTTTTTACCGTGAATGTTTTACCTGAAATGGTTATTGTAACATTCTGATTAGATAGTTTGTTACCATTTGCATCCGTGAGGGTAGCTGTAATGTTTACTTGTGTATTGTTAATAGGAGTACTATTGGATGTTTTAACTACCAGTTTCGTGTTGATTTTCTTGACTGTTATGTTGTCTGTTGCAGTACTGTTAATATACTTATTGTCTCCTTTGTAAGTTGCTGTTATTGTCTGTTTTTCTAGCCTGGTTGGCGTGTAGCTTTGTATGGCTGTTCCGTTAGCATTTGTTTTTACCGTGTATGTTTTACCGGCAACAGTTATTATAACATTTTGATTTGCTAGCTTGTTACCGTTTGTATCTGTTAGTGTTGCTGTAATATTTATTGGAGTGCTGTTTACGGGTGTTATGTTGGATACTTTTAGTGTTAGTTTTGTGTCGGTCTTTGTTGCATTTATTTTTGCCGTGTTGTTGGTTGATGGATTATATGCACCTGTTTCAGCAAATACTGCGGTTATATTGTATTCTCCCATCTCTTGTAGTGTGAATGTTGTGTTGAATTTTCCCTCTTTGTTTGTGATTGCAGGTTTTGTTGAGCCATTAACGGTTATCTTTACAGTTTCTTCTGGTACTGGTTTACCATCCGTTAGTAGTGTTCCGGTTATCGTGAATACTTTTCCTACTTTTGTATCCACGTCATCTACTTTGAGTTGTGTGTCTAATTTCTGGGCCGTAATACGTAATATCGTGGTGTTTGTACTATACTTGTCGTTACCGGGGTATGTTGCAGTAACTACTGTTTCATTACTTTTAACTGTGTATTCCATCGTTGTTATTCCTTCATCGTTTGTTGTTATGTTGTATGTGTGATCTATGATGATGGTGATGTTTTGTTGGGCTATTGGTTCATCAAACATGTCCTTTAATGTGAATGTTAAGTTTATCTTATAATGTACTGTAGGATTACTGTTATTTGTGGTTATGTTGATGTTGGTGTTGTATTTGTCATAGAACTTATTGTTTTTTATTGTCACTTGAAGGGTTGAGTTTGTGTATATTGTTCCGCTATACTTGGTGGTTTTATCACCTTCATTGTTTTCTATTGTGGCGGCTCCCTCGTTTATTATGGCATTTCCAGTCATCTGTGCAGTGTTTGCTATGAAGTAATTGTATCCTATACTAGCAATACTATTATCGTTGTAGATTGCTCCACCACTTGTTGCGTTATTGTATTCTAGTACTGAATTGTTAACGGTTAAATTACTTGACTGGTTATTACATATTGCTCCACCAACATTGCTTGCGCTGTTTTTGGCAAATTGCGTGTTAATCACAGTTGAATTACTATAGAAGTCATTGTGAATTGCACCACCATTTGATGCGTTGTTTTTGGCAAATTGTGTGCCAGTCACGGTTAAAGTACTATTGTAGTAATTGTAGATTGCTCCACCATAACTGTTTGCGTTGTTGTCTGCAAATTGTGTGCCAGTCACGGTTATAGTACTATTGAAGTAATTATTGATTGCTCCACCATATGATGCGTTGTTGCCCGTGAATTGTGTGTCAGTCACGGTTAAAGTACTATGCCAGATATTGTCAATTGCTCCACCAGAATATGATGCGTTGTTTTTGGTAAATTGTGTGTCGGTCACGGTTAAGATACCACCACTATTGTCAATTGCTCCACCACCCATTGCGTGGTTACCCGTGAATTGTGTGTTGTTCACGGTTAAAGTAGCATGGTAGTTGTAGATTGCTCCACCATTATTATTTGCGTTGTTGCCTGTAAATTGTGTGCCGGTCACGGTTAAAGTACTACCACTATTGTCAATTGCTCCACCAATAGTACTTGCATTATTGTTTGTAAATTCTGTGTCTGTCACGGTTAAAGTACCAACTTCAGTATGGATTGCTCCACCATTATATGTTGCATTGTTGCCTGCAAATTGACTGCCAGTCACGGTTAAAATACCATGGTAGTTGTAGATTGCTCCACCAATACTTCCAGCATGGTTGCCCGTAAATTGAGTGCCAGTCACGGTTAAAATACCCTCATTGTAGATTGCTCCACCATAATCTGCATAGTTGTTGGCAAATTGTGTGTCGGTCAGGGTTAAAGTACCATAGTTGTATATTGCTCCACCATCTTCTGCTGTGTAGTTTGTTATTGTGATGTTTTCTAGTGTTAGGTTGTGATCCATTCCTATCTTGATGAATTGGTATCTGTCTAGTCCGTCGAGTGTCACTCCATTACCGTTTATGAGGATATTCCGGGTAGCTGAATTACTCCAGTCTATACTGGCTGTTGCATTGTAGTTTCCTTCTGGCCGTAGGTTAATTATCATATTGAAATATTGACTCTCTTTGGCTATTGCTACTGTGGCTACTAAAGCATCATAATCCGTTATGTCTATTGAATCTGATATTATATATTCATTATTGGTTGTATTTGTACCGTTAAATATTAGTTTAACAAGATGATTACCCTCTGGAAGTGTATAAGTACTTAACTGTGCAGCATCAATATTATTTAATACTTCTTCACCATCTACTATTAGTGTAACTTTGCTAAGGGTAATGTAATCATCATTTTCTACTAGTTGTATGTTTCCTGTCGTCTGATTTATGATGAAGTTTACCGGGGTATTATTGTAGAATAACGTATTAGTAATTTCTTCAATAGTACTCTGGTTATTAAAGATTGCTCCACCACTGCTTGCGTTGTTGTCTGCAAATTGTGTGCCGGTCACTGTTAAAGTACTATCCACACAATTATCGATTGCTCCACCACGTTCAGCGTTGTTATGTACAAAGCGTGTGCCTGTCACGGCTAAATAACTATAATAGGTATTGTAGATAGCACCACCATAATATGTTGCATTGTTGTCTGCAAATTGTGTATCCGTCACGGTCAAAGTACTCAAATGATTGTCGATTGCTCCACCAAAGTTTGCGTTGTTGTCTTCAAATCGTGAGTCAGTCACAGTTAAAGTACAATACCAGTAATTGTAAATTGCTCCACCATTACTCCCTGCATTGTTGTCTTTAAATCGTGTGTCCGTCACGGTTAAATTAGCATAGTAGCTATTGAAGATAGCACCACCATACCCTTTTGCGTTGTTGTCTTTAAATTCTGTACCTGTCAAGCTTAAATTAGCATTGTAGTTGTAGATTGCTCCAGCAAAGTTTGCGTTGTTGTCTTCAAATCGTGAGTCAGTCACTGTTAAATTACCTTCATTGTAGATTGCTCCACCAGTTCCTGCCGTGTAGTTTGTAATGATGATGTTTTCTAGTGTTAGGCTGTGACCATTTCCTATCTTGATGAATTGGTATCTGTCTAGTCCGTTGAGTGTCACTCCATTACCCTTTATGGTGATGTTTCTTGTAGCTGAATTATTCCAGCATATAGTGGCTGTTGCATTATAATCCCCTTCCAGTAAGTTGATTATGTAACTATCATAATTTTCACGTTGAGCTTTTTCTATTGCCTTTACTAATTGCGTGTAATTATGTACTTCAGTACTATATCCTCTAAGTATGTACCTGTTATTCAATGTTTTCTCATCTGTACCGTTAATGACTATTTCAACGTTTTTATATTCATCCAGTATTGTAAACTGTGTTAGATTTTCTACACAACTACCATTTCCTATTTCTTTACCGTCAGCTATGATAGTGAAGTTAACAATAGAAATGTAATTATCATTATTTACCAGTTGTATGTTCTTTGTTGTTTCGTTTATGATGAAGTTTGCCGGACTATTTTTATAAAATATCGTGTCTGTAATATTATAATTATCCTCATCATTGTATATTACTCCTCCACTAGTATTATCATCAACAGTTACATCATATCCTGTTGCTGATACCGTTGTTGTTGCTTTATTGTTTTCTATTGCGGATTCTGTTATGGTTAAAGTATCAGTATTGTATATTGCTCCTCCAAGAGCATTAGCCTTAACAGTTATATATTCTTCTGTTGATGTTGCTGTAGCGGTTGCCTGGTTATTTTCTATTGTGGAGTCGGTGACGGTTAAAGTTCCGGTATTGAATATCGCTCCTCCAAAAGCATTAGCAGCTACATCCCAGTTTCCTGTTGCTGTAGCGGTTGCCTGGTTATTTTCTAGTGTGGAGTCTGTGATAGTTACAGTTCCATACAAGTTGGATATTGCTCCCCCATGAGCATTAGCAGTTACGTCTTCTCCTGTTGCTGTTGCTTGGTTATTGTTTATTGTTGTGTTTGTGATAGTTACATTTCCATACAAGTTGTATATTGCTCCTCCACGGGCATAAGCCTCAAATGTATCTCCTACTATTGATGTTACTTGGTTGTTTTCTAGTGTAGAGCCTGTGATGGTTAAATTTCCATAATTGTTTTCTATTGCTCCTCCCAAAGTTGCATTGTTGTCTGATAGTGTGGAGTTGATGATTATAAGTGTTCCCTCATTGTATATTGCTCCTCCCATATTTGCTTGGCCGTTTGTTATTGTGATATTATTCAGAACTAATGAAGATCCACTATTAATATGAAATACCTGTTTTTGCATTCCATTTATCGTTTGTCCATTACCATCAATTGTAATGGTTATGCCCGGCTTATCCAATGTGATTGTTTCTAGTACATTATATGATACATCATCTTTTAGTTTAATAGTTATATCCGTTGTTGCTTCTTCTATTACCTCTATTAAACCCTGATAGGTTACGTCTATCGTATCTGAGAGTATGTATTCATTATTGATTATATTTGTACCGTTGACTATTAGTTTAACAAAATGATTACCTTCGGGAATATCACAATAAGCTATTCGCTCCGGGCCATTTCCCCCGTCTATATAGAGTGGGCCATTGTATATTTCTTCACCATCTACTATTATAGCCATATTGCTAACGTTAATGTAATTAGCATTTTCTTCCAGGTCTATATAGTTATCTTGGTTTATGATGAAGTTTGCCGGAGTATTATTATAAAAGGTTGTGTCTGCAATATTATAACTACCAATCTCATGAGGATGGAATTCCCCTAATCCGGAGGGTTCGCTAGCATTAGTGTAGTATATTGCTCCACCCCACCAGTCTGCGTGGTTGTTGTTGAATCGTGTATTAGTCACGGTTAAATTACTATATGCTGTAGTGTCAATTGCTCCACCATAATTATCTGCGTGGTTGCCCGTAAATACTGTGTTATTCACGGTTAAATTACCAGTACCGGCATTGCTGATTGCTCCACCATAACCACCACTCATCATATAACCACCAACTATCTCATCATATTCTATATATAATCCATGTGCATTGTTGTTGGTAAATTCTGTGTTATCTACAATTAAAGTACCACCATTATTGATTGCTCCACCCAACCTCTCTGCGGTATTGTTGTTGAATACCGTGTTAGTTACGGTTGAAGTACTGCCAATGTAGATTGCTCCACCACCCATTTCTGCATGGTTGCCCGTAAATTCTGTGTTATCCACAGTTAAATTACCAGAATCAATAAAGATTGCTCCACCACCCTCTGCATTGTTGCTGGCAAATCGTGTGTTGTTGACGATTACAAAACCTCCATAAATTGCTCCACCTTGTCCAACTCCATTGTTGGATCCGAAGTTATCAGCATGTACAGTGTTGTTGTTGAATTCACTGTTATCGACAATTAAAGTATCATGATTCCAAATTGCCCCACCATACAATTCAGCATTGTTGCCCTCAAATCGTGTGTTGTTTACGGTTAAAGTAGCATAATTTCTGATTGCTCCACCGGCAGTTAATTGAGAACCATCAACTAGAGAAGGAGCACCAGTACAGTTGTTGATTGTGAGGTTGTTTATAGTAACTTCCAGCAGTGGTGAATGTATATTCATGAAGTAGTGTTTATGGTCTCCATCTATCGTTTTTCCTTCTCCGTTGATAGTTACATATATAGGAGAAGTAACATCTATAGCTTCAACCATTATGGTACCGTTAAGTTTTATGTTATCTTTAATATTGACTGTTATATATTCATCATCCAAATTTGTTAATGCATCATGCAATTCCTGATAGGTAGTTACATCATATGATGATGCTGTTTTGAGAGTTTTCTCATCTTGTAATTTTTCATTACTTTTTACTGTGTTTTTCTGCACATCCATTTCTGGCGTAGCTTGTTTTTGTACTGCTACTTCTTCATATGCTGGTGTATCCGTAGCTATACTTTCAGGTGCATCTGCACCTAGTGTATCATTTGACACATCACTTGCACTTACAGCTCCTACTAGTAGTACTAGCAGTACGGCTAGTAGCAGAATCACTTTGGTCTTCTCCATTTTTATCAACCTGGCATATTATTTTTTGATAATTTTCATAATAACATAGTATAAAATGTTTTCATTAAAACTAAACATTTTATTTAGGTATTATATGATATTAGATTTTGATATTATTCATATTAAATATTTGTATTTTTCGTTGAGTTTTGTATGCTTGTTATTGTTTTATTTTCTCAGAGGGGTGGTTATTTTTATTTTCGGCTTTTAACATGTTTTCTGTTATATAATGATTAAAATGGGATACACATGGTGTTATTAAAAAAAGGGGGTGTAGGTGGTAATGGTAAATGTATATTATCCTTATATCATTTGATGGTTTTTAATCTTCGTAGTTTAGTTTGTTTGAATATTTCTTATGTTAATAAATATAAAACAGTTTAGTCTATCAATTTAATAGTAGTATCAGATTGCTAATAAAAAAGAAGGAAAGAGGAGGTTAAGACGTGTTAAATCCATGTTTTTATTCACCACAACTTTTTTTATGGATTATAGATAAAAGAAAGGTGAATAAAAGAAAATTAAGAAATTAAAGTAATCATATCCTTTTCTTCTTAATTTATTTTATATCACTGTTAAGGTCTTCGTATCTTCAATACGTTCATACTCCGATGATATGAAAACGGCTGTAAGATTATAACTTTTAGCTTTCATATCCGCAGGCACTGTGTAATTTACTACTACCTGATTGTTGACGACTTTGGCATAGATTACTTTGCCGTTAGAGTCTTTAACTGTTTTACCATTGATTTTGAACACGATTTTTCCGGTGTTTATCGTATTTGGTGAGTTGATTGTCGCAGTGAGTTTAACCTCGTCACCTATAGAAGCTGTGACGTCATATGTGGTGATTGTCGTTTCTTCGGCGTTGATTGTGACTGTTTCTTTATCGCTAGTCATCTTTGCAACATCACTTGAACCTGAGTATACCGCCTGTATGGTCGTGTTTTCTTTTGCCCAATCACTTGGTACAACATAATCTTCGATTACAGCCGTACCGTTTACTACCTTAGCGTAGATTACCTTACCGTCAGCGTCCTTAAGTGTTTTACCGTTTACCTTGAATGTGATTTTTCCCTTGTTTATGGTCGTGTTTATTTGACTGCCGTAGTATATGCTTGCCTGTATTGTTGCTGGCTGACCTATCGTAAATTCGGTTGTATCTACTTTTAGTGTGTTTGTTGGCAGTATTGTGAATGCCTTGATACATGCTACCTGTGAGTTTATCGTTCTAAATATTGATGTCTTCCATGTCATATTTGCCAGATCTTGCCAGTTTTCTCCGTCAGTACTGATATAGGATAGGTTTTCATGGTAGATTCCATAGATGAAGTCGCCCTTTATGGATACTGGTATTGCGGTTTCTGGTGTTAGTATTTTGAAGACTGCTTCAAATTTGTCATCCTTTTGTAGTGGTATGTATTCGTCGAGTTTGATAGTGTAGTAGCCGGCATTGTTTGTACCGCTTTGTGTTAGTGTTAATTCATCGTTTAGGTATATGTATAACTGCCAGTCGGTCGGCTTTTCGAAGTAGGTGGATATTCCTGCAAGTGTTTCCTCCTCGGTTGAATAGAATGTATTTTTATACCATGAGTAGTTTGTTTCGTTGTTAAAGAATGTGGATAATCCCAGCTCGTATTGATAGTTTTTATCATATTTGTCCGTGTCATTGAATATTATTGCACTGGCGTCATAATGTCTAAAATCAAGTAAGTCTAACACACTTCCAACGTCTATTCCATTGTCATATGTTTCATCATAATATGAAAGATAGAAGTATCCGTCATATCCCCACTCTTCACCATAACTATTTTTCACAATCCATGCACCTTTATCCGGAGCATTTGGAATCTCCATCTCATCATCCCATCCGATGATACATACAAAGTGATCTGGTGAACCTGTATACTTTTTATATTGCTTATAATCATTTTCACTACTGGCGTTTAAATCCACTGCTATCATAAGCCCACCATATTTTATTATGGATGTTTTGATTAATGAAATATCAGGAGTATATCATCGTCCCCTATGAATGCTACATTTTGAACTGGCAATATGGTATCATATCTTGGTGAGAAGATACTGTTATCATCAAATTCATCTTCACTTTCCAGGACAGGGCCTAACCAGCTTGTAAGATAGTATATTATATCATTATAAGTTCCTCCTTGTTTAACCCTATTATAGTATTTACCGAAAATTGAGTAGTTGTGAACCAGATTTTTCATATTATTTTCAGATAAGTCCATTATGGTATTATTGGCTTTTAATATGGAGGATTCAAGAGCAGCTAATGTTCCAAAGGATACGCATGCACCACTTCTTCCCTGATATTTAACAGGGGTACAAAGACCCTCATCGTTTAGGTTATAGTATGATGGAAGATCAGTTATCTCATCAGTATAATTGATTTGTAATGGCGTGTAATTTCTGCTTCTGAATACTAGTGAATCAATTGAATCCTTGGTAGTGAACTGATATACATTATTTCCTGTTTTTGCCGAATTATTGATGAATGTGTTGTTTTGATTGAATTCATATAATGAATATACTGCTCCTCCGACAGTTGCATGATTATTTTTAAAAGTGTTGTTGTCTACTTTTATGGATTCATAATCCATTATCAGTAGTGCTCCACCCGTTCCGGCAGAGTTATTATCAAAGACTGTGTTGGATATGTTTAGGTTTCCTTGATTAAAGTATAATGCCCCACCATATATTTCAGCAGCATTATTAACGAAAGTGGAATCTGTTATGCTTATATTTGCATTATCAATAGTTAATGCTCCGGTACTGCTTTCTTTTTGTTCAACAACTTCATTGTTTGAAAAGTTAACTGTTGAAATGCTACAGCCTATACGGGTATTGTTGAATGTATTATCCGTGACGTTGAAGTTTCCCTCATTAAAAACTATCCTACCATCTGTAACAGTATTATTGATGAATGATCCGTTAGCATATATAATGTAAGCAACCCCCTTATCACCATTGAATGTGGAATTAGCGATAGTTAATGATGAAACCTCAAAAAGGGTAAAGCTTTTATCTTCAAATGTACAATTTATTATGTTTAAATCTCTTGAAGTGACATCCAATGTATCCCTATACTCTAAAGAATTATCAAATCTTGAATTTGTAATATTCATCGTTATATTCTTGTAGTCACCATGAACATTTACAAGTACATACTCTGGAGTATTATCATATAATTCACTATCTATTATGTTAAGAAATCCACCATCAATGTTGATTATATAGTATCCTGTATTGTCTTTGATTGTGGAATTGGCAATGGTTATTATGTTATCTGCTTGTGAGTATATTGCTGAGGCATATCCTTCCTCGTCAATTCCATTTGCTAATGTAATATTATTCAATGTAAGATTTCCGTCAAGGATTGTGAATATCCTGGATAGTTTCCTTCCATCGAGGCTATGTCCTTTTGCATCTATGGTTATTGTTTTATTGATTATGATACCGTCAACCGAACCACCATAATATCCATAATTCATATCCAATTCAAGTACACCACCCTCTTGGGTATTGTTGATTAAGTCGGATAATGCCTCGAATGTTCCTGGAAAATCAGTATCGTAGCTATCAGTTCCTTCTTCTGCTGTATTGTTTATGAATATGCAGTCAATTGCACTTCCATGACTCATAGCTCCACCAACAAGGGCACTGTTATTGATGAATGTACAGTTAATTGCATCACAATCAGCTAATGCTCCACCACCAATTGATGCTGAATTCTGGGTAAATGTGGAATTAATACAGTTAGCGTTGTATACTGCTCCACCTATCATAGAAGTATTGTTTTCGAATGTTGAGTTTCTTATGTAACAGTCTCCTTCTTGATTATTTACTGCTCCGCCAATTGCTGCTGTGTTTTCGCTGAATGTTGAATTGCTTATGCTGAGAGTACCCCCAAAGTTACGTATTGCACCTGCATACTTTGCTGAATTATTTGTAAATGTTGAATCAAGTACTACTAATGTACCGCCGGAATAAATTGCACCGCCCAAGTTACCGGCGTAATTATTTGTGAAGGTACAGTTTATCACTGTTAAATCAGCATCATTAAAAATTGCAGCTCCGACGTCACCATCAATGTCTCTGTCAATACGAGCATTTGTGAATATGATATTTTTCAATACTATCGTACCGGCATTTATGTCCATGATTGCACCGGAATCCTTACCGTTTAATGTGTATCCGTGTCCGTCAATTGTTATTGATTTATTGATATAGACACCGTCGATTGAAGCACCGTCATATTCATAATCCATATCCAATTCGATAATGCTGCCCTCTTGGGTTTGATTTATCAAATCGGATAATTGTGTGAATGTTCCAGTATTTTCATCTTCTTTTAGACTAGACCTATCCTGTGTATTTTTTTCAATAGAACGTTCACTGGAAAAGTCCTTGGCATTTGATTTTAGATTTTTTACTTCATTTAAATCAGTAATGCTAACCTCATTAGCAATACTATTGTCTTGGGAATCGATTTCATAATCAATCCCATCATCAATGTTGTTCATGTCCGTTGCTGAAGCTACACAAACAAGCGAACAGATCAACACGAGAAATATTAATACAGGAACGAGTTTTCTCTTCATAAAAAGCCTCCTAAATATTTTATACAAAATCCTGCATATGAATGTATTTATTAGACATTTTATAAAAATGTTAACATATATGAAATTCATTAATTTCAATGTAATTTGATTATTATTTCCTATTTTTTTTAAAATAATTCTTATTAAATTCCGTCTTTTATCAAATATTCTTAATTTTCTTTTGTTTATTGGGGTGTGTTTATTTTTAGGGATTTAGTTGGATAATTGAAAAAATGCATATGAGTCTTGAGGATTATAAGACTCTAAGTATTCCTATGTGATATTCTTCTTTTTAGCTAATAGAAAAAGCTACACTGATCACATAAAAAACCTAAACTAGATTGCTTATGACATCATTTGCTATAAAAAGATTGAAAAACAATCATAGTGACATTAAAAGAATTCATGATTATGAGAATATTTTTATAAAGTTGATACTGGTTAATCTGAATAAAAAAAGGGTTGTAGAACAATTTAATGGGGAAAGAAACTAAAAAAAAAAGAAAAAAAATAAATAATTAAAAATAAAACATGATACGTTAACGTTTTTAATTATATCACGGTCAAGGTCTTCGTATCTTCAATACGTTCATACTCCGATGATATGAAAACAGCTGTAAGATTATAACTTTTAGATTTCATATCCGCAGGCACTGTGTAATTTACTACTACCTGATTGTTGACGACTTTGGCATAGATTACTTTGCCGTTAGCGTCTTTAACAGTCTTACCGTTTATTTTAAAGACTATTTTTCCATTGTTTATCGTATTTGGTGAGTTGATTGTCGCAGTGAGTTTAACCTCGTCACCTATAGAAGCTGTGACGTCATATGTGGTGATTGTCGTTTCTTCGGTGTTGATTGTTACTGTTTCTTTATCGCTAGTCATCTTTGCAACATCACTTGAACCTGAATATACCGCCTGTATGGTCGTGTTTTCTTTTGCCCAATCACTTGGTACAACATAATCTTCGATAATAGCCGTACCGTTTACTACCTTAGCGTAGATTACCTTACCGTCAGCGTCCTTAAGTGTTTTACCGTTTACCTTGAATGTGATTTTTCCCTTGTTTATGGTCGTGTTTATTTGACTGCCGTAGTATATGCTTGCCTGTATTGTTGCTGGCTGACCTATTGTAAATTCGGTTGTATCTACTTTTAGTGTGTTTGTTGGCAGTATTGTGAATGCCTTGATACATGCTATTTGTGAGTTGAATGTCAAATATAATGATTTCCATGTTATATTTGTCAAGTCTTGCCAGTTTTCTCCATCATTACTGACATATGATAGGTTTTCACGATACAATCCGTATATGAAATCATTCTCAAGTGATATTGGTATTCTCGTATCTGGTGTTAGTATTTTGAAGACTACTTCAAATTTGTCATCTTTCTGTAGTGGTATGTATTCGTCGAGTTTGATAGTGTAGTAGCCGGCATTGTTTGTACCAGTCTGTGTTAGTGTTAATTCATCGTTTAGGTATATGTATAACTGCCAGTCAGTCTGTTTTTCAAAGAATGTGGATATTCCCGCAAGCGTTTCCTCCTCGGTTGAGTAGAACACGTTTTTGTACCAGGAGTACTCATCTTCAGTATTAAAGAATGCAGATAATCCTAGCTCATATTGATAGTTTTTATCATATTTTTCCGTGTCATTGAAGATTATTGCAATAGCATTATAGTTTGGATTATTATATACATATGAAGAACCCACTTCTACATTATATTGTGTATCATAATATGAAAGATAGAAGTATCCATCATAACCCCAATCAGTACCATAACTGTTTTTCACAATCCATGCACCTTTACTTGGAGCATTTGGAATCTCCATATCATCATCCCAGCCGACGATACAGACATTATGATCGGTAGGGTATGCAGTATTGATGTATTGTTTATAGTCATTATCTATACTAGCGTTCATATATAATTCTATTATAATGCCACCGTATTCTGTTATGTATTTTTTCATTAAGGAAATATTATGGTTATCATTTTCTCCTATGAATGCCATATTTTGAACTGGTAATACAGTATCATATTTTACTGAGAATATACTGTTTTCATCAAATTCATCTTCACTTTCTAAAACAGGTCCAATCCAACTAGTTAAATAATCTATTAAAGCAACAGTTGCAGTTGATAGATTAGGTGAATTAAATTTTTGACCATAAATTGAGTATCGGTGAATCAAATTTTTCATGTTGTTTTCGGATAAATCCATAGCGGTATTATTTGCTTTTAAAATTGCAGATTCAAGAGCAGCTATTGCTGCAAAAGTCACACAACTGCCAGTGAATCCCTGATCTTTAACAGGTGTTACATAGCCATCATCATTTAGATTGTAGTATGATGGAAGTTCTGTAATCTCAGTAATGTTAGTTTGTAATGGAGTGTAATTTCTGCTTCTGAATACCAATGAATCGAGTGAATCCTTGGTAGTAAACTGATACACATCATCACAATCTTTTGCTGAATTACGGATGAAGGTATTGTTTTGATTGAATTCATAAAATGAATATACTGCACCTCCAATTATCGCATGATTTTTTTTAAAGGTGTTGTTTTCTATGTTTATGGAGTCATAATTCATTATCATTAATGCTCCACCATATCCGGCACTATTGTTATCAAATACTGTATCGGAAATGTTTAAATTACCTTGGTTGAAGTATATTGCACCACCATACCTTTCAGCAGAATCATTAGCAAAACTGGAATCCGTTATGCTTATATTTGACTTTTCAATACTTAATGCTCCATTAAATTTTCCAGTAAAATCATTGATTTCAATGTTTGAAAAGTTAACGTTTGACTTGGAAGATGATACTTCAGATTGAATGAATATATTATATGAAACGTTTAAATTTGATGTATCGAAATCTACTGAATGACATGTAAATGTATTATTGATAATAGATCCGTTAGTATACATAAGTGAATAAATACCCATTTCATCACCACAATTAAATGTGGAATCGACGATATTCAGTGATGGAATTTCAGATAAGACAAATTCTGCATTTTCAAACGTACAATTTATAACGTTTAAATCTCTTGAACTAATGTCCAATGTGAAGTACAATTGTGGATTATTAAATGTTGAATTTGTAATATTCAGTGCAATATTCTTATACTCTCCCTCACAATATATAATTTCCCACTGTGGAGCATTATTATAGAATTCACAATCTGCTATGTTAAAGAAACCATCAGGTATGTAAATTAGATAATCCCCTTTATTGTTTATTAATGTGGAATTGACGATATTTATTATAGTTTCTGCATTTGAATATATTACTGAGGCCTTTCCTTCATTTGCATTTGCTATTGTAACATTTTTTAATGTGAGATTTCCGTTAACGATAGTAAATATTCGTGACAACTTTTTTCCATTGATGGTATGACCTTTTCCATCAATAGTTATGGATTTACTAATCTGGATACCGTCAACTGAACCGCCATAATATCCATAATTCATGTCCAATTCAAGTACATCACCCTCAGGAGTATTGTCGATTAACTCAGATAATTCTTCGAAAGTTCCAGTAGAATCTGTGTTATATGTATCAGCTCCTTCTTCTGCTTCGTTATCTACGAATTCACAGTTAATTATATTTCCACCACTCATTGCTCCACCAGTTTCCGCATGATTCCTGATGAAAGTGGAATTAATTGCATCGCTTTCGGATAATGCTCCTCCGACAAACACTGCCGAATTTTCGGTAAACGTACAGTTAATACAAGTACCACCACGTACTGCTCCAGCAATGCTGGCACTGTTATTGGTGAATATGCTGTCAGAAATCGTTAGGATACCATCATCATCATATACTGCTCCGGCCATCATGGCTGTATTTTTTTCAAACGTGGAATTTGTTATAGTACAGTTTCCCTTGGTAATATCAATAGCTCCGATAAATATTCCTGAGTTTTCAATGAATGTTGAATTATTTATGGTGAGGTTTCCTACATTATTCTCTATAGCACCACCATACTTGGCGTGATTATTTATGAATGTTGAATCAAGTATGACAAGGTTACCCTTGGAATAAATGGCACCGCCCATGTTGGTGGCATTATTATTGGTGAATGTGCAGTTTATCACTGTTAAATCAGCATCATTATAAATTGCAGCACCAAGATCAGCACTTATATTCCTTTTGAGGGAAGCGTTTGTGAATATTATATTTTTCAATACTATCGTACCGGCGGTTATGTCCATGATTGCACCTGAATCTTTACCGTTTAATGTGTATCCGTGTCCGTCGATGGTTATTGATTTAGTGATAGATACGCCGTCGATTGAAGCACCGTCATATTCATAATCCATATCCAATTCGATAATGCTGCCCTCCTGGGTTTGATTTATCAAATCGATTAATTGTGTGAATGTTCCGGTATTTGCCTCCCTTTTTATATTGGGAGTATCATATATGCTTTTTTCGATAGATTGTTCGCTATAATAATCATTATTATCTCTTTTTGAATTTTTCACTCCGTTTAAACTATTCTCTTTTTGTTCTACTACTTTTTCCTGTACATCCATATTGGGTGTACTTTTTTCTTGTACCGCTACTTCCACTGCTGCAGGTGCATCCGTACCAATACTTTCAAGCATATCACTTGTATCACTTGATACATCGCTTGCACTTACAGCTCCTACCAGCAATACCAGTAGGATGGCTAGTAGCAGGATTATTTTGGTTTTTTCCATTTTTGTTCACATCACTTATTTTAATAATTTTCATAAATAACATATTATTTATGTGTATGTTTTCATAAAAGCTAAACATTTTATTTAGGTTTTATATGATAATAGCTTTAGACATTATACATATTAAATATTTGTATATTTCTCTGATTTTCTAACGTGTTATTGTTTTATTTTCTCGTGTCGATGGTTGGTTTTTTTTAATATTCGGATAATTACTCTGTTACCTATTTTTTATCATAATTATTAGAAGCGGACTATTATGACTAATTTGAATAATATAAAAGGTTGAAACGCTAATAAAAAAAGATTATTAGGGGGTTAAGGGGTTTTTTCATATTTTGATGAGTACTGTGTTGGCACGTGAAGAGATGTATTTACCGTTTTCACCGGCGATTATTGTTATCTGGTGTAGTCCCTTGGAGAGTGTTGTTGGCACTTTGTAGTTGATGCTTCCTGTTGATGTGTTGAATGCGTAGCTTTTTCCGTCTACTTTTATTACTACGCTTGTTTGTTTGTTGATTAGTTGGTTGTTGTCATCTAGTATCTTTGCTTTTATGTAGCTTGTTGTGCCAGTGGTGTAGATTGGTTCTTCTTCGATGTGCGTGTTTAGGCGGTTCATGGTTAGTTGTGTTGTCAGTTCTACTCTTCCATACTGTTTGGAGGAGTATACCGCGGTTAGGTTATGTGTTCTTGCACCAAGTGTGTCTGGTATCTTATAGTCAAGTACTCCTAGTCCATCGTTGATGTTTACTACTACAGCGTTACCATTTTCGTCCTTGAGGCTTACTCCGTTTAGTTTGAATACAAGTTGTCCACCTGTTATGTCTACTTGATTCTCGGATAGGTGTGCTATTAGTTTTAGTCTGTCACCTGGTTTAACCGTGCTTGCTCCTGTGAGTATGCTCATGATGTTGCTGGTTTTGGTGTCTCCACTCTTAGCTGTCGTATCCTTGTTTAGGGTGTTGTTTATGTAGTTTGTCTTTATCGTAGAGTTGCTTTTTATGAGTACTGTTTTTACGTTTGCTCCTAGATATTTACCGTTTTCACCACTAATTATTGTGATGTTGTAGTATCCGTCTTTTAATGTTTGACTAATCTGGTAGTCTATTGTACCGTTTATTGTGTTTAATGAGTAGCTTTTACCGTTTACTTTTATACTAATGGTGGTTTGTTTGTTTAGTGCCTGGTTGTTCTGGTCAACAATCTGTGCCTTGATTGTAATCTTATCCGTGGTTGTGTATAGTGGGTTTACGTCGATGTGTGTCGTGTACTTACCAATTGTCATAGGAGTCGTTAGCTCAACCCTTCCATAAGTATTAGAAGCATATACCGCCGTCAAGTTATGTGTACGTGCACCAAGTGTGTCTGGTATCTTGTATTCGAGTACTGCCAGTCCATTCTTGATGTTTACTATTACTGCACTGCCGTTTTCATCCTTGAGGCTTACACCGTTTAACTTGAATACCAGTTGTCCACCGTCAATGTCTACGCCATTATCCTTGATGTGTGCTATGAGCTTTACTGTCTGACCTGGTTTGGAGTCAAATGACCCTGTGAGTAGTTCCATGTCCACCTTATAGTATTTATCTATTGTCAGGTTGCCTGTTGTGGCTTTTAGTGTAGCATTACCATTATACGTTGCCGTTATGTTTACAAGTTTATCTTTCTTGGCTACCGTGTAGTTGGTGGTTGCTACTCCGTTGTTGTTGGTTTTTACTGTAGTGTTATTTCCGTTCATTGACACTTTTATTTCCTGATTTTTGACTGGATTGTTTTTCTCATCCTTTAATGTGAACGTTACCAGTACATTATCATTTACTCTTGGCTTGGTATTGTTTACGGTTATTTTCATTCTGGTGTTTAGAATGTTTTCTTTTACAGTGACCTTAGTGGATGTAGTGCTTGGGTTGTAGTTGTTGTTTCCATTGTATTTGACCGTGATGTTAATGGATCCTGCCCGTGTTAGTTTGTGTGTTTGTGTTGCTATTCCATTGTTGTTGGTTTTAACCGTGTATGTCTTGTCTTCAACAGTTATTGTTATGTTTTGGTTTGATAGTTTTTGGTTGTCTTTATCTGTTAGTGTTGCTGTGATTGTTATCGTGTCTGTTACTTTTGGTGTATTGTTAGATACTTTTAGTGTTAGTTGAGTGTTAATCTTGTTAACTGTTATGTTCATGGTTGCTGTGCTGTTGTTGTTCTTGCTGTCGCCCTTGTAGGTGGCTGTTATTGTTTGTTTTCCAACGGTTGTTGGCGTGTATGCTTTTGTTGCCACACCACTAGTATCTGTTTTTACCGTATATGTTTTACCGGCAACATTTATTGTAACATTCTGTCCTGATAATTTGTTGCCGTTAGCGTCTGTTAGTATTGCTGTGATATTTATTGACGTGTTTAGTGTCAGCGTTGTATTGGATGCTTTTACTGTCAATTTTGAGTTGATTTTCTTGACGGTTATGTTTGCTGTAGCAGTACTGTTTACATATTGACTGTCTCCTTTATATGTAGCAGTGATTGTTTGGGTTTCTACCTTTGTAGGAGTATAACTTTGTGTTGCTATTCCATTACTGTTAGTTTTTACTTTGAATGTCTTTCCACCAACAGTTATTGTAATGTTTTGATTTGCCACTTTATTATTATTATTCTCATCTGTTAATGTAGCAGTAATCGTTATGGATGTATTATTTACCGGTGTGCTGTTGGATACTTTAAGTGTTAGCTTCGTGGTAATCTTCTTGACAGTTACACTTGCAGTTGTACTGCTGTTATTGTATTGACTGTCACCATTGTATTTAGCTGTTATTGTCTGGGTTTCTACCCTGGTTGGCGTGTAGCTTTGTATGGCTACTCCATTAGCATTTGTTTTAATGTTAAATGTCTTACCGGCAACTATTATTGTAATGTTCTGGCCTGCTAGTTTGTTACCATCCGTATCTTTTAGTGTAACAGTTATGGTTATTGGTGTGTTGTTTACTGGTGTCGTGTTGGATACTTTTAAATCTATTCTAGTGTTAATCTTTTTGACTGTTATGCTGGTGGCTGCAGTGTTGTTGTTGTATTGGCTGTCACCATTGTATGTTGCTGTTATTGCTTGTTTTCCAGGGGTTGTTGGCGTGTAGTTTAGTGTTGCTATTGCTTCATTGTTTGTTGGTGTGGTGTATGTTCTATCATCTATTGTAAATGTGATGTTCCGGTTTGCTAGTTTGTTGTTGTTTATATCGGTTAGTATGGCTGTTATGGTTATTGGTGTGTTGTTTACCGGTGTCGTGTTGGATACTTTTAGTGTTAGTTTGGTATCTATTTTTATCACTTTTATTTGTGTTGTTGTTGTGTTATTGTTGTACATGTTGTTTCCATGGTATGTAGCGGTGATTGTTTGTGATCCTATTTTGCTAGTGGTGTATTCTGTGGTGTTTGTTCCATTATTGTTTGTTTTTACTGTGATTATTTCATCGTTTATTGTGATGTTTATGTCTTGGTTTTCTATTGGATTGTTATTGTTGTCTGTTAATTTTATTGTTATGTTTATTTTTGTGTTGTTTACTGCTGTCGTGTTGGATACGTTTAGTGTTAGTTTTGTGTCTGTTTTTGTTGCGGTGACTTTTGCTGTGTTGTTGATGGATTGATTGTATATCTTGTCTCCAAGGTATGTTACTGTTATTGGATATTTTCCCATTTTGTCTAGTGTGAAGGTCATGTTGAA
Organism: Methanosphaera sp. BMS; assembly: GCF_003268005.1. Taxonomy (NCBI): domain Archaea; kingdom Methanobacteriati; phylum Methanobacteriota; class Methanobacteria; order Methanobacteriales; family Methanobacteriaceae; genus Methanosphaera; species Methanosphaera sp. BMS. Next base: position 388,307 of record NZ_CP014213.1, on the reverse strand, counting down.
TTGTCCGATTTCATTTGTGGTTGTGGTGTTTGTTTTATCATTGACTGTTATCTTTATTGTTGCATCTTTTATTGGAGTATTGTTTTTAGTGTTGAGCGTTCCGTTTATTGTAAATTCCTCACCTACCTTGGCATTCACATCATCTACTAATAATTGTGTGCCCAGTTTTTGAGCATACATAACTAGCGATGCAGTGTTAGAGAAGTATTTGTCATTTCCAGGATATATTGCATTAATTATCGTTTCATTAGCTTGAATGGTGTACTCCAGAGTATTGTATCCTTCATCATTTGTAGTGATATTATATCTTATATCATTGATTGTTATGTTAATAATCTGATTTGCAAGTGGGTTTCCTAGTTGATCTTTGAGTAAGAAAGTCAAGTTAACCACTTCAAACACACTAGGATTACTATTATTGGATGATATATTAATGTTGGTATTAAGTTCATAGAATACATTGCTTATCATACTAACATCACTTCCATCTGTATATATTGTTGAGCTGTAGGTGGATGTATCTGCATTAATGTTATCATGAATCGTAGCACTTCCACTATCATCCTTTATTGCAGATCCTGATGTGCCTGCCGTATTAGTTATGAAAGTGTTACCTTCAATCAAAGCATTACCCTGCTTATTGTAGATTGCTCCTCCATCTTTGTTTGCATTATTGTTTTCTAGTTTGGAATCAGTAATTGTTAAATTACTACTGGTACCATTGTTAACTATTGCTCCCCCATATGTTGCGTTGTTGTGTGTGAGGTTTGTGTTGGTTATGTTAAGAATACCACCATTGTGGTTGTATATTGCACCTCCAAGTCCATTTTGTCCTGTTGCTGTGTTGTTGTTGAGATTGGTGTTGGTTATGGAAAGAGTACCCATAGCAGTGTTGTAGATTACACCTCCAATTGCATATTCTTGTCCTGTTGCGTTGTTGTGTGTGAAGTTGGAGTTTGTTATATTAAGAGTACCACCATCGTTGAATATTACTCCTCCAATTCCAGTATTTTGTCCAGCTGCGGTGTTGTTGTTGAGGTTAGAGCCTGTTATGGTAAGAGTACCATGGTTGTATATTGCACCCCCAATTCCATTTTGTCCTGTTGCAGTGTTGTGTGTGAGGTTGGTGTTGGTTATGTTAATAGTACCTCTAGTGTTGAATATTACACCTCCACGTCCATCTCTATTTTGTCCTGTTGCAGTGTTGTCTGTGATGTTGGAACCTGTTATGCTAAAAGTACCACCATTGTTGTATATTACACCTCCACGTCCATCATATGTTTGTCCTGTTACCTTGTTGTTTGTTAACTTGGAGCCTGTTATGCTAAGAGAATAACCATTATCGTTGTATATTGCACCTCCATATCCATTTTGTCCTGTTGCAGTGTTGTCTGTGAGATTGGAGTCTGTTATGTTAAGATTACCAGTGTTGAATATTACACCTCCACGTCCATCATATGTTTGTCCTGTTGCGATGTTGTCTGTGAGGTTGGAGCCTGTTATGTTAAGAGTACCATTAAGGTTGTGTATTGCACCTCCATATCCATATTCTTGTCCTGTTGCGGTGTTGTATGTGATGTTGGAGTCGGTTATGCTAAGAGTACCATAGTTGAATATTGCACCCGCATATCCAAATCTAGTTTGTCCTGTTGCGTTGTTGTGTGTGAGGCTGGAACCTGTTATGTTAAGAGTACCACGGTTGTTGTATATTGCTCCTCCACGTCCATTTTGTCCTGTTGCAGTGTTGTCTGTGAGATTGGAGTCGGTTATGCTAAGAGTACCATAGTTGAATATTGCACCTCCATATCCATTTTGTCCTGTTGCAGTGTTGTCTGTGAGGCTGGAATCTGTTATACTAAGAATACCATTGTTATTTATTGCACCTCCTTGTGTTGCCGTGTAATTGCTTAGTGTGATATTGTATAATGTTAAATTATAACCCTCATCTACTGTCATGAATTGATGGTTTTTAATACCGTCTAGTGTTTGTCCGTTTCCATTTATGATTAATTTACGTGTACTGCCACTTGCACTGCCCCAGGTCATATCATCAGTTGCATTGTAGTCACCTGGTAATAGGTAAATGTAATATTCCTCTTCATCGGATCTTTTAGCATCTTCAACGGCTTCTACTAGTTCTGAGTAGTTTCTTAACATTTTATCATAGAAGTATAATATGAATGTATTATCGACAAAAGCACTTGTATCAGTACCGTTTACCACTAAACGTATCATATGATTTCTAGGCACAGTATAACCATTTAACTGTCCGGTGTATACACATTCCTCTTCGTCATCGAGGTAAATGGCATAAGTGACATCCCCTGGAATATAGTTATCATTATAATTATCCAATTGGATATACTTTTCATCATTTATTATGTAGTTTGCTGGTGTATTATTATAAAAGATAGTATGTATAACCTCATAAATTCCAAAGTAGTTGTATATTACTCCTCCACTTGTTGCATTGTTGTTGTAGAGTGTACTTTGGATTATGATTGCAGTTCCATGGTCGTTATATATTGCTCCTCCAATTTTTGCGTTGTTGTTATGGAGTGTACTGCGGGTTATGGTTGTATTTCCATTCCAGTTAAATATTGCTCCTCCTTCAGCATCAGTTGTAAAGAATCCTGTTGCGGTTGCCTGGTTGTTTTCTAGTGTGGAATCTGTGATGTTTAAATTTCCCTTGTTATATATAGCTCCACCATAACTATAAGCATTTCCCAAGTCTTCTTCTATTGCTGTTGCCTGATTATTTTCTAGTGTGGAATTTGTGATGATTAAATTTCCATTGTTATATATAGCTCCACCATAACTATAAGCATTTCCAGAGCCTCCTATTGCTACTACCGCTGCTACTGTTGCTGTTGCTTGGTTGTTTCTTAGTGTAGAATCTGTGATGCTTAAATTTCCATTGTTATATATAACTCCTCCCTTAGCAAGAGCATTTCCAATGTCTCCTCTTTCTGTTTCTGTTGCTTGGTTGTTTTCTAGTGTGGAATCTCTGATGCTTAAATTTCCATTGTTATATATAACTCCTCCCTCTTGTGCCGTGTAGTTTGTTATCGTGATATTTTCCAATATCAGGTTGTATCCCTCTGCTATTTGTATGAATTGAAATTCTTTCTTTCCATTAAGTGTCAGTCCATTACCATTTATGATTATATTCTTTGTAGCTGAATCACTCAATCTTATATTAGATATTGCATTATAATCTCCAGAACCCAGATTAATTATGTATTTATCATATTCTTCAAGTTTTGCTTCTCCTATTGCATCTATCAATTCATGATAACCGTTTACATTTTTTGTCTTTGATTTTCTAAGTATGAATACGTTATTAATTGTATTTGTTCCTGTACCGTTGAGTATTAATTTAATGTAATGATCACCTAGAGTATACTTATTAAAATCATCAGCACTAGAACCATTGAATACTTTTTCATCATCTACTATGATACTGAAATCACCAATGCTGATGAAACGATCATCATGTTTTATTTGTATGTGGTTGTCCTGGTTTATGATGAAGTTTGTTGGTGTATTTTTATAAAAGATATTGTTTGTAATATTAAAAATTCCATTAACGTTGTATATTGCTCCCCCATCTTCGTTTGCGTTGTTATTGTAGAATACACTGTTGGTTATGGTTGTATTTCCCAAGTAGTAGTTGTATATTGCTCCTCCCTCGCCTGCGGTGTTGTTGTAGAGTGTACTGTCTGTTATGATTGTAGTTCCCTCTTTGTTATATATTGCTCCTCCCTCGCCTGCGGTGTTGTTGTAGAGTGTACTGTCTGTTATGATTGTAGTTCCCTCGTTGTTATATATTGCTCCTCCCTCGCTTGCGGTGTTGTTGTGAAGTGTGGTATTGGTTATGATTATATTTCCATATTGGTCGTTGTATATTGCTCCTCCAAAAATGGATGCATTGTTGTTGTAGAGTGTACTGTTGGTTATTGTTAGTGTTCCCTGGTTTTGTATTGCTCCTCCCTTTGAAGTATAATAAGCATGGTTGTTGTTTAATGTACTGTTGATTATTGTTAGCGTTCCCTGGTTTTGTATTGCTCCCCCATTTTGTGCCGTGTAGTTTGTTAAGGTAATATTTTCCAACGTCAGATTGTGTCCACTTGCTATTTGTATGAACTGGTATCTGTTTTGTCCGTCCAGTATTAGTCCATTTCCCTTTATGATAATGTTTTTTGTATCAGAGTCTTTCCAGAGTATGTTTCCTGTAGCATTATAATTACCGGACAGTAAGTTAATTATAAGAGTATTATATCCTACGGTTTTTGCTTGTTCTAAAGTGTTTATTAATTCCGTGTAGTTTGTCACATTCATTTCGTTAATTTGATTTGAACTGAAAACCTTGACTATCACATTGTTTGACGTATAATTACGCATATTAAACTCAATTACATAATTAACTGTGTAGGTACCTAGTTCTAAATTGCTTAATATGATGTTTTCATCTTTAGTCGTAACATTTTCCACACCATTGATGTAAAATGTTTTGTTCAAATCTTTATCCAAACCTATTTGTTCTAAAACATTTGTATCATAGTAATTTGGATGTTCTAATCCCATATTAATATTTAAGGCTATCTCCTCACCTTCTACAAATATTGTTTTATCATCTTCAACGGATAATTTCATGTTTAATGCAATACTTGTATTATTGTATGTGTTATCGTTAAGTATTCCATAATTTGTTTCGTTTAAATCTATAGTTTCTTCGTTACCGGCAGTATTATTGCTAAATATGTTACATGTACTGTTCACATATCCCTCTGAATATATTGCCCCTCCCGAATCACGTGCATGGTTGTTGTTTAGTGTACTGTTGGTTATTGTTAGTGTTCCCAGGTTTTGTATTGCTCCTCCATTTTGTGCCGTGTAGTTTGTTAAGGTAATGTTTTCCAACGTCAAATTGTGTCCTGCTGCTATTTGTATGAATTGATATCTGTTTTGTCCGTCCAGTATTAGTCCATTTCCCTTTATGAGGATATTTTTTGTATCAGAGTCTTTCCAGAGTATGTTTCCTGTAGCATTATAATTACCGGACAGTAAATTAATTATAAGAGTATTATATCCTACGGTTTTTGCTCGTTCTATAGTATTTATTAGTTCAGTGTAGTTTGTCACATTCATTTCGTTAATTTGATTTGAACTGAAAACCTTGACTATCACATTATTTGACGTATAATTACGCATATTAAACTCAATTACATAATTAACTGTGTAGGTACCTGGTTCTAAATTGCTTAATATGATGTTTTCATCTTTAGTTGTAACATTTTCCACACCATTGATGTAAAATGTTTTGTTCAAATCTTTATTAAAACCTATTTGTTCTAAAACATTTGTATCATAGTAATTTGGATGTTCTAAACCTATATAAATGTTTAAGGCTATCTCCTCACCTTCTACAAATATTGTTTTATCATCTTCAACGGATAGTTCCACGTTTAATGCAATACTTGTATTATTGTATGTGTTATCGTTAAGTATTCCATAATTTGTTTCGTTTAAATCTATCGTTTCTTCGTTACCGGCAGTATTATTGCTAAATATGTTACATGTACTGTTCACAATTCCCGTAGAATATATTGCTCCTCCTGAATCACGTGCATGATTGTTATTTAGTGTACTATTGGTTATGATTGCAGTATTAAACCAGTTGTATACTGCCCCTCCATATTCTGCGTTGTTGTTGTTTAGTGTACTGTTGATTATAGTTGTATTTCCCTTGTTCTCTATTGATCCTCCTGAAGTATAAGCATGGTTGTTGTTTAATGTACTGTTGATTATTGTTAGTGTTCCCTGGTTTTGTATTGCTCCCCCATTTTGTGCCGTGTAGTTTGTTAAGGTAATGTTTTCCAGCGTCAGATTGTGTCCACTTGCTATTTGTATAAATTGGTATCTGTTTTGTCCATCTAATGTTAATCCATTTCCCTTTATGACGATATTTTTTGTATCAGAGTCTTTCCAAGTTATGTTTCCTGTAGCATTATAATTGCCGGACAGTAAATTAATTATAAGAGTATTATATCCTACGGTTTTTGCTCGTTCTATAGTATTTATTAGTTCAGTGTAGTTTGTCACATTCATTTCGTTAATTTGATTTGAACTGAAAACCTTGACTATCACATTGTTTGACGTATAATTACGCATATTACACTCAATTACATAATTAACTGTGTAGGTACCTGGTTCTAAATTGCTTAATATGATGTTTTCATCTTTAGTTGTAACATTTTCCACACCATTGATGTAAAATGTTTTGTTCAAATCTTTATTAAAACCTATTTGTTCTAAAACATTTGTATCATAGTAGTTTGGATGTTCTAATCCCATATTAATATTTAAGGCTATCTCCTCACCTTCTACAAATATTGTTTTATCATCTTCAACGGATAGTTCAAGGTTTAATGCAATACTTGTATTATTGTATGTGTTATCGTTAAGTATTCCATAATTATATTCGTTTAAATCTATCGTTTCTTCGTTACCGGCAGTATTATTGCTAAATATGTTACATGTACTGTTCACAATTCCCGTAGAATATATTGCTCCTCCTGAATCACGTGCATGATTGTTGTTTAGTGTACTGTTGGTTATGATTGCAGTATTATACCAGTTGTATACTGCTCCTCCATATTCTGCGTTGTTGTTGTTTAGTGTACTGTTGGTTATGATTGCAGTTGCATGCCAAGTACATATTGCTCCTCCCCCTGCATAATATTCTTGTCCTGTTGCAGTGTTGTTGTTTAGTGTACTGTTGGTTATGTTTATAATTCCTAAGTTGGTGTTGTATATTGCTCCTCCATATTCTGCGTTGTTGTTGTTTAGTGTACTGTTGGTTATGGTTGTAACTCCAGCGTTGTTGTATATTACTCCACCAAACCTGTTTGCGTTGTTGTTGTAGAGTGTGGAATGGGTGATTGTTAAAGCTCCGCTGTTGTATATTGGACCATTATATGATCTGCCATTTGTTATTGTTATGTTTTTTAGAATTAGAGAACTTCCGCTTGCAATAAAAAATACCTGCTTCTGGTCTCCATTTATTGTTTGTCCATTTCCATCTATTGTTAATATGTATTCTTTGTTCAATGTGATTGTACCTGTGTTTGTATATGTTCCTTCAGTTAAGGTAATGGTTGTATCCTCTGTTGCATCAGAAACTTTTCGAGTAAGTTCATCCCAAGAGGATGCATATCTTTCTGCTTTTTTAAGATTGGTCTTGTTTATCTTATTTTTTTTGATTTTACTTTCATCTGCCTGTAAGTTATCATTTACATTTGCTTCTTTTGTTATGGTATCTGTCTGTGATACCATTTGTGTATCCTGTAGCGATACTTCTTCTGTAATACCACCAGCATCCGTATCATCGGATACGTCTGTTGCACTTGCTATGCCTGCAAGCAGTGCCAGTAGCGTAACAAGTATGAACATCTTTATTATTTTCCTGTTCATATTCATTCATCCCTTATTGTTTTTTTTATATGATTTAAATCGTAATTTTGAAACTTTTATCAATTCAAGTAGATTTATTTCTTAAATTGATTAAAGCTTGATATTTATTTTATTAATACTTATTTATATGTATTTGGTAAATTTTTTATCGTGGATATCGGTTGACGCTTTTGTATTTTTGTGTTGTGAACTATTTTTAGTTTTAATCGATATCCTATTTTCTAGGGCTTGATTGTTAACGGTTAACGTATACTACTCCAACAGACATACTGGTTGTAACATATAGACGTACTTTTATAACTTCGTCTAATCTGCCTGCAAATACAGTACATCCTTTATTCATCCTATCGCACTGCCAACTTTTACGATGCTTATAAGAGTTCATTTAACATTAGCCAATTATTGATCTTTCTTTCGCTTTTACTCTAGGGATGCTAGGAATAAGATTAGGCTTTACCTATCATGCAACCTACCTATCGTTACCAGTAACACAGTTTTCAAGGGAGAATAACCCATACAACAAGGTTAAATGTAACCCAAAAGGATTACAATACTAAAACACATAAAACACTGTTTTAGGTGAGAACAAAATTAAAGACAATTGCTCGTCGCACTATAAAAAAGTTGAGGGAAGGGTGAATGTTTTATTTTAAAAAGGGATTTCCATCTGAAAAATCTTCCAACGTGATGATATTTACAGAATTAATCAAGTAATCAAACTTATCTTTAGAAGTATTTTCTCACCATATTTCAATATTATCAGTTAATTTTCGTTTTAATTGGTAAAATATTAGAAATACATTAGCATTTAAATTATTTATAGAACCGAATATCTGATTTAATTGACCTCTCTTTAATGATTCGAATGAAAACTTACACTCATATAACTCTAAAATGTCATCTATTTCAACAATTATATCCCATGAATGACTTCGATAGTCATCCAGCTTAACATATGACTCTCTATGTATATTGGAATTGTCATGAATATTTTTCAATAACTTGAATGTTAACAATTCAAGAAAAGCTCCTCTTACTTCTCCGAGATTATATTTTTCATAAACATTCCACTGTAAAAATAATCCATATACTTCAAAAAGACAAGAGATTGATTCATTATACATTAAGTTAAATGATGATAACATCTCTTCATAGTCAAGAGCATTATAAGAATAAAACATGTATCTTATAAAGATATTCAATCATGATATGTTATAATTCGCAATAGATAAATCAACCAATCTGTTCAAGTAGACATCATCATAAAACTTTCTTCTATTATTAAAATTATTTCTATTAAAAACTATTTCCATCATAATATAACTAAAATTTACCTCCCAAATAAATTCAAATCTTCTAAAAGAAAACCTAAACCATATAATCCTTCAGTTAAAGCTTCTAAATCATTATTTGCAATGGCATTATCCACCAATAATTCCGAACTTTTAATAGCACCTAATGCTTTATAAAAATCATTATAATTGTTTATTGATAATGAATCAAAAACTTTCTGATTTAATTCTGTAATGTATTCATAATAATTATCATTAACGAAAACACCATTTTCTTCCAGAGATTTAAATTCCTCAAATACCTTATTATTAAACAGGACAACCTTATTAATTATTTCAGAAGAAAATTTGATAGTATTATATTTAACATTAAAAGATTTTTGTTGATATATGCGAGTAGAGTTAACCATAATAATCACCATCATAATCTATTGTAATATAGTATATAATTCATTTCATATAATTACTGTTATAACTCCATAATAAATGATTAACATCATATAACTACGGGTGTTTAGCCGTGAAAATCGGACAATAACTAATACTATCACTAAATACCACTTTTAATTAAAGATGGGCTCTGTAGAAATCCTATGAAAAAACAATTAAAAGTAATACTTTTATCAAAATATTTATATACTACTTTAAATAAAATTATTAACTATACCATTAGTAATATTTTATTATATGTATTTAATATTTCATTATTTTTGGTGTGTAGATAGTTGTTATGTATAAGAGTTTTGTTGTTCGTATTTATCCTGATGAGGTTCAGGAGAGTTTTTTTATTAATCAGTTTGGTTGTTGCCGTTTTGTTTTTAACACTTTTCTGGATGCTAAAAAGACAGTATACTCAGATAATGGAGAGTATTTGTCTTTTTATGATTGTTCGACTATGTTGACTGAGTTGAAGAAGTCTAAGACGTGGTTAAAACGAGTTGATTCACAAGCTTTGATTGAATCGTTGAAAAATTTAGAAAATGCTTTTGACAGATTTTTTAAACACCTTAACAAGTATCCACGCTATAAAAGTAAATATAATCCAGTACAATCTTATAAAACCAATAATATCAATAACAACATCAGAATTGAAGGTAAACGTATTCGTCTTCCCAAGGTAGGTTGGATACGATTTCGTACACATCAAAAGATATCCGGCAAAATACAATCTGTCACTGTTAAACAAAAAGCATCCGGTAAATATTTTGTATCTATTTTATGTAAAGATGTCACAAGACATGTTTTTAAGATTAATAATCGCAGTTGTGGTATAGATTTGGGAATATCACGTTTTGTCACAATAAACACGGGCGAAATAATACATTTCCCACAACAAAACAAGATCATACAATTAGACAAGAAAATACAAAGATTACAAAGAAAACTATCCAAAAAAGAAATTGGCAGCAAAAACTACAATAAAATCAAAAAGAAGATAGCCTTAGCATATGAAAAAAGACATAACATACTAGACTATCATTTCTATAAGATAGCACAACGATTAACAGAAAAATATCACGTAATCTCTATGGAAACACTAAACATTAAAGGCATGCTAAAAAACAGCAGACTATCACGAAGTATACAAGAAAAATCCTGGCACATGTTCATCAGAATACTAGAACAAAAAGCATACGAACACGGACGAAAACTAATACACATAGACCAATGGTACCCATCCAGCAAAACATGCAACAACTGTAAATACCACAAAGAAGACCTAACACTAAACAACCGAACATGGACATGCCCCCATTGTGGTAATAGACATGATAGGGACATTAATGCTGCTAAAAATATACATCATGAAGGATTAAAAATAATTAATCAAATACAATATTGATTACTATATTTATTTATATGAACCGAGGGTTTCCCGGGGATCGCCTGTACCACTTACTATGCTGCGTTGGCGGCAATTAGGCAGGAATCAAATGACAAATACAATTACTCAATATGAGTGAGAATTGTATATTGATGAAGAAAGGATAATATTGAAATAGAATATATTCCCTCTGTAAAAAATTATATTTGAGTTATTACTCATACTTCACTCAAAGCAAGGTTTTCTACAGAGCCTAAAGATGATTATTTACAAAATGGAAGATATTTGACATTGATTTGTATTACTGTATCTGTCTACAAATATCAATTCCAAAACACCCTTCTGAAGGATTAAATAATGTTATTTTTCCATATTAAAATAGAATAACTGAATTTATAACCTACAAATATTTTTAATTACAGTTCGACCATCATGAAAAAATATTTCAAAACAACATCAAATATGTGTTTTACAATTCACATGATACGAGCATTATTATTAAAATATTTTCACTAAAAATAGTATAATAATAATACTATTTAAATATTTCGATGTTAAATATAGAATAATATACAATAATATAAAAAAAATAAATTGAATAATATAATTACACAAAAAGATACTTAACAAAACATCACAAACAACACCAATCATACGACAATATTCACCATAAATTAAATTTAAAAAGATACTGGAAAAAACTTTCAAAAAACAACAACACTAAATAAAAATACAAACAAACGGCTAGAGTTCTTTAAATATAAAACATGGACAATTAGTTACCTGTTCTTTTGTATCGACATATTCCTTATTCTCATATTGTCTTGTCTTTGTCTTGTTTGTGATGTGGATTATATTTTTATACTTCGCTATATCCATATACAACAAATCATTTACTGGGCAATAAGATTCCTCCAATTAATATAGAGAGTTAATATAACAAAGTGTAAAAAGAATGTTTAATAAGATGATTTAAGAATCAAAAATGTTAATTCTGAAATTAAATATTTATACTCTAATTGTCATTAAAATAACCATATTTAATAATGTTATAATGATGACTTATATAATCATGCTATGAATTAAGATGTTATACTACTTATTTTCTTAATAAAAGTAATTATTAAGAATATTATAAAATTGTTATTGTTATTAATTAAAGTAATACTTATAATTATTAATGACACATTATTTTAATAGAGGTGAAAATAATATGGAAGATAGCATGGGTATGAGAATAAAATACTTAAGACAAAAGCATAATTTTACTCAACGGGAAGTAGGTGAATTCTTAGATATCAGTCAAAGCCTACTGGCAAAGGTAGAATCAAATGAAAGAAACTTGGACATTACAAAAATATTAAAACTATGTGATTTATTCAATGTTTCAGAAGAATATTTAATATTTGGCAAAGGAAATTATGATAAAAACACTATAGCATTCAGAAAGGATAACAAATCCATCAATTTAAAAACAATAGCACGAATGAATAGAATAATCAATAATCTTAAATATATGAAAGAATTGTATGAGGAGAATTATACGGATGATTAACTCGGAATATCATTTTGAAATGAATGAAGAGGCAAATAAATGCAGACGCGAATGGTTTATAGATGAAAATGTACCAATAGACATATTCGCTGTGGCAGAAAATAAAATAAAAAACCTGACAATAGTGTTTATGGATATGGGCGATGAGGTAAGTGGTGCTTCAAGCAAATTTGATGATGAAACGGTAATATTTATTAATTCCACCCAGACATATGCAAGACAACGATTTAACCTTGGTCATGAAATATATCATCTGAGATTTGATGAAGGATTAGTCACATGCCTAAATGAAAGCAATGATAAGATTGAAAAGAAAGCAGATCAGTTTGCATCATGTCTACTGCTTCCTCATGGAGCTTTAAGCTATTATGAACAGGTAAACAATATAACAGAATGGACGATTGATGAAATAATACATGCAGAGCAATACTTCCAAATTAGCCACCATGCATTAATGTGGAGACTTAGAAATTTAGAAAAAATCACATACAACCAGTATAATAAATACAAAAATAACCCGGTAAACAATGTACGCAAACTTGGATATAATACGAAACTATACGAGCCATACACACAAGGCAATACTACAGATGGAAACTATATATACTTATTAAATACATTGTATGAGGATGATATAATCTCATTTGCAAAACGAGATGAACTATTACTAGATGCATTCTGTGAAGATAAGGTATGGAAAGATTAAATGAGGCTAACCATGCAAAACAATGCAATATTCGCAGATACTGATTGTTTAAGCTGTTTTATAATGATAAATAGAACAGATATCCTACAGGAATTATTTGAATATATTACAATACCGAGCTATGTCTATGAAGAATTCCTTCAAGCACCATATGATATTAAAAAGGAAGTAAATCTACTGATTGAAAAAAATTCATTAAAATAAAAAATGTAGAGAGCATGGAAGAAATAATAATGTTTTACAAATTTAAACATAACATTTACATTAAAGAAATCATCGAAAATGGTGAAGCATCCGCACTGGCTCTTGCAAAAATATATGATGGAATACTGGCAAGTAACAATTCAAGAGATGTTGCTTTGACTGTAAAAGCAGAAAACATACCTTGGATAAAAACGGGAGACATACTTGAATATGCAATAGATTCTCAACTAATCACCTTCAAAGAAGCCAATAAATTATGGAAAGAAATGTTGGATAAAGAGACACTTGGAAATTATAAAACTTTAACAGAATACTTGGAACATAAAACAGACATAATGACAAGATTTTAAAATTAGAAAATTCATGGGCAAAAAATTATATCACAATAACTATGACAAGACTATTAAAGACTTTGTTCGTGAATTATCCCGACCCCCCTTATTTTTTTGTAAGAAGTTATCTATTAGCATTTTATTAGACATCGTAGTATTTTTTAATATTTCCACTTCATTATATCCACCACCCATAACAAGTAATTTTATCAAACATTTATTATTTTTCAACTGATTCAGAAGATATTTTTATATATTACTCCAAGACTAAAATAATCTCAACCCCACACAATTTTTTAAAGAGTTCGATTTTTATTTTAATAGTAATGTTTATTAATAACCTAAGACATAACTTGTGATGTTGTTAATCGATTTTGATATAAAGAAAATCAAATTGACTTTTACAATTAACAACAAAATAAGTATTTTAATAAATGAATAATCAATAAAATAAAAAGAATGGAGGCTAATATTTATTAATTATAAGAAGATAATCTTGTTTTTGTTTATTATTCTCTCTTGTATTAGTGTAGTATGTGCCATGGATGTCAGCAAATCAAGTGACTCCAGCATAAGTACTACTGCAAGTGCAAGTTATGATAATAATTTAAAACAGGACATGGATGAAGATTTATATGATGATGAAATTATTCCTGATAATAATTTCGAGGACGGATATGAAAATTCAGAGATAATAGAATTAAACGATACGTCAATTGACGAAGATGAGGAAGAATTCGAGGAAAATGACAAATCCACAGATTCAACCCGCCATAACCAAGGTAATACTAGGGGAAGTGGAGATACCCCTGCTATTGTAAGTAACACCACCACAGCTTTGAGTGTGAAGGTAGTGTTAAACAAGCTTACATCAACAACATATAATACTACTTTTAGTGGAGTAAATAACTGTACCGTCTATTATACATTAAATGGTGCAACACCAACAAGCAGTAGTACCAAGTATACCAAGGCATTTATTTATGATAGTAGTAAGACCTTGAAGTATTTTGCAGTTAAAGCTAACGGTGAATGTGGCGTGGTACTGTCAATGAAACTCGGTGAGGAATCCACACCATACATCGTATACAAAACGCCGATTACCAATAAAAAACAACAGGTATACATCTCATATACCCTACCCACAACCAGCATATACTATACAACCGACGGCAGCACGCCGACCATAGATAGTACCAAATACAATGCACCTATCGAAATAAATAATAATACTGACCTACGATTTATCTCAGTCTATGGCTCAATAACAAGTAATGTATACAGTTATAGGATGAATGCAGTAAAACCGGTAGTTAGCATTAAAAACCTCACCGACGTACGTGACAACTACCAGAACATAACAGTCAAAATCAACAAACCAGGTAAAATATACTATACAAGAAATGGTTCACAACCCAACACCAGTTGCAACACATGGAATAATAACACAAAGGTAATGATATCCATAAAAACACAAGTACGAGCTATCCTTGTAGATGATGAAGGATTTACATCTAGTGTAATATTTTATCAACCAGATAAAATAATAACACCACCAGTAACAGCAATAAGACCATTAACGACGCTCGTAAATAATGTGCAGAGAATACAGTTCAGTACAAACAAACTAAACTGCACAGTTTACTATACCACTGATGGATCCAACCCATTAAACAGTTCAACAGTAAAAACCGCCAAGAACAATGATAAAATAAACCTGAACAAGAACACACGACTCAAATACTACACACAGGATGACATACAACTATATAAGTCAAAGGTATTCAATTACAAGCCAGTACAACATCCAGATGAAAGACCAACAATAACAATATTCAACGCATCCAATATATGGAACAACGGACAGCAGAAGATCATCATACAATCCAATCAGCCAGGAAAATTCAACATAACCCAATACAACCAAACACAAACACCAGAAGAAACTATAAACAACCCCGGCAGTTTCACAACAGATACAAATACTAATATTGAAGTATACACGCAATATGGTGATAAATACTCTAAAACCATTAATTATAATCCACATAATGGAACTAAAACCGTAATGAATTATACTTATTCAATGGAGATTCCATATGAAAGCATGTGGATTTCACTAGGTAATACTAAATTATACACCTCTAATCAAACATTCATTAATAATTTAAACAATGGAAAATATTATTTCTACAATTATAGAATAAATACTACAACAATATCAAATAACGCTCCTGTAAATGAAAATGGAGTATTATTATATAAAGATGGTTATAATTTAGTTATTAAATATTATAATCGTGTGTATGGTGATATTAACACGATTAGTATTAGTAAATTATTTAATAATAACAATATTACCAGTATTTATGCATTTAATAATAATAAACGTACAAAAATTGTTGACATGTATTTTTATAATATGGAAGGAGGTAAAAAATTTTTCACTAGATTTATCTCAAACCATAATCCAGACATGATATCCAAAACAGAAATATTGACTTCAGAGCATAAGTCAGATATATCTTTTAACACGATACAAACATATGTTTTAACTAATAAATTAATAAATACAAGTATATTGAAGTCCTACATGAATCTTAAAGATAACTATAATACTAATGTACTTAAATCATATTATGGAACCTATTTAACAGCACTTTCAACCATATACTTCTATGATGAAACAAGCAAATTTTTTGCAGACAAGTTGAATATAGCTTTTTCCAGACAACAAGAAGCTCAAATACTTATTGGAGTACATCTTACTGGAATGACTTATATGACAACACCTGATCCAACATTGGGTTTGAACATATGGGGAAATGAATCTAATAAACTATACTTTAGATTAATATCTACATTAATGTTATCTGAATGTGAACGAATGGCATTACAAGCTTCAGGTCAAAGCACCACTAGTGCTTTTCAAATATTTTATCAGTCTTTAAATGAATCAACATTAAATATAACATATTATGAAGATAATAACACCATTCAAGTAATTCCATCTGATGATACAGAGTATAAGTTTATCATTGAATTAAATACAGGGATTGTTTGGACATACACTTCAAATTTTTTCGAAACATTGTTTTTTGGAAATCCTGAATATTTAAAGGGTGCCACAACAATAGATGGTCAAGGTGATTGTTATCATGATGAACGAACAGATGCATTTTCAATGGCTCTTAGAAATTTAACCAATTACATTGATGCGATTGGTTATCGTATGGGTCAGGAAAATCTTGAAATGATGCAGGAAGGTTTAGAGTTAAGTCAAAGCATGTCTGATGAGATGGTTAGTTTCTTTGAAGATTGGGCTGGAGGTACTGCAATAACAGCCGGAATGACAATAGTGTTAGCTTAAGGTGGAACCATGCTACCCGTAGTTGTAGGAGCAGCCATAGTTGGTATGGGTATTGGTTTATGTTTACATGCTGCCGGAGCAGATGAACCATCCGATATGTTAAACCCATATTATTGGACACAAGCAGCACCAACGATTATAGGATCAGCCATAGTACCATATGGAGAGATAAGAAGTGTTGCAAAAGGATTACAATTATTAGACAAAGTAGGACTACCCTTATTTGATGAAGGAAGAGTTATACTAATGTCAAGTATAAAAATAAATACATATAATAGTTTTATAGAAATGATTGAAGAGGAAAGTAGTAGTATCTTTTATTCTAATGCTATTGATTGGGGATATTCCTACTTTGGTTTATCTATTCCTGAGTAGTTGGTGATTATATGAGTATTATGGATTTTTTAGAAAAAATTGATAAACGTTTGTATAATTTTTCAGAATTTTATCATTTAGATTCAGTTCCAAAGGGAAAAAATTTTATTTATAGTATTTTTTTCATTGGATTCTTTATATTTGCAGTTTTTACAAAAGATCAACGTATGATACTATTTGCTAGTATTGGATTACTGTTAGCAATAATTTTCATTTATTCTCATTTTAAAAAATATGGTATTTGGGAGAAAATTAGAAAAAAATGACTTTGTTCGTGAATTATCCCGACCCCCCTTATTTTTTGTGCGACAAGCGATTGTCTTTAATTTGTTCTCACTCGAAACTTTGTTTTGAGTGTGTGTTAGTATAGTATCTAATTAACGGATACTTTTAATCCTGTTGTATGGGTTATTCTCCCTTGAAACTGCGTCATTGGTAACAGTGGGGTGGGTTGCATGATAGGTAAAGCCTAATCTTACTTCTAGCATCCATGAAGTGGAGGGCGAGAGAAAGACCAATATTGGCTAATGATAAATGAACTCTTATAAGCATCGTGAAAGGGAACAACACGTTAGGATGATTGAAGGATGTGTTGTAATTGCAGGCAGGTCAGACGAAGTAAAAAAGGACGTCTATAGATTACAACCCGTATGTCTGTCGGTGTAATGGGAGGGCCTAAGTTGTGTCGTAGTCTAACAAAAGATAAACTTGGTAAGCCCAGTAAAGTCCAGTAATACATTACTGGTAGGGGTTTCTGTGAGGGAATTCTAAGACCTTACTGGCTAAAGGATGTTAAGGAAGCTAATGCCACATTATCGTTAAGATAAAGGGGAATTTAACAAATAATTAACTCTTGTGGATATGCTGACTTTAACAGGTGTATAACATGAATTAAAACGAATTTGTATTCTTAGATGTGATTAATTTATGAGTCAAATTTCAGATGAAGAAAACTGTGCAAATATTAATTTGTGTCAGTCCACGGAATTGGACAAACTCGACAGTGAATGGTCCAATATTAAATGGAACTATGTAAGTCGAAGCATATATAAGATACAACAGCGGATAATTCGTGCTGAAGAATCTGGTGACTATCGAAGAGTTCGAAGCCATTGTAGACTACTTTTAAATGATAATAGAACACTATTGTGGGCTATAAGAGTAGTTACTCAAATAAATAGTGGTAAACGTACGGCAGGAGTTGACTCTGAAATTGTCATGACAAATGCTGAGCGTATGAAACTATTTTACCAGCTTAAGGATTGTAAAATTAATCTACATAGGCCTCGGCCTGTTTGTAGGATTTATATTCCTAAAAAGAATGGTAAATTAAGACCTTTGGGTATTCCAACCATACGTGATCGTGTGTTCCAAATGGTATGTAAAATTGCCTTGGAACCTATTTGGGAGCATCATTTTGAAGCCAATAGTTATGGTTTCAGGCCTTGTAGAGGTGCTAGTGATGCTATAGCAAAGATTCACAGTCATGTACGTGGATTTAATCGTCCTTGGATATTTGAAGGTGATTTTAAATCTTGTTTTGATACTCTTGACCATGATTATATCATGGAACAAGTACGGTATTTTCCAGCCTCTAAAACCATTAGTCTCTGGTTAAAAGCAGGATACTTAGACGATAATGTATTTTATAAGTCCGATAGTGGTACACCTCAGGGGGGTATTATATCTCCGCTTCTTGCTAACATTGCATTGCATGGAATGGAGGAAGCATTAGATATTAAATACACTCGTATCCGCAGAAAAGATGGCTCGTATACATACAGTAATGTGTCTAAGTATGTTATGGTGCGTTATGCTGATGATTTTGTAATACTTTGTAGAACAAAAGAGGATGCATGTAAAGTGCCGAAACTGTTAAATTCTTACTTGGAAAAGAGGGGTTTAACTTTAGCTGAGGATAAAACTAGAATTACTCATATTGATAATGGTTTTGATTTTCTAGGAATCAATATTAAATCATATTTCAGTAGAAATAGAAAAGTGGTTCTTACAAAACCGTCAAAGAGTAGTATTGTTTCATTCAAAGATAAAGCACGGCGTATCTTTATAAAAGCTTATGGGGGAGACATAGAAAGTTTTATTGACTCCTTAAATAATCTTATAATTGGTACTGCTTATTATTGGAGAATGACAGCTGCAGAAAGAACCTTTGAAAAGATGGATTGGTTTATTATATATCGTATTATTCGTCTTCTTAAGAGATTATATCCTAAGAAGTCTCATAAGTGGATTAAAGGTAAACACTTTAAACCATGTAGGGATAAAACGATAAAAGATAAGTATTTGTTTACTAATCCTGAAACAGGTAATCAACTTAAACGTATGAGTTGGATTCATATTAAATATGCGTGGTGCATTAAATATAAAGCAACCCCGTATAAAAGTGAATTCAATGAGTACTTTGAAAGATTTAAATTTAAAAATAATTACCAATGCTTATATGGAATATAAAATAATTTTTTTAATTTGACTTAGTTTCTTCAGATAACTAATATGCTTGAGCCGTATGTTATGAAAGTGACACGTACGGTTCTGAGGAGAGGAGGAGAGAGCAACCTCTCTAACTTATCCGACTGTAACGAGTTATCTCTTAGCATTTACCAGATACTATTTTTTTTATGTTTTCCACTTCGTTATATACATGGTTAACGAAGAGAAAAAATATTGTTTTTATTTTTAAATCTTTATTTTTCAAGGTGTTATAAAATGTATGAGCATATTAAACTAGAAGAAGTAGCTGATGTAACTAAACTAGCAGGTTTTGAATTCTCTAAATATATTGAATATCAGGATAAAGGTGAAATTATAGCATTACGTGCATTAAATATTAAAAATAACAAATTAGATTTAACTGATGTTAAATATATAGATAATAAAACCTCTGAAAAATTGACAAGGAGTAAATTATACAAAAATGATATTTTATTAACCTATACTGGAAATGGATGGGGAGATTCTGTAAAAATTATTGAAAATGATAAATATCATTTAGCACCTAATTTAGCTAAAATAACTCCAAAACAGATTAATCCTGATTTTTTATTAAATTATATGCAAAGTTATGGCTTTTTAAAACAAATGGAAAATTATTTAGTTGGAAGTTCACAACCAACAATACCTATGAAATTTATTAGAAAAATAGAAATACCTCATCCTCCTAAAGATATTCAAAATAAAATTGGTGGAATTCTTAATTTGATTTCTAAAAAAATTCAAATAAATAACTCCATAAACAATAATTTAACCACCTCTTTTTTATTTTTTTATTAAAACTCCTTGAATTCCTATAAGACAAAGAATTATTACTGGTACAACGATTTACCTTTCCCTCTAAAATCATCCCCCCACTTAAGATTAAACTATGACTAAAATAGGATATAAAAAATCATTAGATCTCTGATTTATATATAATTATAATAATTCTACTTCAATCCATATCAGTAGATAAAACTTTTTATTATCAAAATAAATTTTATTTAAGGCAAAACAGTATGACATCGTACTATGTTGATTGATGTTTAATATAACTTTTCATTAAAATTAATGATGGTATATTACCAACAAATTTATATATATATATTATAATGTAAATATTATTATATGAAAAGAAACACCAATCAGGATATTTATTTATATGAAAAAAGAATAATATTTCAAGAAACACAACGTGGATGGTCAATAGTAATTATGCCGGATAATATATTATTAGACAATTATGAACATGGTTTTCCACATATTCATCCAGATAGAGCAGAAATTAAAACAAAAACTTTGTATGAAACCTTGTTAATTGTAAAATCCCATATTGAAAAGTATAAAAAAGTTGAATTAGATTTGTTAAGGGAGGAATTGTTAAAATGATGATTACACTAATTAAAAAACAAAAGGGAACCGATGTTATTAAAGAATTAATTCAAAAATATGGTTCTAAAAAAGAATTAGAACGTTTATTTAATCAAACAAATAATATGGAAATGATGATAGATTTAGAAAATTGGAATTACTTCTTAGAAAATCCAAATGAAAGCATAGAAAAGGGAGAATCTTTGGTAACAAATAAAATTAATTTATCACAATTAGATTTTGAAGTTCTATCTGCAATTAAATATAATGAAATATCTTCTATCAGAGATTTAGCTAATAAAATGCATAAAGATGTTAAAACTATTCAACCAAAAGTTCATAAATTATATGAAAATGGTTTTATTCAATTAATTGATGGAAATAAAAATAGTAAAATTCCTATTTTGAATTATGATGAAATAAAATTAGAAATATGATTTTTTTATTTATTATTTTTTGTTAAACTTACATTTTAATAGAGTGTTAGCCAAAAATGATTTTTTTTGGAAAAATTCTATTTTCAAAAATTGATTAAAAGAAGTTATTTTATATTACAATTCTAATTTTTTAATGGTAGCTTAGATGATATGTAAAGCATGACTCAATTTCCAAAAAAAATGAAGGTATGACTCCACAAGCTTTGTATAACAATTGTCTAGTAGTTCAATCTAAGCACCACCTGCACATATTACACACAGCTATATGTGAAAAACATCTATTATTGCTACCTGTCGGTGTATTCGGGCAGTTTTCCGATGTGACGTGTTTCAAAGAACATGTCTTTTTTAACCAGGACTATGATAATTGTTAGCACTGTTATCACTATCGTCTCCAGGCATTTTGTCTCGGGAGTTATCGCTATTTTCTCCTGCATGAAATTGACAAAGAAATGAAATATCATGCAAGCCAATATTGAACGGTCACTTTCAAGATAGACCCATGTAATGACAAATTCCATGGGGATTCCACTTACAAAAAAGTTAACCACATAAAGAGGATTTACCATAAGTCCAGCCTGATACGTTCCCTGAATAAAGAGTAATGGAAAATGCCATAAAGACCATAGTACTCCAAAAATCATGGATTCCCAAAACCAGTTCATATAGTTACCGATTGAATCCTCACAGTATCCTTTCCATCCTACCTCCTCAATAATTGAAGCAATCGTAATGGTAATCAATGCCCGGCTATTCCAACACCTGTAAAGGAAAAGTCTTCAGTAAGGGAAAACTGATTCAATGACTGTCCAAATGCTACAGACAAGAGGATCGAAGAACCTATTACAATGGCAAATACAATTACAGCCCAAACTACGTTGAGCCACTTTACTTTGTAAAAGCCTAACATCTTATTTTTAAAGTCTTGTTTGAGTGCATCTGATTTTGACAGCATGATAAAAATTGTAGAGACTATGGCTGGTGCCATAAGACCTAACAACAGGAGTAATGGACTGATGCTTTCGGGCAAATAGATTGCCGGAATCCAAAAAATCCAAGTAAAGATATATGCCAATGCAAAAAAGAGCACTGGTTTATATTTGTATTTTCCGGTATTGTTCATTCGACCACCTCCATATCGCTCTTATCAATCAGATTATAAATGAAATTCATCGTTCCTTTTTCTGCTCCAAAAAGTTTTTCAGTCATTTCTATAAAGACGTAAATATCATTTTCGGTAAATGTACCCTCATTAAACATGCCATCGCTGATGATAAGCAGCATCTTAACACGTTCGGCTATATTGTCGCATTCAAATATGCCTTCAGTTACTCCTTCATCCACAACTTCAGATAAAAGCGGAATAAGAACGTCGATTAATTTTTTTCTGACCCTATAATGCATTAACACATTTTCCTGTTGGAAGAGGGTGTTTTTTATTGGCTGTTCTTCTTCGGTAGGTTTCATTGATGTGATTATTCCAACTATTTTTTGCGGTACTGGTATGTCCATTAGGATAATCTGCTTTGCCATTTCGGTCTCATCATCAATCATCATGTCTATGACTTCTTCGAGCATCTGCTCTTTACTTTGAAAATAGTAGTAGTAAGTGCCTTTAGCTATTTGTGCTTTTTCTATAATCTGGTCAACTCGGGTATTTTCATATCCTTGTGTAAGAAACATATCATAGGCAATCTTTAACAACTCCTGTTTCCTTTTTCCCCTTTTTTCATAGTTACCTCCAAAAATAAACGATTAACTGTTTTTTATATTATAATTAACCTCATATTCCAATCAATAATTTTTCGACTTTCGGTCGGTTTTTCTTGATTTTAATAATACATTTAACCTCATGATATACAAAGATATCCTATTTTCTCATTTTTGGAAAATAAGGTATAATGCTTTTTATGTGTTGATTTGTGTTTTATTGTCGTTTTTTGGGAATTTTATATTTTCTTTTATTGTATTGTAGGAAGCTGATGTGTACTTATGATTATTTTATCTATAAACTTGTCTAATGTATAATTGGATTAATGGGAGTTTAATGATATCCTTTTTATCCTCTTTATTTACTTGGATGTGATTTTAATTCAATTCGAAATAGAAATGTTAATAATACAATCTTATTCTCTGAAATGAATAAGAATAATAGAATCTTATTCTCTTAAATGAATAAGAATAATACAATCTTATTCTCTGAAATGAATAAGATTATATATTATTGATTATATATATAATGTCATGGTTACTTAAAAGGAAGGGGAAGTGAGTATTATGGATTATGACAATTTATTGATAGAATATATTGACGGTCAATTAATTAATTTTCCTAATCAATTAAATGAAAAGCTATATATGAACAATACTCGATTTAAAGAGAGAAATGAGTTTAATCAATTAAAATCATATATTGATGAATTTTTAAATGATGATTATTTTCATCGTTTCATAGTTTTACCGGGACTACGTGGGGTTGGTAAAAGTACCTTGTTATTTCAGGTATATGATTATCTTTTTAAAAATAATGTATCGGTTAATCAAATATTGTATTTTTCTTGTGAAGAATTAAATTATATTGGTAATTATTCTATTAAAGACGTTGTTGATGCTTTTTTAAAGTATTATCATGAAAGAGAGATAATGACATTAGATAAAAATATTTTTCTATTAATTGATGAAGCACAATATGATAAGAATTGGGCTTTAGCTGGAAAAATAATATTTGATAAAACCCAAAAGATTTTCATGATTTTCACCGGATCAAATGCATTGAATCTTGAACTTAATGCTGATGCTGCAAGAAGAATGATTAAATATGATATTCCTCCATTAAATTATTCACAGTATTTAAAATTAAAATATAATTTAAATATTAATATGCCTGGAAATATATTGGATAAACTTTTATTTGATGCAGATATTAAAGATGCAGTCCGATATGAAAATGAATTAAAGAATAAATTAATAAATATTCCTGAATATAACACGAATCAATGGGGATTATATATAAAATATGGTGGTTTTCCATCATTATTTCATATAAATAATACATATGAACAACAAGTATATTTAATGGATGTCATATCAAAAATTGTACATAATGATATGGCCAATATTAGAAATTTTACAACAGAAAACCAAGTGAATATACAAAGGGTTTTAACACAGCTTGCATTACAAAGATCTAATGATTTATCACAACAAAAATTATCCAAACGTTTACAGACTTCCTTGTCAAATATAAAAAATATACTGGATACACTTGAAAAAACTCATTTAATATTTCATGTTGAAGCTTTTGGAACTGCATCTAAACGATCTAAAAAATCATGGAAATATTACTTTGCATCCAGCAGCCTAAAACATGCATTAACATTAACATTTGGTAATAATACAACAAGAAATGAAGAATATGAGGGAGTTTTACTTGAAAATTTAATAGCAACATTATTATATAACAATTTTTCAAACACACCTCTTCAACATAAATATTTGTTCTACGATTCAAATAAGAAAAATGTTGATTTCTTAATTCAGAAAGATTTTCAAAGTCCAATTCCTATAGAGGTAGGACGAGGAAAAAAAGATAGAAAACAGGTAAGTGCTGCTATTAAAAATTATGGAAGTCCCCATGGAATAATTATTTCAAACAATACAAACAAGATTATTAAAGAAGATAACATAATATACATACCCTACAAAACATTCTCATCATTATAAAGATTTTATTTCCATATTTTTTTTGATGCTAGAATGTTCTCCAAAGTATGTTTTTCACCAATGTCGTCAGGTTAAGATTTTTTAATGTTAAAGTTATTAGTGGAATGCTAGACATAAACTTCTCCACCTACACAGGGATTATCTTAACAAATACGAATATTCATATTCTTTATTAACATAAATATCAGTTGGCTTAATTTTTGTAATGTTTTTAATTAAGCCAAGTAATGGTAAAAGTTATTATGGATATCATTTGAGGATATAATATTCCATAGTGCTTATTTAATCATTCAACATGATTTACCATTATTTAATACAAAAACATGAAACAATAAATTAAAGGAGAAAAACGTGGCTAAAGCCACAACGTTATTCCCTTATCTATACACAATAAAAGACTAATTGCTTGATTCAATTCATTATTGAATTCTTGTTTGATTGTTATACTGTTATTGAATACAATGATGACTGCAAACAGTATGTTCAAACCACATGTATAGTCTTCTATAAGTGTACCTCTATTTGGGATTTTGATTTATTCAAAATCTTTTTTTTTAGGTTTCAAAACAAATGTAACATTTCCTTTTGGGTCTATCTGCTTTTTTCATAATGCAGATGGGTTTTTTTTAATACAACAATTTTTCTTTGCAGGGTGTTGATTGATTAGATTATCATATCTTCCAGTTATACTGTTTTTTCGTGGTCAATCTTCAGATTTAATGTATCGTCTTTTACTTCGTTATAGAGAAGTTTAACGAACTTCATTATGTTTTATACTCCTATTTTTTTTACAATTTTAGCTTTTTTATTTGAATTTGGGTGTTCGCCAAAAATGATTTTTTGATTTTTTTTAAAATATATTTACATCAAGTGCTAATTGGTGTGTAACGGATATATTTTCGCAAAAATTCATTATATCTTCTTTTTGATTGTTTTTATTGTATTTTAAGTTGTATAATCTTTTTATGTTATATGCTAATGCATCTAAGTAGATTCTTTCTTCTGTTTTTGTTTTTCCTATTACAACTTCTTGTTCTATATGATAAAATTCTTTGAATGTTCCGAATGGTCCTTCAACACATGGTCTTTTACTATATTCTTCTTGATATTCTTCTTTTTCCATTTTAAAGTACATTTCTATTTGTAATCTGTTACCGTTTTCTGTGATGGTTCTGTGTGTTTGTTTTTGTGATATGCAGTCTTTTTGATATTTGCAGTTTTTGCATGCTGTGTAATTGTTGTATAATCGTTTTATTTTTGCTGGTTTTTCTGGGTCTTTGTCTGGTATTGTGTATTGATTGTAAAATATTAAATATTGTCCTGATGGACATTTAAATACATCTTTTTCTCCGATATATTCGAAATGATCTTTATGAAATGGATTTTTGTTTAATTTTCCTATTATTTCTTTGGATTGTTTTCTTGTTGGTATTAATCCATCAATATTCTTATTTTTAAAGTAAGATAAGCTTGTGGGATTTAAATAGATTGTATCTGCGCTCATATGTTCTGGTATTTTTTCTATATTTTTTATTGCTTTATCTGCTATTGCTGGTAGTTGGTAATGGTCTGTTGGACTTTGTGTGACATTTATTGCACAAATTAATTTTGTTTCATAATCAACTGCTGATTGTATATTATAAGCTATTAAGAAGTTTCCTTTTTTTCCTTTCATTTTACGTGCTTGTTTATCGTTCATTGGTATTTTATCTTGTCCAGTGAGTGTAAATTCTGTTTCTATGTCGTATAATATTTCTAATTTTTCTTCGTTACTTAAATTTGGATTTTCATATAATTTTTTAGCAGGTTTATGAAGTTTTTCAAGTTTATCTTCATCAATTTGAACTCCTTTGTAGTATTGAAGTAATAGTTGGGTTTCTTTTTCTGAGATTGTATTGTGGTTAGAATTACATGCTTTTTTCACAGTTCCATCGATAGCCACGTGATTAAATTCTGTATATTTTTCTTCTGATGCTTTTTTCAGTGTCATTTGTAGAAATAACTCATAATATTCTCCGTATTCATCCCGATATCTTTGTATTGTTCGCTCTGAAGGAGTAATTCCATCACAAACAAACTTAAATATATCATGGTATTTTGCCATCTCTTCAATAATTTTCGCACTATCCATATGTTCTAATTTAGCCCAAACAAGTAATTTAATCATTGAACAAAGGTTATAAGAAGGTCTACCTTTATTATTTTCATTTACTTTAATGTCTAATTTTTCATAAGCATCTTCGATAAAATCAACAACAAAACGAGAAATATGATCACTTGGAACATTGTAATCATTAGTTCTAATAATTAGTTTAGCTTGTTTCTTATCCATATTTTTCATAACCATAAATAAACAATCCATTTAATTCATTTTATAATAATAATTATGTATAACCTACTATATAAACTTAACTAAATAATTAGGGATTATTAACAATAATAAGAATAAAATAAATATTTATATGAAAAATAATTAAAAGTATATCTTCACATATAGGTATAACTCTTAAAAATAAGGTAATTATAAAAATAATTGAATTTAAAAAATTTGAAGTTGTACCATTTCCAGTGTAAAATTAATTTTGGCGGACACCCATTTAAAAATCAAGCAGGTGGGATGTTACATTCCAAATTTTTTATCCATTTTTATAAATGATTTTCTTGAACATAACCATACTATAAATGCTATTACTGAAATCGTTATTGCACCCAACATTACATAAGACCATCCACCAAATGACCATAAAAATGATGCAAGTGCACTTCCAATAGCTCCGAATATGAAATTATTAACTACAAATACAGTATTTAGCCTGCTACGTTCATTATCTGCTAAGGCAAATAATCTTGCTTGAGATAAAACACTTATTCCCTGTACCGCTATGGAAAATATTGCAGCAACAAGTACTATTGCAATTATGGAATCAGAGAAAATATATCCGAATATCATAGTTATTAAAGTTGTTAATA
This sequence comes from Methanosphaera sp. BMS, assembly GCF_003268005.1. Taxonomy (NCBI): domain Archaea; kingdom Methanobacteriati; phylum Methanobacteriota; class Methanobacteria; order Methanobacteriales; family Methanobacteriaceae; genus Methanosphaera; species Methanosphaera sp. BMS. The sequence goes on along the minus strand of NZ_CP014213.1, from coordinate 360,178 downwards.
CAAATATTCCTAGTGCAGGTACACTAAAGCCTTTATCCTGTAATTTTCCCAGGCCTACACCCAATACTGCAGCGACAAGTCCGGATAAACTAACAACCCCTATCTGGAATGTATTGTAATTAAATGGATTTCCAGATAATAAGAATGTTAATGATGTCCAAAATAAATTAAATATTAAACCGAAGATTAATCCAGTATGTAACAGTATATTGGGCAGTACTTTATGTCTTTTAAATGTTGTGAATACACTGATGATAAGATTCTTATATGAATCAAGATTATTGTTAACTGGAATTTCCGGTAAAACATACAATATGACTATTGTCATTATCAGGTTTAAAACTGCTGCAATAATATAAACAGATCTCCAACCCCATAAACCAGCAATAATACCACTGGCAAATCTAGAAAACAAAATACCCGTAGTAATACCGGAGGAAACGATTCCCACAATTCGTCCACGATCACCAGGTTTACTTAAATCACCTGCAAGAGGTAATATAATTTGGCCTGATATAGTGACAAGACCCATACTAAATAAAGATAAAGTCAATATGATAAAAGAAGGTGATAAAGCACAAGCAACTAGTGTAAGCACTGATAAGAACATTACAATAGAAATTAATTTTTTTCTTTGAACAAAATCACCCAAAGGCACAATACATAAAATACCCAAGGCATAACCTATCTGAGTAGCAGTAACCAATAATCCCCCATTTGCAGCTGACAAACCAAAACTTGTCATAATCTGCACAAGCAATGGTTGAGCCCAATATAAGTTACCAATTGCAAGACCACCCGCAACAGCAAACAAAACGGCTAAAAAAGTAGTCATAACCACACTATTACCATTATTTTTAACATTCTCATTATTTCCCATTCAAGCACCTTTTAAATTGTTATTACAATAATCCTTTTTCAATATATGAATTTAATTAAATGAATATTTAAAGATAAAGTGGCATTAATGTCATCTTAAAAAAGAAATAAATCATAAAAAATATATAAAAAAATATATGAATATTGATCCAGAAAAATTAGAATTCTACGAAAAAAAGTATGAAAGAAATCCGGTTGAAACAGCAACTAAAATTATCAGCAACAAATGGACATTACATATATTAAGGGATTTATTCATAGGAAAAAGTCATTTCAATGAATTTAAAGCCAACAGGAAAACACTAGACAATAAATCATTAGCAAGATGTCTAAAAACAATGGAAAACAACGGACTAATATATAAAGAAAACGATGAAGATGACCCTAAAAATACAGAATACCATCTGACTAAGAAAGGCAAATCACTAAATAAAGTCTTTTATGAATTATTATTATTTGCAATAGGAAATGATGAAGAAAATGAATATTATACAGAACATAACAAAAAAGAATTAAAAGAAATGTATAAAGAAATACTAAATCTTTAATTGAATTTATTGAAAACCCCATTTTTTTTAAGTCCGGTATAACGAAGAAAAAAATTTCCATTTTATTCTTATTTATATTTGAGTATAGAGAAGAATAATAAATAGTTAATTCCTTTATGGGTATAAACAGTTAAAACTATTTTTTTTATTATCATCTTTGAAAATGATGTATCTTTCACATTAATGAATTATTTAATAAATCTAAGCTTGTAGAAGGTTTAACTTTTGAAATGTTGTTAACGGTTCAAGAAGTATGTGAAGAGATTTTAGTTGTAATAAGGATAATCTTCAAAATGCGGTTAATAGTATTCTTAAAAGATTAATGAAGATTATAAAAGTAAAAATAGGACTTAAGAAATAGAAACGTTATATCAAAATGATATATAAAAATATGATGATGAAAAAAAATCATATTTCTAATCTTATTTCATCATAATTCAAAATGGGAATCTTACTATTTTTATTTCCATCAATTAATTGAATAAAACCATTTTCAGATAATTTATGAACTTTAGGTTGAATAGTTTTAACATCTTTATGCATTTTATCAGCTAAATCTCTAATAGAAGTTATTTCATTGTATTTAATTGCAGATAGGACTTCAAAATCTAATTGGGTTAAGTTAATTTTATTAGTAACTAAAGCTTTTCCTTTTTCAATAGTTTCATGGGGATTTTCTAAGAAATAATTCCAATTTTCTAAATCAATTAACATTTCCATATTATTTGTTTGATTAAATAAACGTTCTAATTCTTTTTTAGAACCATATTTTTGGATTAAATCTTTAATTACATCGGTACCGTTTTGTCTTTTGATTAATGTTATCATCATTTCAATAACTCCTCCCTCAATAAATCCAATTCAACTTTTTTATATTTTTCAATATGGGCTTTTACAATAAATAATGTTTCATATAGTGTTTTAGTCTTTATCATAACTCTATCGGGGTGAATATGTGGAAATCCATGTTCATAATTATCTATTAAAATATTATCGGGCATTATAACGATTGACCATCCACGTATAGTTTCCTGAAAAATTATTCTTTTTTCATACAAACAAATATCTTGGTTAGTATTTCTTTTCATATGTTATTATCTCCCTTATAATATATATAAATTTGTTGGTATTATACCATCACAAATATTATCAAATTTAATGTAATTAATAGTCCTTTTTTTAAATCTTTTCAAGTTTCTGAATTATTGACATATTTAAAGAAGTTTAATCTATTTATCTGATTCTCGTTATTGTTTCTTAATAATTTCTCCATTTTTCACATTATATATGCGTTTGACCTTATCAACCTTGTCATATCTATCATCAAAGGATACAAAATTCCAAAATTTACGGTAATTCATATAATAAATATTTATACAGTCTGAAAAATCGAATTTACCATTGAATCTAACATATATGCCCAATATCTTCTTAAATATTTCATTCTCATAAATATTTAATACCTTTGTAATTTCTGTGATTAACCGGAACATTTCCTTCTTTGTTTCATTATCATATTCTTTACAGAAGTTCATCACCTTAATTAATTCACTGAATGTAATGTATAATTGTTTTTGATCAAGAAAATAAATTAAAGATAACGTTTGTTCATGATTTTCATGAGTTTGATCAAAAAGTGCTTCAATTAATGTGTGATCAATTAAGTAACCCATAGTCATTTCTATATTCACTTCCTGCTAATTTTACTTATATCCAATAAGGATGGTTTCTTTATAAATTTCATTGTAACTGTTTTATTTTCTTCATCTAAATCCCATTCAACATAAGACGCAGCTTGAACATCCAAAATTTCTCTAACTCTTTTCGGGATTGCTGTCTGATAAAAATTATTTAATGTAGTCCTAATAATCATACAAATTTACTCCTAAGTAATAATTTATAATTCAATATATAAACTTTACAATAAAAACCAATGCTGTCAAGTTAAGATTTTTACTTATTTTTATACCTTAGTTTACTTATTCTAACCATTATTTACTTTAATTTTACTTAATCCCATAGTGTATTTAATTATATTGAATATTATAAGTGTTTATTTTATTTGAGATTATTTTAAGAATAAATTATAGTTTGATTTATATATTACTTATTATATATTATTATTTAGTTAATTCACATTGTGTTTATATTTGTTTTTTATTATTGTTTTGTGTGGATTTGAGTAATAGTATTTTGATGGTAATTATGTTTTTATGTAATCATTTGTTGGATAATTTAGGAAATTTTAATAATTATGTTTGTGAAAAATATATATTAGGAGAAAATAATTTTGTTCGTAATCGTAAGTTGCCTCAGGAATGTATTATGAAATATGTTCCATGGAATCGTGGACGTACAACTGCATTAGAGGCCTTGTATTTTATGGAAGAATTTTGGGGTGAAATGGATATGGATGTGTCTAAACAGGCTATTTCTGAAAGAAGGATGATTATTGACCCACAGGCATATATTGATATAAATGGTGATTTATTAAAAAGAATATATACGGAACCCGAATTAAAAACATTTAAAGGTTATTATTTAGCAGCTCATGATGGTTCTATATTTGATTTGCCGAATTATCCTACTATCCGTGAAGATTTTGGTATTGAAGATAATATTGATCATTCCAAACATACGGCTACTGCCAGAGTATCTACAATGGTTGATGTACTAAATGAATTTATTTTAAGTTCTACCATTACCAGCAGAAAGTCTGGTGAACCTAATCTTGCCATTGACCATTTAGAAGATGTTAAAAATAAGATTAACCTTCAAAAAACAATATCAATATGTGATAGAGGTTATGGTTCAAAAAAACTAATGTTAAAAATAATGCAACTAAATTCATATTTCGTAATACGACTAAAAAAAGACACATTCATAGATCAAAGATATAAAATGACTACTGATGATGAAATAATTGAAGTACCACTAACTAAATCATTCATAAAAACAATACAAGACGAAAAATTAAGAAACTATGCAAACAAAGAACAAAAACTCAAAATAAGAATAATAAACATAAAATTACCAACCGGAGAAATAGAAACACTAACAACCAATGTATTCGATAAAACAATGACAATACAAGATTTTAAAGAAATATACAACAAAAGATGGACAATAGAAACCAACTACGACAAACTAAAAAACAAATTAGAAACAGAAAACTTCTCCGGCCGCAGAAAAATAATCATAGAACAAGACTTCTACTCAGACGTATACGTATTTAACATAGCAACAGTAATCAAACACGACGCAAACCAACAAATAACACGACAACCCCAAAAAAACAACAAACACCAATACAAAGAATACTCAACAAACTTCAACATAGCAGTAGGACTAGTAAAAAAAGAATTACTCAACTTACTAACTCCTGATGAAGAAAAACAACAACAAGCAATACAAAAAATATTCAAAATACTACAAAAAAACCTAATACCCATAAAAGAAGAAACCAAAACAACAACCCGAGAACCAGTAGACTACGGACACAAATTCAACGACAACAACAAAAGATCATTCTAAAAAAAAACACAATACAAAAAAAATTTCACATAAAAACTATCTTAACTTGACAGCATTGGAATATATTAAACAAAATACTATTAAATTTTGATTATTCTGAATATAACATCAACTAAATCTTGTTGAAACATATCAAAATAGAATTGCTCTGCCACATCTATTTAAACTCTTTATATTTCTTTTTTTATATGTTTTTGTGGAAGTTAGTTTAATATTTAATAGAGTTAATTTCCAATTTTAATGGGTTAATGATAAGATAATTTAGAAATAAATGTCGTTAGGAATCTGTAACTAGTAATTTAGGTATTTCATTTTTTTATTTTGTTCAAAACGAGATGTAAGTTATATTGTTTTACATTATCATCATAAATCCGTTTTTAATTATTATTTTTTAAACATTTTATCAAAATCATTTTGTTATTTTCTTCACCATATTTTTCCCTTGTTTGTCGTTTTTTATGATAATATGTGAATTACTTAATATGCAAAACATATTATGAAGAGGACTATTTAAATTATAGAAATAAATGTTTTGTTTTATCATCATTTTTTTCTTCGTTATATGCGGTATAGCGAAGTAAAATTTTTTAAAAACTAAATTCCATACTTTAAATTTAATATAAATAAATAATACTCTTTAAATAGTTTAAAATTCAACATATTATTAGTAGTTTTTAATACTATTATTCTTAAAGAGTCTGCTGGCTGGAAGTAGTGTGCGTTAATATATTTTTTTTAGGGGAGTAACCTAGATTATTTTATTCTCCTAAAAATTATTTTTAAAATTTATCAGATGGTATCTGTGTTCTGCAAAAGTAGCAAAGCTTTCCACTATAAAAATAACCCAGTAGTAGAACGCTGCACAAAAGCTTATTTTTTCTCTTTTGTATTCTTTAATGAGGTGATTACAATGTTTGAAGTATTAGTACTAATAATAGTACTAAACTTACAAGCATTTGAGTTTTTAACAAGACTCATTTGTTTGAAAATAACCTTGTTTTCATTACAACTTTAACAAACATGAAAACAACGTTTAACAGCGGAAAGCGTTAAGCTCCATAACAAAAAAGATGCCTAACTTTTATATCACATTAAATTGTTATATATCTCCGGTATATATATAGTTTCTGTTGGAATGATCTTTTTCTCTTAAACCCATAGCATATTTAATTAAAATACTTCAAAAAAAATATTCATCAAAAAAAAGATATTGGAAAAAGGGGGTGAAATTAGATTATTCATCATCACTGCTTTCCATTATAGCAAGATTGAATCTTAAGAGATCTTTTGTCTCTGCCAGTTTCTGTAATGCTTCCAGGTTATCTTCCTTATTTATCTTTAAATCCTCAAGTTCTATGTCATTATATGCCTTTACATATAACTCTATTAAATCATAATCCTCGTTTATCACATCAAACAGTTGCATGTAATTGTCCATTTCGAATTTTATAGGAAGCAGATTTTTTTTATCCTCTGCTAGTTTATATTCATTTAACTGACAAATCATGGCCTTTAACATTTGTATGAGAAACTCCTTGTCTCCCTGTATGTTTCTTGATGTTAATAGATTGTTCAATAGTATCTGATTATATGTAGCATAGTCGTTTTGACTTATTGCAGTAGCTTCTATGTTCTGTATGTAGTTTTCCACTATTTCCTCTTTTTTAGTGTCTGCTATGTTGTCATTGTAGTACTTCTTGAACTTGTAGTAGTCAAATCCCTGAAGGTTTGAAGAGTAAAGATTAGTTATAGGGTTTTGTTTATAGTGTCTTCTTCCCTTCTTGGTTATCTTATAGACATATTCATCATAGTTGTCGTTTTGTTTCTGTTCTATGTAATCGTTTTCCAAGAGATAATCCAATACAAGACCATCCTTTATGTGATGTACTTCCTCTATGTTTATTCTCAGTGGCTCGTTCTGGTACATGTCTATTAATCCTAGTGCTTCATTTGCGGCTACCTCAAACTGTGCATCAAAGACTTCCCCAACATCATATACATCTGTGTCTATAGACTCAAGGAAGCCAACCTCAAGTTGTGTCTTTTCATCTATTTCTCGTTCTTGAATATCATCATCAGTTGTTTGTTCATCAGCATCCTTATAGAAGTTGTATCCACAGATTTCACATGTTTCAAGGCTATATGCTACTTCACCTTCACAGTAAGGACATACTCCCTCTGTGTCATCCTCCCCTGCCAGTGCATCTGCATCAGGGTTTAAGAGAAGGTACTCGAATCTTCTTCTTATGGTGTTAGGAAGTATTTCTTCCTCATCCAAGGCTTGCTGTATCTTACTTCTTATTTTTTGTCCATCATCCTCTGTTAGGCCATGTTCCTCTAGCAGTTCTATCGTATATTCATGTAGCATGTCCTCTGTTCCTATAAGGTTATCCACGTTAAGGCCGCTGTATATGTTATTGTATATGATTGTGGATATCTCATATACCCTGTCCCTGTTTTTATTAATATTTCTTCGTATTTGTCTTAGATAATTCTTGTCAATCTTTTTAAGCTTTGGAACTAGATTGTATTGTTTAACGTCATACCTTCTAGGCATACTAAAACATATCGTAGATGGCTTCTTGACAAAAATCTCATTCACATCATCAAATATGGTCATGCAGTGCTTGTAGTCATAGACGTTTCCCATTACATTCAATCCGAGGTATTTGGAGTCAATCGTATGATATGCCTTTTTAATCTTGTTGTTAACAAATACGCTTCCATAGTTATTTATAAACTTGATGTAGGTAAATATCAGGTTGTCTGCAAATTCAAATGCCAGTCCATTGCTGATTAAAATATCAACAACTATTCTTGTAGGCTTTCTTAGAACTACAGTTATGTTTGGTGTTTGCAGGAGGTTAATAATCTGGTATAGGAAGATCTTATTTGACCTGAACTCCGGCAGTACATAAAACTCATTTATACATACCAGTACCTTGTTGTCAAATATGGTATCGGTCGTGTAGAATCCTACAACCTTATTGTCATAGGTCAGTTCAAAGAATGTTGAAAAATCAGGGTATTCTATGATATATTCTTCATCCACTATGGACTCATAGATATATCCATATTCCTTTTCTAGAAATTCCATTAATCCGCCGTCAATCTCATCTTTCATAAAGCTCTTAAACTTCTGATTTTCACGTTCAATATACTCTGTCATAATAATCTAAAATCCCAATTGTTTTTTTATAAAATGAATAATGAATTTGATAATCATTTAAATTCAAATAATCAAAATTTATATTTTATCTAATATAGTATACATTTATTTATCTAATTAATGATTAATAAAGGCTATCTACTAGAAAATAAGAAAATGAGAAGTTACTCTAAAACAATTTGGATTTCATCCACAATAGCTACACGTGAATGGGAAAGTTGAAAAAACAGATAAAGTTTTGTGTTGAAAAAAGGGGAATATGAATCAGGACCACTTCAACAGAGACCTGACCAAAATTAGTTAAGTACTTATTTTTTCCATATACAAAATATACTGTGTTTATAATTAAATTATAGTTCATTTGATTTTTGATATGTTAAATTACTTTAAAAATAGTGTTTTTTCAATAAAATAAGTATTTATCATGTTTTTTGAAGTTTAATATAAATGATGGAACTTGTGGAAAGATCCATCAAGTTTTAGTAAATTTTTTTAGTGTAATATTTCCTATGTTAAATCATACTATTTAAATGTATATGTATTTTTTTTGAGTGCGTGGGTTATCCTGTGTAGTTTGGGGTTTTACCTATCCATTATTATATGGGATTATTTTTAGGTTATATTTTATATTTGGTTATTATTTCTTTAACAAAAGATATATATTTTTCATCTTCTGTTATTAAATTGTTTAAGAGTTTTTCATAGAGTTTGTTAAGGTTATAGCTTATTGCTTAGAGATTCATTATGTTTTGGATTTTTTCTCGTCCTCTGAAGAATAGTATGTCAATATGGTAGAATTGTTTGAATGTTCCGAAGGGTGATTCTACTGTGGGTGCTCGTTCGTTATAAACCTTTTGAGCTTCTTCTGTCTTCATTTTCATGGTCATTTCTCTTTTTTCTGGTGAACCATAGATTGTGTATGTTTTATGGTTTTGTTTTCCTAAACACTCATTTCTAAGTGACAATCCTTGCAGGCTTCTGTATTAACATATATTCTTTTAGTATCCAAAGGTAGTCCCGTTTTTTCTTTCTTTTCATCAGAGACGGGGTATGCGTATAGATTAAACATTGGATAACCCATGAAACATTCAATATAATTTTCTTCATAATGTATGGTTACATTATCCATGCTAAATGGGTTAGTTCGTCTTTTGCCTTTATCTATTCGTGATTGTGTTGAATTATAGATATATCCTTCGATTTCTTCTTTATTCAGGAATACAAAGGTAGTTTCACTGTTATATCCGGCATCGGCTAACACTTCATTTGGCTTTACTGGACTATTTTCTATTGCTATTTTCACTGTTGACGATAATTCAAAGTAATCATTTGCATTTTGAGAGTTATAAACTCCCATTATCAATTGCGCTTGTGTGTCAACACATGTTTGTATGTTATAAGATATTTCTATTTTATTTTTCTTATTTAACATCCATCGTGCATCAGGATCATATAATGGAATCTTCTTTTTACCATATATTCTCATCTGAATTTTAGCTTCTTCTAAAAATGCTATTTTCTGTTCTACAGTCATATTACCATTATTATAAAATTGTTGAGCAGGTTTTTTAAGCAACAAAACCTCCTCTTTACCATATCGCTTATTTTTAAGTATACGCAATAACCTTCTTAAATCCTTCTTTGTAATGTAATTAAAAGAAGAATTACAAGCCTTGATTTTTGTTCCATCAATTGCAACACGAAAAAAATCCGTTAAATCATAATCATATGCAAACAAAAGACTCTTAGATAAAATTTCAGTGTAATAATCTAAAAAATAACAACGATAACGACTTACACTAGTACGAGAAACATTAATTCCTTCCATAATCAACTTAAACACAGAATCTGTCCGTGTAAAATCTGCAATCTTACCTGGTGAAAACATCTTAATTATATGACAATATAAAATCAAAGTCAACATATTCTTAACAGGCAAACGAGGACGACCACACCCCTTAGACTCAAAATCCTCATAAATCGAATGACAATACATCTCCACAAAGAACATCACAAAAAACACAAGATAATCCTCCTGAATATCCTCGATGTACTTTCTTTCAATAAACTTTTTCAAACTTTCATCAAATTTCCCAGACCTCATTTTTCATCACTAAAAAAAAAATTTACTAAAACCAGTTATAATCAAACAAAAACAACATTAACAAACCAATACATAAAAATACCTAAAAAAAATACTTAAATTTAGGTATAACTAAAGTCATAGTCTTTATTTTAATTATAACTAATTAATGATATGTAGTTTATTATATAAATACTTTTTAAGAAAAATAATTAAAAAATACGATGGAAATATTGTCAAATGAATGAAAAAAAGACAATGGAGGAATATTGAAAAAATTTTTAAAAAAAGCAGTCATAATGGTAAATTAACAAAATAAGTTTTATATATATTCAATAGAAAAAATTAAGATTAATGGATATATAATATGAAAATCTGTGTGTTGTGAGAATTTTGGTCACTTCTCTATTATTTTTAAAAACAGACTATGTTCTCTTATTATGACGTGTGGTGCTTCTGGTAGTATTGGTAAAAAAAGTTGTGCAGGTAGTATAAATTATTATGCTTTATGTTATTGTTAGTTTCACTGTTTTGTTTAGTCCGTTGTAGTAGTTGTTGTTTCCTGTTTTGATTGTTAGGTTGTATATTCCTTTTTTGAGTTTTAGTGGTATTTTAGTGTCGAGTATTCAGTTGGTTATTTGTGGTGTTGTGTCATGTTTTAAAATAAGCAGAGTAAATATATGTTAAAATGAGGTAGTAAGTTAAAAGAGTGTAGGTATATCCGTATCCTTAATCGTTTAACTATCGATTGTTTACTGAATTGGAGATTAACCTTTGATTACTATGTATAAGAGAATCGATTCCCTTATTATTCCAAGTAATAACATTATGCAAGTTAATACTGGTGTGATAACGGAATCCATAGTTTCACCCCCATTTTTTCAATATTAGTGTTTTAATAGATAATTGCACATGGAAACAATTTTTCTATAAAACAATAGAGGATCTTCATCTATACCTACAATATATTATTTTATAGTAATAAATTATTAAATTTTATGAAATGGTTAAAAAAAGTCTCTTATAATAAAATAGATAAATATTTAAAATTAGTTTTTATAAAATGTTATGTTAAAAGAATCTGTTAAAGATTCTAACAATAACATTTTCCATGTTTTTACTATGCTTCCGTTATCAACTGAAAGTCACTAGCATGAGTAATATTATTTATCTTATTAGTATATATACTTATCTTAAAATAAATTCCAGTCATTATAAAATAAAATCATTAAGAGGCTGTTTTCATGTTAATAAATCAAGAAAGCATAAAAAGAATAAAATAGTAATGGAAGTATATGAGATTACTTCCATCCTACATTTTTTTTGAGGTTTAGTTATTTACTTGTAATTTATTTACTTTTAAGCTTTTACAACAGTCATTGTTGTATTACTTGTTAGTTTGTCATAACCACTTGCTGTAAATACAGCTTCAACAGTGTAGGTATTAACCTTAAGATCACCAAGGTTATAATCTACTGATACTTCACCATTAACATCTACTTTAGCATAAATTACCTTACCGTTAGCATCTTTAACTGTTTTACCATTGATTTTAAAGACAATTTTACCTGTTGTTATTGGTGTGTCTCCGAGTGCTACTTTTGCCTTGAGTGTTACTGTTGAGCCCGTGGTTACTGGTTCATTGAATGGTGTTATTGTGAGTGTTGGTGTTGCTTCTATTACTGTGACTGTGGTGGTTGTTGTTTGTTTGTCGTACTTGGTTGAACCGGAGTATACTGCTGTAATGTTGAGGTCTTTACCTGATGCATCCATTGGTACTTCATAGGTTGCTGTTGCTACACCATCAACAACTTTGGCATACACCACCTTACCGTTTGCATCTTTAACTGTTTTACCGTTTACTTTAAATGTCACTTTACCACCGTTGAAGTTGTTACCCAATTGATCTGTAACTCTAGCTGTTAGTGTCACAGTTTGTCCTGCTGTAGCACTTACTTCATCGATACTAATTATTGTTCGAGCATCTTCTATTGTGATTGTTTTTTCATCACTGCTTGCTATTACTTCTGTACTTGTCGGCCAGTAAGTTGTGATTAATGTGAATGTTTCTAATTCTGTAAAGGTAAATGTTGAAGTTGCTATTCCATCTGTTACTGTTATGTTTGCTATGTTGTCCCATCCTTTTCTGAATGTTACATATCCACCGGTTATTGGATTATTGTCTTCATCAGTGACATATGCAGTTATTTCTACTGGTTTGTTTGCTAGGATTACATTTGCTATTTGCATTGTTGTTATTGTTGGTAGTTTGTTGTCTCGTATCAACACATTTTCTGGGATTGTGATAATTGTGTCTTGTCCATACCCAGTACTTGATGTTAGTTTATTATATCTGGCTATGGTATTAATATCTTCAGTATTTATAGTTTTATCAGTTTTTGCCACATCATTGGTTTTTATTGTGTTGTTTTCTATGGTGATGTTTTCTGAGTCTTGTTGTATTCTTATTCCAACACTTAATGGTTGTATTTCTTCAGTTACTGAATTTAATGTTTGAGTTGTATCATCAGTTATGATAATTTTGTTGTCCGTTACAGTACTGTTAGGTGAATGTGCATATCCTATTCCCATAGATTTTACTCCATTTAGTGTGATGTTGTTTTTAGATATGTTAGTGTTTGATGCTGTATAAATTTCCATTCCATAGTTTACTGCCCCATTAATGAGGATATTGTTTTGAGTTAGGGTGTTATTATTAGATATTTGTCCTCCCTGGCTTGTTACTATTATACCATAGCTTATTGCTGCTTCATCGACTTCTGTGGTGTTAAGACATGTGAGGTTTATGTTGTTGTTAGCGATTATGTTATTTTGTGCACCATTACCCACTTGTATTCCATCAGTATAACGATAACCTGTAACAGTTATGTTATTGAAAATAATCTTGTTTTCTATTATATTATCTAGTGTGTTTATTCCATATACAAATCTGGAACCAGTCACTATTATATTGTTGTGCTGAATTGTGTTATTGGTTCCTTGTGGTGCTGTTATTGCTTCTATTGTACCAAATGGTGCTAGTTCAGAGTCTGTACTGTTTTGTACTGTTATGTTGTTGTATTCGATTATGGAGTTTTCTGAATTTATTGATAGTATTGCCTGTGTGTTAGCAATTGATGCTCCTTCTCCATATGTAATGTCTCTTGCAGGTCCGGTTACGCTTATACTGTTGTTTGTTATTATCGTATTTTTACTGTTTGCATCCTTTATTGCTGCAGTTAGTCCATCAGAGTTATATTGAGTTAAAATATTGTTTCTTATGAGATTGTTGTTTCCCATTGTAGTTATTATGTAGTTTGAAGTATCTGTGTTGTTAATGTTCATATTTTGTATTGTATTATCATTTGCTTCTATTACAAATGATGTGTTGACAAATGTTGCATTTGTTCCATCGAATACAGTAGCGTTTGTCTTGGAATATATTTCTCCTAGATTTATAAAGTCTCCTTGGAATATTAATCTAGTGTTTGAACTTATTCCAATTAGTTCTCCCTCAAATAGATTTTTGTTTATATTTTCTGGTGTAATTATTTTATCACCTACAACTGTTGGTGTAAGAACTAATAAGTCACTACGTGTGTTGGTAATCGTTGGGGTAATATGGATTATCATCATGTCTTCTGGTACGGTTATGTTGTATTCTGTGCTGTTTGTTATTATATTTTCACCGTTTATGTACCAGTTGTATTGTGTTTGATTTAGTAGATTTTCATCATAATATTCAGGGTGACTTAGTGCTATATTAGCTTTTAATGTTATGTTATCACCGGCAAAGACTTTTCCAGGATTTTCTATACTAAGATTATCAAAGTCTATAGTTGAGTTAATGTAGGTGTTATTGTATATTGTCACACTTACAGAATTGTTATGAATTATTGTTTCAGATATTGATTTTACATCTTTGAATATATTATCATAAATTTCTACATTTTTTATATTATTACAATAAATTGAACCTGCTTTTTGTGTAGTGGTACTGTTTGTAAATGTATTATTAGCTATTATTAGATTATTTTCTGCTTCTACTCGTATATCTGTTCCGTAACCATTGGAATGATAGTCATGCCAATCATATGGTAATACTTGTCCTTCTATAGCGTTGATGTAGTTGTTTTCAAATTTATTGTTTGAAATGTTGATTATACCTTCATAACCGCCTGATTTGAATGCATATACTGCTATTCCACTATAGTAATTCCATGAATCAGTAGCATTCATGTAATTGTTTGAAAATGTGTTGTTTATTATGTTTCCCAAATCATTCGTGATTGTAATTAAACTGAACCTATTATTAATCTTATTATTATCAAATATTGAGTTTGATACAGATACATTATATCCTCTAATGAAGTTATTTCCAGTAGTACAGTTTGTGAAATTACATTTGTCTATTATTATATTGGCATTCTGTGCAATAGTAGTCACATTATTGAATGTGGAATTGTATATTTCAATGTTGGCTCCATATGTACCTGCAAAGAATATTCCTTCATTGTTTGAAAATGAGGAATTCATTATCTTAACATGTGATTCAACATTACTTTGACTTGACATTCCAAATAGTCCATCCCATTCTACATTTCTAATGGTTAAATTACCGGTATTTCCTATACCACTTGAAGGTATAAGACATTCATCAATTATACAGTTTCCAGTATTAGTATTAGTTATACTGCAGTTAAGAGTACAGTTTATCAGGGTAAGATTACCGTTATTGACCAATGTACCTATAGTATAATATTCCCAACCCCATGAATTAGTCCAATATCCTAAATCTATTACACTATTAACAAGAGTCATATTACCATTATTTGTTTTAGAATTACCGGAAAAAGTAATGTTCTCTAACATATAATCTCCATCATATGTGGTAAGATATGGGAAGATTTTATCTGTATCATTGATAATTATTTTACCATCACCACCAATTGCAAAGTTTTCTCCAAATATGGTATCATCACTAATTGTTATAGATCCCATATTATAAATTGTTGAGTTTAATGTTGAATTAGTAAAGCTGATATTTGCATGATTGAATTTGTTTCTATTTATAATTACATTATTGAATGCATAGTTATTATTATATTCATTCATATATGGTGCAAGTCTACTAATGTCGTTGATTATTATTTCACCATTACCACCATATATGAATTCATCTCCAAATATTACATCATCTTCTATTCTTAGAGTACCTTTGTTATCTATTTCCCCATTTAATGTTGAATTTCTAACAGTTAAGTTTCCATTATTTGTTATATAATCATTTATTTCTTCATTTTCAATAATTGAATTGCCGATATATACACCACTGTCTTTGAAATAATTTATTATTTCGCTATTGTTGGTGTAAATATTCACATCCCAATTATCAAGATAAAAATCATCATTTAATGTGGTGTATTCATCTATTATAAGTATCGTATCTTTTTCAGTATAAAGTTCACAATTCAATGTAGAATTATGTATAAATATTGTATTTTCATTGCCATAAATACCAAAATATGTATTAATAATTGAGTTATTAATATAAAGAGGTGCTTCACTTTCTAGTGAGTCAGATATTTGAACATTATTAATGAATGTACTTTCCTCAATATAAATTTCATCAATTTCTTCATTTTCAATAGAATTGGTATATTCAATATCATCTATTGTAATTGAATCTTCTTTTAATTGTTTAATTGATTTTTCAATATTCTTTGTGTCCTGGTTATTATTATCACTTGGACTTGTTGTCTGTTTTTGTATCACATCACTGCTGGTATCTTGTAGCGTGCTAATTGATTCATCAGTATTATCGATATCATCTGCTGCACATACACCGGCTACAGAGACAAGTAGTGTTAATATTGCCAAGACTAAGAATATACTTTTTACATTCTTATTCATTTGTATTCAGCCTCATAATTATTTTTTTTAGAGTTATTTTTTTTGGTTAATAATAAAATTTATGCAAATCACTAGAAGAGTGTTGCATTCTGTAGGATTCATTTCTATATTTGTTATTGTTTTGTTTAATCTCATAATTGAGATGTATTTTTTGAAAAATATTAAGTAAACATTAGCGTTTAATGATTTTTTATGTAAAATAATATAAATTTTATTATTGTTACTATCTTTAATTTTGAAAATTAATAAATATACGGTTTTTATTTATATATTAGAAAGAGTATAATATGTTTTATTTTAATTAGATAGTTGATTTTTTTGTTTGTTTTTATTGATTGAATTTTTTTCATTAATAATCTGTTTGAATACTTATAATCCTGTTTAATCTAATTGGGGGGGGGGGAAATTTCTATTATTATATTTTTTAAAGGATTTATATCATTTTATTTTATAATAAACATATAATTATCCATTTTTTAATATTTTTTTATAGTATTTTTTATCTTTTGATTAAATGTTTTTTAATCATGATGAATGTTGGCATGAAATAAATTTTTTTGTCTGGTTTGTAAATGTTTTTTTAAGTTCTTTGGAAGTTATTAAAGGATTTCCCATAGAATAACTTCCTAAAAAAAGGTAAAATGAAGGGGGGGGGGGGGTGATTTCAATATTTTAAATATTACACTGCTATTATGATGTTTTCTGTATAACTTTGTGTTTGATTATTGTTGTTGGTAAATTCAACAGTTATTTCGTGTTGGCCCAGGAGTTTACTTGTAATTTCAAGTATTATCCTGTAAATATCATCCGTCAGGGTACCGTTAAACACTACTTTTCCGTCAAGGTATACTACCAAGTGACCATTTGTGAATGACTGGCAAAATAGGATGTTCAGTTATTGATAGTAATCGTATTTGATTTGCTTACAAGCTTATCATTTTTGTATATTTTATATACAGGATAGCTTACTTTCATGGCAACTTTACGGGTGTTTGTTTAACGATAATTTTTGCAGGACGAAGCCGAAATATCACAATTGGAATCATACAACAGTATATCTTCACCATGTTCGGCATAGTTACCTGTGAATTTGGAATCTTCAATAGTGAGTTCCGAAGAATCAATGTATAATGCCCCACCACTGGAATAATAACCATCAACCCTGTTAAATCAGAATTGGATATTGCTATGGATGAACCATATTAATTATAGTTGTCCACAAAACCATCATTGATACGAGATACTACTGCCAATAACTCCCATTATTGCTCTTGAAATATTCAAATTATTGATATACATATTATTGCTTGAATTTAAACTTGAATTTCTTACCTCAATAGCTGTTATATTTGAATTCTTGAATATGATATTGTTAAAAACAACCTTTGAAGAATTTAATTTGAAAATTACCCACTTATTGCCTGCATTGATAATATGGTCATTACCATTAATTACAATCTTTTCACGATATTTATTATAATACCCTCAGTATAATCAGTATCTTTTGCTTCGTCAAAACATAATCCTGTGTAAGATTAACCTCATTTAGCAGATATTAAAGAGTTCAAATCATTAAATGAATTGCCATTTTAAAGAAATTCCGATAATAATTAAAAAAAACATCAAAACTAGAAATGGAATATTGAACTATTTGAATTTTAATGGTAATCAGGACTGGTGGAAAGGAAAATGATTGTTTAATCCTATAAATAAGTTACTGATAAAAAAAAAATATGTTGGGGGTGAATGGAAAATGGAATAAGAGAATAAATTTATCCGGATTAATATTATATAATGTAATCCTTATTTATTTACCTCTTTTGATAAGTCATTTACTGTTTCTTCCACTGCTTTCTGTGATAATTCTGTTACGTTTATACTTTTGGTTGTGTAAATTTCTTTATATTGATCATCACCGGCAAATTTGGCTGTGATGTTATATTCACCTGGAATTAAAGTACAAACCAATACAGGTTCAGTGCTACTGTTTACTGTATAGTTTTTACTTTCATTATGACTTACAACTTCTACAGCAACTGTTTTATTTGCTATAGATTCATTTGAACCTTTAAGATCCACATATAATGAACCATTGGATGTATTATTTATATCTATTTTTGTATCCTGTTTTAAAAAATCAAACATTCCTGCACTAACAGTACTGATACATCCTAATACCATTAATGCCAATAAGGATAGTATGATTACTTTTTTCATATTCATGAGTTAATCACCTTTTTAAAGAATTATTAACTTAATCCCATTTTTTATAAATAATTTTTATTTTTTAATCACCTTTTATAGGTGATTGTTTATATTTATTGCTTTAAAATATATAAATACTTTTTTTAGAAAAAGTTATCTATCTAAGGATTATTTTATTTTAAATATTTTGTTTGATTTTTTATATTTTTTTATGGTTTTCTATGCTTTTAGAGGGTGTTTGTTTAATCTTTTGTTTTTCTGTTGATGGTGTTTATAGGTGTGTTTTTATTTGTTGTAAACAGGTTTTTTTTGATGTTTTTATCTTATTAGTTTATTATTTTAGTTTTTCTCACATGTTTTTTTTGAAGATAGTGGAAAGTGGTTTAAATCATCGGTTATTCTAAGTAAAACTAATTTATACATACTAGTTTTACATGAATAATACAAGAAATTTTAAGTATTAGTCAATACATATAAATTAGCATAAACTATGGAGATTGCCTATTATGAAAAAAATAAGAACACTAATACTGTTTACAATTATTATAGTGCTATTGACAGGTATTGCAAGTGCAACAGATGCCATGTCAGATACAACAGGCAGTATCGATGATGTAAACAATGTATTAGACAATACACAAATAGTATCACAGGATGATACGATAAACAAATTAGATACAAAATATATTCAAAATGATAATAATTTAGAAAATCAAAAGAAAAGTAAAAACATTAACAAAAGTAGCTCAAATGATAACAACATCAAAGAAGCATCCGCTACGGTATCCACTTGGAGCGATTTATCCAATACTATTCAAACAGCTACAGAGGATACTACCATCACATTACAGGATGGTACTTATACAAATACCGCTACGATTCAATTGACAAATACCAATATCGTATTAACGATTGATGGTAATGGACAAACAATAGATGGAAATCAGCAGCAAGCATTTTATATAAATCAAGGTGCTTCTTTGATTCTTAAAAACATAAGCATAACAAATGCCAAAAATGAAGATTCCAATGGAGGAGCAATATACAACCTGGGATTATTAAACATCACAGACTCCAACCTAAACAACAACTATGCCTATATGTATGGGGGAGCAATATACAACAAGGGTATTCTGACAATCAAAAACTCCACAGTAAGCAACAACAATGCAAGATATGGTGGGGCCGCAGTCTACAACGAAAGACCCGGAATACTGACAATAACAGATTCCATCATAAATAACAACACCGCAGAAAATGGAGCGGGAGTATACAGTGATTTTGGTACTTTTTCCATTACAGGCACAACATTCGAAAACAACAATGTATCAAATCATGGTGGAGCAATATCATATGATACTAATACTGATGTATTTATTAGTATAATAAATTCAAGTTTCACAGCTAACAATGCAAATAATACTGGTGGAGCAATATGTGGTAATGGACATCTGATTTCTATGGGTAATGTATTTACCGACAATCATGCAGCCAGCAAGGAAACGATAGATTTATACAACTATTGGAATGGAGAATTTAATGATAACACCTATAACTCCACAGACATGAATCTTTCACAGATAAGCATAAGCATAAAAGATGACAGAACCTCTTTTGGCTATGATGAGGAGGTAACATTAAACTTTAGCATTAACCCATCACATTCCCATTATTACAAGGATTTTGAAGATGGAATTAATGATATAACCCTATACATAAATGGTCAGAGGAATATGACGGGAGGATATGAAAATATAACATTATCCGATTTGGAACCTGGAGAATATAATATTTATTATACCAGTTGTAATCAGCAATCAAACCAGGTAACATTCTATGTTAATCCTCCTGAATATGAAGTAAATGTGTCAGATTACTTTGAATTAAAAGAAGCAATAGAATTTGCTGAAAATATGAAATTTAACAGTTTTACAATTAATTTACTTCAAGGTGATTATTATGCAACTAGAAGTATTGACTGGAAAAATTCAGCTACCCGTAATATTACTATAAATGGTAATGGCCTTGAACTTTATGGAGATGACGCATTCCAATTCATAAAAATAGCCAAAGATTACAACCTAACACTTAAAAACATTAACATATCCTCTTACACCTCATCAAATGGGGCAGCAGTATTTAATGATGGATTATTAACAATCATAAACTCCACATTTAAAAACAACAAAGCAACAGAAGGAGGGGCAATATATAACAACGGTACTATAAACGTGACAGACTCCCTCCTAGAAAACAACAACGCAATCCGTGGAGGAGCAATATTCAGTACTGGTAATCTGACAATCACCGACTCCAGTTTTAACAATAACCATGCAGAGTTAGGAGGAGCAATTTATCATGTATCTAGTGAGAACTTTGACAAGATAATAAATTCAAGTTTCACAGGAAATACTGCAACCGAAAGTGGTGCGGCAATATACGCTCATGGATACCTGAATGCTACGGCAAACACATTTACCGACAATCATGCAGCCAACAAAGAAACAATAGATTTATTTGGCTATGAGAATGGAGAATTTAACACTAACACATATAACTCAACAGACATTAATCTTAACACGATAAACCTAAGCATAAAGGATAATGAACACCTATTCAGCCACGATGCTGATATAATCTTAAACTACACCATAGTACCTGCAAATCCTAACTATTATAAGGATTTCGATGAGGGAATCAAAGACATAACACTATACATAAACGGCCAAAAGAACATTACAACGGGATATGAAAATGTGACATTACCCAATCTGGAAGCCGGAGAATACACAGTTTACTTTAGCACATGTAATCAACAATCCAATACGGTAACATTCAAGGTAATTGGTCCTGAAGAAACAAACGTTTCAAGTTACGAAGAGTTAGTAGAAACAGTGACACATCTTACACATGAAAATTATTCTAGCTATACGATTAATTTACTCCCTGGAAAATATAATGCAACAGAAAGTATGAGCTTGGAAAACTCCAATACCACAAATATTATCATAAACGGTAACAACAATACACTCGACGGACAAAACACATACCAGTTCATCAATATGACAGAAAACAACAACTTAACCCTGAAAAACATAACATTAACAAACTACACGGCAAGATATGGAGGAGCAATCTTAAGTGAGGGTAATTTAACAATCACTGACTCCAAATTCTACAACAACCATGCAGACTATGGAGGAGCAATAGACAATGAATATGGAATAGTAGTCATCGAAAATACAATACTTGAAAATAACACTGCAACGTGGGCAGGAGCAATATACAATAATGTTGAAAACATGACAATTTCTAATTCCACCCTACAAAACAACAAGGCAGAAGAAGACGGAGGAGCAATATATAATCGTTTTGGAATATTAACAATGAACAACTCGGTACTTAAGAATAACACTGCAATTATAGGAGGAGCACTCTATAATAATAATATTAATGAGGAATTTAGCTATATACTAAATTCAAATTTCACAGATAATAGTGCAACCAATGCTGGTGGAGCAATATTCTCTTATGGATACATAAATATTACAGGCAACAATTTTACCAATAACCATGCAAACTATCGGGAAACGATTGAACTATATGGATATACAAATGGAATACTTAAAGGTAACACATATAACTCCACAGACATGAAAC
Source organism: Methanosphaera sp. BMS (assembly GCF_003268005.1). NCBI lineage: Archaea > Methanobacteriati > Methanobacteriota > Methanobacteria > Methanobacteriales > Methanobacteriaceae > Methanosphaera > Methanosphaera sp. BMS. Next base: position 338,187 of record NZ_CP014213.1, on the reverse strand, counting down.
TTAACACGATAAAGCTAAACATAAAAGATTATCAAATATTCGGTTACGGTGAGGATATAATCATAAACTACACCATCATACTGGAAAATCCACACTATTATAAAGATTTCAATGAGGGAATCAAAGACATAACACTATACCTAAACGGCCAAGAAATCAAAACAGGATATGAAAACATAACATTATCCAATCTACAATTAGGACAATACAGCTTTTACATTACAACATGTAACCAAAGGTCAGACATAATAAGATTCAATGTAGAGAAAAATAACCTGGGCATGACTGTTGAAGCAGAAAGTGTTCCAAAAGATGACAGGACAACAATCACCATAAGCCTAAACAATACAATAACAGACGGTATGATAGAGGCATTTATTAATGATGACGAAAATCCCGTAGCGACAATCACAGAATTTGATGGAAGAACAATCACCATAGAAGATGTTGACACCTCAAACTATAATCTTGGTGAAAACACGGTAACAGTCAAATACACGGGCAGCCAAATATTCGAAGACTCAACGGCAACCGCCACATTAACGTTATATAAACGGGACGTATCAATGACGGCCGGTGATATAAACATCACAATTGATGAACAGACAAGCAACCTAACCGTAACGTTCAACGCTACGGTAAATGACGGAGTCGTAAACGTACTGGCAAACAACAGGATTATCGGATCATATATCATAGAGGAGGATACTACAAGCGTGGACGTTATAATATATGATACGAACATACCAACATCCCCAATTACAATCACAGTAACATACACGGACAGTCAAGTATACAATGATGCAACGACAACCATAACAATGACGAAAAATAAGGTACAGACAGCCATGACAATTGATCCGGTCACGTTAATAGCCGGCCAAACAACAACCATAACCGCAAGAATAAATACAGTAGAGGACACTGCATTAAACGTGGGTAAGGTCGCATTTAAAGTAAATGGAAAAACGTTAAAAGACGCTAACGGCAAAGTAATCTACGCCAAGGTGGTTGACGGAATCGCAAGCGTTGAATACACCGTACCGGCTAATCTTACCGGTCAGGATATCAACATCACGGCATCATACTCCGGATCAACCAGATACGACAAAGCCACAGCTAACATTACGGCAACCGTTACAAAAGCCACGCCGACAATCACAACAAATGACATAACAGCACAAAAAGGTGAAACAATAACACTCACAGCTACAATAACCGACAACGACAACATCATAAACAAAGGCAAAGTAATATTCAAGATAAACGGTAAAACACTAAAAGACACTAACGGCAAGGTAATCTATGCAAATGTAGAAAATAACATTGCAAGGGTTGAATATACCCTCCCTGATAACATGAAAGCCAAGGAATATACCATAACTGCCGTATTTACATCAACAGACTATGATAGAGTAGAAGATAGCAAAACATTACTTGTAACATCATAATCCCCCCAATACCATTGGAGAATAGCATATAATATTCTCCACCATATCTATTTTTTTCCCAAATAATAATATACATAACCATAATCCTGCATTTTAATAAAACAAAGCATTAAATTAGACAATACATTACAACTGCCTTTTAGAAATAATCTTCATTATCAAAAAAATCCTGTTTCAACGGCAATAGAAGATAAATCGGAATATTATTTTTTTAGAATCAACATTAAAAGCAGTTATCAAATAATTGATAAACAATCTATTATATGACATACAGACATGTATCAGATATTTTCAAATTTAAGATAATGCCTTAAATTACAGTAAAATCTAACAAAGAAATTCCAATAAACCATGAAACCATAAACACAAAGATACACCAAAAACGTTACAATAACCTAAACCCCTCTTTTATCCCCTTTTTTTAAAAACTTAAATATCAATCTATTTATCTTGCCTTTTAATCCAAATACTTCTTATGTTTACATTTGTTGTTTAATATCATTCATTGTAATGTTTTAGTCGTTATGAATAAACAAAAGGTAATTTTAAATGCAATAAACCCGATGAACATTATCTCATATTTTTCTGCATTTGCATAACTTTTATTAGATATGTTTAAGATAATAATATTAATGGAAAATAAGGATTTTATCATGAATTATAAAAACATACCACATATTCTATCCGTTTCAAGAATTTTCTTGTCTGTTGTCTTTGGTTGGTATTTAAACAATCTATTAAGCCATAATCAGGAAATTATCCTTCCAATATTGATATTTATTTTAATATTGGCCACTGATTTTCTTGACGGGATGATTGCGAGAAAAACTTCAAACACTACGGATATGGGTGCATTCCTGGATGTTAGTGCAGATATGTTTTTTGTACTGGTTTCATACTTGATTTTATCATTGAATAGCCTGCTTCATCCATTGTTTATTCTCGTATTGATATTTAAGTTTGTTGAGTTTATTTATACTTCAGGCAAAAAGAATACGGGTAAACTGGTATTTGATAGCTTGGGAAAGAATGTGTCAAAGTTTTGGATAGCGTTTCCAGGAATAGTTTGCATATTATGTTATTATAGGATAGACAATTTGGTATTGATTATTAATGCAGTTGCATTAATTACTACGATTTTATCATTATTATCCACCATTACAAGAATAGTTGAAAGTAGGAAGTAATATGAGTTTATTGGATAGAATTTCTTTAAGAAAGATTAATTCATTGGTTTTACTGGTAATCATTTTTTTACTGTTAAGCCATGCATTTGAATCACTTTTATACCTGATTGGGATAACTCCATATTCTCCTAGTTTACGGGTTACCGGCAGAAGATTATTCATATGGGTAATGATTCATATGATAATTAGCTTATACCTATTTATTAGGGATAGGCATGCCAACCGTAAATATAGGAATTATAATAATATAAACAATGATACCAGAATACAAATGCTTAGCGGAATTGCAATTGTAGTTTTTGTCATATTGCATGTTGTCACATATTCGCTTTCACCAGTTAATGTACTTGGTAATCATATGGTATTTATTCACCTGATTATTGATAATCTACTGTTTTGTTCTTTATTGATTCATCTAAGAATAAGTATTCCAAGATTAATGGTATCATTTGGTTTCTTAACCGAAGAAAACTCTTTTGATAAGTTTTCATATTGGACATCAGTAATATTTAAAGTGATATTTGTTTTGTTGTTAATTGCAGAAGTGTTATATTATCTGTTATAAGCTATGGGAGGTAATGATTATATGGATACGAAGAATGTATTGGTTATAGGGGCAGGATTGTCAGGTTTAACCTGCAGCGTGAAATTAGCAGAAAAGGGAGTTAACGTTTGTCTTTTTTCTCCTTCACCCTCTGAAAGATCACAATCCGTGATGGCTATGGGTGGAATAAACGCTGCTTTAAATACCAAGGGACAGGATGACTCTCCAAGCCAACATTATGCTGATACGATAAGTGGTGGCCAGGAAATAAATAACCATAGGGCAGTGAAAAAATTAACTGATGATGCACCGGATATCATCAGGTGGTTAGATGATATTGGAACAAGCTTTACACGAGATGATAACGGTAACATAGATCAAAGATATTTTGGTGGACAGAAAAAACAGAGAACTGCATATGCGGGGGCACGTACCGGAAAACAGGTATTATCTGCAATAACTAGGATGCTTAGAAAATATGAGCATGAAAATCTTGTAAAACGTTACATTGGATGGAGATTCCTGTCACTTGTTTTGGATGATGATGACAGATGTGTTGGTGCGGTATTAATCAATGAACTTACAGATGAAATAAGGTCCTTTGCCGCAGATTATGTGGTCATAGCAAGTGGTGGTATGAACAAGGTATTCGGAAAGATATCCGGTTCACTGCAAAATGATGCAGGTACGACAGCCAGGCTATTCTTGCAGGATATTAAGCTTGCAAACCTTGAAATGATACAGTTTCATCCCACCACGATAAGAACTCCCGTGAAGAACATGCTCATTACCGAAGCTGCCAGGGGTGAAGGTGGTCGTCTGTACACACTTAGGGATGATGAAAGATGGTACTTCATGGAGGAGTGGTATCCGGAACTTGGAGCGTTGATGCCACGTGATGTTGTATCACGCAGCATCTATAAGGTCTGCAATCAGTATGACCTCGGTATTAATGGTGAAAACATCGTATATCTGGATGTGTCATTTTTACCCGAAGAAACCGTAAAGGTCAAATTGGATGAGGTTTATGATGTCTGCATGAAATACATGAACCTTGATCCGACAGTTGAGCCAATACCGGTATATCCAGGTATACATTACTTTATGGGTGGTATATTAACGGATGACGAACATAAAACCAGTATCAAGAACGTGTATGCGATAGGCGAATGTTCGGCACAGTACCATGGGGCAAACAGGCTTGGTGGAAACTCACTTCTTGGAGCCATACATGGAGGATATGTTGCGGCAGAAGAGATAACAGGACAAAATGTTACTTCAGATAATCATGATGATATAATATTGAATGAACTTAAAAGGCATGAAAATGCATATGTTGAATGGAAAAATAACCAGACAAGAAATCACACTTCCTCATATGTTATTGAAGAAGAATTGGCAGGGATAATGAACAATGCTATGGGAATCTATAGAAAAGAGGAAACACTTAAGGATGCACTGGTACAATTGGAAAAACTCGAAGATAAAGAGGTTTACTCCCATGATAGTTACTATGAATATGTTCTGATAAAGTCATTAATACCCTTATCAAAGGCAATAATTAAATGTGCAATGGAAAGAAAAGAAAGCAGGGGAGCTCATCAAAGAATTGAATATCCAGAAAAAAAGGACAAATACCTGAAAACAACTGTTATACGTAAAATTGATGATGAATATATTGTGTCATTTAATGATACTGATGAGAAGATGGGATGGTAATCATGGAAACATTAAAAGTTATAATTAAAACACGAGAAAATGATGAAGAAATCATAAGAGAATTTGAGTATGCCGATGACTTGAACATCCCGGTTACAACCCTGCTGGAGCGAATAAACCATACGCATGATACGAAGATACATTATTCATCCAGTTGTCTTCAGGGATTATGCGGTAGCTGTGCAATGCTCATAAACGGATGGCCAAAACTAGCATGCAAGACATTCGTCAACAAAGAGGTTATGACGAATTACTTTCATCAGATAACGATAGAACCGTTAAGTAAGTTTCCAATCGTCAAAGATCTTATCATCGACAGAAGCATGATATATGAAAACATGAAAAAGGCACAGCAGTGGCTAGATGAGAATGCAAAAATCAATCCCGACAACATTCAATTCGAATATGAAGTATCCCAATGTCTAATGTGTGGCTGTTGTCTTGAATCCTGCCCCAACTATAATGGAGAGGATAATTTCATGGGAGTGATATTACCTGTATCATCATCAAAGGTCACCGCCCAGGAAACAAGCAAGGAAAAACTAAAACTTCACAGACAAATACATAAAAAGCACTTCTATAACAATTGTGTCAAGTCATTAGTCTGCGAGGATGTCTGTCCAATGGAAATACCAACACAAAGGGCAATATCCCGAATGAATCAAACATCCGTCTGGAGTCTTTATCATCTGCTAAAAAGAGGATAACAAAATAATTTTCCCACTTTGAAATGTAATTATCCGATAAAACTTACTGATTAACCGAAAGTGAAGAAAGATAAGTATCTTCACCCCCCACCCCAACATTTTTTTAAATGCATTCCAATTAAATTTTTAAACATTTTTTTATCCATTTCTGTATTGTTGCATCGTTTGTAATGGTTGAATTGATCACCAGCATAATGTAATAAAAACCCTTTGATAAATATTCTGTTTTATAGGTTAATGAATATATCGATAGATAAATGTGTGCGGCTGTAGATAATACGGGGCTCTTTGAATATTGGCATGCTCCTATTATACCCCGAAAACAAACTATAGTCAACCATACTAGATTCAACTTAGTAAAAGATTTCCCATTATTATTTTTTCAATAATCAAGGATTTGAAAATAATGGATAAATCTAATCCAATCTCTTAACATCCAAGTACACATAGCATATTCACACTTATCAAAAATAGAAAAATGATAAAATAATATACGGGTATATGTAGCTCATAAAAGTTATAAATAATAAATACATAACTACCTTTAATAATTATCACAAAATCAATTATAATTATGTATTTTTTAGTTATAAGTATAATTTTAATTAATCGAATTTTTTATTATTATTGGATATGAAATGTTAGGTTTAAAGCTTTTCAAAAAATTTGTTACCATCTCCCCATACACTTTATACATATATTGATATTTTAAGAGAATGTGTCTAATCAAAGGTTATTCTTTTCTTATTATATTTTCCTTTACGAAGTTCTATTCTAATGTTCTGATTGTTTGCACATTCAAATAACCTGTCCTTCAGATAATTATATCTTTGCTCCGGTGTCATCTTTTAGTTGTTTCATCCAGATTAGTTACTACTGATAAATATTTAATTACTCGAAAAATAAATTAAAAGTTGAAACATACCACATTTAGTTTCGGAATCTTTAAAATAGGATTTTACCAATATTGTGCATATAATCCATAATTAATGCTATTATATTGCTTAGAATGTGTAATTATAATACTTACAATCCAATAATAAATAGTTGCAATCCTTTTTTGCATGAAAAAAAGTGTAAAATGAGAGTTAAATAGTTATTACTCCCATATTGTTCTGGTGATTATTCTATAGTAAGTGTTTTTGTATCTTCCAAACGTTCATAGTCAGGTGATGTAAATATTGCCGTTAAATTGTATTTATTAGACTTCATATCAGCTGGTAATGTGTACTCTACGCTTACCTGGTTGTTTACTACCTTAGCATAGATGACTTTACCGTTAGCATCTTTGACTGTTTTACCGTTTATCTTGAAGACTACTTTACCATTGTTTATCACTTTGTCGTTGTCTGTTATTTGTGCTGTTAATGTGATTGTTTCACCTGCTGTTGCTGTTATGTCACTTGTTGTTAGTGTTGGCACTGCTTTTTCTATGGTTATTTCTGTTTTTTCACTGCTTAGTTTTTCGCATTGTGTGGATCCTGAGTATACTGCTTCGATAGTGGTGTCTTCTTTTGTCCATTCACTTGGTACTTCAAAGTTTTCAATTGTTGCTACTCCGTTTACTACTTTAACATAGATAACTTTACCTCTTGCATCTTTCAATGTTTTTCCGTTGACTTTAAATGTTACTTTTCCTTTGTTGATGTTGGCTACTGTTCCATCATGCTCGGTGATTCTTGCCGTGATGTTTATAATGTCACCTACGGTAGCTGTTATTGGATCTATTATGAGTGTTGGTGGTATTTTTTTTACTGTAAATGTTATTGTCGTCTGTGATGATTTGTGAGTTTCATTTCCAAGGTATTGTACGTTTATAGTGTAATCTCCAGGGGTGAGTGTTGTATCAGTTAATATTCCGCTTGTGGTATCTGCTGTGATATCACCCGTTACTTTGATACTGGAATCTGGCAGTATTTCCTGATTTTCTGCATCGATAACTGTGAGATTTATCTGTACATTACCTTCAGTATTATTGATGATGTTATAGATTATATCTGTAGTTCTAAGTATGATTATGTCCAATGAGGTTTCTTCTTCAAGAGAATTGATTCGGTTATCAACATATTTGAATGTTACCGGGTTAATCATTGAAGATGACGTGAACGGTATGGATACTTTACCTTCATCTAGAGAATATTCTGTTTGGGTTTCACCATTAATAAATATAATTTTACCTGATGGTATATTGTTTTCATCTAAAATACTTGCTTTTACCGATACATCAATTGTTACTGCATTGATTGCATCATCCTGATAATAATCAACAGTTAAATTGGCTATATTATTTCTTAGGAAGGTATTTCCTTCGGCAGTGTAAACTCCTGAACCGGTTACTTTGAAGAATGTACCACTGGTTGCCGTGTTATCACATACTTCATTTGATATGAGATCAATTTCTCCTCTTGCATCAAAGATGTTTAAAGCAGTATTGTTGGTTATATTGGAATTTTCTACAGTCAGCACAGCAAATCTTGCATTTGTCCTGTCATATGAATTGATTAGTGATTTTGAACAGTTGTTGTCTTTAATGTTTGAATCAGTAATCGTTAAGTTTCCTCTGCTTAAGTATATTAAATATTGTGTACTTGTTGAATCAGTGATGTTTACCTTGTCTAAAACTGATTTTTCATTATTATAATGGAATAATGACGTATTTGAAACACAATCTTTAACATTTACATTTGTAAGGTTTACTGAACTGCGAATATCACTCTGGTATAATACTGCCCCGGAATTGTCGGAACTTGAAGCTGTAAAGTTTGTATCTGTAACTGTACCATTACCTGATATGTATAATGAACCACCCGTTTTTGCTCGGTTATCGGTGAAGACGGAATTATCTATTGTTGTCATGAATTTAGAGTATACTGCTCCTCCACCACTTGAATATTGACCCGTAAATTCTGAATCAGTGATTGTTACAGTAGCTTTAACATCATATATTGCTCCTCCACCTGTAGAAGCATTATTGTTAATGAATTTTGAATCTGAAACTACTAAATCACCCTCAGAATATACTGCTCCACCGTATGAAGTTGCATTGTTGTCTTCAAATGTAACATTTTCCAGAGTTAATTTACCAGTTGTGTTAATTGCTCCACCATTTTTGTTGATACCATTGATAAATTTAATATTTTTAATTTCAGTATCATTTGCTTTTATGGTGAATATTAATCCTTCATGATTTGCATCCAGTACTACGTTTCCTTCACCTGTAATATTTAATGCAGATGGGACTTCTACATTTGTTATCTGATATGTTCCTTCCAGAATGATTATGTTATGATTTTTTTCCGGATTTGAAGCCATTTCTATAGCGGCGTTAATTGTTTTTTTAGGTGTGTTAATTGAACCATCATTTAAATCTGAACCATCAGGACTTACATAGTAAATTCCATTGTATGGAGCTAAAATTATTAAATCAGCAGTTGTACTGTTTTCAAAGAACCAATCATCTGCCTGGTAAGTTGCCGTTATTACATAAGTTCCTTCATTCACTTCCGGAACGAATACAATTTTTGCTTTACCATTTTCAACTGGAGCACTTCCGACTTCTTGGCCATCTAAGGATAAAGTTACTGTTCCATGAGTGAATACGTTTGATTTACTATCTGTTACTGTTAAATAAGCGTTTGTTGAAATTGATTTTTCTGTAACTAATGAATCCATTTGTAATATTACCGGTTCTTGAGTAAATGGATAATTTCCTTCTACTGTATTATTTGTACCTGTTATATTAAATGATCTGGAATTGACATAAGATGATACGTGTATTTCATTATCCAATACTTTACTATTTTTTATCATTAGGTTTAATGAATTAATATCTCCATCAGATAAATCTGTTACATTAACCATATTTTCTGATATTAGAACTTTATCACTTGATTTTGCGATTTTTATACCTGTTAATTCTGGTAAAATATCTTCAGAAAGACCATTTAATGTTCTTGTTGAATTTCCTGTGATGATGATTTTGTTGTTGGTTATGTTGAGTCTGTTGGATGTAGATCCACCTATACCCATTACTTGTCCGCCTGTTGCCGTTAAAGTGTTGTTATTTATTACCGTGTCAAATGAACGAGCTCCTCCATAGAATTCTATAAGGTATGCTACGTCTGCATCATTTACGAGTATATTGTTGTTTTCAATTAAACCATTATTAATATCGCCCATACCGTTTGTAGTGTAAATTATACCATAAGACAGGTTTCCATTACATGTTATGTTATTTTCTATAATTTTTGAATAATTTCCAAATGCATATTCAATTCCATAAGCATAGAAACTTGTTGAAGTTATTTTGTTGTTTTTTATGGTGTTATTGTTCATAATGTTGTTTAATCTGATTGAATAGGCATATTTTATTGCTTCAGTTGTTATGATGTTTCCACTTATTTCATTGTTTTCAGAACCATCATGTTCATCCATATAAGCAGACATTGGATCTGCATAGAAATCAACTCCTACAGTAGTTGCTACTTCTCCACCACTGCTATTAGTTGCTCTGGTTGTAATGTTGTTATTTGTTATCCTATTATAGTTTATTTGATGAGCATGAATTGCAGATAAACTGGTTATCGGCATATATCCATCCTCATATTTTACAGGATATTCTGTTCCACTGACGGTTATGTTGTTGTCTGATATTAGGTTGTTGTCTGAAAGATCCATTGTTATTGCATGTGTTTCTCCTTCATCGTTATGTTGTATGATTGTATTGTTTTGAATTTTAATATTGTTTACTTCACTTAGCAGTATAACTGCATTAGTATAGTTTTTGTCTTCTATGTAAACGTTTGTTAATGAACTTCCATCTGCTCCTGTAAAGAAGTTGAATGAAGAGTTATAAACTTTTGTATTTGAGTCTTTTGACGTGATGGATACTGGTGATGCAAATGTAAAGTCTTTAGCATTGAATTGTCCTGATAATAGTATATCTGAGGCTTCATCACTATATACTCCATCCTGGAAGTATGTATCATAGTTTTCCTGTGTAACTTCAATACTTGCCGCTTTTTTTATCGGAGTATCCGTTTTTTCAGTTTTAATAATCTGTTTTTCTTGTGTAACAATATCATGTGATACTGCTGTTGAATCATCTGCTACTGTCTGTACATCATTGGTACTGGTTGCGGTATCCACATTTACTTCGGATGCACTTGCTATTCCTATTAAAAGTACTAATAGAGTAACAAACAATAGCAATTGTTTAATGTTTTTCATTTCGATTCACTACTCTCCTTTATGTTTTGTGTTAATGTTTGTAATGAAAAATATTTAAGTTTTATTATTATAATTATATTTAAAAAAATTATATTTATTTAAACCATATTTTATCACTTCTGAGAATATTTTAATAGATTTTAAGTGAAATAATCATATTTTTTTTAATTGTATTCAGTATATGTTTTTATTATTGCTTATGAAAAATCATTAAATTTAATATGCATAAAATAGTAATTATTGTTTAAATGGTAATAAAATTTGATTAATGTTAAATACAGTAATAAATTTGATTAACGCTGAAGGAGGTGGGAATGTTAAGGGATTTAAAAAGTATACAAGCAAGATGTTATGACAACTGAAGATATCTAAAAAAAATTGTTAAAAAATAAGTATGAAAGAACCTTATTTATTAATCAGTTAACATACTTAACAAATCATCTATCTCATCATCCAACTTTTTGATTTCATCGGAGTACTCTCTTTGGTTTTTTAGGATATCATCAACGGCTACTTTCTTATAGTCCAGGGTGTAGACGTAACGTTTAGGATTAAGGTTGTACTCGTTTTTAATTATTTCATCCTTATTGATTATATTGCTTAAGCGTGGCTCTATTTTTCTTTCTTTGTAGATTTCCAGGATGTTTTCATTAAAGGCGGGCAGTAGGAATGTTGGAAACATCTCAGGTGGTTTTATAAATAGGAAGTCATCTGTCTTTTTGTTGTTGTTTATTACAAGTATTGTTATGTCACGACTTCTATAGCCGCTTTCATACTCGATTACCACATCCAAGAGGTTATTGTCAATCAGATACTTTCTTAGTTTAAGTGCATCCTTTTTTACCAATAAGCCCTGGGTAGTGGTTGTAACAAGTAATCCATCACTGTCCAGGTGATCTATCATGTTAAGCAGGTGAATTAACTTTGGATTTTTGCTTTCATATTCGGCATATCTTTCAATATTCTCATTTTTAATCTTCTGTTTGGAATATGGTACCGATATTATCGTATCATACTTTTTGTCGTCTTCATCTATTAATATTTCATCATTGCACATTGACACCTTATCAGGTGATATGTCACTTAGTATGATGTTCTGTTTTGCATGATAATAGTCCTCTTCATCTTTGATGTGAATTGTCGCGTGATTAAAGTCGTCCAGTTCGGTGATTGTCTGTGCATCAATGGATGATGGATCATATACATTGTTGGTTTTGCGATTTGTGCTGGCCAGATTGGACAATAATTCGACCGTTGGCGGTATGATTCTTTTGTTGTCCTCATTTTTTATGGCATATTGAAGATAATTTACCTGTTTGAATAATTTTTTAAGGTCATCTTCGGATTCCAGTATTTCAACGATGTCATCAAATATTTCCTTGGTTATTTTTTCCTCGTCTACTCGGGAGAATATTTCTTTGATGTCTTCATTGGAACTGTTTTTTAGAACATTCAATGCACTTTTAACATCAGATAGACAGGAATCTTCCTTTGCTTCCTGTTTTTTAATGATGTTTGTTAATAATTCATAATCACGGAAGGTTATCCCATACTTTTCCTGGAATTCCGTACTGTTTTTGTCTGATGCCTCTTGTTTTTGTGACAAGTATTTCATTGTAATGAAGGGGATTACATCGACTTTTGAGTCGATACGTTCTAATAGCCGGGGTAAGTCTATACTGTTGGGTCTACGTTTAAGGTTAATTCTCATATGCATCACCGATAACCGTATCATATAATGAGTCTATTAGTTTTTCATCGCATCTTATTGACTTTTTCTTGAGTTCGATTCTTTGGTTTATCTTGTTTATTAGCTCTACATGCTTGTCCTGTACTTCTTTTTCAGGCAGCATTATTGTCAGGTTCTTTAGTATTTTGGTACTTACCTTCATTATTTTTGTTGAATCTATCGTTCTTTGTATCTGGTATTCTACTCTTGGATCATTAAGGTAGTACGTTAAGAATGTGGGATTTACCTCTTTAAAATCATCTATCCTGATAATTAAATAGTTGTTTGTTATGATTGCATCGCTTTCTGTTGTTACTTCCTTTGCAAAGCATTGTTGTTGTACCTTATACAATATGTCATGTTCTCTTGAAAAGAAGCGGGAATTTATGCCATCCTGTATTTCTTCCTCTTCTGTTGGAAATTCTTCATTTATGTCCAGCATGGGCATGTTCATTATTATTTTTTGTTTTTTCATGTCTTCTTTATCGATGTATCTTTGTATTGGAAGACCCGTGCTTATTTTCGCTATATCCTGCAGTTTGACTTTTCTTGTTTGCAATATATTTCCCTCCGAAATAAGTTGCTGTTACTTACATATGATTATATTCTTATTATTATATAAATGTATCATTTAAGTATTTGTTACAATTTTTTACTGTTATGAAGTTTTTTGTTATTTACTAATAATTATTTCAATATTAAAATTTAATTATTTAAGGTTTATTTTATAAATAAAGCTATTAAAATACATTACTTACACATTTTTAATTTTTTTATAATCTGTAAAAATATGATGTAAATAATTGTTACATACAAAACCTTTATATACTATGAAAATTAAAAAGTATATTGCACAAGTGCTATGTAGGTAACACAAATCTACAAATAACTGTGCTGGTGTAGTAACAAATGTTACTATATCAATAATATCCATTTAAAAATCTCTCTAAAAACAAACGCATCCAACAAAATGGAGGTGTTATCATCTAAAGAAGTAAGAATCATTTATTCATAGTTATCACTCTTTAAAATTAGTTTATGTGCAAGGCTATAGAAGCTACTATGGGACATGACATCAGAGAACAAGCTTCCGGATTCAATGAGGATGTCATGCATGTTCGATTATTTCTTTATCGGAAGCACCAAAAAAAATCAGAGGAGGGGATGAAGATGTAAACCAACCACGAATATCATCTATACATTTTTAACACCTTTTGTTTTTTTAGAAGTCTTTTTGACAGGACGAAAGTCCAAAAAAGGGAAAGTATGACACAAACTCCACCAGGAGCATGTGTTATGCTCATATATTTTTTACAAACAATAAGGAGGATAAAATGAAATGAAATATATATCAAATGGATTCAGCCCAAAAATGCTTAATCCCAAGAAAGAATTAAACTTCGTCATAGAACTATCAAGCTATGATGAAATACAGGAAAATAGAAATGATCTGATTAGTTCAATAGGTCATCAAAACATAGCAGACCACCTGCAAATAGAAAAAAACAGGATAAACATCCTACTTGATGAAGGCGATACACTATACTTGGTATCACCACAGAAGGATGATTATGAAAAATTCAACTATCGAAAGATAACAATACAAAGAATATGAGGTGAAAGGATATGATATACCTAACAGACAACTTCTCAATGCAAATGTTTGAAGATAAAACATACAGGATAAGTACCAAAAAGATAAAGAAAAGCAAACTGATAAAAAACACAAAGGATGCCGTCACGTCCATAGGTTCATCCAGGATAGCAAGAATGCTAAGAAAAAAAGTTGGAAAAAGGGATATAACACTACAGCCTGGTGATGACATATACGTGATTACAAGCCGATTCGGTCGAAACAAAACCGATTACAGAAAGGAAAACACCTATCGATACCAGGTATTCAGCATACAATAACCATTTATACACACCTACTTGAAAGGCATCCCTTTTTTAATTTTTATAACCTATCCCCATCGAATACGCTTATTTTACATCATTATTCATTTACTCAATACTTTACTTTTTTTACATAAAATAGCCTATGAATCCCAAACTCTTTTTGTAAAATATTACAATAGAAAAAAAGTGCTTCAAATCAGTATGATATATCTTCTTTTCATTTAAACCACCTAAAAAAAAATACATATATTTATTAATATAAATAATACATTAATACTAAAATAAACAGATTAATAAATAAAAGCAATACAGACAGCTATATTAAATAAAAGGTGATGAAGATAAATCAATTAAACAAGACGGAACTATTTGCAATACTAACTGGTATTGCAACATCAACCTTAATAATCAGCAACATACTGGCATTTAAAACGTTCATGTTCTTTGATTTCATACTGCCATGTGGTGTCCTAATATTTCCAATAATCTATATCGTTAATGATATACTTGCAGAGATATACGGATTCAAAAAGGCAAGACAAGTGATATATCTTGGATTTGTCATGAATCTTGTTGCCGTGATAGTGTATAACATTGCAATAATGTTGCCTGCCCCTGTATTCTTTGAAGGATCCGAAGCATTTGCAATGGTTCTTAGCAACAGTTTCAGGGTCCTGCTTGCAAGTTTCATGGCATACCTTTTCGGCAGCATACTCAACGCCTATGTAATGAGCTATCTTAAACAGAAAGCGGAAAAATACCTATTCATAAGATGTATCGTATCCACAATTTGCGGTGAGGGATTAGATGCCATTCTATTTATCACAATAGCATTCTATGGAGCCATGCCATTAACGTCACTGATTATGATGATATTCACCCAGGCAACATTCAAAACGGTTTATGAAATTATAGTATATCCATTAACGAAAGTAATCATCAACTACATTAAAAAATTACCCGTAAATTAGTTCAAATGCTTTTAATTAAAGCATAAATCTATTTCTTTTTTTATTGATTGGATTATCCCCCTTTGTTTACAAAAAATAGTTATATTTATATCCATTCAGATTTAAACAAGTTTAATTTCATATAAAATTATTAATATAATAAAAAGATTATTAAGAATATAAATGGAAATAATTAAATTCCACTAATTTTCTTCTATTAATATTCTCCATCAAAAACAGGATAATTAAATTATTGGCCAAACATTTAAAGGAAGATGTGAAATATCTTATTCAGGATGCATTTAAGATAATCAAATATAGACTTGAAAGAAATAGGTGCTGCTGTAGACCAGTTTTTGAAAAGCATCAAGACTATTTTTCATCGGCAGATATACTTATTTAATAAAACAATTATATAACTAATATTATAGAGGTGAGAATTAAATGTCAGATATTGAAAAAGTTGATGAATTATTAACAAAAGCAGAAGTATTCTATCTTTCAACGGTTGATGGAAATAAGCCAAAGGTAAGACCGTTAGGATTTCATTTATTGAAGGAGGATAAGATTTATTTTGGAGTGGGAACATTCAAAACGGTTTATAAACAGATGGAAGAAAATCCAAATGTGGAAATAGCCGCATGGGATGGGGAGCACTTTTTAAGATATTATGGTGTGGCAAATCTTGATAAACAGGAAGAAATAGCTAAAGAAGCGTTAAGTCTCATGCCTGAAGTGGCAGAGTTATACAATGCAAACGGTTGGGAAATGGGAATCTTTTATTTGGACAATGCTACAGCTGAAATCAGAAACATGATGGAAGTAGAAGAAACATACGAATTTAATTATTAGAGAAAAAACTTAAATGATAAAATTCAATTATTGAAGAACAATCCTAAAAATTTTGGGATTAACCCTTATACTTTTTTTCTTTCATGGGCATTAGTACATTGCGGTCACTTTTTGTAATGTTTTGTTTTTCATGTATGTGATTAGTTTTGAGATTATTCCTTCTTCTGTTTTGTATTTTCTTTTTTCTGATTTTTGTAGTGATAAGTTATAGGTTAATTCTGCGTTGTTGTTGGTTCTGGGTACTCCGTTTAGTCTTAAGTGTGTTGTTAGTTGATAGAAGTTTTTTTCTGTTCTTTCGAGCATTTTTTTATTGATTTTGGGTAAGCCTATGGTTGATTGTATTTCTTTTAGTTCATTTAATTGTTCTTTGGCATCTTCTAAGCTTAGTTGTCTTACTATTTCATTTATTTGTGATGTGTAGTTGAATATTGTCATTTTATCTAGTGTTGATTTACTTAGTGATTTACATTCGTTTTTTGCATCGTTTTTGTTGTTATATATTGCGTGAAATATGCATAATTGGTGTTCTACATTGAATTCTTTTGCTATTTTTTTATACATGGCTCGTCCATCTGTTATTAAGACATGAAATGCTCTATCTTTTGTTGCTTTTTTTATAAAATTAGATACTTCTTCTTTTGTTATTTTCCATTTATGAATAGTATTTCTTTTTATTATCTGTTCAGCAATGGGTATTTTGAGTTTAGTATCAGATAATGTTAATCGTAGCCCATCTTTCTTGTTTTCGGATAAATATTGTTCATCATAATTATATATGCCTGAACCTATTTCTTTTAGGTTTAAAATTAGATTTTCATCGGAATTATAAGTTATTCCATCGTAATCGTTGGATCTACTTATTTTGGATGCTGTTCTTGTCCAGTCGAAGAGAGTTTTAAGATTAATTTCTCTATTGAAAGAAGTTTTAAGTACGTCTTGTAATTGTGAGGGTGTATAATGAGAATAATATGTTATTTCATCTATTTTGTTAAAAAAAGACTTTGCATAACGTTTATATTTATCATAAACATTTGTTAATTCGGTTTGGAAGTGTTTTTTACATCGTTTACATTTATATTTTCTTAAATAAACAGTAATATTCTTATCATCTTGAACATCATAATACTTGACTTCATTAATAAAATTATGTATGTAATTAACTTCTATTTTTTCATTAAAATCATTTAAAGTGTTTAATACTGTCGAAACGTTTATACTTTCTATTGTTTGCTTAATTATTTCTTTTTCTTTATTTTTATCGTAAGGATTTAATTTTTCATTACCATTTATTCTTATTTTTCTAGGCCTAAATCCTTTTTTAATGATACTTCCTCTCATATTTTCTTTAATACAATGAGGACAAACAGGATTAACATATTCAAAATGATTATCATCCAAATTACTTAATTTTTCATTCATATCTTTTATTAAAGACTGATTTAAAGCTCTTTTAACAACATTTTCTTTTGCATTATCTGAACCAAAATCGAAAAGATTAAGTTGAATGGAAGACAAATTACTACTTAAGGAATCAGATATTTCGTTGTACATAATAATATCTATTCCTTTTTTACTATAAATAATTATTTATTTTTCATATCCTCTATGGGGTACTACCATTTTTTTATATAAAATTTCAACCTTCATTAAAATAGTATAAATAATTTAATACCCTCAGCATAGTTTTTAAAAAATGTATTTTTTTCAGG
This sequence comes from Methanosphaera sp. BMS, assembly GCF_003268005.1. Lineage (NCBI taxonomy): Archaea > Methanobacteriati > Methanobacteriota > Methanobacteria > Methanobacteriales > Methanobacteriaceae > Methanosphaera > Methanosphaera sp. BMS. Next base: position 320,211 of record NZ_CP014213.1, on the reverse strand, counting down.
TGACCGATTTGTACTAATGTCCTTTCATGAAGAGCCTGATGTGAGATAAGATATCAAATCTCACATTACAATTAACAGCCCCCTTATTATATCATCAAATGTACGTATGTCACATCAACGGATTTTGTTAAAAAATAGATTATGGAAGTAAATTATTCCACCCTTCATTATCATCTAGTGGTTAATTGCCAACCTATAATTTTTTATATTTCAACTCTTTTCGAGGGACTATTCTCTGATACTTTACATCAGGATATCCTATTACCATACATGAAACTACATTATAACCCTTTTCTAGTTCCAGGAGATTTTTTAGTTTTCTGCTTAACTTTGTACATATTACAAAAAAGCCACTGTACAATACGCCCAACCCAAGACTGTTTGCCATAATCTCCATATATGCACTGGAAAGACCGGCATCAATATTGCTTTTAGCGGATACGACAATTACCAGTGGAGCACCCTTAAAGAAGAAGTCATCTGTAATATCCATTCTTTTCAAATACTTTATTAATTGTGAGCCTATTGTTTTTCCCTTTCTAAATAGGTTTACACAAATTTCTTCAGCCATATCCTGTTTGGATGCGAGAATGGTATATGATACATTCTGTGAATTGCCCCCGGTTGGACTGTATCTTCCCGCCTCCAGAATCTTATTTATCGTCTCCTCGTCGATTGCCTGTGGCTTAAATTTACGTATTGTTCTTCTGCTTTTGATGGCCTCTAGAAGGATATCACTATCTATTTGTGTCATTGAAACTACCGGTTGCTCATTTAAATCATAACCACTCATTTTTATAGCGTTGGTTGGACAGATTGCATAGCAATGGCCACATTCTATACATCCCTTGTCCTGTGTTTTAATGATATTGTCCTCCTGATAAAGATAAGAACTCGGACAATCAGAAACGCATGATAAACATGCTACACATTTTTCATTGTCAATTTCTATTGGATTCATATTTTTATACCCCTATATAGGCATAAATTATGTTTTTTATATTTTATAATAGTTATAGTTGTTCCGATATTTTCAGATTTTTTATCAATCCTGAAAGAGTTGATTATTCCATTATTTAAATTATTATTATGTTAATGAGGAGATTATCTGTCTTTGATAATTGGATATATGGGTGAAAAGTCATGTAGCACAAAAAAAAGAAAAACGGAAAATGTAGCACAAAAAGATCAAGGATGATTATAGTCCTTTTTAATTTTCATTATAAAAATGATAAACGGCCTAAGTTATAAAGAGAATAAGCTGTTTATATGGAGATGATATCTGTTAAAAACTGTAAAAGTTAATATTTTATTAAACAGTCTTAATTATAATCGGGTTTTAGAAAAGAAATAGTTAATGGAATATGATATGAGAGAAATACCCCTAATCCAATCCCATTTAATCATATCCAATTAACTAAATTATCATAATCCCCTTTTTATTATCAACATAAAAAAAGAAGATGATAAAACATGAATAAGAATACAATACATACTTTATTTATTGTTCTATTTATATTTTTCGTGTGTAAACTGAAATAAGAATATTTATTCATGGTAATTACAATTGACTTAAATTCAATTACAGCAAATATGATAGAAGTGAAATATTTAATCATAGCATTCATCCTTTTTTCAGAAAATAGTAAAAAAAACAATTAATGCCACCTGAAGGTAATATGAGAAAAAAATTAAAGGAATAAAAATAAAACAAAAAAAAGAGATATGTCAATGAATAACATTATCCCCTGCTTAATAAATAGGACAATGCAATTAACTGTACATTACCTCTTCATCCTCATCATCAATGTTTTGATAGTTGATTGAAGGACTGTCATTTAACGGGTATACTATCAGTTCATCATTTGTCAAATCCACACTGTTCATGCTTACGGCATTTATCTGTGAGTTGTTGTATGTCCTGTAGTAGTATATTCCCTTTGTGGCATTCATGCATGATGAGTATATTGTGTATTCATATTTATCTTCATCCACTTCACAGCATCCCTTCTGCTGGGTTACACTACCTAAAACGTGGAAGAATTGGTTCACGTTTTCCTCGTCATTTTCTCCGATGACACTGTTTTGTAAAGTGAATGCTGCTTTGACAAATCTTGAAGCTGAATCAAGTCCCCCGGTAATCCTATAGTACCCATACCTCTTGAATAAACTTCCAAATCCACATTGGGACTAAAGAGATTTGGCAATGTTTTGTTTGAAATGTTTCTATAATTCTTTAGATTGAATACCTGCTTATCAAATGAAGGAGCGTTGGTCATTACCCCTATTGGATTGAAGTATATCATTAATCCTTTCTGGTCTGTTTCCACAACTATTGAATTCTTGTTATCGGATATCATCCAGTGAAGTGGTGTTGCAGGTAGCTTTTCACTGAAGTTAAGGTTCAGTATATTGACTTTTTCTATCAATTCAATCGCTTCAGGTACCGTTTCACACTGGGAGAGTATCCATGGTATGAATTCAAATGATGCAACGTTATCCTTGTTTTCAGCCATATCCTTATAGACGGCTCCGGGATAGTTTAATCCTGCCATTGCCAGTCCTTTCTCGTTGCATGCATCATAATATAATGGGTAATCTTCCACAACATATGCCATGCCTATTATGGCATGATGGGAGGCAATGTTATCAACCTGGTGGAATTTGAATTCATATTCTCGTGGTGTTATTACTACCGTTTCGTTATATGAATATTCTAAGTCCAAATTTCTTCCAAAATAATGATTGTCTTCTGTTTGAAGGTTTGCTGCTGTACACATATATTTTCACCTGAAAAATTATTCTTTCATACTATGTTTTATTTATATATCTTTTTGATTATTTATATTTCTAATAATTATTGATGAAAAATATCATCTTACTTAGTGTGAGTTATGGTAAAACTATATTACTAATTAATGAAATAATAGAAAACATACCCGAATGAATTAATTTATGGGGGTTAACATATGAGAGAGCGAAGCATAATGATTATAGGAGTATGTGTCCTATTATGCATAATAGCCGCATCATCTGCTTTTATACTAAGCAGTAATAATAACAATACCAACGATACAAATAACACTACTGCTTCAAACAATTCAACGAACGTTTCTCTAAATGAGTCAAACAATACCACCAACAATACTACTACCCAAACTACTGCAAAGACCAACACGAAAACATCAAGTAAGAAAAGCAGCAAATCAGGCAGCCAAAGTTCGGATCCTGACTATGACCCCGAACGTGACGCTTCACACAAGACTGCTACGGTAGATAATCCTATTACCGTCCAGCAAAGTGATGGTGAATATACATACTACGGCTCCGGCCACTATGACTATTATGCAGGACCTAACCACATGTCCGGGGAACACTATAAATACATGAATAGCAGATCACGACAGTAATTCAACCCATTTTTTAACTTTTTTTCAATTCAAATATTTTTACTAAAAACGAGAGTGTGCAACAATCAGGAAATTAGCATATCTTGTTATTCAACATTACAATCTATCGAATGATTTGTTCTATTTTTCAATATTAAAATAATTACTATCCCAATATCTGCTTGTTCTTTTAGTTTCTAGGACATGTATTCTTAGCATATTCTATATTGATTGAGTTGCATCTCAAGAATGACTTTCCATTGTAACTATTATCCCATCCAGAGTATCTAAATGAATCCTTGACACATATACAATTATGTACTGGTTTAACGTGGACACATTTTAAAATTATGTACACACAATTATCATTGTTCCCACAATAATAATATTTAATTAAATCTTGTACCCCCAATAGACAATTGTACCCCCAAACAATTCAATCAGTTAATGAATATTCAAGTCGCCCATTTTAAAGTTACCAACAAACACGATTAACAAATAAATACATAGGTACACAAAACCAAAACGTTCCCACAAAAAACAGTAATCCAAAAAAAATATGTACCCCTCCATACACAATTGTTCCCACAACAAATTCAATCAATTAATGAATATTCAAGTCACCCATTTTAAACTTACCAACAAACACGATTAACAAATAAATACATATGTACACAAAACCAAAACGTTCCCCCAATAATCTAAACACATGAAATAACATACTAATTATGCAGCAATTCCATTTTTCACAAATATCAACATATCATTAACCAGACAATAAAAAGAACATAATTAATGTAACAATATTATTTTAATTAATGGAATAATATTCACATATTAGTCATAGTAAACATATGAAACAGGATAATAATCTGTTGGATGTGGATTACAGAATAATGTGTTGGATTTCAGGACCAGATATGCTTTTTCTGATGAATTATATATTTTATTTTGCTATAGATAATATAACGAAGTAAAAATCAAACAATCACCCCCCCAACAAAAAACACCAACATAGCAAAAAAACAAGAAAAAACACCGAAAACACCAAAAAACAACCACCACATATACATGTCACAAAACAACATAAACATAAACGGAATAGTAAACTACGGAATGGAAATCTACACAGCAACCAACACACAGATAACAGACAACAACATAACACTCAACGGATCAAAAAGTATGGAAATAGGATACGCACACAGCCTAAACAGCACAGCAACAGAAAACACAATAACAATAAACGATGACTCAACCATACCAATAAATAGTGTAACCGAGGAAATACAACCAGAAAACACTGGAATCAAAATACAACAAGACCCCATAAACATAGAACTAGAAAACAACAAAATAAAAATAACAGACACCCAACAAAAAGACACAACAATACACAGCGAAGAATCCGTCAACATAACAATCAAAAACAACCAACTAACAAGCAGCACAGGATACGGAGACGAAACAATACTAGCACCAGAAGATGCAATAATAGAAAACAACATAATAAACACAAACATCACCACAGAAGATGTAACCACACTCACAAACACACCAACCACACTAACAGCAGCAATAACAGATGGTGACAATGTCATCAACAATGGTAAAGTAGTCTTCAAGATAAACGGTAAAACAGTCAAAGATGCTAACGGCAAGGTAATCTATGCTAAAGTATCCAATAATCAGGTAAACTTTACATACACCTTGCCAAGTGACATGAAGGCAAAAGAGTATAACCTCACAGCCGTATTCATATCCTCAGACTATGACTGCTTGGAAGATACGAAAACTCTAACTGTAAACTAAAAATAGATAATTGAATCTAATGAAATTATTTGGATTCTTATATTAACTTTCCCCTCCATTCTAATTTTTTTTATAAGCATTTTTTCATCTTACTTTCAACATTCAATATAATCAGTTTTGAAAACCAACAGATAAAAATAATATTATCTTTAACTGTTTATAAAAAAGTTAAGTAAGTTATTTATATTACTTGGTAAATATATAATAGATAGGTAAAATAAAATTAGTAGGTGATTAATGATGATGATGATTGACACTAAGTTATATAATAACAATCAGACCACAGTACCGGCAGAAATTCGTAATGCACATAGCCTACAAGCAGATGACATAATCGAATGGGTATTATCCAACGACAACACGGTACATATAAACTTCAGAAAAAAAGTTACATTAAACGAGATGAAAGGTGCTGGAAAAACTAGTAAAAATACAAATGCATTAGAACTAGAAAAGGAGCTTTACAGATAAAATGACCAAATACTTTATAGACACAAATATAATTGTCGGATACATACTGGAATATGATGACTTACACAAAGATGCAATCAAGGTATTCGACAAATATGACCTTGAAAATCAGGACTGCTATATATCCAATCACGTTCTGGATGAAATAATAACAATCATAGGCCAATACGAAGGATCAAAACTAGCATACCAAACATATCTGATGATAAAGGACAACTTCACAATACTAAACGAATACCATATACCCAATTTCAATTCACAAGTAATGAACACATACAAAACAGAAAACAAAAACGACAAACAAAAAATAGGCTTTACAGACACATCAATAATAGAATTAATTAAATATTACAAAATAGATACCTTAATCACCTTCGATAAACAATTATCTGAAAAATGTCCCATTGATGTCATCAATAAATGATAAATATAAAAAGCGAATATAATTAATTAATATTAAAAAATATGATAATAACAACCGATAATATAATTAACCAATGATTTTGAAAAGTTTTGATTGAATCATAAGATATTAACCCCTTTAAATCTCTCCACCATCCTTTTCTTTTAGATTAATGTATATCTGTATTGTTGCTATGTTTTCATGCCCCAAGAACTCCTTCACATAGTTTATCTCATCCGGATAGTTTCTATTATTGGTTTTTGTTTTTATTAGAATTTATTTATTGTCGTACAATATTATAATATACGCTATTAATAAATTAATTAATACTTGATTTGTTTGATGATTCTGTACCATGGTTTGTAAATGGATAAGAAATGTGTTATTTATTTATATAACGATAATTTTAGTGATGAGTTATATAATTACCGCAAGCAGACAAAATTTAAGAGAAGAATTATAGTATATAGATTTTGATACATTTACTGGTAGTGTTTTAACTTCTTTTTCATAACAACACATAAATATTTCTATCAATAATATACATAAGGATGTTTTAAAATTTTTTGGGGGGTTCGCCAAAATCCAAATTTTCAAAAAGAAATAGGATTTATGTTGTTTCTTGAGAAGTTTAAACATGTTTTAGAAAAAATATTATTATAATTTTGGTGAAGTCCCTTATAAAAAAAAATTATATTAGGACTAAAAAATTACAATGCAAAAAAAGAGGAAAATGGGATATGAAATTAATAATGAATATATCAGAATTCAATTGGAATATAAAAACTAACCAATGAGTAAAAACACGATATAATATGTTAATAACCTCTTTAGAAATTAATAACTATTATAATGTCAATACCTATGACTAAAAATATTGAGTTACTGTTTAAATATTTATAGTATATAATACATAATAGTTTATAAAGAGAGTGATTTTTTATGAAGAATAGAATTGAAATTGCTCAAGAATTTGCCGATAAAATCAAAAACAAATACATTAAAAAAATAATCCTCTTCGGATCAGTCGCAAGAGGAGAAGACAATGACGATTCAGATATAGATATACTGATTATTTCCAACAACAGAGAAATAATAGAAGATAAAATATCTGATGAAAAATACAATATTATAACAAAATATAGGGAATTAATTTCAGCACATATAATTACTGAAAAGCATTACGAAGAAACAAAAAATTATTCATTTATAACTAATGTGATAAGGGATGGGATTATACTTGGATAAACAAGAAATAAAGGATTATAGAATTAAAGCACAACGAAAACTTGATTCTGGAAAGTTATTATATGAAAATGAATATTACAGTGATTCAATTACTCAATTTTTTTATGCCATGCTTTTAACAGCAAATGCGTTATTGCTTACTAAAAACTATGAAAGTAACAAACAAAAGGGAATACTTGATGGATTTAATCAATATTTTGTTCTAGAAGAAGGTTTTAATTTAGATATCTATAAAAAGTTTGCTGGAACTCAAGATCTCAGACAAGAAGTCGATTATAATGCAAGAGATTATATAACTAAAGAACTGGCAAAAAATAAAATGGAAGAATGTGAGAAATTCATCGCATAATGTGATAAATATTTTTGATTAAAAATCATATTTAACTAATATTCTCTTTTTTTAAATCAAATAAAATGATATTCATTTAAATTAAATCATTGATGATATGGATTTAATTCATTGCAACAATTAACTGCATAATCATTGGTTTAAAAATTACTTTTTATAAAATTTATAAATTTTCCAGATTATTCAAACTACATTTAATTTTTGATACCAGCCATTTAAGATTCTATTGTTTTATTTCTATAGGCTGTTTTAAAAAATTTATATAAAAAATTATAAACAGGATAAATTTACAAATGTGGAAAAAATAGAATTGAAATTGGAGATAACCCTATTTATTCATTATTAATATTTTACTCCTCATAATCTTGTCGTACAATATACAAATATACGACAAAACAACACAAAACACACCACCAAAAATAAACAAAACAACAACAATATCAAAAATACATTAAACAAAAAGAATTAAAACATGAAAAAAAATAAAAACAAAAATAATATTTTTTTCCAATCAAAATAAACAAATCACCAAAAACATGCCCAACAGCATAAATCATAGGAAAAAAAATACATGACATATAACTATAAAAGAACAAAAAAATATTAATGAATCTGACTTAATAAATAAACACGTTCCTCCTATCTTCCCATATTTGCATAAGCTTAAAAAAGTAACTATAAATCAAATCAGTTATTTATAGAAGAAATATTAAAAAAAATAGCATTAAAGAACAAGTATTTATACCATCATAATTGTTGCACACAAATCCGCTACTTTAAATAATTAAATATACATCTAACATTGACCACTATTAATATTTAATTACTGCATTGATAATATAATCATTAACAGCCAGTATATTATAGATTAATATGAATACATCATGAATAATTAATCATAAAATTAATTATTTAAAATGGAATTATCAAATGAGTTAATGGTTAAAAAATAATCAATTCATAAACATGGTAATTAAACATAGGACAACCAACATATTATCCTAAAAAAAGAGAAAAAGAAATATAAATGGTTTTTTTAAGTTAAAGAACGAATAATGCCTATTGCCGGATTATCATCATCGGAAGGAATTGGTTTATTTTCATCAATAACCAATCCTATAATATAATTCTTATTATTTTTCTTAAAAGTATAGAACATACAGTTATAACCACTGCTTTTATAATTCTGCTGATTTACTTTAATATTGTCAACGGTAATATTCTTCTCATCGACAAAGTTATAACCATTCTTTATTCGATTTTCCTTAGCCTTAGCAGGATTCTTAATGGAACCTTCAAAGATGCTTATTACATTATCTTCGTTATACATTACCATCTGATTATCTTTCTCCATAAGCGTATATCCTTCTGGAATAATGAATGAAGACTTGCCATAAACAATTGTATCATCAGCATAAATAGCTGAAACACTTAACAAGGCCAATAATATAATACCGACAAGAAATATGGACTTGAATTTCATTTTAATCAAACACTCCCATCAAATTAATTTAAAAAGATTTGATATAATAATAAATTATGTTCTAAGGAATATAAAAACTTTTCAATACGTGTTGCTATAATTTATATTTATGGAATGAGACTTGGCCAAAAGTATTTTAAAACAAAAAAAAGTATTACTCATATAAGTCAAGAAGAAAAAAAAACTTCCATAAACATATATTTTATAATACAACCATTTTTTTCACCTTAAAGCAAGTAAACAATAAACAGTACAACCTTTCTTTCTTTTATTATAAAAGATTTAAAACCCAGAAACAATCATACTGCATGGAATACTCTCTTTTGCCTTTGTTCAAATCAAATAACGACAAACATATGATAATAACAATAATGACAATAAGGGATAAACATTTTTTTTATACCGCACCTATTATATATCTGGATGTCTTGGTTATAATTTGATTTTATACGGAGTAGTCTGGACCCACTTACACAATAGCTCAAAATTGAACCTATGCTTACATTTTCTTATAATATTGGCTGCAGCGTTTACATCTGCGTTAATAATTTTTCCATTTTGTGTTTCGTATAATCCACGTTGGACTCTATTGCCCTTAAATTCATATTTAACTTTATCTTCCTTCTTTTTATCCCCCTTATTTTCAGCGTCTTTTTTTTCTTGGTATTCTGGTAGTATATCTTCATCTAGGAAGCTACTTTGGCTTGTGTATGATTCTTCCTGTATTATCAGGTCTATTTCGTGTATTTGGCATCGTGTTTCTAGTTTTTGTTTGAATTGTTTGAATGCTATGTGTGAAAATATTTGGTTTTGTTTTTTTCCCATATTGGTCTTGTGCTGGAAATTATTGTTGTATCCAAGCACAATTGTACCTACATCTTGTTGTTTGCATTTTTTTATGATGAAGTTTACTGTTTGGTTGAGGAAGTTGTCTTGTATGTTTTTGAATTTTTGGTTTATTTTTCGGATTCTATTGGATGTTTTACGTCCTTGCTTATCAAGAATTGATTGGTAGTGTGCTGTTTTCTTACATTTGAAGTATATTTGATTTTTTAATTTTCTCCCGTCCACAATTGCACGTGAGGCCCTTCGGTTGTAACAATTGTTGCAAAATTATTTACACCAGGATCAATACCCATAATTTTATCCTTATCCAAATCCAGTGGCTCTTTTTCAGCTTCATAAGTGAAATTTGCCTTAAACATCTTTCCATTATTTATAGGAATAATTTCCACTTGAATAATCTTTTTATCTCGTATATTCTCAGGAATTTTTATTCTAGGTCTACAATTCTTTGATTCCAAAAGTTTCTTATACTCCCTACTTAATGGTAATTCTATAAAACCCTCCCTTAGCTTCTTTTTAGAAGAAGTAATAGATTCTTTCGGAATTATGATATTATGTAATCGATAATTCTCATGTTTTTTAGGCGGATTAACCTTTCGATCATATTCACCATCAATTTTTTTATTTTTCAACTCAACATAGCCATTGAATGATTCAACATGCTTTTTTATAGTAGTATTAGCTAACTGAGCCTGAATAAAAGAATATTCCATCTTAAATTCCTCTTTGACCTTGCTAATTATTGATTTAAAATTTATTTTCTTAAAATGCTTTCTGTCAGTAGATTTAACAAATGGCGTCTTTTCCACAGCACAATTTCTCAAAAAGTTAAGTTTCAAGGAAATATCCACCAAAACATTATATTGTTTCTTAGTAAGACCACGAATAAGAATACTTTGAGTTAATAAAACACAATCATCAGACATAATCTCTCTTAGTTCACCTCCCCTATAATCACTGAATAAACATAATCACATAATATCTAACAAAATGTTCCCCAATAAACATTCATAACAGTCCCCCATTATAAAGACATAACATATTACATGATTATATTATTATATTATTCATAGATACTATATAAATAAAATGCGAGCATCTGATAAGTATTCAAAGGGGAGTCATGATAAGTATTAATAATATAATTATTTTAAATTTTAACTAAAACAGATGCTAATAAATGTAAGCGTATAAAAGTATTACTCAAGAGTGAAAAAACATAATTTATGCCAACACTCGGAATATATAAAAACCATGAATTTTAATCAGTACCCTAATATGATAGGAAATCCAGTATTTCATAAACCGTGTCTATAATCTTCAACGGATAGCTGTCATTGTATGCCAGGCTATTTCCCTGACCATATGATACAAGCACCATGTCAATGCCGCTTGCTTTTGCAGCATCTATATCAGCCGTCTTATCACCAAAGTACAGTACCTTATCCTTGGCTATTCCCGCATCCATGATTATCCTGTTTAACCTGTAAGGGTCAGGCTTATTCGGAAGTCCCTTTATTTCACCGGAAACATAAGCGAATTCAACCCCAACAAAGAACTCGTCAACCATTTGCTTTAGATTATCCTCATCCCTGTTGGAACATATTGCAAGAGTTATGCCCTCCTTTTGCAGTCTTTTAAGCACTTCCAGGACACCATCATATAGGAAGGTGTTATGCTGTGGACTGTCCTTATAGTTGATGGTAAAGGCGTCCATGAATTCATCTTCAAATCCCTCCACTTGTTTATGCAGAAATTCCCTGAATACTTGATAGTCCAGGCCCTCCAATTCCATGTCAAATGTTGGAAGATTAAATTGTTTGAGGGTTATGTTGAAGTATTTGATTGAATCACGATAGCTGTCAATCAGTGTTCCATCAAAGTCAAATATGTATAATTCCTTCATTGATTAGCTCCATTATCTCTTCCGGTTTATCTATCACTCTTAATGGGTATGTACTGGCATAGTCCTCGGGACTTCCCTGCCCGTATGTTACAAGTACAAGGTCAACTCCGGCATTCTCTGCTACCTTGATATCGGCGTCCTTATCTCCGAAGTATATTACCTCACTTTTTTCTGCACCTTCACTTTCTATTATCTGATTTAACCTGAACGGATCAGGCTTATCTGGCACACCTCTTCTGAAACCGGATATATACTTGAAATCTATGTCCTTGAAAAATCTCTTTGTCAGCTTTTTTACAACCTTTTCATCACGATTGGAACATATTGCAAGAATTACGCCCAATTGCTGAAGTTTACACAGTACGTCGGTCATGCCATCAAATGCCTTGGTATTATCCAGCGGGTGATTTGCAAATACCTCTATGTATCTTGAATATACCTGCGTTTTTTTCCCTGCATTGTTGTCATTGAGATATTTTCTAAATGTGGGATAATGCATGGTCCTATAGTCAGCCTCGTAGGGTGCTATGTTAAATTCCACCAGTACCTGATTGACGCAATTAAATGAATCCTCTATCGTATCCAGTATCATACCGTCCAAGTCGAATATAAATAATCGTTTCATATTATTATATTTTGTAGTTGAAAATATAATACTTTTAACATGTGACAGTATAGGATTAGAAAAAAATCGGATTGCTAAAAATTATAACATTACGGCATTTGCTTTTTGTGGATTAATATTACCCATTTATGACAAAAGCCGTATAATCCGCAATATTGTTTTATTCAAAAAGTTTTTTAAAGAAGAAAAAATAGACTATTAATAGATTATTTAAGAAAACCTTCTAATGTTTACTTGAATATTTTCAGTTCGAAATTTATAACCTAAACGATTGAAGTAAATAGCATAAAACACTGGATTTGAATTTTCAGGGATTAGACATGAATTGTTCATAGGATGTCGGACAACAAACTGTCATGTCCATCCGTCAGAACACTGGATTTATTGTCATTAACCAGTGCCAATAAGATTAATTCCAAAGTCTTTTTCTGAAAAAATTTAAAGAATGAAATAAAATTTTAAAAAAAAACATATAAATAGGAGATTATTTGAATGAAAATTACAGTTGCAGGTGTAGGATATGTGGGACTTTCACTTGCTGTTTTACTAGCTCAAAAACATGACGTAACAGCAATTACAACAACAGAATCAAAGGCGGAGATGCTGAATCAGTTCATCAGTCCCATACAGGATGATGAGATAGAAAGATTTTTCAAAGAGGCACGTGAAGGAAAACGCGAATTGAATCTGCATACGACAACCGATAAAGAATCCGCATACAAGAATGCCGAGCTTGTCATTATTGCTACGCCTACAAATTATGATGATGTCTATAACTTCTTTGACACATCAGCCGTGGAGGATGCCATCGAATGGACCCTTAAGGTAAATCCGGATGTGCTGATGGTTATAAAGTCCACAATACCCGTAGGATATACCGAGTCCGTCCGTCAAAAGTATGGAGTGGACAATATCATATTCAGTCCGGAATTCCTTCGTGAATCCAAGGCACTCTATGACAATCTTCATCCAAGCCGTATAGTTGTCGGATGTGATGACAACCAGAAAGAGGAAGGACAGATGTTCGCTGATTTACTGTTGGAGGGAGCCATAGAAGAACAGCAAAGAGCTGCTTCACCTGAAGAGGACATACCTGTACTTTTGGCAAATATCACAGAGGCCGAGGCCATCAAGCTATTTGCCAACACTTTCCTTGCTGTAAGGGTAAGTTACTTTAATGAACTTGACACTTATGCCCAGACAAAGGGTCTTGACACGCAGATGATTATAGATGGTGTTTGTATGGATCCTCGTATCGGCGGTCATTACAACAATCCCTCATTCGGATATGGAGGGTACTGTTTGCCTAAGGATACAAAACAGCTTTTGGCCAATTATAAGGATGTTCCACAGACCATGATTGAGGCTGTTGTAAATTCCAACTCAGTACGTAAGGATTTCATTGCCGATCAGATTATCTCAAAAAATCCAAATACCGTAGGGGTTTATAGGCTTACCATGAAAAGTAACAGTGATAATTTCCGTGCATCTGCTATTCAAGGCGTTATGAAGCGTATAAAGGCAAAGGGAATCCCTGTAATTGTATATGAACCAACATTGGAGGATGGAAGTGAATTCTTCCGGTCGGAAGTTGTCAATGACATTGAACGTTTCAAGCGTGAAAGTGATGTTATCCTAGCAAACAGGTTCGACGCGGATATCCTGGGGGATGTTGTGGATAAGGTTTATACCAGGGATCTTTTTAGAAGGGACTGAAGTAAATTGTTTAGCTTTCAATAAATGTGATTGAATATCCCATTAATCACCCCCATTTTATTATTTTAGAATTAATCATTATCTTTTTTTTAGGATATGTGAGCATATCCCATATTTTCTAGATAAAATAGTTATGTTCATGGATTTACCCGTTAAGGAAAAAACGGATACTTTTAAATATTTTACATAACAAGATAATATTATGTAATGGTTAATCGTTTATTAACATATTTGGCAACAGTATACCAACTACGTTAATTATCGAATAATAAGCAAATATTAGGATTGATAAAACATTATTCTATGGATGAATCATGATACATTGTAAATTTTTCCAACCAGTTACCTTCTTAAAGAGTTAAAAAATAGTGTTTAATCCAATAAAGCAATTATCTGTAAGATAAAATGATTAAAAGTGGTGAAAAAATAATATGTCATTAAATCTAAGGGAAATATTTGATACGAATTATTTGAAAGGTTATTTTAATAGAAACAAAAGAATATTCCTTATAAGCATAATACTCTTTATCGTTTTAGGATTCATTGGAACCATGACCAATTCGAATACAATGAATTTTGATGGAACTAAGAATATCTCTGTTATTCAATCCCATGGCAATAACGAAGCATATAAAGACTCATCCATTGCAGGTTTTATAGTCCTATTCATACACAACTTCATCAATGATTTTACAACCATCATCGGAGGATTATTCCTGTTTATCCCATCATTATACATATCCTTCATCAATGCTACGAATATGATAACATTATTCGTCAAGGGAAATCCGATATTATTGCTGTTGGGCGTTATCCCTCATGGAATATTTGAAATACCATCCAGTATTTTTGCCATGGCCGGAGGATTGATGTTATTTATTAGTGAAATTAGGGTTATCAAGGCAATAATTACGAGAAGTGGTGTTAGAAAGGCAATTGATGACTGTAACGAACTGATTAAGGATGCAATCATAAGTACTGAAATCGTGTTTGTATTGCTTCTTATAGCAGCATTTATAGAAACATTCATTACACCTGCATTATTGAATATGATTTAACTTTTCTTTTAAACCTTTTTTTTATTTTTGAATTTTCGAGATTATCTTAAAAATATATATTATTTGCCATTTGATTGAAGGTACAAATACCCTATAAAAATAAACTATAATAATATATTCAATCATATATTTATATAAAATAGAACTATGAATATCAGTATAAATACATACTGAATTAAACAGTAATTGTCAAAATGTATTATAAAATGAGTAGGTAGTATTATGAAAGTTTTAAAAGAGTATGATGATAAAAAATTAACCGTTAAGATTGAAGAGAATATTGATACTGTGACTGCACCTGACTTTGAAAATGAATTAATGGATGAATTCGGAAAATTTGATTCATTAATATTAGATTGTGAAAAGCTAGAATATATCTCCAGTTCCGGATTACGTGTACTCGTGATGGTACAGAAGAAATTACAACCTCAAAACATACCGTTTACAATTATCAACTGTTCATCATCCATACGTGAAATATTGACCATGTCCGGTTTTGATAAGATACTTGACATACAATAAAGAAGAATATTAAAAAAAAGATTATTAATGATATAACTCACTTATATCATATTCCCTAATTTTATTTGTGCATTGATTTGATGCAAATGCCAGTTTATAATTATCCACATCAAACAAGTTGAATTTTATATTGTTTTTATCATCCTTAAGTTTTATATCATCATTTTCCATGATTATTTCAAAGGAGTCAAGACTTAAGTGAAATCCCAGTCCTGTATATTTCATGTAGCTTTCCTTAAGAACCCAGTATTTGAAGAATTCATTTGAAGGATTTTCCGATTCGATTATTCTTTTGTATTCACTGTTAAAAAAGTAGTGTTTTGCTATGTTCAAGTCAATCTCGCAATCGTTGTATTCTATATCCACACCTATGGGAGTGTCGGCTATTGCACATGCTACATATTTGCCGCTGTGTGATAGGTTAAAGTGGATATTCGGGTAATTGCTGATGTAGGCTTTTCCATATTTTTTTGTTTTGAATATGGCATCTGTGATGTTTATCTCATCCAATAGTTTTTTTAAGAGAAGGTATGCACCACAACTTAGTTTTTTATCCTTATCAAATCGGTATCTTGAAATCTTTTTTTGCCTATCGGGTGATGTAAAAGGATAAGCCTTTTTCAAATCCAGTTTCTTGACATTGGAATATGCAATCTTTATCATTTTTTTATGACCTTCAAGTAAGTTACTAAAAAGAAATTATTTTATCATTGATTAGTTGTATGTCCGATT
Source organism: Methanosphaera sp. BMS (assembly GCF_003268005.1). NCBI lineage: Archaea > Methanobacteriati > Methanobacteriota > Methanobacteria > Methanobacteriales > Methanobacteriaceae > Methanosphaera > Methanosphaera sp. BMS. The sequence goes on along the minus strand of NZ_CP014213.1, from coordinate 303,651 downwards.
AGGTATGTATACTCATTATCTTCTAATCAAAGTATTTTTTTTTAGAAAATATATATGATAGTTATATTATACTAAATTAAAATAATTTATCCGTATTTAATGGATTTAAAAAAATCACAATCCCCCAAAAAAGTAGTTGTTATCTTCATCAGATAATTCGGATTGTTAAAAAATGAACTCCCAGTAAAGATGTTCATTAAAAACCGTAACCGAACATAACATATAATTTAATCCCCTATTTATTACTATTTTTGGATACTAATTTAATCAAAATCAATTGTCGTTATAAAAATAAGAAAAAGAAAAGGTTTAAACATATATAGCCTTACCTGTTCCAACCTCTTCATATCGATTACCATACTCAGTTAAACCTGTCCTTCTTGCTTTAGTTGTTTTTCCACCAGTACCCGGTATAACAACATCATACACTTCATCATCGGTATACTTTGATTTTGAACTACTTGATGCTTTAGTGTTAGAACTTGTGGTTTTCTTTGCAGTTGTCTTCTTGGTTTGGGTATATGTCTGTGAATCAGTATCATTAGACGTGTCGTTAGTAATATTTTTTAGATTAATTGTCACATTACCTTGTGGCTTTATCTCGGTTTTGTTAATGCTTTTTACAAGATGAGTTATGGAATCCAGGTTATTGCTTGTTATTTCTATTATCTGATAGTCGTTTACATCAAAGTAGGTGTAGTTACCACTATCATTGCGTAGTGTTATGTTATTGTATGTGCAGTTTTGTCCCTTGTCCGAGTTTAATTGTTCTGTTATCTCCAATGCTCCCGTATAGTTTGATTCGTTGACATTGTTTATTGCATAGGATTTGATTGTAATGTTGTCCTTCTTATCATCATATATTTTAAAATTGTCATTTACGCTTGTAATATTCACGTCACTCTTAGGTACTTCCAATTTATATCCATTGACATCAATAGTCTCATATTGAGGTGTTAATGCTATATATGCACCTATTGTAGCCAGCAATGCGATTATTACAATTGCTATCATGAGTAATTTGATATTTTGTCTCATAGTATCTACCTCTAATTATTGTTTTATTATAGGATGTATTTATTAATGTATGTAAACAATTGGAGTTATAATATTGGAAATAATTAAAATCAAATCGATTAAATAGGCGAATTATCTATTGACATATAACCTCGCCTATAAAAAAAAATGGCAAATGAGGATGATAATACAATATGCAAGAAATAATTAGTTGATTTCTTCTTGAAACATAACGGGATTCTAAGAAAAGTAAAATATATAAAGTTATAAATTACAAAGCATTAATTATCAACAATTATATAGGAGGAAAAAGTTATGGACCTTGAAGATATTGTTAAAGATGCTATATATTATCCTATAAATGATACAAATAGATTCATAAGACTTGCAATACCTAATATTATACTTGGATTGCTCATAGGATTAATAACCCTGCTGGGTATGGGTTATTTACTCCAACCTAATAATATTTCAGATTTAATTTACATGACTACAGGGTTATCTGTTATTTTACTACTTGTAGTTCTTATAGTGGTTGCTCTGTTAGATTCAGGTATTTCATTGGATGTTATCAAAAATACCATTAATCATAATAACAGTTTACCAGAACTTGACGTGAAAAATGATTTGGTTATGGGTTTTAAAAGTTTTATTACCATATTAATCTATGTTCTCATACCTATTGTAATATACCTTGTTGTAGTATTCTTATTTGCTGCTTTAATGAGTAACGCAAGTGAATCTGCAATTGCTGTAATAGTAGTTATTATTACAATAGTATTTTATGTAGTAATATTTATCATTTCATTATTGATGCCTGTAATTCTAGGTACGCTGGCTAGAACAAATAGTATAAGCCAATCATTGCAGATAGATAATATCTGGAATATAGCTAAACAGATAGGATTGTTAAATTTATTCATAATGGCATTAATTATAGCAGTTTGTGGTTTTATAGTGTCATTATTAGGTAGTTTTGTTTCATTTATTCCGGTTATTGGTAACATCATTACTATCGGATTTTTATACACGTATCTAATGTTATTCAGTGCAAGATGTAATGGATTACTCTTTAACAAACAGTTTGAAAGACAAAATCAATACCAGCAATACAACCAGCAGAACTATGATAATCAACAGTATAATCAGGAAGCAAATTATTATCCGCAGGATAATCAAATGCAAAACAATCAACAAGAAAGTAATCCATTGGACTATGGCAATCAGAATTCATCCAATCAGGTGCCTACAAAAACCTGTATTGCATGTGGATTTGCAAACCCAGAGGATGCAAAACATTGTGGAAACTGTGGAAAGCAGTTATAGGAGGATGATTAAATCCTTCTACCTTACCCCCCAAATCTAGTTATAGGTAAGAATTTCTCAAACAAAATGTTTATTCAACACTCACATTATTTTTCTTAAAAACAATCCAAACATTTGAAATGAAATCATTTATCCAATTTATATATCATCTTTTTCAAAAGCAAATAAATGAATAACAAATAAGTTAATGTTTGAAAAAACAGGGATTTCAAAAAATATTATTGTTTTTCAACATAACTCTTCAATAATGCCATTGAAGAAATACTTTGAATTATAGGAATAGTTAAAATTTTTTAAAAAATATCTGCATATATGGATTCAGTTTTCATCATATATGACAAGCCCGTTAAAGATATATATCCATTCATTAAAAAAACTCTTCACACATCCATTTTTTTTTACATAAAAAGAATGTAGACGACGTTTTAGATTAAATCAATTATCATAGACTATTTATTAGATGTTATTCAAATAGACTATTATAGAAGACACTATGAATATTTTCCAATTTTTATAGTGATTTCATATGTTTATTCATAATCAAGTAATAAATTTTAATCACTATTTCAATTCGAATACGTTTTATGCTTAAAAAAAAAGGCAGTGTATAATATATAATACATTCCAATGGGAGAGGGTAACATTAAACAGACAGACAACATTAATAAACCGGTTCTATGGCTGGCAGTCATACCGTTCCTGTTTATAATGATTTTAGCAGTGACATTTCCAGAATCTTTCAGACAAACGACCACATTTATCAGGGAATTTCTGGGAATACACTTCGGATGGTTTTATCTGATGGTAGTATTCCTGTGTGTGGTAATAAGCATAGTTGTAATATTTCATCCTATGGGTAAGATTCGGCTGGGAGATCCTGATTCAAAGCCGGAATATTCAACATTTTCATGGATAGCCATGCTGTTTTCGGCAGGTATGGGTATAGGATTGGTATTTTATGGAGCTACCGAGCCATTATCCCTTTATGCGGTAAGTGCACCTGAAGCAAGCCTTTATTCACAGCAGGCAATGCTTGATGCATTGAAATATTCATTTTTCCATTATGGAATTTCCGCATGGGCAGTCTATGGTATGGTTGCATTGGCCATAGCATACTTCAAATACAGGAAAAAGGAAGTTCCCAATATATCATCGACTTTAAAGCCATTGTTCGGTAAGTATACTGAAGGAAAATTAGGTTACGTAGTTGATGCCCTTACCATATTTGCAACCGTTGTGGGTGTTGCAACATCACTAGGTTTGGGTGCTGTTCAAATTAACAGTGGATTGAATTATTTGTTTGGAGTAATCCAGTCAATTAATGTCCAAATCATAATCATAGCAATAGCAACAGTCCTGTTCTTATCATCGGCTGTTTCGGGAATAAACAGGGGAGTTAAAATTTTATCCAATACAAACATTCTACTGGCTATTCTGCTGATGTTGATTGCCCTATCAATAGGTCCATCATTGGATATTGCAAATTTCTTTATTGAAAGCATTGGTGCTTACATGAATGACTTTATCCGTTTGAGTTTCAGAACTGCCGCATCAGGTACTTTAGCCCAACAGGATTGGGTCCAAACCTGGACGGTTTATTACTGGGCATGGTGGATTTCATGGTCTCCGTTTGTAGGAGTATTCATTGCAAACATATCAAAGGGAAGAACCATCAGGGAATTTCTAACATATATCTTACTGGTACCCTCACTGTTTTCATTCATATGGTTTTCAGTATTCGGAACACTGGCAATGGATATAGCAACACCCGGAAATCCAATCATCGGCATGTCTGTTGATCAGATGCTTTTTGGAGTATTCAACCAATACCCGTTATCCATTATATTATCGGTTATAGCAATAATATTGGTCATCATATACTTTATAACATCGGCTGACTCGGCTACGGTAGTGCTGGCAATATTATCCGAGAACGGAAATGAAAATGCATCAAACAGGACCAAGATTATTTGGGGAGTGATACTGGCAAGTATTGCAACGATACTTCTTATAAATGGTGGACTGGATGCACTTCAGAACATACTTATAATCACGGCATTTCCATTTTCAATTATACTGGCACTGATAGTGGTTTCGGTATTCAGGGAACTTATATATGAGAAGGATGAAATGGGATTGACCGTAAAGGCAAAAACGCATCCTACCAAGGACAACCCGTTCAAGTCATACGAGGATAACCTTTCAGAAGATGAGGATGTCCCTTCAGAAGATGGATAGTAAACCCCATCATTTTTACTTTTTTTAAATTATTTAACTTTACATTACACGACATGTAATCTTCTAAAAACATAAGCCGTGTAGATTAATATTTAATCTTAAAAAACGAATTAAACTCTTTTTAGTAAATAATATTATAATGTAAAAACGGAATCCTTATTTTCCTAATCAAATAGTATAAAATTAATATCAAAAGGAACATAATAATAATCATACTTTCAATAATAACAAAAAGACAATGGAGGAAAGTATAAAATGAGGAATGTTAATAAGATAACATTACTTCTATTATTGCTCGTATTTATAATGGGAGTTGTAAGTGCTACTGACAACAGCACAGCAATTAGTGACGATACAAGTCCCGTAGACAGTACGGACAGTAGTGAAGTAGCAAATCATAACCCAATAGTAAAGGATGATAAGAGCATTAAACAAGCACAAAACAAGGAGATAATAGTAAACCAGAGGACAGGTAATGACACGACCGGACTTGGTACAAGCGACAAGCCATACCGTTCACTCCAGAAGGCCATAAGCGTATCAGCGGATAATGACAAGATCGTCCTATCCGGAGATAAGTATGTTCTTGCAGCAACAACACAGGACATATTCTACAAGAACATTACCATCACATCAAATGATAAGACCGTTCTTACAAGAGAATCAAAGGCAATGGATGACAGCCACGTATTCCAAGTAGCAAACGGACATAGAGTAACCTTCTCTGATATAACCTTTGACAGGATGAGCGTCAAATCAATCATTTCAAACCATGGAAATCTAAGTATCAAAAACTGTGTGTTTAAAAACTCAAACGTAATCAAATACACGGGCGATTATTATGCAATAATAAACAACTATCAAAACATGATTGTAGACAACTGTAGCTTTATAAACATCAAGGGAAACACAGGATCTGCATTATACAACAGACAGACATTAACCGTGTCAAACAGTAACTTCCAATCCAACAATGCAAAAAACGGCAGTGCAATCTACAACATCGGAACCCTGATAGTCAGGAATTCAAAAATAACCGATAACACGGCAACAGATAGTGGGGCAATATACAATCAGAAGGAATTAACAGTAACAGATACAATATTTAAAAACAATGAAGCACGCGCCAGTGCGGCAATACTTAACCTGCAGAAGGCCACCATCAACAACTGTGAATTCAACAACAACTACGCCGAAGGCCATGGAATTATAATTTATAACAGGGCCAATCAAGCAGAACTATCCATTGCAAATTCATTGATAACCAACAACAAATTCTTTGAAGATTCACTGATAGCAAACAATTACAAGACAACCATAAACAACTGTTCAATAACAGATAATGCATGTGGAGACGCCATAATATACAACAAGGGTACCCTGACAATCGTCAATTCCAAAACGTACAATAATGAAGTGCTCGGCTGGGGTGGAATAATTCAAAGCGAAGGAAGCCTGACAGCTACAAACAACCTGTTTAAAAAGAGCCTCGGAGCATACAAGGGTGGTGCAATATGCCTGTATAACAGTGCAAACACGGTCATCTCAAGCAACGTATTCGAGTCAAACAATGCCAATGAATATGATGGATATGGAGGAGCAATATCAATAGAAAATGCCAAAAATACCACCATAAGACTTAACACATTCAACAATAACCTTGCAAACATTGGAGGAGCAATATATATCAACAGTTCATCAGTTGATGTATGCTATAATAAATTCATTAAAAACAGGGCAGAAAGCGGTTCGGCAATATACAATGACGGCAACAATTTCAAAATCAGATACAATAACTTCACGGCCAACCCATCCAGTGATGTAGGTTACAACGTCAACAACTATGGCAGAGGCGTAACCTCAAGCGGTAACGTCAACTACTATGGAACCAGGTATCCATCCACGATAGAAAATAACGGAAACAATGGTGTAATTACAAACAACAGATTTGAAGATAGCCTTAAAGCTGTAAGTACGACCACAACAGTTCAAGCGGTAAGCGGATTTATAGGTGACAGGATTACCCTTAAGGCGACCGTGAAGGACAATGCCAACACCAACGTTGAGGGTGGTAATGTAATCTTCAAGCTAAACGGCGTTACAATCAAAGATAACGGCAAGCTTACCGGTTCAAACAATCCGCTTAAGGTATACGTGTCAAATGGGGTTGCTACAACCACTATAACAGCCGATATAAGCATGAAAAGTATCTCACAGATAACAGCCAGCTATGTCGGATCAACACTTTATGCCAAATCCGATAGCGGTCAGGCAAAAGCACAGATTAAGCCAAGAACTGCCATGATAGTAGTATCAAGTAACGTTAAAACTATAAAGCAGGGACAGACATTAATACTTAAAGCACAGATTTATGACACAACCGGCGGTACACGAAGTACCAATATCGTCAAATATGCGGATGAATTCGTCTACTTCAAGGTAAACGGTATCACATTAAAGGACTCCAAAGGCAACATGCTTAAGGCAAAAATAGTAAATGGCGTTGCAACTTTAAACTACATTGTACCGCTTGGATTATCCGGTGTAACCGACGGCAAGACCATGACACCTAAGAATCATAGCATACTGGCAGGTTTCTACAACAAGAATTATGTCGAGGACATAAGAAACACATCCACTTTCCAGGTTGAAAGGTCAAATATCACCATAACGATAGCAAATGCCACGGTAAACAACAAGACACACAAACTGTCACTTACTGCTACCATCAAGGATTATCTAGGCAACATTGTGGCAGGTCCCAACAAGTGCGTGGTTAAAATAAATGGTGTAAGCCTTAAAAATGCTACTCAGCCATTATATTTCTATTCAACCAATGGTATCCTGAAGATTAACAACATTGACATACCTGCATACAATAACTATAAGACAATCGAGATAGTAACACAGGACAGACTGGCATATAAAAGCCAGCGTAACACTACCACTACTATCAGAGTGGCAAATTAACTTATCCCCCCATTTTTTACCCTTTTTTTGGTATTCTGATAATGTGAAACACTCCTAAATATATCATATCTTGTTTATGATACTTATTCCATAATTAATTGTTTGTTCATCATTTTAATTGAAATAATTATTGTCTTATTATTTGCTTGTTCTTTTAGTTTCCAGGATACGTATTTTTAATATCTTTAGTAGTGTCGATAAGATAGTATATACTGGGTGATATTGTATTGTAAACAGTAAAATCATCAGGAGTATCTGAATAAATATTTAACACATATACAGGCATATAACAGTTAGAAGAACACATTTAAATATTTTGTACATACAAATCAGTATTGTTCCCACAAACATATATCCTATTTTGAACCCACAAAACCAAAACGTTCCCACAAAAAACTGTAAATAGCAAAAAGGATAGAGAACATGCAAATCTATCCAAAAAAATATTAAATTATAGTATATTAGCAAACTAAAATGATAAATTTTATTACTTCTTTTAAGATATTATTAGATACGGCAGGAAAAACTAAAATCAATGTATTAAACGTTACAACAAAAATGATACTACCGACAAATTAGCAGATAAAATTAGAAAAAACTGTAAAAACCAACTGTTGAGCAATATAACTAAAAGAAGAAACAAAGATGGACAAATAATAGAACTGCTATTACATGAATTTAAAAATCAAAAGAAATTAAAAGCTTAAAAAACCATAAAAATTAGTTTTAGATAATTTTAAACCACATAAATCCAAATTCATAGCAAGAATTGCAAAAATATTAAATATTGATTTAACTTTTTTATCCATCCGTTCACCACATTTAAATCCAATTGAACAAGTATGGAGACTAATTAAATAAGAATTAAATGAGAACGAAATTAAAGACAATACTTGTTGCATAAGAAAGAGAAAGGATCTGTTAATGAATTCGTACAATTCCTTCTACTTTATCAAAATCATCATCAAATGAAACTATTTCAGTTATTCCTCTTTTTTTCATAATAAGTATAGCTAAACAGTCGGCTAAAGCTAATGTACCATCATATTTAAGTACACACTGCATTGCAGTATTTATTTCATTAAATGTTGGAAAATATATTTCAAAATTATCAATCAATGTATCATATAATAATTTAGCTTCTTTACCTTTTTTTCGACTTCCTATACTTGTTACAGCTTCAGACAACATTAATATTGGCATTACTTTTTCATCGTTATCTACTCTGGATGCTAATTCTACTGCCCTTTTATGATTTTTTTCTTTATTATTCATTAAAGCTATCATATAATTGCTATCAACCAGTATCATTTGTTATAATTCTCCTTTTGATGCTTTTTCACAGGATTCTACAGCATCCAACTCTTCATCACTTATTATCCCTATTAAATCCATCATTGACTTCTTTTTATGTGGAATTAATTCAATATTCATATTTTCATTAATTTTCCATTCAATGTTATCAACTTCACTAATGTTTAATTCACGACGAATAACACGTGGAATAGTTATTTTATAACCTTTACTTATTTTTGTCATTACCATAACACATACCCACCTATACTTTAATTACTTATATTATATAATTCCAACTATTTAAAAATTATTATTAAAAAAAATTATATTAAAATAATAATAACAAAAAATAAAAAGTACTGTTATGAGGATAATAACAATATATACAAAGATAGTTACAAATACTAAGAAACTATATGACAATTATACACCTTAATATTTAGTGAAAAATAGCATTTAAATTAAAAAAAACAAGTCAAAATTTTTACTTATACTGGAAATAAAGTTTTGTTTGTTGGATTGAATTTCGAACACTCTATTATATTAAAAAAAATGATAATTAAATACAAGAAGATAAATAAAAAGATAATATAAAATATTAATAGATTTAAATTAAAAATTAGAAAGATAATAATAAAATTTTCTGTGGATAATCGGGATGATTATGTTAAACTCTCATAATTGCCTCACACACTATTAAAAATCAAAAAAAAGAGGGGAATGAATTAATAAAAGAATTATTATTCTATATTAATATTTTCCTTGAAAGTGTTTGTCTGATTTTCATTATCAGTGAATTCTACCTTGATTTCATGATTTCCACTTAACAAATCAAGTAGGTTGTAGATTAGTTGTGATAGGTCGTCTGTTGTTGTAGCGTTGAAGACTAGTTTTCCATCAATGTAGACAAGTAGGTGTCCATTTGTGAAGTTTTGGTTGAATATCTGGTTTAGTACTCCAAGGGTTAGTTGGTTGTTTGTTATTGGTATTTCTTTGTTGTTGCTTGTTATTATGGTTTTTTTATTTGGACTTTTGATAGGATTTATTGAAACTATTTTTATCATACCTCTTATAATATGAGGTTTTATTGTATAATCTGCATTTCCACCATAGTCTAAATATGAATTGTTTTCATAGGTGTTATTGTCCCATCCACTGAATAAACTGTAATATGGTCCTTCGACACATACGCTTTGGCCTGTTTTTGCCTGGTTATTTGTGAATATGTTGTTTGAGTATCTGAAAAACTTACCATTAGAGTATAGTGCTGCTCCTTTATCAGCGGCATAGATAAATCATATACTCCTAGACAGACATGCATTTTTAGAGCAGTTTTCAATCCAATATAGAATCATATATCAATTAAATTAGAGTATACAGTTAAATAACCAATATAACATATAATAAAATATCATAGAAGCAAAATAACAACAATAACGAAAGTTCTTAGATAAAAAAGCTTAATACGTGACAAAAGACATATACTTTAAATTTATCCCATGAAAAAAAACTCATGTTTTAATCCAATGGATTTAAATAAAAATCCAAAATAAAGAATAATAAAGAAAAATAAGATTGTAACATCAATATAAATATAAGCTATGCATATATAATTTATACAAGAAAAAGAGGTGGTGAAAAATCAAAATGAAAATTATTCACAAAATATTCCTATTTACAATACTAATAGTCATATTAACAGGCATTTCATATGCCAGTGAAATATCCAATGATATCCCAACATCAGAAGTCATAAAAGACGCTGATAATCATTTAGAACACGATATGACAAAGGAATATAAAACTAATAAAAAAGAAGAGATAAAAACTCCTACAAAAACAACAGTAACAAAAAACAATGGTACAATAGGTGAAACACTTGAATTAAATGCAAAGGTATATGATTCAAATAACAAAAAAGTCAACGAGGGATATGTACTGTTTAAATTAAACGGATTAACACTTAAAGACAATAAAAAGTTAACTGGCTCCGATAATCCACTCAAGGTAAATGTGATAAAGGGCTTAGCAACAGTCAACGTAACAGCAGACCTAAGTATGAGATATGCACAGAACCTAACGGCAGTATACTCAGGTACAAATACATATGATTCTTCACGCAGCAACACAGCCAAAGTACAAATCAAGCAAAGAGATGCATCCATAATCGTATCAAGCAATGTAAAGACAATAAAACAGGGACAAAAGCTAACGCTTAAGGCACAGATCTATGACATTACAAACAATCAAAAAACTACAAAGCTAATCCCATTCGAGGACGAATACGTATACTTTAAAGTAAACGGATTAACGCTTAAAAACTCCACGGGCGAAGTACTGAAAACAAAAGTCACCAATGGAGTAGCCATAACAAATTACACAATACCACTTGGATTATCAGGAGTAACAGATGCACAGACATTAACACCTAAAAATCATACTATACTCGCTGGATTCTACAATAAAAACTATCAGGAAAACATAAGAAACACCAGTACATTCCAGGTTGAAAGATCACCAATAACAATCACGATAGACAACGTGACAATCGACAACAAAAAACATCAACTCTCCCTTAACACATCAATCAGGGATTACCTTGGAAACTATGTATCAGGGCCAAACAAGTGCATAATTAAAATAAATGGAGTAAGCCTAAAAAATGGAACACAAGCAATGTACTACTACTCGACAAATGGAAAACTAAACATAAAAAATACCCCATTACCATTACAGGACAAATACAACACACTTGAAGTTGTAACACAGGACAGACTAGCATACAAAAGCGGTAGAAATACCACAAATAGATTCAACATAATAAAACAAGACACACAGATAAAACTGGATTCCATAGATAAAGTAGAATTTAATAAGAATGTAACTCTTACAGGTAAAATTATAGGCAAATCAAATGAAGTGTTAAACAACAAAACACTCACGGTTAACTTCAACGGAGCAACAATTAAAATCAATACGGATAACCAAGGAAATTTCAAATATTCAAATAAGACAAACAAAGTAGCAACCAATAGCATTACAGTAACGTTTGATGGAGACAGCAATTACCTTCAAACAAGCAATAAAACAACATTCACGGTTATACACATGCCTACAACAATAGATTATACCGTAAAGAATGTAAACTATGATGAAAATACTGAAATTGATGGATATCTAGGAGATAAAGACAACAATAGACTTAAACTAACTAGAGTTATATTAAACATCAACGGTGAAACATACTACACACGAACAGATGAATATGGAGAGTTTCACTACATCTATTGTACAAAAAAGGCAGGACAAAACAACATAACAGTCAAATTTAATGGAACAGAATACTACAACCCTGTGAGTAAATCAAAAACATTCACTGTATTTAAGAGAGAATCATCTGTATTTATAGATTCATTCCCAGATATCATATCATTAGGAGAATATATTACAGTATCCGGTGGAGTTATGAATGATAGAAACAATATGATAGCAAACGCCAACATTACAATCAAAATAAATAACGAACGATTCAACTTAAAAACAGATAAATATGGTTATTACACTTTCAACTATAAAACCACCAAAGTCGGAACAAATACTGTCGAAGCAACTGTAACCGGAAATGAAAACTATCTGACAAGTACCAATTCAAATACATTTACTGTAATGAAGACATATAACCTAACATTAAACTTCTATAAAGATAAATCTGATGAAATACTTGTTTATACTGATAGATTCGGATCATTTTATGAATATAGACCAGACTGGCAATGGCCACAAGGAGCATATGTATATGTTGAGGACATCTATATGGGCATAGATGGTCAAGCACAGAATCTACTGTTAAATGCGACGTTCTATTTCAAGAATTCTAATGGAAATATAATCGCAAGAGAGTTTACAGATTTTTCAGAAGAATACTTATCACATGAATTGATATCCGGTTATACTCCATTAAAAGTAACCGCGACATACCGTAAAAAAACTGATGAAGAAAAATCGTTATGGTATGATGGATATAGATATAATCCAATAGCTAAAGAATGGGTCAAAATGTATGAACCATATGATTATAATGGTGGAGAGACTTAATCTTCATCATATAACTTTTTTTAAAGACAACTTATTTATTGGTTATTTATTTTGCTTCATCTATTTTAAGATTAATTATTTATATTCAAAATGTTATATACTATAATTATATTAAAAAAAATTAGGAGGTTTAATATGGAAGTCAGCGATTTTAAAAGATATAATTTAAATTATCTTGCAATAATCATAGGTATTATATTTATATTCCGATCAATAATCATCTCATTAAGTTTTAATCAAATTACAAATAGTTACCTCTTAAAAATAATTGCAATAATAGTCGCTAGTTTGATAGCAGTATTAGGAATTATTCTATTTAATAAGGATTATAAAATTACTCTTGCATTATATATTATTGCCATTATAGGATTGATATTGGGCCATTATACAGGGATTTACCCATTTGTTTTCTTTGCTTTAGCGTTAATTTTAGCTTATTATGAGAAAGATAAATCGGATAATACAAATTTGATAGACTCAGATAGTCATTTTTTTGGAGATGAACCTAAAGAAATAAAAAAAGTTCCTGAAAAGAACTTAAAACTTATTCCAATTGTCTCATTAATATTGATAATATTGTTATCTTTATCCATTACTGTTGTATCGGACATGGAAGTAAATGACCGGGCTAATGCTATAAATATAACTGATTTGAATGCTGTAACTACATCAGAATATGGATACCCCCAAGTCAATATAACCGGTAAATTAACTTCTTCCGAGACATTTGATAGTGTTTCCGTTAAAACATATTGGTATGATGAACTTGGAACTCAAATAAGTGAAACTTATGATAGCGGAATTAAAAGTGAAATCAAGAAAAACCAGACATATCAACTAGATTCACATTATTATGGTCAAAAGGATGCAAAAATGCCTATAAAAGCAGAAATAGTAGTTAAAGATTTAAAACATGATCAAATAGTCTATTCAAAAAATGTGACATACTAAAAGGTGATTTATATAAGAAATAAAAGGATGATAACAATAATAATTATAGTCATACTTCTATTATTAACGATTTTTATAATGGGAAGTAATTATTTCAATAAAAATGTAGAAAACAAATCTAATAATACATCCGTGGAAAACATAAGTGTAAACAATACCAATAGCACCCAAAATGATAGCAATAATTCATCTATTAATGATAGTAAAAATAGTCAAAAACCAATACAAAGTTCTACTAAAAAATCATCAACTAGCAAACAATCTTCACGGGCATCAGGTGAAGGAAGTTCCATATTAGATTCAAAAGGAAATACTTTAGCACCACCAGATGATAGTGGAAATTGGGTTGTGATGAATGGTAAATACAAACGTGCCGTAACTTATAAAAATGGTCATTATTATGATTATCATGGAGATAATGTTGATCATAAAATGAAATAAACCCCTTATTTTTTTTAAAAAACATTACTTTATCCCTTTTTCAATTATATATCTAAATTTACATAAGTAATTAGGATTAAAATAAGAGAATATAGTGTAGGATTTTATTTAAAAAAATAAAAAAAAAGGTAATTTTATTAAATTGTTACATTGAAACTTGTTGCAGTGGATTCTATTTTTCCATATAACATTGAATTATATATTGCATAAATTTCATGAGTACCTATTTTTAATGAAGATATATCATAATTTTCAATTGATGCCACTCCATTAACTATTTTTACATAGATAACTTTACCATTGGCATCTTTAACTGTTTTACCATCTATTTTAAATATTATTATACCTTCATTAACAGTATAATTGTCAAGACTTTCAATAGTTGCTTTTAAGGATATTACTGAAGTTTCTTGAACATTATCATTAATCTCAACATTCAATTTCACTTCTTTTTTATCAATATAAACAGTTTTTTCGATTTGTGTAGAATTATATTTGGAAGATCCCACATATTTAACAAGGATAGTTACATTTTTATCTACAAAAGTTTTTGGAACATCATAAGCAACACTTGCTGTTCCATTAACTACTTTTGCATAGATAACTTTACCATTGGCATCTTTAACTGTTTTACCATTGATTTTAAATACCACTTTTCCAACATTTATCTTATTAAATTTATTATCAAACAATTGCACGGTAAACACAGTAGTTTTCCCCGGAATTAATTCAGTATCACTTAATTGAATATTCACATTGTTATCTGATAGAGAAGAAGGGTTATCTCTAATGATAATTGAATCTGTATCCGTGGATGTTATGGATATAGCATTAATACCCTCACCATTAGCTGATCTTAAATAATTATACTGTATAGTCACATTTGTTACTGTTTTATTAATTATAAGAGCATAATCAGCATTGCTAGTGATGTTATTGTTTTCTATTAGCACGTTTTTTATTTGATTGTTTCTTTTACTGGATAAGTATATTCCATCGGTGATGTTATTGTTTTTAACTGTTAATGTATCTACTGCACCTTCTTTACTGGTTAGAGTGATTGCACCATTGATTTGTAAGTTTTCCAGGGTAATGTTTGCAGGAATAGAGCTTGAAGAATCACCCGTTTTTACGGATACATTACCGTTTATTGTACAATTTGACAATGTTATGTTCTTTGTATTTGGTGGTATTGTTACATTACCGTTAATTGTATTGTTTGCAAATGTCATATTGGATGATAAAGTAAGGGAATTTGCTGTATTATTGTATATCTGAGCATTAGCTGCAGGTACTAACTCACCTTGAACTGTGTTGTTATATACTATTCCGCCTTCAGGACAATATAACTTACAACCATATAATTCATTGTTTATGATTGTTGTGTCAATACTTTGTGGTCTTCCATCTGCCATATACTGTTGTGTAATACCTGTACCGTTGTAGTAGATTTTATTGTTTGATACAATATTCTCCTTACCACAGATTACAATTCCCCAACGTATGGAAGATGGGTTTGCTGGTCCATATATTGTATTGTTGTCTATTAAATTGTGGGAATTTAATGTATTTGATGATGTTATATTTTCATTTACACCCTCAACGTTATATGTTGTCAGGTATATTAAATTACCCACCTCTCCAATACCTCTTACAACATTGTTTCGGATAGTACAGTGACTTGCCCATGCCAATACAAAATTACTACTTCCACCATTGTTTTCGGTTGTGAACGTGGAGTTTTCAACTATAATATATGATGAGTTGTCCCTGATTGAAGTTTGACCCACACCACTACCTACTCTCTGATTTTGTACTTGTGTAGAAATATTGTTTATTTTTATATGATTTGCATTTTTAACATAAAGCTGTGTATTGTAAAGGAATATACCACTGATATTTGAGTATGATCCACCTTTGGTAACCATGAAACATGGAATATCATCATCCCCAAACATGGATTGAGCAGTTGTATTTAAATAAATACGACTGTTAGCTTTGGAAGCTGTTATATTCACCGGCTTATCAATTACAAGGGTTTTACCAGGCCGGTCAATATTACCCAGGAAATCCAATGTATCACCGGCAGAAACACCGCTTTTTAAACCAAGACTGTCTTCACTGTAATCGAAATAGCTGTCAATTGTACTATTAGTAATTACTATTGTTTTTGGAGCAGTTTTAATGTTCTGCTCATCTTTTACTATTTTATCATTTGCATTGACATCACTTTCAAAATTATCAGACACACCTGCTGTTTTCAAATTGGATTCATCTTTAACAATCGTTTGAGTGTTAAGAGAATCTCCCCCAGCATTTTGTGAAATATCCGAAGATGATGTTACATCATCAACGGATGCACCTGCAGCTGATACTGCAGATACGCTAATAATCAAGAAAATAATAGCCAATACAAATAGAATACATTCTTATTTAACATTTTATTCTTTTGACTCCTAATCATTTATAAATTATTAAAAAATTTTATTTTAAGTGGCTGTTGAAAATGTGGTTGAAAAAGATATTTCTTTATAAAAAAATATGTTTATATTTGTCTCATGTAATGTATGTATATTTTTTTGTATAATATTTTTTTTAGGATTGTTTATATTTATTATTTTTTGTTATATTTTTTTTGGAATTGTTTATATTTTTTATGTTATTTTATGTATTATTTTTTAGTTTTTTCGTGTTTTATCGAAACATTTATATACTAGTTATGATATATTTATCGTAACGTTCAATTATTGTTGGATGTTGTGTTTATGATGTAGGGAGTGTGGATTGTTTTTTGATGATGGGTGTGGTTTATCGTTTGTATCCTTCTGATAGTCAGGAAGTTTTGATTAATCAGACTTTTGGATGTTGTCGTAAGGTTTGGAATTATTTCTTGGATGGTCGTATCTTTATGTATGATCAGTTGGGTATTGATTATGGCTATGTTGAGTGTTGTCGTGTTTTATCGGAATATAAAACTCATTATACTTATCTTAGGGATGTGGATTCTACTGCGTTGCAACGTGAAGTTAAATATTTGGATGAAGCTTTCAAAGCGTTTTTTGATAAACGGGGTGGATTTCCACATTATAAGAGTAAGAAAGATGATAAAAAAAGTTATACTAGTGTCAATAATGGGAATACTATTCGTTTTTATGGGGATGAGATTCGTTTACCTAAAGTTGGATGGGTGAAAGCTAAAAATAAACTACATCCGGAAGGCAGGATTTTATCAGCAACCATTACACGAGAACATACAGGTAATTATTATGTATCTGTAGTATATACTGATGTGACTGTAGAAAGGTTACCTGCCAGTGAAAATGTTATTGGATTAGATGTGGGAATAAAGAACACTGTTGTTATGAGTGATAATACAGTATTTAATCAGTCGCCACGGATTATAAAACTACAAAATCATATCATTTTCTTACAAAAGAAATTATCCAGACAAAAAAAGGATAGTAATAACTACAAAAAAACCAAAATAAAAATAAGTAAAACATATAAAAGAATACATAATATAATAAATGATGAATACGATAAATTATCCACCAGATTAATTAGAGAAAACCAAGTAATTGTAATTGAATCATTAAACATTGAAGGTATGATGAAAAATCATAATCTTGCAAGACAGATACAAACAAAAAGTTGGAATAGCTTATTTAACAAATTACAATACAAAGCAGATAGATATGGTAGAACATTAATCCGAATAGATGCATGGTATCCCAGTTCAAAATTATGTCATAATTGTCACTATGAAAATAAAGAGTTGACATTAAATGATAGAACTTGGACTTGTCCTAAATGTAAAACCGTACATGACAGGGATTATAATGCGGCCTTGAATATCAAAGAGGAAGGATTAAGAATATATAATGAAAACTTTTAACCGGGGGGTTCCTGGGGCTAGCTTGTGCTACTATGAAGGGAAACCTTTATTTAAGCAAGAAACACATAAGAATAAACAAAACATAATCAATTGTACATTTTTTTGTATTATATGTAATGTTTTGACTAATATTGTGACTTCAAAATCTTTCAACCAGATTTTGAACAACACCATTTTAATAATATCTTTTGAATAATGATAGTTATATCAAACATAGTATTTAATTCATTAGATAATAATAAAATTTATCCAATAATTTTAACATTTACATTAAATCATATAAAAATAATTAATCATAAAAGAAAGAAATTAAAAAGTAAGGGTTTAATGATTTGATGTGCTAAAAAGACCAATAACAGATCTGAAAATAAATCAATAACTATTTTCTATTTTTTATTTTTTTTTATAAGTGGGATACTTCTCTCACCTACTTATACTATTAGTTTAGAAAGAATATATAGTTTTTCGAGTGCAAGTACCTACTTACATCGTTAAATACGGATTAAAAATAGAGTAATACTTAATTTATATAATAATATTGTTTAAATAAATTTTTACTTAATTTTCCTATTTTAGTAGACCATTATACTGCATATTATTTCTCTTTGATTTTTTCAAAAATTATGGGTTTTCTCAACAGAACAATAACATGTAATATATTGTCTTCAAAAAATATTTCCAAAATGATCCAAGATGTGAAATTATATGCTAATAATTCTTATAGATATTATCCATCATCAAAGAATAATGTACATGTAACAAGTGCAATATTCAAATGTATATCGGTAACATAATGAAATAATAAATAGACCGTGAAATTTTGATGGTTGTACTCCAAACTATGTGAAATATTAATCATGATTATAAGATAATAAAAAGTAGAATCTGATAGATAGATTACCCATAATTGTTGATAATAAAAATTTAACAAAACATCCAAGGGATTAAAATATGAAAAACTTATACGAAGTTAACATCATATATAAAACTAAAGATAAAACAATTATTTTAATATACGTGAGTACAATGTCTGAAGTTATACCTAAAAAAAAGTTAAATGATGAACAGAAAGATGCCGTAAAATACGATGGAAAATCCTTGCTGATTAGTGCAGGTCCCGGTGCAGGTAAAACTTTCGTATTAATAGAAAGAATCAAATATTTGCTACGAGAAAAAAATGTCAATCCAGAAAGCATACTTGTAATTACATTCACAAGAAAAGCTGCCGATCAATTAAGACAAAGGTTAAGTAAAGATGATGAAATCGACGAAGGCACTGTTAATAAGATGTTTATAAATACCATCCACTCATTCTGTATTAATTTTTTGAGTGAAAATGGTTGCAGTGATATTAATCTTCTGGAAAGTGAAAACAACAATGAACGTAAATTAATGTTTCTACGCAAGCATAAAAAGAATTTAGGTTTTACAAGAGAAGCACATATGAGTGGTAAAAACTTACATGCCGTAGTAGACAAATTCAATGAATACACCACATTCAACGTGAAAACTCCGGAACTTGTAGAATATATACAAGAAAATCGTCCAGTATCACAGGAATATAAGGATTTAATTGCCAGTTGTGGTGAAGGTGATGATTTTGAATACCCATATGATGAAGTAAGAAACGATGAAGAACTTAGGGAAAGTCAATACAATGCAAGATACCTGGCAATAGCAAAGGCATATCCCGAATACATTAATTTATTAGAGCAAGAAACATCATATGACTTTAATTACTTACAAGTTAAAGTAATGGACATATTAAAGAATAATGAATCAATAGCTAAAAATTCCAGGTTTAAAAATATATTGATAGATGAATATCAGGATATAGATCCTATACAAAATAACATATTTACTGCTTTATCAAAATATTCGGATAGCTTTACAGTGGTAGGTGATGATGATCAGAGTATTTACGCTTTCCGTGGCAGTGTACCTAAATATTTCACTGACTTTGCAGATAACATCAGTAAAGAGAACAATCCCCACAAATCATCTGTGAAAAAATTATCAACTAATTTCAGGTCATGTCCGGAAGTGGTAGAGTATAATGAAGAATTGATATGTGATGATAGGGAAATTGAAAAAAATCTCATCCCCGATAGAGAAGATAAAGGAGGAGTGTATTACTTAATAAATGATGATAACAAAACTCAAGCAGAAAAAATAGCAAAAATAATTCTTCATCTACGTCAATCCGATAAGATTAAACAATACAGTGATGTTGCACTTCTAATGTCATCTGTAAAATATAGTAAAGGAATAAATGAGATACTTGAAACATTCAACAACTGCAATATCCCATATAATTTATCTGAAAATGAATCACTTATGAGTAATCCAGAAGTTAAAGCCATGATAATCCTATTATGGTACATGAAAGAAGATAGTGACAAGATTATCTTAAGCAGTTGGGAAAAGGATTGGTTAAACTTAAGTGCATTCAGTCAAGTTCAGGACATATTAAACTTGGATGACACAACCTGTCAAATACTTGCAGATATCGAAGAAAGATACCAGGAAAATATATTGGAAGCAGAAAAGGAAGTCTATAAAGAATTAACTGGCAAGACAAGTAGATTGAAAACATTTAAAGGTGTGTTCAATAGGGATGATGAGATTGTAGAGGAAGTATTAAATAAAGTTGAAAGATTCGATTTAAGTAGCAAGACAAGAAATGATTTAGAAGAACTTGGCATAACAAATAAACATGATTTAGACCTGTTTGAAAACTTATATAATATCAAAGAAAAATTATA
Organism: Methanosphaera sp. BMS; assembly: GCF_003268005.1. Lineage (NCBI taxonomy): Archaea > Methanobacteriati > Methanobacteriota > Methanobacteria > Methanobacteriales > Methanobacteriaceae > Methanosphaera > Methanosphaera sp. BMS. The sequence continues at coordinate 282,657 of NZ_CP014213.1, read as the reverse complement.
TGATGCAAATACGGAATTCTATGAAAAACCATCAATCCTAGAGATATATTATGACATATTACAATATTCCGGAATTCTAGAAAACCGTTTGGAAAATCCTACAGAAGACAACGAAAGAATACTCAGAAACCTAGGACAAATAACAGAAACAATATCAAATTATGAAGAAATAGTTACAAAGTATAGTATAAATGGATTGCTATGGTTCATATTCCAGGAATTTGATAACTACGCCACATCAACAATCGAATCCGATAGTATTGACAAAGTACAGATTATGACCGTGCATAAATCCAAAGGACTGGAATTTCCTGTAGTAATAATCGGATCAATCATGGAAGATAAATTCCCCAAACATACCGATATCTGTGTAGAAGCTGAAAAAAATTACGTCCATGGTAGTCCAACATATTACACACCACTGGAATATCTTGAGTATAAACAAAAAGCGTACCATATAGAAAATGATACAGTTACTGAAGATGATGTAATCGAAGAAGAAAATAAGGAAGCAAAAAGAGTATTCTATGTTGCAACGACAAGAGCAGAGGACATACTGATATTATCTTCAATCAAAGACAACGAAGGAAATGTACCAAAAATAATGGAATCAACAATAGACGATGACAGATACCAAGAAATAACAGATAATTATAATGACTTGGTAGAAACACAGGCTAAAGAAAAAGAACCTGAAAAAGAACGATTAAAACTTAGTTATACCCATTTATCAGAGTATGATAACTGTGCACAGGAATATAATCTTAGATATAATTACCAATTTAAAAATTCAAAAAATAAAGCATTGACATTTGGACAAGTGGCCCACACAATACTTAACCTTATACATCAAAAACAAATCAGATATCAAAAAGAGGGACAAGGACAAGTAACAAGCAATGAAGAAATTAAAGAAATCATAGAACAAGTAAAGTTATTTAATCAAAATCTAGAAAACAATGAAAATGATGAATTTAAAGAGATAGAACAATCAATATACACTTATTGGGATGAAAACAAAGACAAATATGAAATAATAGGTTCAGAAGTGCCATTTTCCATTACCTATGATGATTATGATCTTGAAGGAAAAATAGATTTAATTGTTAAAGATAAAAATAGTGATGATATAACAATTATCGACTTTAAAACCACAAATGAGAGAAATAGCCAAATATTAACAGACAGATACCATAAACAATTATTTACTTATGCGATGGCAATAAGAAAACTACCCGAATACGACAAATACAATATCAAGGAAGTCATGATTTACTCCGTTAAATATTCACAAGCCATACCTATAGCAATTACTGATTTGAACATTACTGATGTTGAAAAATCCATAAACAATACTGTTGATAAAATATTAGATGGAAATTTCATCATGTGCAGTGATGACAGCAGATGTTTCAATTGTGAATACAACAAATCAATATGTCGAAGAAAATAAATACCCAAAATTAAGAACAAATAACCAATATGATTTAAAATGGGAGGATACCTTGAAAACAAATGTTTTGGTATCCCACCAATAATATTCTTAATAATTCCATCATACAAACAAGGTATGAAACTCATCATATCCATCAACTATTTTTACATGATTTTTATCCACCGTGACATATTCAATTTCTTCCAGTTTTTCAATGAACGTGGCAAATTCCTTTTTATCTAATCCGAACATCATATATGCTTCTTTTTGCAGTTGTTTTACTGTCTTTTTCGGATATCTTTCAAGGTATTTCGTTAGCCATATGATCTTGTCCCGTGCATATGAATATATGCCATAATCCTCATCGGATAGCCTTATTCCATATACTCCCATGTTGATTTCTTTTTGACAATTATTACAATAATCGGTTGGACTGTCATCACTTACACAGCATCCGCCCAGATATAAGTCTTCATCATCAGGATTAACCTGTACATATCCGTAGGTTATTGGTATTAAGTTTTGTCCACATGTTGGACATTTATTCTCGTTATGTCTATAGCAAATGGCATCAATCCAGTCAAGATAAAATTTACTGGCATTCTGACTTTCTTTATCTGCCAGTTTATCCCATATGATTTTCATGTTCTTGTATACTTGCATATTTCGGCCATTTTCCATGAGGATATTGTAACAGTACAGTGCTTGTTTGTATTTTCTTGAGTTAAAGAGTGCATCTGCCAAGTCTTCCAAGTCGGATCGTATCTCATTAATTGTTATTTCCATCGAGTTAAGAAGAACATATGCCTGTCTATATTTATGGAATCGTACAAGCAGATTGAATTTCCTGTTTAATGCTTCTGTGTTATCAGGGTTTTCTTTTAATATTTCTTCATAAGCGGCTATTGCCGTGCCGATTCTTTTTGTTCTGTAGTATATGTCTGCTTTTGCTAGCTGTATTTGAAGATTATCAGGATTAAAAGTTAGTAAGATGTCACATAGTTGTATTGGATTTCCAAAGTGTTTCCATGAAAGTAATGAGTTTATCTTGGCAATCCATAACTCAATGGTATTTCCTTTGATGGTGTATAATTCATTGAAGAAGTCATGGGAGTTAGCATAGGTATTGTTAACAGTCTTGTCCAATACATTACGATACCAGTCTTCAATAATCCATTCATCGGTACTTATCCTAGTGGAATCCGGTGTTAGGTTATTGAATGTTTTATTGACTTTTTTAATATGTCATATGCTTCATCAAGATTTCCTTCTATGAAATAATCTGTTGCCTGTTGTTCCATACACCTGATTTTATCAAATACTGTTTTTTTATGATGGATTAATCCGTCGGGTTTTTCAATTGCCAAGTATTCATCATATGCCTCTAATGCTTCATCATATAATGTCATACTTTCCAGCAATTCAATTTTTCTTAGCAGTAACTCCTCTTTTAACTCATTGATGTGTAATTTGGAATTAATCAGAGTTAATGATTCATCTTTTAGATAATAGGATTTGTTTATATCCAATAAGGTCATTATTGCATCCTTGTTTTTGCCATCCAATTCGATTATCCTTTTATAGCATTCGCGTGAATAATCCGTATCACTATAACGTGATATCATGGCAGTTACTTGCAGTAATTCCAGATTATCAGGATATTTATCCAGTAAAACATATGAGTAAACCAGGGGTTCGGCAAATTGTGAGAATGCGTTCATTGTTTCAAGTTTATCAACCCATATGCTAATAGTATCATCCAGATTAAATAGCATATCCAACGTTTCTTTGCTATCATCCGTTTTATCTATGCTATCACTGAGCAATTCATACCACCGGTTTATTTTATCCTTATGGCATTCTATGCTATCGCGAATTGACTTATGGTAATCCACAACCTTCAGGTAATCGGATAATGATTTTTCATAATCACCACTGACATATTCATAAACTGCCTTCTCCTCATAAAGTACAATCAATCTTTTAATTGAAGCACATGTAAGATTATCTTCCGTCTCAATTGAGGTTATTTTATTGGTTAACCTTTCTATCAGTTTATTTACGTCCTTTAGCTTAAAGGACAAATGTTTGTATTTAATGCAGTGAGAATCAGTGTGATGTAACTTCCATAGTTTTTTGGAATATTCTCTTGCACTTTTATAGTTACCTAATTCATCGTTCAATCGCATCAGACTATATAATATTTCATCATCTTCATAATATAATCTATTTAGCTTTTCATATAGTTTTAATGAGTTAATATAATCGTTTTTACGATATAATGATATGGCTTTGAATTCCAATCCAAATCTTGACCTTGAATCAATATCCAATATTTTATCACATAGCTTTAATACATTATCATAATCATATTTGGTTAAATATTTCTTTGTTTTATTTATTAATATTGTTATTTCATCCATAGCAATCAAACTCCCATTATATTTTATAAGTAAATTATATTTTGGCATAAGTTATATTTAAATTTATTTATTAAATATTCCAAAATGTGAATGGGATATTTGATTAAAAAAATGCTAAGATAAAAAAATGATAATTATTAATCAAAAAAAGAGTATGGATAATGGATTAACTATCATCCATATCCATATGTTTCTATTTTTCCACTTTTTTTATGGACAACACGGAAGTATCCGTCATCGTAGTGTACCTTTTCATATCCGTCACCCATATCTTCACGGGATGTCTCGTGTTCCTTTGGATTCCATCCATCCTGTGTTATCTTATCCTCTTCTCTTTGTGAAGATGATTTTTGGCTGCCTGATGAGGATTTTTGGCTGCCGGATGATGACTGTGTTGTTGTGTTGTTTGTCTGATTTTCTGTCGTGTTGTTACCGGTATTGGCATCTAATTTAATGGTGCTTAATATGTGTTCCATATCACCTTTATCCTGTGTTATTACAAATAGGTTTTTGTGTGTGTAATTTGTCAGATAGGTATAGCGATTTACTGTTTGAGTGTAGTTGTATGTGTAATTGGTGCCATTTTGTGCTTGGTTATTCATCTGTAGTGCGTCCCTTACTGCTGCAAACTGTGTTGCCTCGTCAAAGTCATTTAATCCCATACCTTCACTGTCAAATAACAGTACTGTTATGTTGTTTTCCGTATCATTGTAGATATAATAGTTGGCCGTCACATTGGTTACATTGGCACTGCCATTTTTTACCTCAAAGGTTAATCCGTCTATTGTAACGTTCTTGTATTCCGTTTGAGGTGTCAGCATGAAGTATGCTCCAACAGCGACTCCTATTACTGCTAGAATGATTAAGACTATAATCAATAAGTTTTTTGTTCTCATAATTATTATTATCAATATCCACTTATTAATAACTTGTCACGTTTTAATTATTAGTTTTCATCATTCTTATTTGAAATCTTTCCTGAATGGGTTCATCATTGAGATATTTGTTAGGTTGTATGCTTTATGGGGTTTTAGTCTTCGATTGCAAGTGTAAAATCCAGGGTATCTATTATTTCAATTAGTCTTTCGGCATTATCCAGGGTTTTTTGCATGTCTTCGTAGGAGTATGTTTCATATACTATTGTTGCTATGCCGCTAGCTGATGTTGGTTCTGTGATATAGGATGGACTTGTACGATATTCGGGTGCGTAGTATTCTATGTCACTCCATGTGGAGAGAATCTTTTGAATATAGTGTTCTGATTTTGTGTCAAATCCGGGTGCGAATATGAAGTTTGTTATTTCATATTTTCCCGGTCCTCGTGTTCCCTTGTTTGAATGAACATCTACAAAGAAGTCATAGCCACCGTTTATTATGTGGTTTGCCACGTATTCCTGTGCAAGCAGTTGTCCATCCATTCTTCCCTCATCATTTGTATCTTCCTTTGTTACGTTGATGTTGTATATGTAGTATTTGTAGTTTAATGATTCATCTTTTGAATGTATTGTTTCAAAAAATGCCCTGTGGGATTTGCTTTCATAGGGATGCATTCCTATTAGGCAGGCTATCTTTATTTTGGAGTTGTTGTTTCCGTATGGTCCGTGTATATGTACACTTCCCAGTTTGTTTTCTCCCAGTAGTTCTGCATTGTATTCTCTTGAATTTACTTTTGCCTTTGTTGTTGGACCGGATGGGTAATCAGTTTTTGTCATTTTATTTAATTCCTTTTTTGTCTATAATTATCCTATTATCCGTACTCTTTTATTAATTCTTCTATTGTTTTGTTGGCTTTCAGTGAATCTATTATATTTTTTGACGGATTTGTCCTTCGTCTTATTCGGTCATATAATGGTTTTAAAAACTTTTCTTCATCCAATCCCCTTGTGTTCAGCCCATCTGATGCCAAATCAACGATTTTTCTGGATAAATCATATAACTCGTCTTCATCCAGAAATTCGGGTATTTCATATTGTATGAGTAGCTTTCTTAGCCTTGATGGAGTATACTCTTCATATAGACCGGATTTATCGATTAGCTGATTTAGTTTATCAAGGTTATCCTTTAATCCAAAGTGGAATGCCGCTACACTCATTGATTCGTCTACCGGTTGTGTGCAGATGCTTCTGAATTCTATTGTACCCCTGAATGTGAGGTTGATGAATTTGAATGGCCGTAGGTATTCTATGTCATCGGGTGATGGTGTTATGTTTATTTTTTCATATTTTCCATCATGATATATTTCTCCTTCAATATCGTCATTGGCGTAGTATTCATCGAGTGGTATTGATGGGAAGTTTATGTAGGAGTCGTTTCTCATTACACAGTACATGTTTAATGATTCCAGGTAGCTTATCAATTCGGGTATGTCCTTTAGCGTTTGGTCGTACATTCCTATGTTGTGTGGATTTATTCCATGTGTTGAGTATTCCCATAGTATGTCCCTGTAGCATGTTATATCATGATTTTCCTCATATAACAGTGAGTTTGAAAATAGCAGTGCCTTTATGGGCTCTATTTTTGTAAATGTGTTTATCGCCTTTATCAGTTCATCTTCCCGTATATCCAGTTGTACCTGGGAGGCCGAGGAGAACATTCCGTATTCCGGGTATTTGTGAAATTGTATTGGGGGATTTTTGTAGTTTTTGTATGATTTGAGGTGATGGTAGAGCATCAGGTATCTTTCGGATGGTATTGGTATTTCATGGTTATATTTTCTGTAGGGATTTATTCCCATCCCCGTTATCGTATGATTTTCCTGTTCGAGTGATTCCTTCATGTAGTTATAATACTCGTTGAAGCGGTCGTTTATTGTGTGAAGATCCTTTTCGGGTCCCATTGCAAATTCTATGTTGTTGTAGGAGCAGTCATAGCAGAGTATGTCAGATGTTTTTGGATTTTTGAGTGCGTAGGTGTTTCCTTCATAATCCTTTGATGGCTTGTTGAAGTCTGTGAATTCTTTCTTGAATTTTTCGGTTGCATGGTGTATTACGTTGAAGTCAACTGCCTTTTTTTCAAGGTTTACTATGGGCATTTCCAGTTCTATTCCTATGTAGTTTTTCTTGGCCTTTGTGGGCTTTATGAATTGATTGTATATTCTTTTCTGTATTTGGTTTTTTGTTTCGGTCATGTTTTTTATTCCTTTATTGAATTGATAAACTTATTGAGGTATTCTTCATGTTCCTTTGTTTGTATGAATTCGTTTTCATGTTCTTTACTTTCGAAGATTATGTTTCCGTCCACCAGTGCAAAGAGTTTGTTTAATTCTACTTGCTTCCATCCTTCTTCGTCATTGACTGGCGTTGATGCTACCATGAAGTAGTCTTCACCCTTAAGGTAGTATAGGGTTTCTTTCATGTTGGAGTGTATATATGTTAGGTCTCCGTCATGTATCATCAAGTTTAGCTTGTTGTTTTTGGATATGTCGGTTACTATTTCTAAGAGTATGTTGAATCTTTCTTTTATCGTTGCCGGTGCCTGTTTTTGTTTTTCGAATTCGTTTATCTTATCTATTATGTATAATAGTATTCTTTCGGAGTCTGTGTCTCCTTTTTCTATTTTTTTATATTTGTCGAGTGGAGGATAATCGAATATGGTGCCGTTGTGTATGAGCATCCATGTTCTGTTGTTTGCATCAATCTGCGTGAATGGATGGCAGTTTGGTGATATTATCTCTCCGACTGTTGCCAGTCTTATGTGGGCAAATACGTTTTTGCTAACAAGTGGGTTTGAGAGTATGTCCTTTAGGTGTTGGCTGCATGATGCTTTTTGGGCTTCCTTGTCTATGATTATGTTTCCCTGCTGCATGTTTGCCAGTCCCCATCCGTGTGGGTGGTTTTCGGAATGGTTATAAAAGCATTCCAGACATTTGTTTATCTCCTGTGGTTTGTTTGAGTTTAAACAGAATATTTCGCACATTTTATTATCCTCCTTTTGTATTGAATTATAAAAAATAATAATATAACAATTGTTATATTTGTTAATAGTAGTATATTGATGATGATATATAAACTTTCGCAAGAAAAAATAAAGGAAAGAATGAAAAAAGTAATAAATAGTTTCCCTATAATCAGGAATGATTAAATAAATCCATCCTACAACTAAAAAAGAAGCCGGCAAATAGTAAAAAGGACATTAATCCAACTTTTCAAATTTGACAAGTTCATTATAGTCGGATGCCCTTTCAAAGACATCAATCAAGTCACTATCCACATTACTGCTATTTTTCAATGTTATCAATGTCTTTGAATAGAATCCTATCAGATATTGATAGATATCCTCATAATCACCGTCAAAAACGGGCAAGTCAAAGCTTTCTTTCAGGTATTCAATTTCATTTTCATTAATTTTATTTCCGTCTAATTCTATTTTTGTCATATCATCACATCTTTATAACAATTGTTATATATTTAATGTTATATAAACTATACTGTAAAGAAGAAGTGAATAAAAAATTAAGATAATTAAAAATAAATAATACATAACCATAAAAATACTTTTATATAACAAAGTATGTCTATGAAAATCATAATCCTAAAATTTTAAACAAACACCAAGAGATTAAGGATAAAATGAATCTAGAAGAAAAAATAAGTAAAGTAAAAAATGCATTGAAAGACAAAAAAGTGCTGCTTGCATATTCATCCGGATCCGATTCAACATTACTGGCACATATCTCAAGCGAAGTAGCCGAAAAGACCCTGCTTGTAACAATAGACAACGGATTATTTGCCGAAAACTTCATAGAAAACGTAAAGAGTTCAATAGACAACCTTAAAGTGGAACATGAAATAATAAACATAAACTTCCATGAAAATGAGGAAATACTAGAAAACCGTAGCGACAGATGCTACATATGTCGACAGTTAATGTATGAAAAAATCAAAGAAACAGCCCAAAAAAAAGGCTATGATTACATCATCGACGGAAACAATTTAAGCGACCTGACACTGGACAGACCCGGAATACTCGTTACATATGACAACGACTTTAAAACGCCACTGATGGATGCGGGTTTAACATCCAGGGATATACATGAATACCTGGAAAAAAACAACATACCCTACCATAGAAACACGACATGCCTTGCAACACGACTAAAGACGAATACACCAATTACACGCGAACGGATAGATCAGACTGACAGATGTGAAAAGATTGTAAAAGAAGCAACCGGCTGTCAAGTAGTAAAGGTTAGAAATTTAGATACAAGTGCTATAGTTGAAGTGGATGACATATCCCGGATTATGTCAGACAATAAATATAAAGAGATTAACGATAAACTAAAAAGTGAAGGATACAAAAAGATTCTGTTAAACTTAACGCAGCTTGAAGATACTGAGGAGATTGTGTTGGACTATGACAAGGGTAACTTCAAATACCAACTGCCATATAAAATCAACATAGAAAAAACAATAGAAAACATGAAATACATCGAATATGATGAAGAAAAGATAAAAACAGAACACATCACTATAAGAAAGGATGGACTAATAGAAGGACATGACTACAAAAATTATAGTCAAGCATATGACGACTTTACAAACATACTTAGAAAAATAAGAAGAATAAGGTGATAAACATGCCAACAAGATACATTGGAGATGGATACTGGGAAATAGCATCCCGTCAAATGAGTATAGTGGATAAAAAACAACAGGAAAAATTCAAGAAAGCCACGATAACGGTAATCGGCTGTGGAGGAATCGGTGGAGAATGCATAGAAATGCTGGCAAGAATGGGAGCAGGACATCTTAGACTGGTAGATGAAGATGCATTCGATCTATCCAACCTGAACAGGCAATCACTCTCAACACTAGACAAACTGGGACTGTCAAAAAGCAGCGTGGCAAAGGAAAAGGTAAGATTGATAAACCCATACGTCAAGGTAACCTCATTCAACGAACATGTAGACACAGACAACATAGCAGAAATAATAGATGACTCCGACGTGGTAATAGACGCATTGGACAACGTACTTACAAGAGTAATAGTCTCAAGATATGCCAGAGAAAACAAAATCCCATTCATCCACGGAGCAATACATGCAACATCCGGACAGGTAAGCGTATTCCTTCCGGACTCCAAAAGCTATGAGGAAATGTTCAACCTGCCATCACAAAACAGGCCACTGGATGATGAATGCCTGCAAAGCCTTAAAAAGGTAACAAGTGGAGTGCCACCGGTAATAGGTCCAACACCAAATATCATCGGATGTATGGAGGCATTTGAAGCATACAAGCTAATAACAGGCATAGGTGAGGTATGCGTAAGCCCTAATGTGCTCACATTTGACCTGCTTGATTTAAAAAGCTTTGATGTGATAAACATATAACCACCCTTCAAACCTTTTTTAATGCAGGTAAACTAACTTTTAACCCAGACATTGATTGCAAGTGTAAAATAAGACATGGAAAATAGATTTGAATATATTATTGCTCAAAATATAATTCAATAAAAAAAAAGGAGTTTAGGGGAGATTAAGTTTATTTAACAACCTTAATAACACTTGTAGTGTTACGTTGACTCTTATATGCCAGCCTATCCTGTGTTACTATTTCTATACTAGCATATTTATTGTATGCAGGAATATCAATATTTTTAATGGTTAGTATTCCATTGGTTGAATAGTAATACATCGGTTCTGTACCATTTTTAAGGCTAACTCCATTAATTTTAATCACACACTTATTAGGACCACTTACTATATTACCAAGATAATCCTTAATAGTTGCTTTTAGTGATAGTTTATGAGTTTTATTGTTTACTGTAGCATTAGCTATGCTAATGGTGATGTTTGATCTTTCAACCTGGAATGTACTGGTGTTTCTGATATTTTCCTGGTAGTTTTTATTGTAGAAACCAGCAAGTATTGTGTGATTTTTTGGTGTCATGGTCTTACCGTCAGTTACACCGGATAATCCCAGCGGTATAGTGTACTTGGTGGTTGCCGTACCGTTGACCACTTTAACCTTAAGCATATTTCCTTTTGAGTCTTTGAGGGTTATACCGTTTACCTTAAAGTATACGAATTCATCAGCAAACTTGGCAAGGTTAGTTGATTTTTTACCGTTTGTGGTATCGTATACCTTAGCTGTTAACGTTAATACCTGTCCTTGTTTTATTGTTTTGACATTACTGCTTACTACAATGCTGGCATTTCTCTGAGATACCTGTATCTTAACAGCACTGCTAGCTGAAGCATTGTAAATAGCTGTACCAATATATGATGCTGTTAACTTGTCGGCATTTCTCATATCCAAGTCAGGTGTTATTGTAGCAGTGGCTACTCCATTGGTTACTTTAACCTTAAGTGGATTGGATGAGCCTGTGAGTTTACCATTGTCTTTGATTGTCACACCATTTAATTTGAAGATTAGATTTCCTTCATTGATTTTTTTATTGCTTGTATCAGTTACTGTTGCCTTGAGTGTTAGTTTTTCTCCTATGATTCCTTTTACTGTGGATGTTGTGGTTTTTGTGTTAATCTTATTTTTAACTGTTATCTTTGTTGTTGCGGTACTGTTATTGTATTGGCTGTTTCCTTTGTATGCAGCTGTAATTGTCTGAGTTGAAATCTTCGTTGGAGTGTATGATTGTGTTACCACACCATTAGCATTTGTTTTTAAAGTGTATGATTTACCGTTAATGTTTAATGTAATGTTCTGACTTGCAAGCTTTTTATTGTTTGCATCCGTTAATGTAGATGTTATGGTAATCGGCGTGTTGTTAACTGGTGTTGAATTTGACACACTTAACGTTAGTTTTGTGTTTATCTTCTTGACTGTTATCTTAGCTGATGCTGTACTGTTATTGTATTGATTAGTTCCTTTATATGTAGCCGTAATTGTCTGAGTTTCAACTTTTACAGGTGTATAAGACTGTGTTGCCATACCATTACTGTTTGTTTTTATTTTATATGTTTTACCAGCAATATTTAATGTAATGTTATGATTTGCAATCTTTTTATTGTTTGTATCCGTTAACGTTGCCGTGACATTTATTGGAGTATTGTTTATCGGTGTAGTGTTAGATACAGTAAGCGTTAATTTTGTGTTAATTTTCTTGACTGTTATGTTGATTGCCGTCGTGTTTTTATTGTAGTTTGTATTTCCGTTGTATGTTGCAGTTATTTTTTGTGTTCCACTAATTGTTGGTATGTATTCCTGTGTTGCTATTCCTTTATTGTTTGTTGTTATGTTGTAACTTTTTCCATTAATGCTTGTGGAAATCTTTTCATTTGAGAGTGTGTTGTTAAAGTTATCTTTTAATGTGTATGTCAGTTTAATTTTCTCATTTACCGTTGGATTAGTGTTATTTGATGAGATTGTGATTGTTGTATTAAGAATTAATTTTGTATTAATGAATATATTCTCTGTAATTGATGATTCTGATGCAGAATTATATATGATATTAGGTAATGAAAACGTGTTATTAATGTTGTCCTTTATTATAACTTCAGATCCATTATTATATATTGCATTTCCAGTATTATTTAGGATTGTTTGATTGAATGTATTTTTTATAATGGAGATGTTTGTACCATTTGTGTTAATTATTGTTTTTGGTGTTATTTCTGAATTTGTAAATGTATTATTAATTATGTTAATATTGTTCCCATAATCTTTACAATCATTCCAAGGATAAGATTCTCCCGGTGCTACACTGACTGCTCCTGAATAGAAATACAAATAGGTTGAACCTGTATTTACTCTTGTTTCAGTATACCAATAATATGATCCATTGTTGTATATGGATGTTCCATTTTTTGCATAATTGTTTGTAAACGTATTTTGAGTTATATTCACATTATTAGCGGCATTGTATATTGCCCCTCCATTGTTGGTTGCATTGTTATTTATAAACTTATTATTTATAATCTCATAAGGCCCTGGATTATCCTCCATATCCCCAACATCTTCATATTCTTGTTTATTATATATAGCAGCCCCATTTCCAGCGTTATTACTTTGGAACATATTACCATTAATTGTTACATAATCACTTATACTGTATATGGCTCCACCGCTTCTGTTTGCAATGTTGTTTTTTAGTGTACTGTTTGTAATTGTTAAGTTTTCAGCATTGTATATTGCTCCACCATTATTTGCACTATTATTGTTAAAGGTACTGTTTATAATTGTTAAAATTTCTCCATTGTATATTGCTCCTCCAGTACTATTTGCACTATTATTGTTAAAGGTACATTTTTTAATGGTTAAATTCTCTCCAAAGTTAAATATTGAGCCTCCAGTATCATTTGCATAGTTGTTGTTTAGTGTGCTGTTAATAATAAGTAAATCGGCCTCATTAATTATTGCACCTCCAAGTTCTTCTGCATAATTATTATTTAAAATTGAATCTGTAATATTTAACCTACCATAAAAATTGCGTACTGCTCCACCATACATATCTGCATGATTATTGTTTAATACTGATTTTGTAATTGACATAGTACCGTTATTATTAAGTATTGCTCCTCCAAATTCTTCTGCCGTATTGTTTGTAAATGTGCTGTTAGTTAGTGAAATTTCTCCAGTTCCGGTATTAAAAATCACTCCACCATATACTGCCTCATTATTATCAAACAAATCATTTTTTATTTTTGATTCATTTGAATATATATTGTAAATTGCTCCTCCACGACTTCCAGTAGTACCATTACCCGCAGTGTTATTGAGATATTTGTTATTTGTTGATTCAAATGAACCAAAACGTGACACTAATGTTCTAGTTTGACCAATAGGCATTCCCCCAGCATAATGAGTAGTTGTAAACCAAACAGTGTATGATTCAAAACATATTGCTCCACCATACCATTTTGCCTTGTTGTTTTTGAGGGTGGTGTTTCCAATAATCAAATCGGTACCATAACTATATATTGCTCCCCCATCATCATTTGCAGTGTTATTGTTTAGTGTGGAGTTTATGATTGTTAAAGTTCCTTCATCGTCATATATTGCTCCTCCATCATCATATGCATAATTGTTGTTTAATGTTGAGTTTATGATGGTTAAATTACCTTCAGAGTTTGATATCGCTCCTCCACTACTTGCATAACAGTTAGTTATTTCAATATTCTTTATGGTTATTTTACTGTTGGAGTCAATATCTAAAAATTGATACTGATCTTTTCCATTTATTGTTTTTCCATTACCATTAATTGTAAGTGTTTTTATATCTTCATTTAAGGTTGTGTCACTGGAAAGTATTATATTTGATTTAATGTTAACCGTCACAGTATCATATTCATCACTAGTCAATGCTGAATGCAATGAGTCAAAGTTTGATACGTCATACGTCTTACTTGCCGTTTTTTGATTTTTATATTCTTTTGTTATTTCTTTACTTTCTTTTTGTTCTGTTATAGTATCTTTTACTGTGTTATCCATAATGGGTGTATCATGAATACTAATATCTTGTGTATCACTGATAACTGCAGTATCATTTGATACTTCACTAGCATTTACTACACCTAATAGTAACAAAAGTAATGTAGTTACTATGAACATCATTGTAATTTTTCTGTTCATTTTTACATTTTCTCCTATTTTATGTTATTAGTTATATCATTATTGCAATATAAAGCTATTAAAGGATTTGGTTTACAAGCAATCTCTTTATATGAACAATTATTAGTCAAAAAAGTAAAGAAATTGTTGTTGAATGAATTTTACATTTATTTTCCCATTATTTATTTTGTTTAAATTGCATAAAAGAATATATTTAAACAATAAAGATAATAATTAACAAGTAGATAATTGGAGTATCAATACTAATTGTAGGTGTATAAATATGAGTCATTGTAGCGAGGCGTTAAAGTATTTTGAAGAGAAATTTCACTGTTCACAGGCAGTATTTGCAGCATTCTCCGAGGAGTATGGTGTTACGAAAGAACAGGCATTGAAGATAGGCGGATGTTTCGGTGGTGGTATGCGTAAGGGAGAAGTATGTGGTGCATGTACCGGTGCATTGATGGTACTGGGATTGAAGTACGGTAAAAGTCGTGCGGATGATGAAGAAAGTAAATTAAGGTCTGATGAAGTATGTGACAGATTTTTAGATGAATTTAAAGAGGTAAACGGATCATATATCTGTAATGACCTGTTGAATTGTGACATTTCAACAGAAGAGGGTGTTGAATATGCACTGAAAAATAATCTGTTTACTGAGTTTTGTCCGAAGATGGTTGAATCAGCCGTAATTATCACTGAAAAAATCTTAGAGGAGTATTAACTCCCGATTTATTACTTTTTATTGAATTTTAGCAATTCATGATTAATAAAATAAAAAAAGGATAATGATTAATTATAGTTGAAATAAATTAATGCACATCCTTTTCCTTTGGATAACTTAATAATTGAATTGTTAGGAAGCTGTCGGGCTACACCCTTCTGTAATTTTTCATTGGAACAGTATGTTTCATTTTCACTGGATTCATCAAGGATGTACCATTTACCTTTTTGATGATATACCTTCAAATGAGGATCCATAATACTTGATACCTTAGTGTAACTGTTGGATAAAATCAATGCAGGAGAATAACAGTCATCGGGCCCGTTAGCTGATATCCTACCGATATAGGCAGTCTCATCCTTACTGATATCGAGCGTTTTTCCCTTGTCTTGTCCATTAAATACTGTCATGACACAGTCATTATGCATTTTTGACTCTTTAGTATACTTATATAAATCAACCAGAGTGTTTATATCCTCCCTAAAGAAATTTACCAATAACAACAAATCAGTGAATGCATCTGTTGTTATGTAATATACATAACACGGTGATTGTGAATTTGCATCCCCTTTACAATGTTTTACCCTGATGCGATCAACCAGGCCGGCTTCTCTCAAATCTTTCAAATGTCTTCCAATCATTTGTGTTGTTATGAAGATTTTTTTCTCTTCAAGTTTGTCCCTGATTTGATTTGTACTCATTGCATAATATTTGATCTTGTTAAATTGATCAACTCTGTTTTTCTCATTCATTCTTAGTATCTCCAATATTTTCCATCGGTTATAATTGTTTAAGGCAGAAATCTTATCTGTAATAATTTTAAAGTCATCCTGTGATATTGTAGGACTGCTAGCAATCATTTCTTTATTATTCCCCCATAGTGGTTTAAAATTATTTTATTTTGTTGAATCTTCAAATTTTGAAAAACTAAACGATAATTATACATATCTGATATTTTTTGTTCCGTTTATACTATTTATCATAGCAAAATAACTTGTGGCTTTATCATAATATTCACCTCTAAATTAGTTGTTTGTATGAGATTGTTTATTATACTGTTAAATTTCAAAGTTTTCAGAGTATATATACTCCATCATATTTTTTCTAAAAAAAAAGATTCTAGTAATGGGAAATCATATTTCAAATTTATCTAATAATCAATGGATAGGATACCTTCGCTTTTTAGATTAATAATAAGCAAATCTTCATGATTCAAGTCTATGATAATTAATTAAAAGTTATTTAGTAAAAAATATAAAACATATCCTACAAACATTTATTCATGTTTTTTTTCTATTAATAGTAATGGAGGTGAAAATTCGATGAAAAAGTACATCTTATTAATATTGTTGCTCATGATTTCAGTAACATGCGTTAGTGCTGCAGACGATACATCGGATAATGTTATTGATACTAATCCCGATGATATTCAAGAAGTAGACGTGGATACGGGCAATACTGATTCAGCCGTTACTCAAAGCCATAGCGTCGATACGAGTGATAAACTGCATAATGTTATATCAAACCTAAACAGTATCCAATCAAATCAAAGTCACAGCATTGATTTGGAAGATGATGTTACAATTGATAAGGATATTAATAATGAATATTTAAACTTGGTTATAAATGGAAACAATAATAAATTAACCGTTAATAATCTTAAATTTTCAAATGCAGTTGAAGTTACTTTAAATAACGTGACATTGGAGTTAAATAAGCATATTGAAAATTATGTAACTTTAAACTTAAACAATGTTACGGTAAAAAGTACGGCCTTATATGACAACATCACCAAGACACTAATCGATAATGGCATTAGCGAGTATACTGATGAAAATTACAATCGCACAAATGAATTATTCTATGCGATAAACACCAACCATGGAAACATACACAACTATAAGACACTTAACGTTAATGGCTCTGTATTTACAAAGACCATTGCACATAGCGGTTCAGCCATATATAACCATGGAGATTTAAATATAGACAACACATTATTCAATGATACATTATCCATTTTTGGTGTAGTTTATAGTGAAGGCTCATTAACTGTGACCAATTCAAGATTTACAAACAATAAGCAATGTGGTTATCTGTTACACTCCGATACCGGAGACGTGATATGTGTAAACAACAGCTTTGAAAATAATTATGCCCTATATAACAGTGGAGTAAGTGGTTCGGCCAATTCATTGGTTGAAAACTGTAACTTCTCAAACAACACTGCATCCAGCATGAATTCCATTAACAATATGGGAAACATGACAGTTAAAGGTTGTATATTTAAGGATAATACCGGTTACATTACATATAATGATGAAAATCTGACAATAATTGATTGTACAATTGAAGATAATAACTGTACTGATTATCTCATATACTCCAATTATATCTATGATGGTGAAAGCGGCAAAATACTACGTATACCAAATTTAACTCTTGAAAATAACATCATCGGATATAACAGGTATGATAAGTTAATCTATAATGGAGCTTCCATGACATTGTCAAACAATACAATCATGAATATTACGGATGTATTGGAATATGATTATCCCGGAGAGTACATATTTAATCAGACAATAGCAGATTATTCTACCGATGATATTAATGGAAGTATCAGTATAGACTCAAATACATTCATAATAGATTCTCAAGGAGAAATAGATGAAATATTGATAAATAATCAGACAAATTACGTTCAATACAATCCAAGATCAGCTGTGATAACACTTGACGAGATAAAAAACATAAGCGTTGGTGAAAGTGTTTTCATAACAGGTCACTTGACAGACACCAATAATAACGCAATTAATGATGAAGTAAACATAAATATATCCAATTATGTATTTTCAATAGAACATACGGATGAAAATGGATTCTTTAGCTATGAATGCACACCGAATGTAGGTATATACAATTTAACTGTAACATATGATAGAAATCCATATATCAAACATTATTCCATGACAACATCATTTACTGTAAGTGAATTGGACAATCAGGAAGACGAAAACATATCCGACAGTAACACTACTGATGAAAGCAATGCAACTGATAATGACACCGACAATGTAACTGACAGTGAATCAAACATTACAGACGTAAACGATACCACTGATTATACCAATCAAACCAACACTACAAATACAACAGAAAACACAAACAACACAAATATTTTACCAGATAACCAAAATATAACAGACACCACTACAAACAACACAAACACCAACGATACCACAATTACCGATAATGAATCAAACATTACAGACGTAAATAACACTACAAATTATGGCAATCAAACCAACAATACAAATACAACAGAAAACACAAACAACACAGATACTTTACCAGATAACCAAAATACAACAGACACCACTACAAACAACACAAACACCAACGATACCACAATTACCGATAATGAATCAGATATTTCTGATGTGAATACTACGGATGATGACTTTAATGATTCAGAATCAATCAATCCAAATACAGATTCAAGCAGTAACCCCAATGAAATAATAAGTGACAATCAGTTTGTCGATAATCAGGACAACGTTAATGACAATGATAAAAACAGGAATATAAAATCAAATACCAATACTCGAAAAATAATTAACAATCATGTAATATCTGCAATAAACATAACAAAAAAGGACATTGACAAAAAAGTGAAACTAAGCAATAACAATAACAATAATACCGATGAAAACAATGTAAGTGATGACAAAACCACAAACGACAAAGCAAATGCAGATACCTCAAATCAAGATAGCAAACAACATAATAAAAATCAGTCAAACACCATACCAATAGCCATAGCAGCTACAGCATTAATAGCCATTATCGGAGTGGCCATAATTAAAAGATAATAATTAAACCCCTATTTTTATTTTTTTTCTTTAAATACTTTTAAATAGATAAACACATACCTAAAAGAAAGTTCAATCCAGATTAAACCCCATAATAAAACCTTTTTGATAAAATCCATTATTATATGAGCAAATGATAATACAAAATATGACTTGAATAATTGAGGGATTCCAAATAGATAAATTTCTTGCTTTAAAGCATATATAAAAAGTCATGTCCCAATATTATATCAAGAAAAAAAATTTTTATTCATAAGAAAAATTTGAAAACTACTTTACAAGAGGAATAATTATGTCCAAAAATTGTTTGAATATTATGGATTTATCATTAAAAGAGATTGAAAGAAACATCAGCAATTTAAACCTTATCGTTAAAAATCAGGAAGATGAGATATGTGAATTCAGAGACATACTCCTGGATGCAAAAGAAAAGAACAGTCGTGTATTCCTATTTGGCACAGGTAGAAGTGGCTTTGTGGCCAAATCATTCGCTATGCGATTGATGCACCTTGGTTTTGAAGTATGCGTAATCGGTGAAAGCATTGTTAATGCTTTGAAAAAGGATGATGTTGTTATTGCCATAACCAAATCCGGAACAAGAAATTCGATTAAAAGACTTGTTGATACTAAAGATGAGTTCAACACGCGACTACTTGCGGTGTGTGGATGTAGAGATAACAATCTTTATGAACGCTCAGACAAAAGCATAGTCATTGATGAGTTAAATGATATCAAACGCTCCGAAGATGAAAAGACACGACTGGACGAACTTTCATTTGATGAGGATAACCTAATAGTTATGGGTACTGCTTTTGAGATATCAACACTGGTACTTCTTGATTCATTAATCATCGAATTAATGTTATGTTTAGATGAAACACCGGAATGCATGGAAGCTCGTCATGATAAGTTCAATTAATGTGCAACTGTCAAAGCAATCTACAACAATCAAGAATAATGGTATAAACAATACCATATTCCTGATAAACACATTTTCTTCTTTGATGATGAAAACTGTGCCAAACCATATACCATTATTTTCATGACAACATCAAAGGATATGGCAAAATGATATGAACAAGTAGAATTCATCTAGATACAATTATATCCACAACAAAAAAATAAGTTACATCTTTAAACATTATAAAACTATATTATATTCAATATTAATATTGAAAATATACTATTTAAGGATAATGACAAGCAGCTATACATATTCTGATTAAATGCTAAGACAGAAAATAACTCATACCTATGAAGACAATACATGAAATGACAACATTTACTTAAAGTATTATACTCCCATATGCCCATATCAAATGTATATATAACTATAGTAAATTAAAATCTTTAATATATTTAAGAATATTGTTAATCATAATATCATAATAGAATATAAGCTATTAACTAGTTTATATGATACTCAAGTGAGGGTTTGCAATATGAATGAAAATAATGTTTATAATTTCACATTCCTTAATCAGCTAATTCAAAAAAATAAAGAAATACGACTGGAACATGATATCATTTTAGAAGAAGTTGAAAAAGAGAGGTTTTCTGAAGGAATAGTACTTGATAAAAATGCCATTGTAATAGATGGAAATGGTTATAGCATAGATGCTCAAGGCATGACGAGAATATTCAAGGTAACCGGATCTGAAATCATAATCAAAAACATGACCTTTATGAATGGTTATTCAGAGGATAGTGGGGCGGCAATAGCGAATGTGGGTTCTATAAAAATCTACAACAGTACATTTACGGACAATATGGCAGATGTGGATGGTGGAGCAATATACAATGATATTGGCGGAAAAATTGATATCGAAGACAGCGAATTCACAAACAACAATTCACAAACTGATGGTGGTGCAATCTTTAATTGGGGAGAATTAACAGTTAAAAGTACACTTATAGAGGATAATATATCCTGGAAAGATGCAGGTGCAATTCATAATGGAGGACGCACCCATAAAAGCTCAGTATTAAATGATATAAAGTATATTGAAGAGGATATTGACTTGAGTAATGTTAAATTAGCTATTGAAGACAGTATTATATGTCAAAATACGGGAAGTCATAGTTGTGGCGGAATAATGAATTGGGGAATATTGAACGTTGAAAAGTCAATATTGGAAAAAAATATCACTTCTGGTCGAGGCGGAGCAATCAGCAATCAGGGAACTGGAATAGTAAACCTCAATGACATAGACATCATTTCCAATAGAGCAAATTTTACCGGAGGGGCAATACAGAATCAGAAAAATGGAATCATCACCCTCACAGACTCAAGAATAGAAAAAAATGAGACAAGAGGCCGTGGTGGAACAATAACTAACCGTGGAATGATAGTTGTTAACAAATCTAAATTCAATTACAATATAGCAGAACCTAATGGAGGAGTAATATACAATTCAGGACAAACAGATATCAATGAAAGCATGTTTGGCTTCAACAGGGCATATCGAAAAGGAGGAATTATAATTAACTCAGGACACGTTAACGTCAATAACTCCGTATTTAAATGCAATGATGCTGATTATTTGGGTGAATCAATATACAATATTAAAGGAATAACCTCCTTGACAGATATTGAAGTTGTAAATGAAGAAGACATTACAGAAGAAAACCCCATGAGAACAATTTATAACAAGAAGGGAAGCATAATTATGCAGGATACAAAACTGTCAACTATGCAGATATATATTCACCAATAGAAGATATATGGATATTTTTACTTTAATTAACTACGCACATTAATCATATAGAAATAACAACAGATGATTAATTTGCATACTAATCACAGAGAAATACTACCTCCATAATTTTATTTTTTAATTATTAAATTATGGACATATAATTTACTTTACAACTCCAACAATAGTATTTTTATAGTTAAACTGTGTACGGAGTATTGAATACATTACATTATTTTGTGTGCGAAAAAGATCCATAACTCCTATTTCATTAAAGAAGTTTCTTTAAAACCTATTTATATAATCAAGGTTAAATTACCATATGGAAATGAAATTTCACAGTAGATTATACTTAAGAAGATACTTTAAAAAAATCAATAAATAATTAAAAAAATTCAAATAATCTTGTTCAAAATTATCGAAAAGTATATATATAACTAAATACTAAACTATATACAGTCAAAATACAATTTTTATTCATGAAAACAGAAAATAAAAGATGATAATTAAAATAAATAGAAGACTACCACTAAACACCCAATTAAAATATCATCAATACATGAACTCCATTAATAAACTCTTAAATCCAATTAATTACAATTTATTTAAATATAAAAATTTTATAAATAAAAACATGATCTCATATTACTTAAAAAATATATTATATCTTCGATATAGTTTAAAAATTAAAAAAAAAATTTTAAAAAAAATCATGAAAAATAAAAACACCAAATTTAAATGATTGGCTATATCAGCCATATTACAAGTACTAATTAAAACATAGTACTTCAAATGAAAATCCACAAGTTGGATTAGTTGTAGTTAACAAAAACAACAATGCAGTTGGTAAAAAAAATGATATTATATTATGTAGGAGAGGATATTTATGGAAAAAAGAGAAATAAGAAACTTTGACACTGAACAAGATTACAAAACTACTAACCAAATCAAAAATGCCATAAACTATGACAATGACTATACAACCGATGACAGGAGTGATTTCATGACAGCAACAATAAACAGTAGAGATATCATGATGGATGAAGACATGGACCAAGACTTTATGTTAAACAACGAGTTAGACATTGAGGAAATAATCAAAATAGACAATACCGATTCCGGAAAACTGGAAGCAGAACTGGAAAAAGAAAGAGGTATTAATACAAAACTACAGATGAAAAAAGACGTTGTGGAGATGGAGAAAAAGGAAAGCAAATGTCCTGAATGTGGATCCACACATTTGATAAATGATTCCGAACATGGCGAAATTGTGTGTGGTGCATGTGGAATAGTACTAGATGACAACATTGTTGATATGGGTCCTGAATGGAGAGCATATGACCACGAACAGAGGGACAAACTTACAAGAGTAGGTGCCCCAATTACCTACACCATACACGATAAAGGATTGTCCACCATGATTGACTGGCGTAACAAGGACAGCTATGGAAGAGAAATTCCAACAGAAAACAGGGCACAATGGTACAGGCTAAGAAAATGGCAGCGTAAAAGTAGAATCAGTGGAGCTACTGAAAGAAACCTTGCATTCGCTCTCGGTGAAATGGATCGTGAGTCTTCACGACTGGAGCTTCCAAGATCAATTCGTGAATCAGCGTCAGTAATATATCGGAATGCCAAGGCAAAAGATCTGATTAGAGGAAGAAGTATAGAAGGGGTAGTTGCCGCTTCATTATTTGTAGCATGCAGAAGATGGAAAATATTAATAACCCTTAATGAAATAGCCGGCGTTTCAAGTTTAACCAAACCAGAAATAAATAAAACATACAAATTCATTGCAAGGGAGTTAGGCATAAAACTTCCGATTTTCACTCCAATGGATTATGTTCCAAAATTTGCCAGCAAAATGAATCTCTCAGGTGAAGTTCAAGCCAAGGCAATAAACTTAATCATTGAAGCCAGGGAAAATGGTTTAATAAGCGGTAGTAATCCTACAGGTGTAGCTGCAGCCGCAGTATATATAGCCAGTCATCTTCTCGGTGAACGTAAGAGCCAGCATGATGTCGCTGATATAGCGGATATAAGTGAGGCCACTATTCGTAAAAGGTATAATGAGTTAAATAAGATATTAAATATTCAAGTGGATACTTAATATGATTTTAATTTAATCATTTATTTTTTTATCGAAAATGATGATGTATGCAAAATATTTGAAAGTAATTATATTTGTCCACTAAACTGAGTTGACAATAAACTTACATATATAGAATATCAATCCATTATCTGGCAGATAAAATTTAGGTCATAGTTAAATGAAAGATTTGAATTTTATAAGACAATTATAAATCAGATAATTTTTTTTGATTATAATAAGAATTTACTTGTTAAAAAAAAGGAAGTAAGGAGTTAATAAGTTTTTTATTAACTTATGCACATTTAATGGAGTTTAATCATTAATATCATGGGTGTTGTTTTTTTACTTTTTTGTGTTTATGCTAATACTTGGTTTATCACATCTTCATTGTTGGTTACTATTTTAACTATTTTACCGTCCTGTAGGTATTCGAATTTATATTCTGTTTTACCATCATCCATTTCTGTCCAGAAGAATCCATCTTTTCCTGCAATGGTTTTTTTCTGTGCATTTGGAAGGTTTAATGTATCTATTTTGGAGTTTGCTCTGCTTCCTACTTGTATATCAAGTTTTTCACCATTTGTACTTATGTAATCTTGTGATACTTCGGTGTCTACTTGTGTTCCATCCATGTGTTCTGCATCACCAGCTTCTGAGTTGTCTTGATCGCTTTCGACTGCTGTGAATCCGTTTGGTATTTTGAATTGTATATCATTTAGGGTTAATGTTCCGCTTTGAACAGTGTTTGTAGCGGCACTTACGTCATCAGCACTTACTGCTGCTACTGTGCAGGTTACTGCCATTAAGGCTAATGCCATAATCAATATATTTTTTAGATTTAATTTTTTCATTTTTATCATCTCTTCTATTCATATACTTTTTTATTTTTATTTTTTTTTATTAGTGGGATACTTCTTCTCACCTACTTATACTATTAGTTTAGAAAGAATATATAGTTTTTCGAGTGCAAGTACCTACTTACATCGTTAAATACGCGTTAAAAATAGAGTAATTATCAATATATGGAAGATTATAGTTTAAATAAATTTTTCATTGCCTCTTCTATTTTAATTAGAGAGCATACTTTCTTATTTTTCTTTTTTATTTTTAAAGAAAAATGTCGTTTGAATAATCAATCCAATAAATGATCAAATCCTTCCTAATTTAATAGATTAGAAATAGTATGAAAAAAAATTAGTAAAAAAAATAATAAAAAAAAGGTTAATTGTAACTGACATATAACACTGCGGATGTAGGTCCTCTAGATAATTGAATAAAGGTGTTGTTTGGTAGTTTTACAGGAGTGTTCTTTTCTACTTCCATATTGAATATGAAAGTCCCATGTTCTGATCTATCAACCATAAACCATTCATCATTCTTATAATATACTTCCAGATGAGGTATATGTCGTTCGGTAACTGATTTATAAGTTGATGAAAGCAGTAATGATTCTGAACCATATTTATCCGGATTATAAGCGGCATTTTTTCCTATATATCCGGTTTCATCTTTGTTGAGTGTTAACATTTCACCTTTATCCATACCTGTAAAGACAGTTATAACACAATCCCACTTCGTCATTTTTTCGTGGATTTTATCACTCAAAACCATGAAGCTCTGCATTTCTTCTAAAAATATCTGCTTTTCAAATAGTAAGCAGTCAATTGCAAACATATTAAAATAATAGGCATAACTCCTATTATTTCCTTCGCAGACTCTACCAATCAGTCCTACCGTCATTAATTGATTTAAATGATCCTGTATAGTTGCAATTGAATATCCCTTATTTAATTGGGTATTTATTTCATCTACCGTCAGGGCATAGTAGTTAAATGAACGATATCTACGTGCATTATCCCTAAGATTTTTAGCAAGTACTTCAAGTATAAGATATCTGGTTTCACCAGCCAACGCCTTTAACATACCCATCATTTCATTAAATTCCTCATCCGTTAACCTTCTAAAGTCATCAGGTGCGTTTTCATTTTTTCCTAAATCTTTTGGCATATTTATACCTCCATAAATGGTTCTAAAATTTAATCATATCATTTCAAGTTTTTAAATACTTATTATTAATCATTATTATACTTTAAATTTAACAATCCGATAATTTTTTGATTAAGAAACTTGCAAGTATTGGATGTTACTGGTAAATTTATGCTTTTTTTGGTAAGTTTTAGAAAATCTTTGTAAATATTTGATTGAATTGTTGTTGAGATTGTTTGAGATTGTTACTGTTAAATTGTGAATTTATGAAACTATCAAATTATATCGAGATTCGAGGTTTTTCGTGAATGATTGTCCTAGCTATGCTAAGGTCTGTCTTAGATGGAGTATTACGGATGTAATTTACTAATTTGCTTATGTAACTATTTCCATTACCTTCTCCCGGCATCTTTGTTATGATTAACACAGCAGCTACCAAGAATACTAATGTGATTATGAGGATTTTTTCATCTTTTTTCAAATTAGACACTCCATTTTATTTTTTTTTAAAAGATTTGAGAAATTATTTTTTGTTTATTAAAATATAGTATTTTTTGACAGAATAATTTCCACACATCTTTTGGAATTAATTGTTTAACCAAACTAGTATATAAAGGTTTGGGTAAATTTAAAAAAAATTTTCTCCTTATTACTCATTGTTTAATTTAGAGATGGAAAATTTAACGGAGAATTTATCATTATTAATAATAATAAATTTTTATTGTCAATCAATAAGGAATTAACCGATAATTATTTAGTTAAAAAAGAATTTAAAACTCTTTAAAAAATATTTTTTTTACGGACCATTACTGATACTGACTAAAGAAAATTCTTTCATAGCTTATTAAAAGATATTGACTAAAAATAGTACCAAGAAAATCAATTTTCTGAATTTCTAAAAAAAATAGTAATATTCGGTAAGTCAATGATACGACACCGAATATGAAAATTAGTGTTAAAGGTTGTGATTTCATGAAATCAAATAATAACAAAAAAATATTTCAATCAAATAATACTAAAAATGAAAGAAAAACATCATGTAATGCTGTGAACTTAAATAATAATCCATCAGAGGATCTTACAAATACAAATCAATCAAAGAAGTACAATTTCACAGATATTGACCATATGATTCATAGCGGGAAAAATACAATGACACTTGATGGAAATGTAGTGTTGGAAGAAGCTGAAGCAGAAGAATATCTGGAAGGAATAGGGATAGATGTTAATGACTTCACATTAGACGGTAATGGGTTCACCATTGATGCTAAAGGGATGACGCAGATATTTAAAATCACCGGAGAAAACGTAAAAATCACAAACGTTACCTTAAAAAATGGATTTACTGAGAAATATGGTGGTTCTATAAATAACAATGGTGAATTAACATTAGTTAATGTTTTACTGCAAAAAAATAATGCAGAACTCAATGGCGGAAGCATCTACAATCAAAAGAAAATAAGCATTGCCCATTGCAAATTTATGGAAAATAGTGCAAGCATATCCGGAGCCCTTCACAACGAACACAAAGCAGAGATGGAAATTACAGACAGTGTTTTTGAAAAGAATACCGCCGAATCCGGAGGTGCAATTGGAAACACGGGGATATTGACAGTGAAAGATTCCATATTAAACAACAATAGCGGAAAAGTCGGTGGATCAATTAGTAATAATTGTTCTATTACCTTAGAGAATTGTCACTTATCCTCCAACAATGCCAAAGACATTGGAGGATCAGTTTACAATATCAGTGGGGGAATCGTTAAAGTTAGGGATTCTGTATTGGAAAACAACTCTGCTAAAAATGGAGGAGCCATATATTCTGAAAATTCAACAATAGATGTGAAAAAATGTTCATTCAAAGATAATTTCTCACAAGAAAATGGTGCTGCAATCAATAATCTCGTAACTGATAATTACATGCCTAAAAAAAGCGATAACATACTGTCCAATACCTGTGTCGACTGTGATATTGTCAATAACCATTCAAATAAATATGGGGCAATATATACCAATGACAATATCAATTTCATTGGATGCAACTTCAAGGACAACATTGCTGAAGAAGAGGGAAACATTATCTATTTTGAACCTCCAATGGACATACCATTAAATATAGATGATTCATTTATAGATAATTCATCTGCTGAAAATAGTGATATTTACATAAAAAATCCTTCATTACTTAACATCAAAGATACGGATATCAGAAATATCTCTGATAATTACGTGATTGATAATCAAAATGGAACAGTAAACCTATCCAACATATCATTCGAAAACGATAAGCAATCCATCTTGAACAACGGCACCATATGGCTTGACGATGAAGTTACTGCAAACCATGTAAAATCCACTCAAAACGCTGTAATCAGAAACAAAAATGAAAGTTCCAACCCCGATAATGGGTTTAGACATATGGAAGATTTAATAAATGGTGACTCCGAAATAGTCACTCTGGACTGTGATATCCACATGCATGAAAGTGAAAAATTCCAGTATCCTGAGGGAATAGAATTACATGGAAATAATTTAGTCATAGACGGACAAAATCACATCATTGATGCAAATAAATTATCCAGAATATTCAAGATTGATGGAACAAACATTACGCTTAAAAATATTCAATTCAAAAACGGATGCTACTTTAAAAGTAAAGTTAATGAAACCACTGAAGGTGGGGGAGCAATATATACATTACCAACAGCTTCAGTAACTATTAATGATTGTATATTTATTGAAAATGATTCAAATAATCTTGCAGGATGTATTAACAATAAAGGAATTATGAACGTCCATAATTCAATATTCAAAAACAATTATGCTCAAAGAATCTGTGGCAGCATATTCAACTCCAACATATTGAATTTGAAGGATTGCATTTTTGAAAACAACTTTGCACCAAGCGATTCATCTTCAAATGATTATTACTTAAAAAGTAGAGGAAATATCGTCAATAAATCAAAAATAACGATTAACAGATGCGAATTCAAGAATACGAAGTATTTCTTTATAGAACTTCTTAGAACAGGAATAGTAAAATCTTTAAAAATCCTCATGATTCCACTTGCATTTTCAATATTTGGATTTTCTATTGGTTTTCCTATCCTATTACTACTATCCCTTGTATTACCTTCTACTATCACAAATGAATACATTATGAAAATAATAATGTTGTTTATTATTGTTTTCGTATTTGCGATGGCAATATCATTAATTTTAGCTATAATAGGACGCTTCACAAATAAGTATATGGAAAATCACGGATTTGAAAACAGATATATGGACATGTTTGATTGAAAAAAACATACTATTAGATAACAGATGGATATGGATGTTTTAGGATTTTATCCTTAAACACCATTATCATTAAATTAAAAGCATTAAATAAGAATAATTACTTAATTAAAGTATAAAAAACCTGCAGTGGAGGTATTTAAATGAATAAAACATGTACTGGAAATTTCAAGAACCTAAACCAGCTGATTAATGGAAAAACGAAATCCATCAAATTAGATTATGACATAATCATGGAGGAAGAAGAAAAGAAAATCTTTCCTGAAGGAATAGAAATAACCGAGGATAATTTCACATTAAATGGTAACGGACACACCATTGATGCCCAAAAACTAACTCGAATATTTAAAGTCAATGCTCAAAACGTGACGATTGAAAATATAACTCTTCAAAACGGTTATTCAACCGAAAATGGTGGATGCATATTCAACACCGGTAAATTAATATTAAATGATGTTACACTTCAAAATAACACTGCAGAAAGTAAAAAGGGAATCCTCCATGCGGAAATTGCTTCCGGAGGTGCTATCCACAATGAAGAAGGTACTGTTGAAATATCAGACAGTAGATTATTAGATAATACTGCTCAATCTGAGGGTGGATCCATCAGTAATTGGAATGGAACACTAAAAATAATAAATAGCAGCCTATTGAAAAATAAAACCAACAATGAGTCTTCCCATGGAGGAGCAATTAGCAGTTATGGGAGCTTAACTATTAGCAACAGCATAATTGAGGAAAATTTTTCAGAACATGGTGGAGCTATCAGTTATGGTTATTCGGATATTAAGATAAACGATTGTAAATTCATAAAAAATAGTTCCAAAATATATGGTGGTGCATTATCCGGTTATATTTATTATGAGAACACTATTGAAAATGTCGACTATGATCCTTATCTAAATTGTATTAACTGTGAGTTTATCGCTAATCAATCAGGTATGAATGGAGGAGTTCTTTGGTCAAATCATAGCAATACATTTTCAAATTGTAGTTTCAAAGATAACTTAGCCGATGAAAAGGGAAATATCATATACTTTGATTCTATAGGTGATTTTTCAGCAAATATTCAAGAATGCATTATAAAAAATGATTCTGCAAAGAATTCTGATGTATTTATTGAAAATCGCTCATTTGTCAACATTAATGATACGATAATTGATAATTCTTCAGATAATATTTTTGTTGATAATGTAAATGGAATTTTGAATCTATCCAATATAAGATTCAATAAGAATTATAAGGCTATTCATAACAATTTCATGGTATTAATTGACGATGAGAGTATGAAAAACTTCATAGACTCCACTGAAAATGCCACTGTCAAAAACAAAAATGATACATCAAATTCTTCCAAAAACTTTAATTATCTGGAAGATTTAATAAACGATAGTGATTCAAATGTCATTACTCTCGATTGTGATATAGTCCTGAATTATAATGAAAAAAATCAGTTTAAAGAGGGTATTATCATAAATAGAGATAATTTAACCATAGATGGACAAAATCATGTGATTAATGCAAAGAAGCTTTCCAGATTCTTCCAGATTATTGGTAAAAATGTCACTTTTCGAAACATTAAATTCAAGAATGGATGTTTCTATGGGAAATTTAATGAAGTAAAACAAGGTGGTGGTGCAATAGAGGTTCTGCCTAATGCCACCCTAAACATTGAAGACTGTGAATTTACAGGCAATCATTCCAGAAACATTGCCGGATGCATTAGCAATAAGGGCGTTACAGATATCAGGAATACATTATTTAAAGACAACAGTGCACAGAAAATATGTGGCACAATCTTTAATGTTAATAAATTACATCTATCCGATTGTGAGTTTATAGACAATTTTGCACCTGTTGATAGCGATTACAAAGACAATTACTATAAGACCAGGTCAAATATTCTCAATGAAAAAGATATGACATTGAACAACTGCAATTTCAACAAATCACAGCTATACAAAATTGAAATAGCAAAAATTGCATTGTATTCTTTAACAAAATATTTAAGTATATCTGGAGCTTTAATCTTACCTATAACAATTCTAGGATGGATACTATCTGAATTAACATATATTCTTATTCCATCTTCATTAGAATGGCAAGCTCCGATAACTCTGGCATTAAAAATAGGAATGATCTATATCCTATTAGTAATGATATTGACAACAATTCTATGGGCAATATACAATTATTTTATAGGTTATACTGAAAAACAGGGCTTTGATTATAGCAGTTTTATAAGTTAAAGAGGGATGATAACATCCTTCTACTTCTTTAGAAGTACATGTTTTAATTCATGATTAAATAAGGACTCCGGCAGGATGTGGTAACCACCCCTGCTAAGTAGGACAATTGTCCGAAAAATCACTACTTGAAAACTTCAATATTATTAAAGATATGCTTAAATAAATTAAGAGATTGGTCCAAATCATTATGAATTATTTACTATGGAATTAATATATTGAAGAAGATAGGTGGAATTAAAAAAATAATTGATTGACATGTACATATCAAAAGTGAAGAAATTAAAAAATTGAAGTTTTATATTATGCCGACAGCTATTTAAAAGACATTAAGATTAATCCGATGATAAATGAGAATATGAAATTAGAAATAAATTAATCCGGAAAATAAACAAAATAAATCATTAAATGGGGATAGATTATATGAATAAACTTGATAAAAGGAATTTTACATACTTAAATCAACTAGTAAATAGTAGAGAAAAAACAATAAAACTGGAACACGATATTATTCTAGAAGAAGATGAAATGTTCCCCGAAGGGATAACGATAACAGAAGACAACACTACAATTGACGGCAATGGACATACAATTGATGCCAAAAAACTGACAAGAATCTTCAAAGTCAAAGCAAAAAATGTAACACTTGATAACATGAGCCTGAAAAACGGTTATTCCAATAAGAATGGTGGTGCAATTTACAATGCCCGCAACTCAAATTTAAAAATAATAAACTTAAAGATCATAAACAATACTGCCCGTTGGGGTGGAGCAATACGCAATTATGGTACTTTAAAAATTTTCCATAGCATTATCAAGAAAAACAAAGCAAAAAAAGGAGCAGGAATATATACTGCCAAAAAAACAAAAGTGACAATATATAATTCAAAAATAATCTCCAATACTGCGAGATGGGGAGGAGGAATACATAATTATGGTCGTTTAAGAATATTAAAATCCAGAATAACGAAAAATTGTGCTAAAAAAGCGGGAGCAATATACAATACCAAAAAAGCAACTATGCACATAGGGAATTCATCACTCATATCAAACAATGGAAGATGGGGAGGCTGCATATACAATTATGGTTTTTTGAACGTGCTACAATCCACAATAAATGAAAATACCTCCAAAAAAGGAGCTGCAATATACAACAAGGGTGGAAAAATTCATATAAAATCTTCAAAATTCCACAACAATACAGTAGAGTTTAGTTATAACAAAAAACGTGACATGCTTCTCTACGGAAAGGGAGGTGCCATATTTAATTATAGCGGCAAGATAAATATGGAAAATACCACCCTTAAAAACAACATTGCAGAATATTGTGGAGGAGCCATACATAACAGAAAAACAGCAAAGATGAATCTGACAGACACAACCCTTAAAAACAACAAGGCCAGCTACGGGGGTGCAATAACGAACGAGGGTACAATGTCCATAAACGAATGTGAGCTAAGTGAAAACATTGCCCAAGAGGAGGGTTTTGTAGAATATGGTGGGGCAATAAACAACACCGGACTGTTAATGGTTGAAGAATCCACATTTTTATCAAATAATTCGGTAGAAGGTGGTGGTGCAATACACAATGAGAAAAAAGGAATTGTAAGTATAACAGATACACTTTTGGCAGATAACACATCATTTGA
Organism: Methanosphaera sp. BMS; assembly: GCF_003268005.1. Taxonomy (NCBI): domain Archaea; kingdom Methanobacteriati; phylum Methanobacteriota; class Methanobacteria; order Methanobacteriales; family Methanobacteriaceae; genus Methanosphaera; species Methanosphaera sp. BMS. Next base: position 249,727 of record NZ_CP014213.1, on the reverse strand, counting down.
TGGTGGAGCAGTAAGCAATGGAGGTAAACTTACCATTAAAAACTGTATATTAACTCATAATGAGGCTCAAGAGGATGGTGGGGCAATAGACAACTTCAAGTATGGGATAATATCAATAAGTGATACTTCCCTCACAAAAAACAAGGCTGATAATGGAGGTTCCATCTCAAACACCGGTCATTTAGGCATATCAAACAGCATCATAGACAACAACATCGCCAACCACAGCGGAGGAGCCATAGCAAATACTAGCATATTTACATTAAGGGAAATGACCACATTCAGTGGAGAAATGACTATAGAAAACAGCAACATAACATCCAACACGGCAGAAAATGCCGGAGCCATAACAAATAGTGGTTTTTTAAATATTACAGAGAGCATTGTTTGTAACAATCATTCGGATGATGGGATAAATATTCAAAACAATGGTAAAATCATGATGAAAAATACAAAAATCCAATGATAAAAATCAATACCTTTTCTCGAAGAACTATATTGTTATAAGCACAGCAATAGAATGATAGTACGAACTCTGCATCCAAGTTAGAAAAGAATACATAAGAACTGAAATAATACAGAAAACACTTAAATAGATAAACTTAAGATATACATCCATCAGAGAATGTGCAACAATTACGTTTCAGGGTTCTTTAGCATGATTTTGTTATACTATGTTCATATTATAATAATTTATGCTGTTATTTTGTTTAGAATATCAGGCTAAACTATATACAATTCATATAGAAAAATAATTGTCGCACACCCTCCCATCAATGTAAAAAAAACTAGAAAATACATATAAGAAAGTATTAGTGGTTGTTAAGAATTATCACTAAAAAAGTTTAAAGTGAAAATAAAGTAAATCTTGTGAACTTTATACAATTCAATCATCCATGGTATGCCTTTGTATCTATGCACATCGGATAATTATTCCTCATTTAGATATACATACCCCTTAATTACACCTTCTCCAAGATACTTATCACATTGGTAGAATTTGGCTTAATTGTTTATTAATTGATTAAAAGTATTGATTTTTTTATGCTGGTTGTTGTATATGTACATTGTTGAGAATAAAATACGTAATTGACTTGAATTAACTATCCTTTATGCCATTTTGGATATTTTATAATTTCATCACAATCTTTAAACACATCATCCATATTTTTAACTTTTGACGTGTCCCAATTACCCAATGCCGATACATCCACCAAAGACTCACAACCACTAAACATAAACTCCATATCTTCAACTTTTGACGTGTCCCAATTACCCAATGCCGAAATATCCACCAAAGACTCACAACCACTAAACATATCAACCATATATTTAACTTTTGATGTGTCCCAATTACCCAATGCCGATACATCCACCAAAGACTCACAACCACTAAACATATCATCCATATTTTTAACTTTTGATGTGTCCCAATTACCCAATGCCGATACATCCACCAAAGACTCACAACCACTAAACATATCAACCATATATTTAACTTTTGATGTGTCCCAATTACCCAATGCCGATACATCCACCAAAGACTCACAACCACTAAACATAAACTCCATATCTTCAACTTTTGACGTGTCCCAATTACCCAATGCCGATACATCCACCAAAGAAGAACATCCATTGAATAAACTAGCCATTGTTGTTACTTTTGATGTATCCCAGTTATTGAGTCCATATAAAGTCTCCAAAGAATCACAACCATTAAACAGATTAGTCATATCTCGTACCTTGTTTGTAACCCCCGTTGCGACTATTGCCTTTAACGAAATTAATTTATCATACTTATAACTTAACTTAGAAGAATGGGACAAATCTTCACTAACATACATGACCTCCGCCTTACTTGCATATTCACCCCAATAACTTGGAATAACCGGCTCTCCAGTAGCTGCTAGTCTTGGAGGATTAGATTTATCAATAACTTCATTCCAACTGGTTAAATTAGTTCCATCATCTAATATAATTAGTACTTCATATCCTTCAAGGTCATAAATGCTGTCCGTTGTAGTGTTTAAGCTTTCAAATTCCTCTAAATATTCGGAATTTTGATAATTAACTTTATCATTGTATTGTTGATTTTTAGATTCTGTTATTTGGAACCCAGTTTGCTTTTGTGATGGTTTTTCGAGAGATTGTGTTTCAACAGGTTTTTCCATTACATTACTCATATATTCTTCAAATACTTTCTTGTATCTCCAGTTGTATTCTTCATCTGTAGTCGTGTATTTTAGAATACCCTGTAATGAAGATATTCTTAGTTCAATACCACCAGTCAATTCGGTTTCCTCCAAATATATTGCTAAAAAAGGTTTTCTTTTATCTAAAGCGTAATTTATTTCATTTCTTACATTTATAGAATCAACAGAATTTGATGTGATAAAAACTATAAATAGTGAACAATCCTTTAAAGCTTTTGCGATTTCTTCTGTCCATTCATTCCCAGGAGATATCCCTTGATCATACCATATATTATATCCATCATCATGGAATCTTTTTATTTCTGGAAACACTTTTTTTGCATCTGTATGTGCATAACTAACAAAAATATATGGCTCGTCTCCTCCATATGCATGAAAGGGTACATTCCAATTATGATCTTGTTTATTTTCAACTATATCATTTTTATGAAGATTCACATTATTATTTTTGAATGTATCGAAAAATCCCATCTTAATCACCTAAAAGTACTACTATTTGTGAATAATATCTATTTATGTAACAATAATTTTGTATCCATCAAGAGATTTTTTTTAATCAATACTATTTTTTAAAACAACCTTTCGTATTATGTCTTCTTTAGATAGTATCATCTTTTTTCTGCTTGAATAATTTGAGATTAAGAAAGATTGTTTAAACCAAAATCGAAAAAATATTCTTTTTTATCGTAATTAGTGTTATTTTCTAATTTATATATTATTTCTTTTTAATACTTATAATTTTGCTATAAATGTTTCATTATACTACACTTAATGGGATTTCGCCAAAAATAATTTTACAATGGAAATAGTACAACTTCAAATTTTTTAAATTCAATTATTTTTAGAATTACATTATTTTTTTAAGAGTTATATCTATATATAAAGATATACTTTTAATGATTTTTAATATAGATATTGATTTTATTCTTATTTTTGTTAATAATCCTTAATTAATTAGTAAAGTTTATATAGTGGATTATACATATTTATTATTATAAATTAAATTAAATAGTTTGTTTATTAATGGTTATGAAAAATATGGATAAGAAACAAGCTAAACTGATTATTAGAACTAATGATTACAACGTTCCAAGTGATCATCTTTCTCGTTTTGTTGTTGATTTTATTGAAGATGCTTATGAAAAATTAGACATTAAAGTAAATGAAAATAAGAGTGGTAGACCCTCTTATAACCTTTGTTCAATGATTAAATTACTTGTTTGGGCTAAATAGAACATATGGATAGTGTAATAATTATTGCAGACATGGCAAAGTACCATGATATATTTAAGTTTGTTTGTAATGGAATTACACCATCAGAACGAACAATACAAAGATATCAAGATGAATACGGAGAATATTATGAGTCCTTTCTACAAATGACATTGAAAAAAGCATCAGAAAAAAAATATACAGAATTTAATCACGTTGCTATCGATGGAACCGTGAAAAAAGCATATAATTCCAACCATAATACAATCTCAAAAAAGAAACACAAATATTACTTCAATACTACAAAGGACTTCAAATTGATGAAAATAAACTGAAAAACCTCCATAAACCTGCTAAAAAATTATATGAAAATCCAAATCCAAGTAATGAAGAAAAATTAGAAATATTATACGACATAGAAACAGAATTCACACTCACTGGACAAGATAAAATACCAATGAACGATAACCAAGCACGTAAAATGAAAGGAAAAAAGGAAACTTCTTAATAGCTTATAATATACAATCAGCAGTTGATTATGATACAAAATTAATTTGTGCAATAAATGTCACACAAAGTCCAACAGATCATTACCAACTACCAAAAATAGCAGACAAAGCAATAAAAAATATAGGAAGAACACCAGAACATATAAATGCAGATACCACCTTTTAAATCCCACAAGCTTATCATACTTTAAAAATAAGAATATTGATGGACTAATACCTACTAGAAAACAATCCAAAGAAATAATAGGAAAATTAAACAAAAACCCATTTCATAAAGACCATTTCGAATATATCAGAGAAAAAGATGTATTTAAATGTCCATCAGGACAATATTTAACATTTTACAATCAATACACAATACCAGACAAAGATCCAGAAAAACCAGCAAAAATAAAACGATTATACAACAATTACACAGCATGCAAAAACTGCAAATATCAAAAAAAACTGCATATCACAAAAACAAACACACAGAACCATCACAGAAAACGGCAATAGATTACAAATAGAAATGTACTTTAAAATGGAAAAAGAAGAATATCAAAAAGAATACAGTAAAAGACCATGTGTAGAAGGACCATTCGGAACATTCAAAGAATTTTACCACATAGAACAAGAAGTCGTAATAGGAAAAACAAAAACAGAAGAAAGAACCTACTTGGATGCATTAACATATAACACAAAAAGACTATACAACTTAAAATACAATAAAAACAATCAAAAAGAAGATATAATGAATTTTTGCGAAAATATATCCGTTACACACCAATTAGCACTTGATGTAAATATATTTTAAAAAAAAATCAAAAAATCATTTTTGGCGGAAACCCAGCCTATTTTTGTATATAATTGTGTTTGTTATAGCATTCTTCAGGTTTTATTATTTGCTTATGTTATAATTTTATTTTTTATACTATTGTTGGTATCGAATTTATTATATGTGTGGTGGTGAATTGTTGTGTTTGGATTATTGCTATAAAAAAAGGATTATGGGGGGTTAATTTGTTATTTTAATTTTGGTTGTGCTGTTTCTCTGTGACTTGTATGCTAGTCTATCCTGTGTTACTATTTCAATATTTGTGTATTTGTTATAGGAAGGTATGTTAATGTTTTTAACGTTTAATATTCCATTGGTTGAATAGTAGTACATGGCTTCTGTACCATTTTTAAGGCTTACTCCGTTTATTTTGATTACACATTTGTTAGGTCCTTTGACAATATTTCCCATGTAGTCCTTGATTGTAGCTGTTAGTGATAACTTGTGAGTCTTGTTGTTTACTGTTGCATTTGCTATTGTGATTGTAATGTTTGATCTTTCAACCTGGAATGTGGATGTGTTTCTAATATTTTCTTGATAGTTTTTATTGTAGAAGCCCGCCAGTATTGTGTGATTTTTTGGGGTCATGGTTTTACCGTCGGTTACACCACTTAATCCTAATGGTATTGTGTATTTTGTGGTTGCTACTCCATTTACTATTTTTACCTTGAGCATCTGTCCATTATTGTCCTTGAGTGTGATTCCGTTTACCTTAAAGTATACGAATTCATCAGCATATTTTACTAAACTGCTACTGTGACCACCATTGGTTGTATCATATACCTTAGCAGTTATGGTTAATACTTGACCTTGTTTGATTGTTTTTACATTAGTTGATACAATAATCGATGCTGTTCTTAATTTTATATTAACTTTGGCAGTGCTACTGTTAGAAGTACTATATATATTTGTACCAATAAAACTTGCCGTGAATTTAGTAACATTTTTCATACTTAAATCAGTGATAATATTTGTAACAGCTTCACCATTAGAAACATAAACTTTTAATGGATTATTAGAACCGGATAGTTTACCATTATCCTTAAGTGTAATCCCGTTGAGTTTAAATATTACACGGCCCCCATCAACAGGCGTACCAGTATTATCTTTAACTAATGCTATTAATTTAAGCTTTTCACCTACAATACCATTTATTGTTTCAACAGTAGTGGTTGTGCTTATTAGTTTAACTGTATCTTCAAATCTATTTCCAATTATAATTACATTGTTTCCATAATTTTGTATGGTGGATGGGTATTTTTTTCCATAATAATTTACATTTCCACTCGCACTTACCCCTTTACCATTGTTATTAACCGAATAACCCGTATTGGATGCTTTGTTGGCTGTGAAGTTATTGTATCTTATTTTACAATTGTTTTCAACATTGTAGATTGCGGAGCCGCTTCGGGCATTATTATCGATAAATTTATTGTATGAAATGTCATTATTTAAACCGTTAGTGTATATTGCTCCACCATACTCTCCGGCATTATTGTTTTTTAATGTACTTTTAGATATAGTTAAATTGCCTGCATTACTTATTACTCCACCACTTCCATTTGCATTGTTGTTGCTAAATGTACATTTGTTGATGGAGATATTACCCGTAGCCCAGTTACGTATTGCTCCTCCAATAGAGTTTGCTGTGTTGTTGTATAGGTTACTTTCAATAATATTTAATGTAGCTCCATTAACATGGCCGTTTAATATTGCTCCTCCACCATATGATCCTGTTGCTTTGTTGTTGTTTAGATTACCTTTAATTATGGTTAAATTTCCACAGTTTCTTATTGCTCCTCCTGTATTATTAGCAAAATTATTGTTTAATATGCTATTAGTGAGGGTAACATTACCTTCAAAATTGTATATTGCACCACCATCATAGTCTGCTTTATTATTGTTTAGAATACTATTGTTAATATTCAAATTTCCACAGTTTCTTATTGCTCCACCACACTCTTCCCAATATTTACCATTAGCACTATTGTTATTAATTGTACTGTTTTTGATTGTTGCATTACCACTATTATATATTGCACCTGCACTATGATTTGCATTATTATTGTTTAACTTACTATTAATTATTGTCAAATTAGCATAATAATTAAATATTGCTCCACCAGTACGACCTGCATTACTATTATTAAATAATACACTATTTATTATATTTAAATTAGCATTATTGTATATTGCACCTCCATGATTGTTGTATACCTTATTGTTATTTAATTCACTATTATAGATAGTTACATTACCATAAGAGTTATATATTGCTCCTCCACAATATGTGTAATAATTAGGAATACCAGTTCCATTGCTTTTAACATTATTTTTGTTTAATATGGTATTATAGATAGTAGAATTACCATAATAATTGTATATTGCTCCTCCATTAATGCATGATTTATCGTTGCTTATTATATTGTTGTTGATGGTTAAAGTACCATAAGCGTTATATATTGCTCCTCCAAACCCTTTTGCATTATTGTTATTTAAAATACTGCCAGTAATAGTTAAATTATCTCGATAAATACATATTACTCCCCCATCATCAGCAGCATTGTTATTGTTTAATGTACTGTTGTTGATGGTGAAATTACCATATTCAGTGTATATGGCTCCCCCATCTAATGCATTGTTGTTATTCAATGTACTATTTTTGATTGTTATATCACCATAATAGTTGTATATTGCTCCACCGTACCTTGCATAATTATTATTAAAGGAGGAATTTGTAATGCTTAACGTTCCTTTGTTGTATATTGCACCGCCACCACTCCATGAATTGTTATTATGACAATTACGGATATTGAGGTTATTTATCTTAACAGTTGAATTTTCTAATATTTCCATAAATTGGTATTTATTATCCCCATTTATTGTCTTGCCATTACCATTAATATTTAATTGATGTATGGACTTATTTAATATTAAATTATTTGTTAATTTAATATTTGATATAATGTTTAAGGTAACATTACTATAGGTATTCTCTGTTAATGCTTTTTCAAGAGTATTATAATTATTTACAGCATATGTTTTACTTGATGTTTTTAAATTTTTATCTTCTTTTTTTATTTCCTTACTTTCTTTTGATTCTTTTGTTAAATCTGTTTGTACCTGTGATGTTTCAGGTGCAGTATTATTCATTATTATATTGCTTAAATCTGATGTATCAGTACTTACTGCATCTATAGATATGTCACTTGCACTGGATACTCCTACAAATAAAAATATTAGTGAAATTACAAATAACATTTTCATGATTATTTTCATGTAGTCTTCCTCCAACTTATTTAATTTATAATGAGGGTGTTTTAAAGGTAGGACTAATATATATACTTTCAAGTTTTTACCTTTTGAAACACCAAATAATGACTAATTATTTAGAAATAATAATGAGAACATGCAACAATTCCTTTTAGAGGTTTTTTAGCTAGATTTTCTTATAACTATGTTCATAATCATCAAATATAATTGATATTATGTTTAATATATAATATGAAAATATATAAAATTCATATAGCAAAAAAAATTGTTGCACACCCCCATAATACATTTATCAAATATCCTCATAACTGATGGTAAATAAATATTTTACATTTTATTCACAATCGATTATATATTCAATGAGTGATTCATTTTTTGCTGAAATTAGAATATATTTACTTCCTTCAGAATATCTGAATAGTTTTCCATTATTGTTTTGTATATCACTTATATATCCTTCTTTACCTGCAATAGTTGTATTTATTTCATCAACTAAACGTACATTATCGTAAACTTCACTATTATCATCCATTGAAATAATTATATTTTCATCACCATCAGAGAAGATTGCTTCAGTTTTTATTACCAGACATAAGTTCATATTCATCAGGAATGTCAAATTCTATTCCATTAAAATTAAATAATACAGTTGCTGCATCATTTGAATTTGCATTAACTGAATTCATAGAACAAATTAACATTACTGCTAATAAAGAGGTAATTATTATTTTTTTTATTCACTTTCATCACCTTTTTTCTTAGTATCTAATTAATTTATTTTTTTTATTATTGTTTAATTATCATTTGACTTAAAGTATCTTCATCCCCTGTTATTGTAACAACTTTACCTTTGTATAAATAAGAGAACATTAGAGTTCCATGTACATTAGACAAATAACCTTCAACGCCATTTATTGTTTTATTTTCTGCATTTTCTAGAAAAAGAAGATTGTCTTCTGTAAGATTACCACCAGTATTATTATATTTTATATAAATGCATATTTTGTGGTTGTCATCACTTAAGATACAAGTATCTTGTGTAATACTATCATTAGTTTGATTTTCTTTATTTAAGGGATCGTTTTCCACCACTTCATATCCTGGGAGAATATTGAATTTTACATCGTGAAATGTAGTGTGTCATCTTCAACTGTTGGAATTTCATTATTTTCAGCATTAATAATTGTTAATGAGCCAATTAAAGATAATAATACACAAATAATTATTATTATTTTATTCATCTTCATTTTAATCACCATAAATTTACAATAGAAAAAATTTCATTTCTTCAAGAGTAGACTCCAAATGAAACATTTCATATATAATTTTATAATCATGTAATTATTTAAATGGAATAAATAAATTTCTTTCATAGGAATTGAAAAATTATTTTTTTGTGTTTTTTAGCATTACTCATTACTTATGGGAGGGGATATTTTTTATCAGAAAAATTTTTCAGTTTGAGATTTATTGTTAAGGGGAATTTTCTTTAATGTATAATTTGGTATTTGATTTTGTTTGTATCTGTCTAGAATAGACTTGACAATTTTTCTTTTTAATTTTACTTGATTCCTGTTTTTATCTATTTTACCTATTGCAAATTAATTTGTATTTGGATTTTGTTTTTGAGAAGTGTTTTTGTATTTGAAATAGAATAACTTTGTATTTTTTATGAGGAGTGTGTTGTGTAGCTTATTTTTGCAACAGGGAGAACATACAACAATTTCGTTTCAGGGTTCTTTAGCATGCTTTTATAATACCATGTATATAATATTATACATTATATTGTTCTTTTGTTTAGAATGTCTAGTTAAATATGTACATTAATATAGCAATAATAATTGTCGCACATCCTCTTTTCTCTATAAAAAAACAAACATGATCATCCGGAATCAATGTCCTAATATCTGTAGGTAACAAAAATGTTTGACCAATAGTATCTTCACGTAAAACCATAAATAACAAAACCATTAATAATCTTATTCTATATAATATGTTTATAAAAGGTTATATTTAAATATACCTATAAAACAAAAACAATAATTCAAATATAAATCAAAATAAAAAATATATCAAAAAATAAAAATATACAATAAAATAAATTAAAAATAAAGAGATTTAAAGTAATAAAAAATTAGTCATTTTGGGAGAGTTGTCGCACACTCTCAAAAATAAGAAAAAAAGAGATAATGATGAATATGAATAAAACAGAGATATTTTAAAGTTTTATCCATCACTTAAATGTTATGAAACTATTGTTCATTTTCAATTAGGATACAAAGGCTATATGTTGAAATTCTCTTTTGGTATTGTAACGTTAAATTCAATTTTTTGATGTTCTCCAATCGTAAAATTTCCTACATCAGCATCAAAATGTATAGTTATATCGTCTGTAACATCACTAGATTGATTTTCAGAACTATTTTCTGTATAAGCCAATATACCCTCTTTTATAGTAACATGACCTTTCCCATCATAAATAAGAGAACCTTTTTCATGAGCCTTAATAAGTTCATTGGTTAAATTTTGTTTAATAATTTCCTCGTTAAACTCTGTATTTTTAGGATCTTCTATTTCAACTTTCCAGTCTATATCGGATAAATTTACTGAAAACTTCAATGTATAATTATAATACTCAGGACCATCTTTTTCGTTATATGTAGCAGGATATTCACCAAGATATTCACCCGTTGTTGTAACAACAGGATAATAATCATTAGTAATAATAGGCTTATTGGAATCAGTTAATACATATGATGAATTATTTGCAACAATACTTCCCGTAACTGTCCAATTATTGTTTTCAGGTTCCTTAAATAATATGTTTTGTGCTGAATATATTCCAACAATCAGAAATATTATAAACAATGCAATTAGGATGTACTTTTTTGCCATATGCCTATCCTCCAATACAAAATATATTACAAAACGTTAATATTATTTTTAGATGAAACAGTATATATATTAAATAAATATAATACTTTACGTAAAAATATTCATGAATTTTGTAGGTGAATGGATTAATATTTTTTTTAGTGTTTAATTTCTTTTTATTATTTTATTTGATTCTTATCTTAATTAATTTAAATTTTAATGTAGAATAATTTAAACTGAACTTAATAAGTTTACCCAAAAATAGTTAAATGATTTTTATGATTGTACAATTTATCCTAATCGTAATAAGTGAAGAAATATGGATTGTAGACATTGAAAATAAGAAGAAATACTAGTGTATAATTAATTACCATATAAAGTCACAGTAATGATGAAAAGGAAAAGATAATGAACTCATAATAAAATAATTAGCATTAGATAATTAATGGAAGCTATAGCAGAATATGTTATTAATACTTAAAATAGAAGAAAAAAATAATTACTCATACTTCCTAAAACAGAATGACTTTGTGACAGGATATGAGACTTGTAGTAACCGTGTTTAATGAATAACATTTCTTTTCTTCAATTTTCATTAGAATATTTTTTTCAATATCATAGAAAAAAATACCATCAAGTAGTAAAACCTTTTTATTTTACATATAAATCGGTATGCTGAAAAAATCATTCCTGTGGGTTAGATGAAGATTTAACTGAAAGTATGCGTATCAATTCATTTAAATTTATTTCTAATAAATCACATGCACATCAACATGAGAATTCAAATATTACGATAACTATATTAAGTTCTATGAATTCAAAAAAATAGAAAGGTAGTAGAAAAAATGAGAATTAATAATATTCATATCTTATAGGATTTTCAGTACTGTCTAGTTTATCTTTTTTACTTCCTTTTTTCTCACCGATATAAACCATCCATGACAGCAGTACACCTGAAATTACAAATACCAAATGTAATGCTATTCTCCACATTTCGAATGTAGGATCTATACCAGAGCCAAGCTCAAAGAAGTCCCTTAGCAGTTCAACCAATGATATTGCTACTATAGAACTTACGATTTTTAATTTCAATCCTGAAAAATCCAACTTACCTAACCATGAAGGTCTATCATCACTCATCTCCGCAGGATCAAGCTTGGATACGAAATTTTCATATCCGGATAATGTTACAAGCAATACAAGACATCCCAGCAGTGCCAAGTCCAGTAAACTTAATATGTACATTGCAAAGTCTTCAAAGGACATTGTTATAAAGTTAGGAATCATTGTCACAAACAACAGTATGAATTTTACAGCCAATATCAGCAATGCTATAACCAATCCCAAAAATATTGGTGCCAGAAACCATCTGCTTGAGAATATAATCTTTTCAAACAAGTATTCCAATTTATATTTAGATGTGTTTTCTTTATCTAATTGTTCATCTGTCATGACAGACTCATCAACCATTTTCTATCCACCCCTCCTATTATTAAAAGAGTTACCATAACATAAAATCTACTTTGTTTTTATAATTTTAAGTCCTATCTCATCACACATTTGTGGTAGGTGACTGAATGTATTCTTGTTGGTATTTTTATGTTTATCATCAAGTTCCTTCCATGGCACTAGGTTCGGATTAGTCTTCAGATTATCATCCCGTTTTTTACCATATTTCCATCCGAGGTTTATCCTTAGCTTGTACCATGCATCATGTTCACGTCTTGCAAGATACTCCAATACTTCATCATCAAACTTATCAACGGTTTCTCCATCAGTATCCTTGGATACTATTTTATAATGAAGTTCTCCTAACATCTTAACCAAAAAGTCCGCCTGACGATAATTTGAATACTTGATATACTCAGGCAATTCTTCAAAGCCTTTGGCATCATGGGTCTTGTTATAGAACTCATGCATCTTGAATGTTAATAACCGCACATTTGTCCTTACAATCTTTAGTCCTATAGACTTGACCATGTTAGGAATATTCTTTACTGCATCGACATCATACTGTTGAATTTCAGGTTCTAATTCCTGCCATGGAACAAGATATGGTGTTATGAAGTTATCGATATCCTTGACTTCACCATATGTCCAACCGGTACCACGTTTTTCCTCACACCATTCATCATGTTCAACGATAGCCAAATCCTTTATTTCTTCAGAAGAGAATGATTTGACTTCATCTCTTGAATCAGAAGGTAATGCCATTTCACATCCAATCATGCTTAATTTCTTTGGAATGGATCTTGCCTGTCTGATATTGGCAATCTTCAGCTGTGGACTCAAATCATTGAATTCACAGAGACTATCAAATTTAGCTTGTAAATTATCAGAGATTTCACCTTTTGCCTTTGCTTCAGCATATTCTGCTTTTACACTTTCAATGTATTGGTTATGTGCTTCAACTGCCAGTTTCTCCACATTTCTTAAAAGGATATTGGGTGAATGTGCTTCAAATTGCATGATTTCACGCATCACATTATCCTGTTCTACGACTGTGGTTATACTGATATCATCCTTGAAAATAGCTTTTATGTCCAATACGTTTCTTAACAATTCCTCTTTTTCTTCAGAAAAACCTAATCCCATGGATCCGTGGTGTACGATATATTTTAGTGACAACTTATCTTCAGTGATGTCCAAATCCAATTCATTGATATGACCACGTTTTTTATCAAGTACTCCAAATGGCTGTCTGTTCCATTCCTGAAGTTCATCACATAATATCAAGAGATATGATAACGGACTTTTAGTTGGATTCATATTACCCTGACAGAATGGTTTTTTCATCAGCACGTTACGATAATAGTTATGAAGCAGTATTGCCGTAGCACTATCAACTATTGGATAATAGAAGAAATCAAAATTTTTAGAATACTTTTGAACAAGATATCCATATGAATTTAGAACAAGTATTGCACTGAAGAATCCATGGTCGATAAATCCATATTCTCCCATAATATTGACAAAATCATTCAGATGTTTTTTTAACTCCTCGATATCAACATCGGAAAAATCAATCACTATCTTGTTGGCCATAATATCGGTTGGCTTAAACAAGTCCAGGAACTTAGCTTTTTCATATTCATTTCTATAATCATCATTGAAATCTGTCTTCATTTTAACAATAGTGTTAAATTCATTGAAGTCCTTGAAGTCTATAGCAGTATCTGTCTTATAATCATCAGATATTGATTTTATACCATCATTTAGGAATTTCTTCAATTGTTTTCCAATAATTTCAACCGGATATCCTATGTCATGGAAGAGTGCTGCTATTCCCCAACGGTATAGGAATTCCTCATCACTGAATATGTTTTTGATTTTATAATACTTAGTATATGGACTAGCTACGATGTATTCCATGAATATCTTTCTATACTTTTCATTCTGTGAGTATATTGCAAGACCCAGTAGAAATACGTTTACTGAGTGTATGAAGTGATCCCTTTGCTTATCAATCAAGTCACCGGTGTTTTCCTCATACTTCTTCATTATCTCAACCAAGTCCAGAATAGTATTAGGCTCATCATCCAATGTCGTTAACTTGGTTTTCTCCTTATCCGATTTATCCTCTTCAGTGATTTGATAAATCATTAGAAATGTCTGATATATTTCATAGGCATTATAACTTGTTTCATTCTCTAAAAATAAGTCAATACCCGCCTTTAGAAGACCTTTATACTGATGACCATTATAATAGTCATCATATAAAACTAATTTATCAAAAAAAGCATCTACATACTTTTTCAAATCATTATCTTTCATTTAATCTCTACCCCATATTATCCATTAAATTTAATGATTATCCTTTTTGAAAAATTTATTATTGCCACTGATTTGAACAACATAAATTATTTAAAAAAAAAAGTTAAATAGGTTTATTTTTTAACTTTAATAATTTTTAAACCTACCTTATTACATAATTCCGGAAGTTTTCTGAAAGTATTTTTATTTGCTTCTTTTCTTTCCCAACTCAATTCAGGCCATGGAACTAAATTAGGACTGCATATTTTACTTTTAGTTACATCTATAATATCGGGACATAATGTCCATCCTAATTTGAATTTTTCTTCATACCAATTTTCATGTTCTCTTCTAGCAAATTTTTCAATTTCATCATCATTGAATGCTATGACAGCTTCTCCCTTCTCATCAACTGAAACAATTTTATAACCCTCTTCAGATAATAACTTTACTAAAAATGCTGTTTGCTTATAGTTAGAATATTTTGTTTCTTGACGTAAATCTTCAAAATCAGGGGCACCTGAATCGAAATACTTTTTGAATGTTTTATGCATTTCAATGGTTAATAATCTGATTTTTGTTTTAACAATTTTAAAACCTAATGAAGATAATATATTCGGCATTTGTCTAATAGGTTCTCTATCCTTTTCTTTAGTTTTTTCACTTAATTCATTCCAATCAACCAAATCAACATTAATTCGCTGTTTTTCATCCTTATCTATTGGTGTGATATCCTTATTTCTTTCTTCTTCCTCTTTATTAAATTCACAGAATTGATTATATACTCCTTGAGAAATAGTATTTTCTTTACCAACAATATCTGGATTAAATGCTTCATGATGAGATATCCATCCACTATTTCTTTTTTCTTCACACCAATCTTTATGTTCCAGTATAGCCAAATCTTCTATTTCACTTACAGAAAATTCATGAAGTTCCCTCTTTGAAGATTCTGGTACAATTTCACAACCAATTACATTTAACTTATATGGATAACTTTTTGCCTGTCTAACATTAGACTTTTTATACATTGGTTCAAGGTCACAGTAATCCATAACATCCAAATTACCATTTTCTTCTTCCTGTTTTTTATAATTATTATGTATTTGTTCGGCTATTTTTTCAATATGCCTAAGCAATACGTTTGGTGTTTCTGTTTCAGATGGTATGATTTTTTCCATAGGACTATCTAAATCCAATTCAACATCAATATATACATTAAATCCTCTAGAAAATATTGCATTAATATTCAATAATTCTTTAAGAAGTTTTTCTTTATCTTCTTTAAAACCTAAACCTACAGAACCATTTTTAATAATATAATCTATATCAAATTTTTCATTAGTTATCTCAATTTTCATCTCATAAACATATGATTTTCGCCTATTTTGAATCCCTAATGGCTTTCTATTCCATTCTTGTAACTCATCAGATAAAATCAAAAGGTATGCTATTGGATTTTGACTTGGGTTAAGATTTGATTGATTGAATTTCTTATGAAGTACAAACCTATAGAAATTATGTAATAAAATTGCTGTTGCACTATCCACTATCGGATAAAAGAAGTAATCATATTTTTGAGTATTATCTTTTTCTTTATAATGTTTCTGCATTAATGCAGCATATGAATTCAATACTAAAATTGATGAAAAATATCCATGATCAATGAAATTATCTTCATACATATCATCAATAAATTTATCTAATTTCACACTCAATTTATCAACATCGATACCTAAATCTATAGATATCTTATGAGCCATTATATCAGTAGGTTTATATAAATCTAAGAAATTAGCATCAGGATAATCTTCCCTAAAAGCTACAGTAAAATTGGGATCTTCTTTAATTATACTGTTAAATTCTTTGAAGTCTTTAAAGTCAATAGCCGTATTAACAACATATTTATCCGATATGGATTCAATCCCATCATCAATATATTTAGTTAACTCATTACATATTATCTCCACAGGGTAACCGATATCATGGAATAATGCTGCTATACCCCAACGATATAAAAATTCTTCATCAGATACTACTCCATCTTTAAGTCGATAATATTTTTCGTAATTATTTGAATTATTCTTTATATAATGAGCAAATATTTCCCGGTATGTTTGATTCTGTGAATATATAGCTAAACCTAAAAGGAATACATTTACGGAATGTATAAAATGATCTCTTTGTTTTTCTATTAAATTCCCTGTATCTTCCTCATATTCCTTCATAATGTTAGCTAATTTCAAGAGTGAGTTAGATTCACTGACAAGTTCACTTGTATTTTTACGTTCTTCTGATTTATCCTCGGGTGTTATCTGATAAATCATGAAAAATGTTTCATATACGTCATATGCATTATAATCATTTTCATAGTCCAAAAATACATCTATACTTGCTTTTAATAAGTCTTTATAGTGGTGATCATTATGTTCATCATCATATAAAGTTAAATTGTTAAAGAAATCATCTACATATTTCTTTAAGTTGTTTGTTTCGGTTGTCATTGGCATCACTTAAATTAGATTTCATATAATTTATAATCATAAATTATCATTTAATAATAAAATATTGCTTTTATAAAATAAAAGATGCATATCAGTTTATACAGAATTAAAATGCAACATTATTTTTAACATATCCGTTTAATTCAATAAAATAATAAAATATGATTTACTCTTATTTATATTATAAAAAATATTTAACTTACCTAAAGCAAATACTTTAGTTAAGATACATTTATATCAAATAGGCTTCTATTAGCATAATAACCCTTAATCATCCCTTATTTTACAGTAAACATTTTTCTTTCATAACCTTATATCATTAAAATAATATGATAAATTATATATAATATATTTAAATTTGACACTATATTAATTAAGCCATATGAACATGAGATTAATCCAAAAAATAATTGCATAAATAGATAGCTGGCAGGGGTGACTTGATTGGTTGAAAATAGTTACATAATTGATGTTCCAAAGAAATATGAAGAAGTTTTGAGGATAATATTAAACGAAGAAAATGATATCGAAAGTAGAATGGACTTGATTGAGGATATCACCAGCAAAGAGGTACTGTTTAAATTAGCACGTGACAGCCAGAACATGACAATATCCAAGAAATGTGTTGAGAAAATAAATGATGATGACTTATTATATAAACTGATGCTGGAGGATGTAGACTACGAAACGATAGAATATGCTGCTAGAAAAATTAAAAACAAAGGATTGCTTCTTAACATTTTGAAAAACATGGAGGATTATGAGTTTACATTAATTCAAATAATACTGGAAAACCTAGATGATTGCAATTTACTATTAGATGTTATACTTAATGAGGATTATGATTCTTCTTTCAGAATAATAGCCATGGAAGAATTATCAAAGAAATATCCATTCATGCTGCCAAATGTATTGTTAAACATTGAGGATGGATTCCTTAAGAGTAAATGCCGTGAATATATAACCGATGAATATTTTTTATACACCCAGTTACCGGATGATGACGTTTTTTTAACCGAATCTGAAGAGGACTTCATTGACTTGATAATAAACTCCATAGACAATAAACAACTGTTAAACTACATATTGGACAATAGCAATAATGAATATGTTAAAAATACCGTCAAAAAAAGGATGGATGAAAACAAAGATTCTAATAAAAAATTCATTTTGGCGAATATATTTTCAAATGAAAATCACAATCAGGAACACATGAACATGACCTATAATGACTACTTTGAAGATGAAACTCTTGATTTGAATGACATGGATAAAAATATAAGATATCTATTATTAAATCCAAACCCATCAATTAGAATGAATGCAATAAAGAATACGCAAAATCAAGAGTTATTAAAACAGGTAGTATTGAATGATCCCGATAGAAAAAATAGACTTCTTGCATTGGATAGGATATTGGATGAAGAAATAATCAAAGAAATCTATGATAAATCAGAATATGATGACAATCTCAGAGAAAACTGCCTTAAGAAGATTAATGATGAGCAATACTTTAAGAATCTCCTAATCAGAACCCCCCACTGTATAGAAATGCTATGGGATAAACTTAACGATGAGACAATTATCAGGGATTTACTTCTTAACAATTGGAATAATCTATTCTACCCATTTTTAGATAAACTAATGGATAAAATCAATAATCCTGATAATCATACAAAACTAGCATCATTTGCAGACAATTGGAAGGTTAGACGAATAGCCATTATCCAAATTGAAAAAAAATTTGATAAGAAGTATGCAAATATCTACACCAGCCATACTATATCTGAATGGGGCTGTTATAAAATATGTTTAGAAGGAAAATATCTTGATGTGAAAATAAGAGCCGTAAACAAGATTAATGATAACGATTTATTGTACTTTCTTTTCCTCTTAGGTTCAGAGTACATTATAAGAAATACAGCATATCGAAAATTAATTCGACCAGATGATTAGTTTACTTGATTGTAATTTAATTTAATAAGCAAAGTAATCATTTAATCAGGCCATACTTATTGTTTCACCTCATTATTTATTTTTAAGGATTTACGTGATAAAACTATATAAGTTCATCATAATTTTTGGTATGAATATCATCAACCCAATTAATGCTGAAGTAATTGAGACTACGAGTACAGCTCCTGCTGATGCATCCTTTGCTAGCCTTGCATTTTCATCTATCTTCCATCTATTGTCATTTCTATTTTTTTCTATAAAATCAACGGTATTTTCTATTGCAGTGTTAAATATCTCAAAACTGATAACCAAACCAAATAATATTATACATATAATCCATTCATAAACGCTTATTGATAAATATAATCCTATAATAACTACCATTATCATGATTATCAATTGTATTTTAAGATTTCGCTCCTGAGAAATTGATTTTGTTATACCTGCTAATGCATATTTAAAGCTATTAAATATATTCCTAGATTTAAATTCCTCTTTAATCAAAAATATCACCACATCAATACTTATCATTTATGTATTATTGTCTAGATAGGATATATATGTGGTAAATTATTTTCTTTAATGAATTAATCATTATCTTAATGTAGATATAATATCAGTTTTAGGATATTCCTGATAATATGAATGCCAAGAATATCTTGTTTATCTTATGAAATCATTAAGTAAAATGAATCCCATAACTATAATTCAATAATTAAAAAATTAGCTATGGGTATTGATTAAGTATGAACAAAAATGTAAACTATAATAAACACTACTACAATGATTCTCTAAAAGAGTTTGAAAATCTTAACACTACAACAAGAAATATATATGAACTTGATAATTATTCCATACTTGTTGTACTTGATGATGGAAGAAATCTAACAAGCTTGGATCAAATAGATGATAATGAAAGTGTAGTTTACATCAGTGAAGACCTTAAAAATACAAAGAAGCTAACTAGAAGATATTCATATCCTAACCTTAAGGCTATAGTTACACAGAACATGTCACCTAATATTAAAAGTACTAGCTACATGTTCTATTCTTGCAAAAACTTAACGACAGTATCTGGTCTAGACACATGGGATACAAGTCATCTTAAGGATTCTCATGGAATGTTTAAAAACTGCAATAAACTAACCCACATTTACTCCATGAAGGATTGGAACATGTCTAATGTAGTTGACACATCATCCATGTTTGAAAACTGCAACAGCCTATCATCACTGGGAGACTTAATAAATTGGGATACAACGAGTATTGAAGATATGACTTCTATGTTTGAGGATTGTACTGGACTTAATAATCTTGATGGTTTATCCGATTGGAATATGAAGTCTGTTAAAAGCATTGACAGAATGTTTGAAAACTGTATGAACCTATGTGATATTGATTCAATAGCCGGATGGAATCTGCCTGAGAACATAAGTAAGGTCAACATGTTTAGGGACTGCCTTGAACTTGACGAGGAGAAAATTGTGCATTTTAACAGTCAACCGAAAAATAAGAGCAATCATCACCTAAAGGAGAATGTCATCCAAGAAAACACCAACAAACATAAAAACATTATAAATAAAACAAAAACTACTGAAAGGGTTCCCACTGATAATATAGTTGATTATGAAGTAGATGGTTTTTTTGATTATTCCTCGGATTTAGATTATGTGATGAAAGTATTAACAAGAAAATATGGGAAATAAGATACAGTTATTGATTTTATCAATTATTAGATATTTGCATAGCTAATCAAGAACATGCTCCCATCTACTCTTTTTCAACATACATTCTTTCTAATTACCCCTATTTTTAAATTAAACCTTTTCCTTTATAAAACAAAAGATTTCCTAAATTTATATAATTACTTTTAAATACCATTTAGTATACATAATGAAAGGATATGAAAATCAAAAAATGCAAATAATACTATGTTAATTTAACCACGAACACGATATTCATTCCGATTATGTTAATATTAAGAAGGAGATCAGAATGACCAAGAGTGATATGCTAATTGAAAAGACATTTGGAGAAATACATGAAAATCCAGAAAAATCCTTAGATATATTCAATGAAATCTTAAAAAGAGAGCCGAATAATATTAAAGCCATTAATGGCAAAGCAAGTGCCTTGATGAAATTAAAACAAACATCCAAAGCAGAAAAATATTTTAATAAATCTTTATCGATAAAAGAAAATTCATCAGCACTAATAAATCTGGGCATAATATCAAAAAATAGGGACGAATATGAAAAAGCATGGAACTATTTTGATAATGCGATAAAACTAAAACCAGAATTGAGTGACGTGATAACCGTCTTTAAAAAAGAAATATTTGACAAACTTGAAGTGGATAACTTGGATTTAAAACTGGAAAACTTCAATGATAAAGCAAATAAACTAATTATTGAAGGCTTGAAAAATGAGAAAAAAGGCAAATACTGGGATGCATTGGATTCTTATGAAAATGCTTTGATAGCAGATTCATCATCAGAAGAAGTAATGTTTTCATTAATTAAGAGGTTAAATGTGCATTTTCAAAATGAATTGATATATGAAGATAAGAATAGTGAAAATATCATGAATAATCCAATTAAAAGAAAAATTGCTGAGATAATAATCATCCAAAAAAGACCTAAAAAAGCTACAAATATTCTTAATAAAGCTTTGACCGAAAATCCTAATGATTTAATCCTGTTGAATTTTAAAGGTGGTGTGGAATTTTCCTTTGATAATTATCAAGAATCAATCAGATACTTTGATAAATGCTTAAATTTAGATTCCCACTATGTTTATGCAGCTTTTAATAAAAGTATTGTATTTAGAAGATTGGAACGATATGAAGATGCATTGGAAATATTAGACAATTTACTCGAAAGGCCTGAATTCTATAATATTATCCGATACCAAAAATCCGACATACTTAAAAAAGTTCAATCAGAGTCACCCCCCTAAAAGGTATGCAAAACTATTTTTAAATAAGGGTATTGAAACAGGGCTAGCAATAAAATATTTTATAACTATTTATTTCAATAATCCTATTTAAATATAGATAATATAAGATGTTTATTAATTATTTGGAATGGAAAGATAATCAGTTAAGCATAAAGTAAAGCAGACTCTTTAATTACATTGAAATATTAAAAAGATAAGCCATATTATTGATTAAAGCACTTGCTTTATATTTAACTGGAGTTTTTCTAGTAATTATTAAATAAGTGACATGATAAAAAGTAATATTATATGGCAATGGTTATTATAAAGCTATTGATAAGTTATTAAAATTTAGAATTGACATGAGGAGTTTTTATGGGAAGACAATGGAATATTGACACAGAAAATATGGATGAATCCGAAATCAAAGTCATGAACAAATTAGCCTCTTTGAAGAATAATACCCAATTTGAAATCTTGAAAATGTTACAATACAAGGAAAATGCTTATCCAAGAGATAAGAATCCTATTTATAAATATGCGATGACATCTAAAATGATACGTAAGGAATTAAAAAAAATAGGAATTAAAATATCTACCCAAATGGTAGGACAAGATCTAAAAAAATTATTAAAAGCGGAACTGGTTGAACGAGAGAAACTTTCAAAAAATCCTAATGGTATACGTCTTGAAAACGAAGCTTATGGATATTATCTTAATGTCAATGCATTTGAAGATTTATTTTTAGAAATAAACTTCCTGACAGAAGAACTTAAAGGATTACTTGACTTATATGAACAAAACCAAGAAAGTATAGAGGGAGATAACTGTGTTTTTACCGTATTTAATGGAGAAGACAAGGGTAAGAAATTGATAATCAATGAAAATGAGGAAGCATTTATAGGAAGAATGGCAAACTACACCCCTAGTGATGTAGGTCCATTTTCATTGTTACTGTCAAATACATATACAACAGTTTCAAGCATAGACAAACCACACTTAAGGGTATACAACAAAGATGGTACATGGTATATGGTTGATGATTCAAGTACCAATGGTACATATGTAGGAAATAATGTAGTGAAAAATGAAAAAATTAAAAACCGTTCATTCATAAGATTATCAAAAGGACCGGGTAGTGCAATCCTATATTGCAGCTATGAATAAATATTATTTATCATTAATTTCCCAACTATTTTTTTTATTTTAACTATTTATGCATGGTGATACATTGAATTATGAAAAGATTGAAAACATGATAGAAAAATTTTTCAAAGATAGATATACTATTGAAAAACTTCTTGGAGAAGGATCCTTTGCACGAGTATATCTTATAAAGCATAAGTACCTGAATGAACGACATGCATTAAAGTTTATTAAAGAACCATTGACACAAAGTGCCAACACTGATAATGTATTTGAAGAGGTTCAATTAGCAACAAAACTAAGCCATGAGAATGTAATTGACATACATGATGCGGGAATAATATCCACATATGGATATGATTACAGTGGAGAGTACATCCTGGAAGAACAGGACAACATACAAGCAGAAAATTGGGCATATTTTATATTGGAATATGTGCAGGGGGGAGATTTAGAGGAATACCGGCAATCTTTTAGAAAGTCCGGCATTAACATGCCCATAATGCAGGTAGTAAATATTATAAAACAAATATTGACGGGATTGAATACTCTTCATAGTGCTAATCGTCCCATTATACATCGTGACTTGAAAGCCGGAAATATATTGATGGGAGTTAACTCAAGTGGAAATATTCAAGTGAAAATATCAGACTTCGGATTTGCAAAGGAAGTGTCAAGTGATAGTACTGCCGATGATTTTGGTGGAACAAAACTATATATGTCACCTGAATCATTTAAAAAGGAGTTTTCCACCAGAAGTGATGTTTACGCCGTGGGTGTGATATTCTATCTGCTTTTAACAAATGAATACCCATATCTTATTAGTGAATATTCAAACTATGACCTGCAGGACTTATCCACGTGGGACATTCCATTGAAAGCTCCAAGTACATACAACATTAATATACCAGAGGTGATTGATGAGATTATATTAAAATCCATAGCGATTAATCCCGAACAAAGATATAAGGATGCTAAGGAGTTTTTAGAAAGAATTGATGAAATGATGTATTCGATTGCATTGGATGATAACGAGTTCTTTGATGAGGGAGTATATCAGGCAACAAGCAGGTATAACCGATACAACAAGCTGAACATCAACGAGAGGATAGAAGAGATTCTGACTCTTGCACAAACACCCGGTAAGTTAGATGATGCAATAGAGTTACTTGAAAAGGAAATTATAACCGATTACCAGACAAGAAGAAATTATACTCAAATAATTAGAATGTGGAAGTCCAAAAACCCCGAGATAAAGTTGATACTTGAAGCGTATAAAATAACACTTAGGGCTGAAAACTATAAGTTAGCAATCACATTTATTAAAGAAGCCATCGCAATCAACCCCTCTTTAGCAGATTCCTATGAATCCACCATAAAAGTCTGGGATTTATTAAGTAAACTGGAGAAGGATGAAGATTTGCTTAGTGCCGTTGATACTCTTGGGGATCATATGAAAAGTGATGAAAAAATCAACGCCCAATATAATGGTTTGATAGATACTTTAAAGACTTATTCGGCCAGTTTGATTGTAAAGAGGGCACTGGAATTAGTAAAAGAGGATAGACAATTAGAGGCTGCTCGTTTGATGGAGTTTGCTGTTTTGAAAGACAAGAAGTATAAGACCGAATATGCTTATAAGATAGCATTATGGAAGCAAGAGATTGATTATTTAGTATAAAAATGCATAAAATCAGTGAAAATGCAAGATTAAAAAATAAAGAAGTTGATGCCGATAAAATTCATAGCAGAAAAAGTTAAAATATAAACAATTAAATTATGTATAACACAAGTGACGTGAATAATATGACAAATAAAGACGTATCCCCCACCATAGATTATGCAATTGATTTAGGTACAAGTGACTCCCTGATAGCATATAAAGAAGATGATGAAGTATCCCTAATAGAAAACTCCCAAACAAATGACATATTCACACCATCAGCAGTATGGATAGACGAAAACGATAAGATACAAGTGGGACAATCGGCTAGAGATGCATTGATAACAGACCCGGAAAATGCCTACACTGAGTTTAAGCTAAACATGGGCTTTCCCCTTGAATATCACTTTAAAAGAAGCGATAAAACATACAACCCCGAAGAGTTATCAGCGGAGATACTTAAAAACCTTAAAAAATCGGCTTATGATAAGACAAATGAAAAATTGCATGAAATCGTAATAACCATTCCCGCCAATTCCAATCCACTGAATACAAAGGCTACAGCCAAGGCGGCAAAACTGGCCGGGTTTCAAAAAACATACTTCATACCCGAGCCTGTGGCGGCGGCAATAGCATATGGATTAAAGGCTACAAACAAAGAAGAAAGGATATGGATGATATATGACCTTGGTGGTGGAACATTCGACACGTGTATTGTCAAAGCAGATGAAGAAAAAATAGAAAATATGGAGGATAGTGGATTAGACAATATAGGTGGAATACTGTTTGACTGGAAGATAGTGGATGAAATCTTTAAAAAGAAGATTATCGATGAATGTAAGTTTTACGACTTTACGAGAGATAATCCCATATATAAACGTCAATTCTACATATTAAAGCATGAGGCTGAAGAAGCAAAGAAGAGATTATCATATGAAGATAAAGTTGATATTGTAATTGAAAATCTCTTTGATAAGATGGATTATACATTCAATTACACCTTAACCAAAGAGGAATTGGAAAAACTAATCACACCATCAATCAAGAAAACAATTGACACATGTAATGACCTACTCTGGCATCTGTCACTTAAAAAGGAGGATATTGAAAAAATCATCCTGGTAGGGGGAGCCACATTAACCCCACTTGTTACACAGACACTTCAAAATGAATATGATGTACCTATAGAGAAATCTTTAGATCCGTTAACGGTTGTCGTCCGTGGTGCGGCAATATATGCATCAACTATGACAAAAACATTACCTGAAGTTACGGATGATCTGCTTACATTAATTATTTATAACAATGAATCAATTGATGATAATCATTTAAGTGTAAGCGGCAGGGTATATTCCAATGATTCATACTTATCATATAATCAATTACAGGTTAAAATATATGATAAAGAGAGAGTTGTAGCTGGCGGATACTTAACTGAAGACGGTACTTTCAATGTACTTGTACCGATAAGCGACAAAACATTACAATATCATATAGACGTGTTTGATAAAAACAATGAAAAAATGGATGTTGACGATAGGTTAAATCATAAGATAAAATGTCAAAAAAATATCAAAGGCACAAAAACAATAGAAAACTCCATCCACTTATTACTTCATGACAATAAAACAGTGCCAGTGGCAAAAAAGGGTGAAAGAACAGATTACATCAGTCAAACAACAATATATACTACAAAAGAATTAAGCCCGGACAAGAAAGACTCAATCACCATACCGGTATATGTCGGAGAAAACAGAAAAGTCATTTACAATACATTAATAGGACATATCGAAATCAAATCAAGTGATATAACAGATAAGTTGGACATTAACTCAAGGATGGACATCAGTTTAGAGACATGTAAAGAAAATGACCTCCAATTTAACATATATATTCCATCTTTAAACACCAATCTTACAAGAATCTTGAAATACAATCCCGAGAAACAAAGCATCAAAAAACTAGAGAATAACTACCGATTGTTGGTAGAAAGGCTTGAAAGCTATGAAAAAATAAGTGATATGGAAGTACGAAGTCATCTGGAAAGAATAAAAAACAGCACAGATATTGAATACCTGAAGTTACTGATGGAAATAACACGTAATGATAAAAACTGTATCAAAGCCACACAAGAGTATATGAATAACATAATCAGCCAGTTGGATGATATTGATGAAAAGTTCGAAATAGGCATACTCAAAGAAATGATAGAATATAAGCTGTCAAAACTGGATGAGCTTAGAGACGAATTTGAAGAGGATGATATTGATAATCTTATCGAGGAATACAACAACATACAATATGAGAATACACTTGAAATCATTGAATATGAAAGAGTATATAACAAGATATTGGAAGTTTATATCAATCAAAACATGATGGAAACAGTTAAATCCGTATTCTACCAGCTCAAATTCAACATTGATAGTGGCGATGATGAAGGAATGATTAATAAACTAATAGCAGACTCACAAAAAGCCATAAATTCTGAAAACAAAGAAAAACTGCTTAAAAATGTGATAAAATTATATTATAACAGTACAAATGATGAAAAAATCTGTAGTGACGTGACAACAGGAATATCCTAACAAACATTTAATTTTTAAACCTTGAATTAACTTCAACACTCCATCCATATCCCCCCCCCTTTTTCTATGAAAGACATCTTTCAATCAGGACATATAGTAATAAAGTAAAATCTTTCAAAGGTATAAATTGTTTTACCCGAATAACATATAATAGTAACTAATATGCAGACACCACTTTTAAATCAGTAGAGGTGAAAAGATGATTGTTAACCATCAAGACAATTCAGTCATTTATTATCATGACGTATATGACAGATTTCCTAAAAAGGCATACCATGTGGAAAATCCATTTGAACAGGAATACCTTACATTCATCACCAAACATGAAAAACACATTCCAACCTTGGATGAAACATTACACTTACTTAAACGGGATATGGACAAAACAGCTCTTGAAAAGCATCCAATAGACTTTCTTAGATTATTATCAGAATTATCCACGACTGATGGTTGTTTATTATATAAAATGCTCCGTATTGATTCGGGTGAAGAAATCCGGTTGGTATATCCGAAAAACTTCACAGAAAAAGAAGCAAGAGAACTCTTGCTAAAACATTATAATGGTGAAGATGCAGTACTGAAGAAAAGTAATACTCTTGAAATGACAAAAGAGGAACTGCTTGAATCCAATAATGAATTTCATTTAAAATATCTGTTGCTAAATGATGACTCTTTTCATATCCGCTTGAATGCCTTGGAAAAACTTCATGATGAGAAGATTATGACAAACATTGCATTTAATGATGAAGACCCTGACATTAGACTAGAAGCAATAAAGAAAATAGCATATAACCCTCCACTGCTTATTGACCTGATAGATCATGAAAAAGATGCAAATAACAAAGAATACGTGAGAAAAATACTTCTTGGCGATGAAAGGTTATATGACTATCTACTGAAAAACAATATTGACATTAACACAGACACGTTGATTGACAACATACAATCCAAATTCATGGAAGAATTAAGTAAAATTCATCAGAAAAATGAGATTATAGGCAATTTAAGTGAAAAAATAGTAAATGAGGATGGCAATAATATAGAAAAGATTATTCATGACAATAGATTACTGATTGATCAAATTACATGTCAGGACAATTACACCCTGGAAACAATGAATGATGAAGACGTACTTAAAGCAATGATAAGATATCATGGCAATCAGGATACACGTATCAGGGCTATGAAGAATATCAACATACACGATAGGGAATTTCTAAAAGAAATTGCCATGAAAAAAGAGGATGTTTATCTAAGAAAATTAGCCATTATAAACCCCCACATGAACGATAAACAAACACTGATGGAAATAGCATTACATGATGAAAATGACGATATTAGAATGCTTGCATTAGATAACCCAAACCTAGATGATGCAAAAACATTATTATACATTAAAGATAATGACAAGAATAATGAAATCCGGAAAAAAGTATCAGTTAACCCTTATCTGAAAGAATACATGATTGATGAGTTAGAAGATAGCAAATAGAGGTGAT
Source organism: Methanosphaera sp. BMS (assembly GCF_003268005.1). Taxonomy (NCBI): domain Archaea; kingdom Methanobacteriati; phylum Methanobacteriota; class Methanobacteria; order Methanobacteriales; family Methanobacteriaceae; genus Methanosphaera; species Methanosphaera sp. BMS. The sequence continues at coordinate 220,783 of NZ_CP014213.1, read as the reverse complement.
TATTATGAAAGTATTGATAATAATGAGTTCATTCCAAAATTATGATAAACCTGTGGCAGAGCTAGAATATGATCCATCAGGTGGCAAATATGAGGATAGCATAAAATTATACTCACTAACAGAGTTCCAATTAAGTCATAGAAAATATTCAAGCCTAGAAGAGATGGATTTGGCGTTAATATTTGGTTCAAGAAATAAAGAAAAGTTTAAAGAAATATACGGGGACAGAATAAAAAATATATATGAAATCAGCGAATATAAAGAATACTGCTTGAAGGATGAAGATGGACAAAAAAAGGACACATTCTACGAGATTATGAGAACATTAGGCAGTATGGTCAATTAGGAGATGAACTCAGACTACATCCCATAACATGCACACATTTCCAAATGGGGATTTTAAAACGATATTATCCCCAATGTGAAATGCACTATGCCAACAAAAATTATAAAAAGTGTATAAATTAAAGGATAATATTTAAAGCGTTTAATAACAACTTAAATCATAGTTTCATTATATAAAATGTTGATAATTTAATATAAGAATCAATTATGGAGGTATAGTAAATGAATTATAACAATCCATATAATTTCACGTACCTGGACAAGCTAATTCACGGTGAACATAAGGAATTAGAATTAGAACATGACATAACTATAGAAGAAGGAGAAAAAGAAAAGTTTTCCGAAGGAATAACCGTTGATGTAAATGACATTGAAATCAATGGAAATGGTTATAGTATAGATAGTCAGGGACTGACCCGAATATTCAAGACAACAGGAAAAAACATTACACTCAAGAACATAACATTTAAAAATGGATATTCAAAAGATAGTGGAGCGGCAATAGCCAATGTCGGTTCTGTAAAAATATACAACAGTAACTTTACGGACAACATAGCAGAAGTAGACGGTGGAGCAGTATACAATGATATAAATGGAACTATGACTATCCAAGACAGCATACTCAGCAATAACTCTGCACTAACCGATGGCGGGGCAATATTTAACTGGGGCAATCTGACAATTAAATGTTCTGTAATAGAGGAGAACCTATCCTGGGAAGATGCGGGAGCCATCCATAATGGAGGACTCACCCATAAGACATCAACAATAAATGAATTGGAACATTATATGGATATTGATCTAAGTAATGTTAAAGTATTAATTGAAGACACGATTATCCGCCACAACACTGGAAATCATAGCGGTGGAGGAATAATTAATTGGGCAACATTGGACATCAAAAACTCAACATTTCAAGATAATGCCACCACCGAGAGGGGAGGAGCGGTAAACAATCAGGCAAATGGTATAGTGACAATAACAGACTCCAACCTCATATTCAACAAGGCATATTTTACCGGTGGAGCAATAAACAATCAAAAAAATGGGACGATTATCATCACAGACTCAAAAATTGAAAACAACACAACAAGAGGTTACGGAGGAACAATATCCAACCGTGGACTAATAGAAATAAACAAATCCACCTTCCACCATAACATAGCCATACCAAATGGAGGAGTTATCTACAATTCCGGACAAGCAAATATAAACAAAAGCATATTCGGATACAACAAGGCACATGAAAACGGTGGTGCAATACTCAATTCAGGACACGTAAATATAAACAACAGTTTATTCAAAGAAAATACCGCAAATCACTGGGGTGACTCAATATACAATATTGAAGGAAAAATCTCATTGACAGATACAGAAATCATGAACGACATAGCAAATTCAGAAGAGAACCTTATAGAATCAATACACAACAACAAGGGAAGCATAATTATAATGGATACACAAAATCCAACGATAAATGTATATACTCGTGAATAATCTTAATTAAAAGTTCACCTCCCATTTATAATCTATTTTTTTCATATACAATAAACTATAATTTTTAGAAATTCTCATACAATTAGTACTGCTAAAATATATATTATAATATCATTATTCTATTTCTTTATTGATTCATCGAATTCTGGAGTTAATCTTAACATAATCAATATCCTACAATCAATATAATATTCAGGAAAATCAGGACCCCCCTTTTTTTAAAAAAGAAACGTTTAAATGAAAAACCATTTGGAAAAAAACAGAAACACAAATTTTTGAATATAAACGATCTTAGCCCAAACTAAAACAGCAATCAATATGAATAACATATTTTATTAGAAATTTAATAATTACTTTTATAATAAGCAACCAGTCACATAAAGCATTTACTTTAATCGAGTTAAATATATTTTAAAAACAAAGTAATATCATATTTAAATATTTTTTAGTTTTAAAAGAATTTTTAATAAAGAGGGGGCGAATGATTGAATGAGTTTTGTAACGAATAATAGAAAAACAATGTTTGGGATTGCATCAATAATTATATGTGCTATTCTTTTATATATAAAACCATTTTATGTTGAATGGTACCTGTTATTATTTATAATTCCTGCAATTGGATTAATTATACCACGTGATTCAATAAAAAATAGTCATATACTTGGAATAATCACATTTTTAATTGTCATTTTTATATTGTACGTATCAATTAATGGTTATTTAAATACTTATCCTATAATGTCAAACCTTTATTTGACAAACCAGATAAGTCATGTTCCTACAGCCAGTGAGATAAGTCATTGTGCAAACACTTATTTACTGATAATTGCTTATTCAATATACAATATAATATGTGGCGTGATGTACTTTATTCCTACAACTATAAAAAAACCATACTAAAAAATGAAAAATAATTTTGGAGGTCAATATATGATAAATAAAAAAACAATTATCACATTAGGATTATTTTTAACCATATGTGCATCATTATGTGTATATGCTGATGAAGGTTCTGATGTAGGTACATTTGAAGAATTAGCTAGCATTGTATCTGGTGATGATAAAACCGGTGAAATAGTACTGACAAAAAACTTTGTAAATACTGATGGTTATGATGCGTCTGGTATTAAAATTACTGGTCATGATATGGTAATTAAAGGAGAACCAGGTAAAGACATTACAATAGATGCTAAAAGTGCAGGTAGAATATTTAATGCAAACGGTACCAAAAACGTAAGATTTGAAAATATACGATTTGTAAACGGTAATGCTGAAGGTGCCGGTGGAGCTGTCATTCTTGGCAATGAATTAAGTAACAAGGTAGTTAACTGTACTTTTGAAGGATGCAGTGCATCCGAGTTTGGTGGAGCATTAGACGGTAATGCAGAAAATTCCGTATTCAAAAACTGTAACAGCACACATCATGGTGGAGCAATATTTGATGGTTATGCAACAAATTGTGAGTTCGAAAAATGTTTCTCAACAAGTCAAGGTGGTGCAATATCATATCATAATGCATCAAACTGTACATTTACAAACTGTTATGCTTGGTGGCAAGGAGGAGCATTATACCATGCAGATGCAGTAGGATGTAAATTTATCAACTGTTATGCAGCTGAAGGCGGATCAATGTATGAAGGTTCAGCTTTCGATTGTCAATTTGAAAACTCCGTTGCTAAAAATGGTAGTGGAGGTGCTGCATATAATGTAGTTGCATCAGGCTGTAAATTTACCGGTTGTAGTGTAACTGGTGGAGAAGGTAGTGCAATGTATGGAGGAAGTGCTACAAACTGTGAAATGGGTGCTGATGAAGCAGTCAATGTAACAATGAAATAGAAATTAGAGGATATAAGGACAATATTGTCCTTATAAACTACTTTTTTTATTAAATAGAATATCTAAATCTAAAAATTAAAATACACATCATAAAGAAAAAAGATATTAATATTGATAAGCTTACCATGTCTAAAGAATCCATTTTTAACGGGTGATATATATGAATGGAGATTTTTACGAGTTAAAAGCTAAAATAAATGATTACAATAATATATACTTAGAACACGATATTGTTTATACAGGAAGAGGAGGTTTTCTTGGAAGATTATTATACGGGTTTAATGACGGTATTGTAATCAAGAAAGATAATATAACAATTGAAGGAAATAATCACACAATAGATGCTAATGGAAAAGTCAGGATATTTGAAATTAAAGGAAAAAATGTCACATTAAAAAATATCACATTTAAAAATGGATATGCTAACGATTTTGGTGGAGCTATACGTAATGAGGAAGGACAAATAAATCTTATAAATTGCAAATTCATAAACAATACTGCAAAAGAAAACGGAAATGATATCTCCAATACTCCAGAATCTGAGATAAAAATAGAAAATTGTGAATTTTCACAAAATAATGACAAATATCCTATTTTGAATTATGGAAAGCTAAAAATATATTATGAAGAAAAAGATTCAATCCAATCAATTGCTATTGGTGGTAAAATTGAGTATATAAAATGTAAAACTCATTTAAATATATTAAATGTTGAAACCAATAAAAATACAAATGAAAATCATTATTTAACTGTGCAATTATTAGATGAAAATAATAAACCTATTGTGGGTAAACCAATAGAACTTGGTGAAAATCATATTTCTATTACAAATAATAATGGTGAAGCAATATTTATCCATAAAACAGACAATCCGGGTAGTGTACTATTACCAATTAAGTATGATGGTGATTTTTCAAATTATTATCCATCAAAAACATTAAATATTGAATTAACTACTAAAATAGATAAACAACATATAAATAGTAAAGATGATGAAAAACCATTGAATGATAATACTCAAACACATATTAGAAAAGCTCCATTTCATGCATATAATGGAGAAGAACCATTCATGTTCGTTAGTTACTCCCATTTAGATGCAGAAGAAGTTTTTAAAGATTTAAAGGTTTTCAATGATTATGGTGTTAAAATATGGTATGATGAAGGAATTATTGCTAGTAGTGAATGGCCAGAAGTTATTTCTAATAAAATAAAATCATGTTCATTATTTGTAGTATTTATATCTGATAATTCGATAGAATCGCCAAATGTCAGAAATGAAATAAATTTTGCACTTTCTAAAAAGAAACCTTTCATTGCAATACATTTAGAAGATTGTGAATTAAAATATGGATTAGATTTAAGTATGGTATCAAAACAAGGAATTCTAAAACATTCATTAAATACATATGATGAATATTTATTTGCATGTGATGTCGCATTTAAATCAAATAATTTCTATTTATTTAATAATAAGTAAATGAATGAATATACATATTCATGCCATTAAATAATTATTTATTCAGCCCATATTATTTCAAACAAAATAATATTATTTATAATAATTAATAAAATAAATAAGAATATGGTGAAAAAATGTTTAATTTAACCTTTATAACAAATAAACTCGGAATAACTAATAAAAATAAGTTGAAGAGAAATATTGGAGTATTATCCATACTTTTATGTTTTACTATCCGACTCATAACACCGTACTACATCAATTCATATATGTTATTATTATTAATTCCAGCTATCGGGTTAATCATACCAAAAGATTCAATAAAAAACAGTCGTATAATGCCAATAATATCATTATTGATAATCGCCTTTGTAGTTTACACTTCACTTCATGGATTCTTATACCCTGCAGATACATTATCAAATATTTACTTTAATGGTGTTTTGTATACTGTTCCGGGAATAAGTGATATTAATACATGCAGTATGGGTAATTTACTTGTAATAGTCTTTGCACTTATTAATATTATTTGTGCTGTCTTGTATTATATACCAACAACTACCAGTAAAGGAGAATATTAACTTTTAAGGATGGTGATTAAATTGTTAAATAATAAAATTTTAATAATTATCTTATTAGCATTGATTGTTCTAGTTACATCTGCATGTGTAGTTAGTGATGAAGATGTAACTAAATCCAATTCTAATGAGGGAACATTTGAACAATTAGCTAGTCTTGTATCTGGTAGTGATAAGAGTGGTGAAATAATACTTACAAAAAATTATGTGAATACAGACAATTATGATGAAAACGGTATTAATATTAGTGCAAGCAATGTTGTTATTAAAGCAGAACAAGGCAAAGACATAACAATTGATGCAAATAATGCAGGTAGAATATTTAATGCAAACGGTACAAGAAATGTGACCTTTGAAAATATTAAATTCATCAATGCAAATGCTACCGGTGCCGGTGGTGCTGTAGTTTTAGGTAAAGAGGACAACAATAAGGTAGTTAATTGTAGCTTTGAAAATTGTTCTTCTTCAGAGTTTGGTGGAGCATTGGATGGTACTGCTTACAATTGTAGTTTTAAAAACTGCAGTACAGTTTATCATGGTGGGGCAATTTTTGAAGGTAGTGCTATGGGATGTGTCTTTGAAGAGTGTTATTCTACAAGCTGTGGAGGTGCAATATCATATAATTCTGCAACCAACTGTAATTTTACCAATTGTTATGCATACTGGCAAGGTGGTGCTTTATATCAAGCAGATGCGATTAACAGCAAATTTGTAAATTGTAATGCCTCCGAGGGTGGTTCCATGTATGAGGGAAGTGCATTTGGATGTTTCTTTGAACACTCTACTGCTACAAATGGCAGTGGTGGTGGAATTTATCAGGGAACTGCCATAGAATCCAAATTTACTGCCTGCAGTGTTAATGGTGGAGAAGGCAGTGCAATGTATGGTACTAACGCAATCAATTGTGACTGTCCATCTGATGAAGCAGTGAATACCCATAATGATGGAAATAGTGGTAGATATAAATTTGAAGACACATACCTCTCCCACATTAGAATGGCATTATTTCAATAAATGCAGATTCTTTCTGCAATTCTATTTTTTTCATATATACTCCCCTGAAAGTATAACATTTAAAGATTTTAAATACTTTCAAGTAAATATTTATTATTTAATGGATAACATGGTTTTTTAGAATTTTTTTAGTCTAATTCTTACATAGTGAATACATAGCTATCGGGAGAATAAACATTTGAGGATGATAATATGAGAGTAATTTTTGTTTGTCATGGAAATATATGTAGAAGTCCTATGGCTGAAGCAATATTTAAGTCATTGACTGATAATGTTGAGGTATTGTCAGCCGGATTATATGCATTGGAGGGTGAAAGTGCTAGTTCAAATGCTATAAAAGTATGTAGATATAATGATCTTGAATTAAGAAATCATGAATCTAAAAATTTCTATGATTTGGATATCAGGGATGATGATTTAGTATTAACGTTGACCTTTGATATCCGGGATAATATTAAGCAAAGATATCCTGATTTAGAAGTTTATACTGTCAAGGAATATGCTGGTGAAAAAGAATTTCTGGATATTAAAGACCCGTATGGTGAAGATGTTGAAGTTTATGAGATATGTTTCTGTGAAATTAAAGAATATCTGGAGAATATTGTTAAAATGCATGATTTTTAAGTAAATTGACTTAAATGAAAATATCGGGTGAATTGACTATATTATCGATTTTAAAACCGAAGTCATATCTTTTGGTTAATTCATCTATAAAACAATTGCTTTACATAATATATAAAGTATTTTTAACTAAATTAATTTAAGGAGGACATATTTTGAAAATTAGTAAAATTTTTATTCTGTTTGTACTGGTATTTCTGTTGATTACAGCTATTAGTGCAACAGAATTATCAGATGAAAATACTGAAATTTGTGACGATACAGTCATGATAACAGATGATGTTGATGATACTCCATTAGAAAAAGAAACACGGCCTAATGAGGTTATTGTCAATAATAAGAAGAATATTAAAACATCAGCAAAAACATATGACGTTAATGACTTTAATACACTTGAAAAAGCTGTGACCGCGAATACATATGATACTGTTACAGTAAACATAAACTCAAATATCTTACTAGCAAACAACACAGAATTAAATGAAGCAATTAAAACACTGACTATTAATGGTAATGGAAAAACTATCAACGGAAACAACCAATACCAACTGTTATATATTAACTCAGACAGTAAAGTAAGCATAAATAATATCAAAATTACAAACTGTTATGCAAATAATGATGGTGGAGCACTATACAACAGGGGTAATCTAACCATCAACAACAGTACACTAAACAACAACAAGGCATATTGTGGAGGAGCAGTATACAACAGGGGTAATCTAACCATCAACAACAGTACATTAAACAGCAAAAACACTGCAGAATTCTGTGGAGGAGCAATATACAACGACATGTATGGTAATCTAACCATCAACAACAGTACACTAAACAACAACAACGCATTGTATGGAGCAGCTGTATTTAAAAACTATCAAAGTAATATAACCATCAACAACAGTACCTTAAACAACAACAACGCAAGACGTGGAGGAGCAATATACAACTCTGATTATAGTGACATGACAATATTAACCATCAGGTATTGTACATTAAACAATAACAAAGCAGACGAAGTGGGTGGTGCAATTTATAATGGAGGATTAAGTAAAATATTAAATACAACCTTTAATAATAATTACGCTACAAATAATAGTCAAGACATCTATAATGACAACTTTGGTAGTTATGGTGTAATTAAACTAATTGAACCAATATTTGACAATGAAAACACTAAAACAATATTAAATAACGGTATAATTTACCTTTATGAAAATAAATTAAGTAAAAAAATAGAGAATCAGTATACCATATTATATTTCAGTAAATTAAATCAAAACGAAAAAAACTACACCTATTTAAATAATTTAATTAGGAGTGGAAAAAAAGAGATACAATTAAATTATGATATTAAATTAGATGTATTAAACGATGAAGAAATAATTTTCCCTGAAGGAATAGAACTAACTGATAACAATACAGTTATAAATGGGAAAGGACATAAAATAGATGCACAGTCTATTTCCAGGATATTTAAAGTTAATGGAAATAATATCACCATAAAGAATTTCAGACTAGAAAAAGGATTTGAAACTTATGGTGGAGCAATAGAAAATGAAGGTACCCTAACTGTGACAAACAGTACCTTAATCAACAACAAAGCTGAATATGGTGGAGGAGCAATATGCAACAAAGGTACTCTAACCGTGAAAAACACTACACTAAAAAACAATACTGCAAGAGACTTTGGAGGAGCAATATGCAACAAAGGTACTCTAACCGTGAAAAACACTACACTAAAAAACAATACTGCAAGAGACTTTGGAGGAGCAATACACAACATTGATAGTACTCTAACTGTGACTAACAGTACACTAAACAATAACAACGCAACAAGTGGAGGATCAGTATACAACTATTTCAGCAATGTTTCCATTGATAACAGCATTATAAACTATAACAAAGCAAATATCATTGGTGGAGCCATATATAACTATTTCAGTAATTTAACCATCAACAAAGCTACATTAAACTACAACAATGCAACAAAAGAAGGAGGAGATGACGAGCCTAACTTCGAAACATACTGTGGAGGGGCAATCCGTAATGATTTCGGAAATCTAACCATAAAAAACAGTAATCTAAGCAACAACAAGGCCGATTATGATGGTGGAGCAATATATAACTATGACAATTGTAATCTTACAATAATTAACACTACCTTAAACAATAACTATGCTGCAAATGCTGGGGCTGCTATAAGAAACTGTGCCAACCTAAGCATCATAGGCAGTAACTTAAACAACAATAAAGCAGATTACAGTGGAGCGGCAATATATGATACGGGTAATCTAACTATCAATAGCAGCACATTAAACAGCAACACGGCAACAACATATGGTGGAGCAATATACACTGCCAACAGTTTAAAAATTACAAAAAGTACCTTGAATTCCAACAAAGCAAATGATGGTGCGGCAATATACAACAATCAAACCGGTTATGTGAATATAAACAACGCTACACTAAACAAGAATACTGCAATAAATGCAGGAGCAGCCATTAGAAACTGTGGTAATATAAGCATCACCAATGCCATATTAAACAACAACATGGCAAACTATAGTGGAGCGGCAATATATGATACAGGTAACATATCCATTACCGGAAGCACTTTAAATAACAATCAGGCATCAAACGGTGGAGCAATCTGCAATGCACTTGGAAGATTAACAGTAAAAAACACTACCCTGAACAACAACACTGCTACAGGTTCAAAAAGCTATGCCGACGGTGGAGCAATATACAACTGTGATACATTAACTATAACAAATAGTACGTTAACAAACAATAATGCAAACAACTGGGGAGGAGCAATATGGAATGAAGCAAAGATTACCATAAACAACAGTACATTTACTAGCAACAATGCAAGATATAATGGAGGAGCAATACTGACAAATGGTAATATAACCGTAAAAGAAAGCATATTTAAAAACAATACTGCCCAAGCAGGATCAGCTATCCATGTTGTTGGAAAAAATGCAAGCATAGAAAAAAATATCTTCACGGTCAATAAGGCAAACATGACCGGAAAGGCCATAATCAACAACACTCCAGCTACAATATCCAATAATACCAATGCGGACATTTCAAAGTATAATGGAACAATATATTCTTCAGGAATGAAAGTCACCATAAGAAACAACATATTTGATGATGGAATTATATCTACAAAAACAACTGTGCAGAATGCTAAAGGAATTATTGGAGAAAAATTAACTCTAAAGGCAACAGTAACGGATGCCAACAATAAGAAAGTTAATGAGGGTAATGTAATATTCAAACTCAACGGTATAACCATCAAGGATAACGGTAAAATAACTGGTAGTTCCAATCCACTTAAGATTAAAGTGGTAAATGGTGTGGCAACTGCTACGGTTATACCGGATTTGACCATGAGAAATGCCAACAAGTTAACGGTTTCATACATTGGTACATCCAGCTATAATGCTTCAGTTAGTAATGAGGTAAAAATAAACATATCCCAAAGAAATGCTTCCATTATAGTATCCAGCAACGTGAAAACAATCAAGCAGGGACAGGTACTAACGCTAACAGCCAAGGTATATGATATCACTAATAGTAAACGAAGTAGCAACCTAACAAAATATGATGACGAATTCGTATATTTCAAGGTAAATGGTATTACATTAAAAGACTCTAAAGGACAAATGCTTAAAGTAAAAGTAGTTAACGGAACCGCTACAACCAAATATACCGTTCCACTGGGACTATCCGGTGTAACTGATGGTAAGACCATGACCCCAAAGAACCATACGATACTTGCGGGATTCTATAACAAGAACTACCAGGAGGATATCCGAAACACTAGCACTTTCCAGGTTGAAAGATCAAACATCACAATTACCATTTCAAATGTTACTGTCTACAATAAGACCCATAAGTTATCTCTTCAAGCGACTATAAAGGATTATCTTGGTAACATTGTAGCAGGACCTAATAAGTGTGTGATTAAAATCAATGGTTTAAGCCTTAAGAATCAAAGCCAACCAATGTATTATTACTCAACCAACGGTATCTTAAACATCAAGAACATTACCATCCCGGCATACAACAAATACACTAATATTGAAATAGTAACGCAGGACAGGCTAGCATATAAAAGTCAAAGAAACTCTACAACAATAATTAAAGTTGTAAAATAACTCTCCCCCCGATATTTTTTTTATCTTATTTTTTAATCAATGTAATCATATCCCGATATTGGTTTATCTAATCAAAAATAGTCATATTTGTAGTTTTTATGATAGAATTTATCAGAGTTCACCAATTTGATTATATACAATGGATTATTGGAGAAATGAACTTCATATCATATTTCTTTACAAAAAATAATATTTACTTTTATAATATGGTAATGTGAATCATAGTATATTTGGTAAGAATAAATTATTCAATGAAATATTTTGAATGCAATAAAAACTACAAATGACGGTAATTTACATAAATAATGGCAATATAAGGAATTTCAAATATATGGACAATATACTCCCATAAACAAAAAAAAATAGATATATTATGAGGATATTATAAAAAAGGATTCATATTATATCAATATATCTTCAAAATGTTTAAATACAAAATATAAAGGGTGTAAACATTTTTCTTTCATGCGTTTTTATAGTAATGGGTATAAAGTTAGTAGTAGAAGTTCAAAGAACAAATTAAATATGGTAACTTGGCGGAGCACGGTCAAACGCACAAAACCGATAATAATAGATTTTGAGGCTAAGGCCTACACAGGTTCAAATCCTGTAGTTACCACTTTTTATAACATAAACAAAAAAAGATGTAGAAAAAAAAACCAAAAACAAATTTATTAATATGGTAACTTGGCGGAGCACGGTCAAACGCACAAAACCGATAATAATAGATTTTGAGGCTAAGGCCTACACAGGTTCAAATCCTGTAGTTACCACTTTTTATAACATAAACAAAAAAAGATGTAGAAAAAAAAACCAAAAACAAATTTATTAATATGGTAACTTGGCGGAGCACGGTCAAACGCACAAAACCGATAATAATAATGATTTTGAGGCTAAGGCCTACACAGGTTCAAATCCTGTAGTTACCACTTTTTATAACATAAACAAAATAATTTACTATAAAACTGCACCCCTATTATAATTTTAAAATATAACATGAAGATGATTATTTTAATTAAAATTACACTCCATTACACTAATTATGTAAATAATAAAGCAATTTATTATTATTTCAAAAGTATTAAAGATTTTTCTTTCAATCATATAAATAATATTTAAAATATAAGCCTATAATGGAAAATGAATATAACAGGTTGTGATACTATCTCAGATGAATATTTCGTAAAACAAATTAAATATATGAATGATCATTTCAACACTAACATGAAATGTAGAAAATTGTTCATAGTAGATGTTGAATGGGATAAACTGTGGAAGTTATACTACAACAATGTTCCAGACAATATCAATCCCATCTACAAAACAAATAATGTATATGAATGTAGTGCATGTCGTCATTTCTTCCATAAGGCAGCAAATATTGTTGCAATTGATGAGAATACCCTTGAATACATTACACTATTTGGATGTGAACGTGTAGAAGAACTTAATGATGTCTTTGAACAATTGGATAAGATTATTAAGCAAGCTCCAATAAGGGACATATTCTTATCAAATGTTGAAAGGTTAGGAACAAAAGAGGATAGGGAATTATTGGATGATGGAACGGTAACCCGTTATAACCATTATTATCTGGATATTCCACAAAAATTCATTGGAACACATCAGGATATGATGGAAGCACGGACCAACAGAACATTACTGGAATCATCAACGTCAGATATTTCATTATATGCTGTTAACACAGTATTGGAACTGATAGAAACAGACAGCCTATACCGGGCAACTGAATGGAAGTATCTTGTAGAAACATTCAAAAACTACCTCGAGGAATATGAAAATATGGAAGGCTGTGATGAAAATACTTTTTACTGGATTAAAAGTATAGAATTGGGAGCAATGACGTCCAGAATCAAAAATCATAGTATCGGTGTACTTTTAAGTGACATTACAAGTGGAATGTCCCTTGAAGATGCTGTTAACAAGTATGAAAAAATTGTTGCACCTACAAACTATAAAAGACCAAAACCAATCATTACCCAGGAAATGATTAAAAATGCCCGGAAAAAAATTGAACAATTGGGCTTTATAGATAGTATCCCACGAAGATATGCAAACATAACCGATATCAGCATCAACGATATATTGTTTGCAAATAGGGATGTGAAACAACAGCTTAAGGAATCTGAGGGGATATTTGATAAGCTTGAGAAATTCATACCCCACAAAGTTCAAAACTTTGATAATATACAGGAAATCAACTTGGATGAGTTTATTGAAAAGGTTCTTCCACATGCATCAGAGGTGGAGCTATACATGTCATATGATTTTGGAAAAAACTTCGTATCACTTATTGCCCCAGTAAATGCCGACGCACCGAGTATGTTCAAATGGAGTAATGCATTCAGCTGGACATACATCAACAACCTATCCGATAGTGAAATCAAACAGCAGGTTAAATCCATGGGTGGAGATGTGGACGTTGACTTAAGATTTTCAATCCAATGGAATACCGGTGATTGGGATAAGAATGACCTTGATGCTCACTGCACGGAACCAGACGATAATGAGATATACTTTAATAGGATGAAAAGTTCAAAAACAGGCGGATGGCTGGATGTTGATATAATAGATCCAGAGAAAAACAAGCCTGCGGTTGAAAACATTCAATTCAAAGACAGATCAAAAATGACCCCTGGTGAATACCTATTTCGTGTACATCAGTTCAACTATCGTGGGGGAGATGATGGATTTAATGCTGAGATTGAATTTGATGGAAGAATATTCAATTTCAACTATCCATTCAAGTTAAACCAAAAGGAATATGTTGACGTTGCCAAGGTACTACTGAATGATGACAATGAATTTGAACTGGAAAGCCTTTTGGATAACCAGTCATCAAACAGAACGCAATGGAACGTGACATACAACACATTCATACCAGTATCTCTTATCTGCTATAGTCCGAACTACTGGTCAACAAATAACATAGGAAACAAACATGTATTCTTCATGTTAAAAGACTGTGTCAATGAGGGCAAGGCAAGGCCATGGTTTAATGAATACCTGTCAAATGAGCTTCTTGAACATAAACGTGTTACCGAGGCATTATCTTCTGTCACAAAGGTTGAAGAAACAGAAAATCAGCTAAGTGGAGTGGGTTTCTCATTAACACAGAGAAACACTATAACACTCAAGGTTAAAAGTGAAAACATTGAAAGAACATTCAATGTTATAATATAAAAAAAAATGGAGATTTGGAGAGGATTATTATGAACAAAATTTGGATAGAATCACTACAAAACAAATACCGATTTGAATTTAAAGGACTTATTAGTGTAGAAGATCTTTTTGACTTAAAATTGGAAGATCTTAACTGCATATATATAAGTCTTAAGAAGAAGGAAAAAGAACTTCAGATAGATTCACTGATGGATAAAGAGGACAGTCCTCAGATAAAAGAGGTTGAAACAAAGATTGAAATAGTTAAAAGCATTTTCAAAATGAAGGATGCTGAAATCAAACGCCGCCAACAGGAAGTAATTAACAATTCTCGCAAACAGAAGATACTTTCTATCATTGAAGACAAACAGGATCAGGAATTATCTGAAAAATCCGTGGAAGAACTTCGAAAAATATATGAAGAGCTCTGAATTGTTTTAATTAAAACAAATCAACTCATAACCCCCATATTTCTTATTTTTTATTGGTTAACCATGATTATCTTAATAATCAGATTGGGATAAATAATTACATAATCCCATTCATAAACATCAATGATTCAACAAAAAAATAGGAAAACTTGGGCAAATTCCATTAGCATTACTGATAATTTAATCAAAAGTATCGATAATTATTTAGACAGTCATCAGATTAACATCATTAATAATGACTACTAACATCAAAAATATTAAAAGATATACCAAAATTATAAAAAATATAATATTAAATGTATATGTCCAAAACAAATTACACAAAATAAATGCAAAATGTCAGAAAAATATTAACTTTGAAAGAAGTTTATAACACTACTAAAAAAGTAACTGAAACAAAATAACTCACAGAAAATCCGAAAAAACTAAAAAAAATTTCTACCCATATGGAGGATATTGTTGTCATGTATAATAAAAATAAAAGAAGCATTTTAGAAAAAAAGGACCATTCCAAGAAACTAAATCACGAAAGACCTATGAAAAAGAAATCTAAAAATGAAGAAAAAATAAAAGATCTCGTTACAGAATCTAATTCATGTGGTAACACAGAAGATAACCTGACATATGCATTAAATAAATTAAATAATGATGCATCAAAACTAAATCTTCCCAAAAGCGTTATTGAACTAGCTGCCAAAATCTGTCGTTGTGCATTAGAAAAAAAATTTTTCAAAAACACTGAAACAGAATTGATAATTGCCGCTTCCATATATGATGCTTGTAGTCGAACTTATGTTCCTATAACTGAGATGGAAATTATGGAAGTTTGCCATGTAAGATATAGGGATTTATATAATACTTACATACACCTAACACGTGAACTAAAAAAACATGAATCTCCCCCATCTCCTGTTAAATATGTTTCATTCTTTACCAGTGAACTAAATCTTTCCACAGCAGTTCAATCAAAAGCTATTGAAATAATTAAACAAGCCGAGGAAAATGGTTTAACACATCATCGTAGTCCTACAAGTATAGCTGCTACCGCATTATTTATTGCCAGTAATATTTTAGGAGAACAAAAGTCCCAACGAGAAATTGGAGATATTGCAGGTGTTAATGAGGTTATTATTCAAAACAGGTATATGGAATTTACTGAGCAATTGGATTTAAAGTATGATTTAAATCCATACTAATTTTTATATTTTTTTTGATGTTGTAAAATTGTATAGGCTTTTTTTGCGAAAAAAAAATATATCCTCTTGTCCCATTAATATTGGTTTTTAAATACTTAATTTTCTAATTAAAGATAGTTTCATTATGAAAATTATGCTATTTGAATGAATAATATTTATTTTATAAATTGAAATTAAAAATTAGCATTAATCACCTATTGAAAAAGAGATAAGTATATAGATATGAACTGGAAATAAATCTATCCCTAATAATAGCATACCTTTTATTCAACTTAAATTTTTCGATTTAATGATGGAAAACCTAATTTTGATGAAATTTTAAATAAACATTTAAATAATTAATCTTCTTTTTCTAAGGATTATTCTTAAGAATTAGATGAAAATAATGCATTTAAATATGTTAATCCCCAATGTCCTGATTGTGACTTAGATAAAATAATTAAAAATAAACAAATATCTGATAAAATACCTGAAATAATGAAAAAAGGATATCATTCATTGATAAAAATACAAGCATAATTCAAAATATTCTTAAATATAAATGTATAACACACTACTATTAAAAATTGGATAAAAATAGATGAAAATATAATAACAACAGATTTATATCCAATGTACAGGAATATATTTGATAATTTAAATATAAAACAACAATTATGGGCAGTGTTCAGAATCTTACTGATAAAACATACTTGTATTACTATTATATTAATTAATATTACTTATTTTTTTGTTTACACTTGAAATTGTCCTTCGTTTATTTTTTACTGAGTAATAAATTGTTTTTTTATTTTCTTGTACTAAATTAATCGTTTGCATTATTATATTATTATCTTTGTTGCAAAGTGTTGATTATTTTAAGGAGAATAACTATCAAATTAAGTATCTTTCATAAGATGGCTATTTTTCTAATTTATTGGGATTCATGAGGTTTATAACAATAATTAATCAATTATAAATTATTTCAAGTGAAAATGAGCTTTATATGACCTTTATAAATGTGTAGGTTCATATATATTATTATGTGCGTTAAAAAAGAACCTACAGATAATATTCTGTTTAAACATGGATTTATAACTTCCGATGATAATGGAAAAAAAGTATTTAATTTGTATGAAGGACATAGTTTAAGAATCATTTACAGTAATGATTTCCAAGAAGAGAATTTTGATGAAATTCGTTTAGTTAAAAAGGACATGGTATGTCCTCATTGTCGAGCTAGACTGGTTAAAAATAGTAGTTATGAATTTAACTATAATAAAATGATTCCTATACGTATTAGTGGATATAAATGTTGTAATAAGCATCACACTCATTATGTATATGCATCTAAATTAAAGGATGTTGATAAATTCTGTTCATTTAATCGTGAAATAAGAAAACTTGGTGTTAAATTATCATTAATCGAGTTTTTATCTAATGATAAATTATCAGAATTCTTAAAAGCATTAACCGGAGTAAGTGTCAACAGAGAAACAATGTTTTATTCACAGATGATTCCATAGATGAACTTATAGAAGAAATCAGAAAAGAACAAGAATTAGAAATAGTCAAACTCAATATCAAGCCTTCAGGTCATTACGGCTATGATGAACAATACATATTCATCAACGGGGAATTATTTATGAGAATGACAATAATCGACAATAAAAACAATCTTGTAATCAACAATGAATTAATACATAAATATGATTTTAATCAAGACACAATCCAGGATTTTCTGGAAAGATCGTTAAAAGATTTAGAAGTAACATCCATAACAACAGATGGAAACAACTCTTATCCATGCATAATAGAAGTATTAGGAGCTATACATCACAGATGCGTATTTCACATAATGAAAAACCTAATGGATGATATCAAAAAGGATATCCGCACACTCGAAAACAGAATTGAATACATTAACTCTAAAAAAGAAGAAAATAAAGCACGACTAGAATAATTAAAACAACTCGATAAAGGAAAAAGTGGAAGACCATCCAAAGAAGATAAAGAATGGAATAAACACATAAAAGAAAAATCAAACCTAAACCATGAAAATTCAAAACTAATCACCGAACGAAAAAACAAACGAAAAAACAAACGAAAAAACAAACGAAAAAACAAACGAAAAGAATTAAGACATTATAAAACATTCAAAAGACGAGTATCGCTTACATTCAAATCCAAAAAAGAAAAAACAGCAATCAACCGATATAACAAATTACTAAACGATAAACGAATACCCAATAAAATAAAGAAATTCCTAGAAAGAATCGAAGACGTAATGCCTAATCTCATAAACCATATAGAAAATAACGACATTCCACGCACAAACAACAAAGTTGAAGGATTCTACAAAATAACACTACCAGGATGTAAAAAAAGAATCTACAGAACAGAAAAAGGCGTCAAACGAAGAATGATGCTAAGTCAACTGCGATGGACGCACCGACAAGTGCTGGGTCATACTGGACCACTTATTAGAATAAATCTCCTAACATTCTAATAGACAACCCCCAGAACAATATTAATTTTACAAACAATCTTTCCCATACAAGAAAAAATAAAACTTCAGAACAACCTATTAATAAAATAATAATATCCGTTATTAAATAATTTAATTTAATACGGATTACGGCAATAATAATACTATTTTTTTGATGAAAATTAAGTTTACAACAGAAAATCAAGAAATTTTACCAGATTATGTCAACATATCAGTAAGATTCTGAACACTGCCAACAAAACACACCAATCAACAAAAACACACTATACTAAACAACAATCAATAAAAAACATAAAAACAATCCCAATCCATTAACTTTTTTAACTAAAAATAAATCAATCCTCCTTTTAACACAAAAAGAATATAACAGTGTTATATTTTAGTGTAAACCAACAAATTCAGAAATTTCTCAGAAAAAAGTCATAACAGTTCAACTACATTTTCAATAACCACTAATTCTAAAATTATACATAATATGAAAAATATTAAGATGCTTATAGAAAAAAAATAACCAAATAAATTACAGAAAAACAGAACGAATTAGTATAATTGTCACACACATCTAACACTATTGAAAAAAGTAAATCGAGGAATGAAAGTTATTCCTTAATAATCTTTAATCCTACATTGTCACATATAAGAGGATAGTTTCTGTATGTGATTCTATTTTCTTCTTGTTTTTTAGGGTCTAATTTCTCCCAATCTACCATGTATGGATTTGTTCTTTTAGTTTCATCCCTTGTTTTTCCATATATCCATCTATTATTTCTTTTATCCTCCATCCATTCTTGATGTTCTTTTTCTGATAGGTATTCTATTATTTCTTCTTCAATTGAAGTTATTGCTTTGCCTTCATCCTCTTTTGTTACTATTTTATAACCTTTTCTTCTTAATCTTTTTATAGAGGAACCCATGTGTTTAAAATTGTAATATTTGACATCTGAGGATAATTTATCAAATGAATAGCTTTCATCATAATCATGGTAAAAGTTATGTATTTCTTGTGCCAGTTCTCTTTTATTTGTTGGAACTATTTTAAGTTCTATCGAATCTATTAGTTGAGGTATACTTCTTGCAGTATCTATATTATTCTGTTGTAACTCCTCATTTAATTCTTTCCAGGATACTAAATAAGGATTTGTTCGTTTTTTGTTACTTTTAACTGAATCATATGTCCATCCAGTACCTTTTTTTTCTTCAACCCATTCTTCATGTTTTAAAATAGCTATATCATTGATTTCATCTTCTGAAAAATCATTTACAGAGGTTCTGTTATCTGATTCATATGCTAGTTCATATCCTATTAAACTTAATTCCTTTGGAATTAATCTTGCTAATCTTAAATTAGTTATTTTGAGGTCTAATGGTAATTCTTCGAATTCACATAAATTATCATATGATTCTTGTAATTGTATATCGATTTCATCTTCTTTAGCTTCGTTATAAGCATCTTCTATAACTTTAACATATTGGTCATGTATCCCTTCTGCTAAGTTATACACAAGATTCATAGGTAAATTTGGTAAATCCAATTCAGATTTCATTTTGTCCCTTAATGATAATTCTTCAGATTCCATAGAAGTTTCAAGTGTTAGTTCCTCATGAAATATATTTGATAAATCTAAAACATTTTTTAATTCTTGTTTTACATCATCTGAATTAATATTTATAGTTCCTTTTTTTACCACATATTTTAAATCAAGTTTATCATCACTGATATATAATGCTGGTTCTATTTTATGTTGTCTCTTATCTACTTCAACTGCTTTAATAGGTTTCATCAATTTGTGACTTAATATTAATAAAAACGCCAATGGATTTTGATTTGGATTTAATTGTTTTAATTCGAATGGTTCTTCCTGTAATGTATCCTTATAAAAGTTTTTTAAGAGAATTGCGGTTGCACTATCCAATATTGGATAAAAGAACAAATCAGGATTTCTATCATATTTCTGTATTAGATATTCATATATATTTAATATAATTATTGCAGATATTACACTATAATCTGTGGAATTATGTTTAGCACAAGAGCAATCGATGAGTAAACGTTCTATGATATTTTTTAAATGATTTTGTTGTCGTTTATTTAATTTAAAGTTCAAATATAATTTATGTGTCAACATATCACTATATTTGAATTCCAAAAATTTAGCATCGGAATATTCTTTGATGTATTGATTGCGAAAAGTTTTATTCTGAATACTTGAATCTAATTTTTGAAAATTCAACAAATCAAGAAGTATATTATCCCCTTTTCTGTTTATGATGGTATTGAGTTCTTCATTTAATAATTTTTGTAACGATTTTCCTATCACTTCTATATTTATAGCAATATTTTGGAAAAGTGAAGTTATTCCCCAACGATATAAGAATTCTTCACTTGAAATCTCATCATTATTAATATAATATCCCAAATAAGGACTATTTTTTATGTTTTCTTCAAATATTTCCCTATAATTTCTATTTTGTGCATATATTGCTAGTCCAAGTAGAAATACATTAACAGAATGTATTAAACTATCATAAGGTCTTTCTTTACTCATGCTTTCATATTTAAACATTGTTTTAACACAATCAAATGGAATATTAGCATCATTCATATATTGGATATTTTTTGAGTCTGATTCACTAGTTATTTGATAAATACTTAAGAATGTTTCATAAACATTATATGCATGATATAATGATTCCTTATCAAAGAAAAGATCAATATTTGCTTTTAACATTCCCTTGTAATTTTGTTCTTCAGTATCCTCAGATAATTTTAGTCCATCAAAGAATGTGTCAACATATATTTTTAAATTATTTTCCGTCATTTTTCGCACCTCTTATATTTCATAAGTATTCCTTATGATTTTTAAATTCAATTTTTTACAGAAATCAGGTAATTGTTTGAAAATCTTAACTTGTATTTTTGCATAATCTGCAGATAAGTAATCTTTATCCCATTTGACTAGATAAGGATTTGTTTTTAACTCTTCATCATAGTTATCCCCATGTTTCCATCCTAAACTATAATTTAACATACGATATTTCTTATGATATTCCTGTGCCAGATAAATTGCTTCATCATTTTCTAGGAAGGTTATCTCTTCAGTATTATAAGAACTATCAACAAGATAATAATTAAGCATTGATAATGTTTCAATTATCAGATCTGTTTTTTTGAAGTTTAATCTTTTCATATCTAGGGATAATGTGTCAAATTTATCATCTGTAGATTCATTTATCTTTTCGTATTGTTCTTCTTTGTTTGTTAATGTGTTAAATTCATCTTCTGAAGATAACTTGTATATCTCCGATGTCAGTAATCTGAGTTTTGATGGAACTATCTTTAATCCGATATCCATTACAATATTAGGAATAGAACTGACAAAATCAGTATTCTGTTGTTGTACTTCTTCATTTAACTTATCCCAAGGAAGTAAATTCGGATTTAATCGTTTTTTATCATCCTTTATTTTAGAATATTCCCAACCATTTTCTTTTTTATCTTTATACCATTCTTTATGCGTTACTTTAGCTATATAAATTATTTCATCCTCAGAAAATTCAACAATATCCTCCCTTTCATCAATAATATCAGTAATTTCATATCCAATGCTACTTAATTTCCCAGGTATTGATTTGGATTGAACCATATTAATAACCTTATCCTGCGGAGATAACTCATTAAATTCTTCAAATTTATAGTTCTTTATCTGAGATTCATCAGTAAGTTTATTGGATAATATTTGATACTGTTTATGAACAGCTTTAGCTAATTCTTCAATAAGACTCATTGATACTGTGTTATTAGATAAATCACTTGTTGATGTTAATATGTCCTCTTCATTCACATTAGTTAAATCTGTTTTACTACAGACACCTTCATCAAATATATATGGAATATCAAGGAGATTATCTAAATATAATTCATTGGAAAATCCAAAACCATATGAATAACTACTAGCCTTACATGTAATAGTTAACCTCTCATCATTCAATTGTGAAATAAACAATTCGTTGATATTATCTTCCGTATTTAAATCTTTATGTCTATAAAATTCTAGGACATTGTCACAAAGAATTAATAAATAAGCTAATGGATTTTGTGATGGATTTAGTTGCTTTTGATTAAATGGTTCTTTTTGTAAGAAATATTTATAATAATTATGTAAGAAGATAGCTACAGCACTATCTGCTATTGGATAAAAGAATAAATCAGGATTAATACTATATTCATGTAGATTATAATCATAGATAGCATATTCTTGAATTTGATAATCAAACATGTTTAAAACAAGAAGTGCTGATAAAAAACCATGTTCTGCAAATTCTGTATCCTTTATATGGGCAATAAAATCATTTATATGATTTCTTAAAAGGTTACACTTTTCATTATCAAATTTAAAATTATGGGCAATTTTATGGGCAATTATTTCTGTAGGTTTAAATAAATTGAAATACTTTGTTTTAGGATATTTTTTTTCATAATTATCAGTAAATTTAAAAGGTTCTTTTTTAATAATTTCATTTAAATCATGTATATCCCTAATAATTCTGTTTTCACCTAAAAAATTATCAAATACCCCATAAATATTACGATTTTCTCGCCTACCATTCTTTTCAAATGGATAATAAATATCATGAAGTAATGAAGTCATTCCCCAACGGTATAAAAACTCTTCACTACTAATCTCATCATCAATTTTATAATATTCTTCATACCCACTACCAATTACATAGGAATTGAATGCTTTTTTATAGTTTCTATTTCCAGAATAGATTGCTAAACCTAGAACAAATACATTTACGGAGTGTATGAATAAATTTTTCTGCAAACGAATATCCTCAGTAAAATTTTTGATTTTCTCAAGTATATCCAAAGTCACATTTTTATCAATTAACCCTTCATAAGAGGATTTACCTGAAGAAATTATTTGATAAATACTGAAAAAAGTATAATAAACATCCCATGCAGTATACATATATTTGTTATCTAAAAAATTGTTTATTGTTAATTTTAAAATATCTTTATAAGAACATTCGTTAGGATTATTCTCAGATAAAACCAAATTATCAAAAAATTCATCAATATATCGTTTTATACTATTTGAATTAATATCAGAATATAAAACTTCATTTTTCAAAGAATCATCTATTAAAATTTCTTCAGGAGTTTTCAATTCTATCTTTTCAAAAATATTTCCATAATCGGGGTCAAAACCAAAACTATGAAAAGCTTCAGTAAACTTTGAGATATAACTTTCATCGTCAAGGTCTGTTTTTAATATTCCTTGTAACTGTGATAATTCATAATCCAACTGAATATCCATATCAATTTCATCAAAATCCTCTAGATAAATAGGTACGATATTTTTTTCCTTGCTCACAGCAAATTTTAATTCCTTTTGAACATTCTTTGATAGTACAGAGTTGTTAGTTATAAATACCACAAATAAATCACTATCAACCAGATGTTCTAAAACATCACGCAGCCACTCATTTCCAGCACAAATCCCCTCATCATACCAAACATTATACCCCATATCCTGAAAACGCTTAATCTCTGGAAAAACAAGATTAGAATCTATGTGAGCATAACTGATAAACATATATGAACCTTCACCACGAAAAGCTGGAAGAGGTTCACGATTAATAGCAGAATGAGATTTATTATTTGACGCATCCACACCTGATTGAAGACCATAACTCATAAAAGTTTCTCTGCATTTAAACATATATTGAGTAATATCTTTTAATTCATATTTATCTATCCTACTACTATCAGATAAAGTAGATTCCATTATAATATCAATTTTTGTTTCATCAAGATAAATAGGAATAATATTTTTTTCAAGGTTAAAAACATAATTCACTTCTTCTATTATTTTATTATTGTATCCAGAATTATGTGTTAAAAGAACCACATAAACAGAACAATTTTTAAGAGCTGTACTGTATTTTAACTTGTTTTCAATTTTATTATCCTCATTATACCATACATTGTATCCCATATCTTGGAATCGTTTGATTTCTTGGAATGCTACATGTTCATCTTCAGGAGCATAACTTACGAAAAGGTATGGTTCATCCCCCTCATACGCATTCAATGGTTTATTTTTTTCATTTAGCATGTTATCACTTTAATTCTTAGTTTATCTCATTGTCACTCTATTATTCATGAGCATTACGTGTTTTGCAAAAAAAGACCTTGAACTTTACACATGAGATTTATTTATCTTTTTAGAAATATTTAAGTTGTATAAAGTAATTTATTACATTAACTACCAGCACTCTTTTGGGGATTTACAATTATTTGATAAAATTAAATTGTTGTAAATGGGGTTAATAAGGTAGAATTGTTTTTAATGTTTTTAATTTAACATCTGATTATTTGATTGTTGTTTCATAAGTTATCGTGACTATTGAAAATCAAACTTGGTTAAATTAGAATTTGAATGATAATTTAGTTTGTGTTGAAAATATAGTTGAAACTTCAGTATTTTAACAACTTATTTGTCTTATTCTCAATCATCAGTCAATATACAAATACACATCAATAATAAGTAATAACATCATTTATACATCAGTTAAATTATAGAAAGATTTGTTATTTAAACACTTTTTACGATAAATTTTATAAAAGATGTTTTGACAGCATTTATGCAAAACAATAAAAGATTTCCCAAAAGCAAGTCACAAAGATAAACAACCAAAAGCATTACTACAGATGGCACAAATACATAGAAATTCATTATCAAAGCATTAAAAGTAGTACCCCTCAATGCTATTTCCACAAAATGAAAAAACCCAATGAAACCCCTAGAAAAATAAGTAAACAAACTAAATAAAAAAAATGAAAACCCACAATCTAAACAAAAACCAACATAAACCTTAACTGACCCCATAAACTTTTTTTAATGAAAATAAATCAAGCTCCTATTAAAGATAAAAACTGTTAAACAGTGCTATTTGGAATAAAAATAATAATTTAGTAAATTTAGAACAAAGATTACCTCCTTTTTAAGAGAATATCCTATGTAATTAATACTTGTAATATGATATTTATAATTTTTTATCCAAAAAATGATTAAAAAGGGGTTAAATTGGTTATTGAACATTCCATAATAGATTTCAAATAACTTTTAAAGTATTTTTGAATATTTCGTGTTTAAAGAAATTACTTTTTTACTATTAAATATTTTTTGGGAAATAGAATAATATAACAAATTAAAAATGAGTGGTAATGTAATTAAAATTAAAAAGGTATATGTGGGGAGGTTTTAAGAATGGGAAAATTATCTAAATGTGTATATTTAGCTTGGGAAATAGGTTCTGCCGAGGCAAGAAGTCTTAAACAAGAGTATCTATCGGAAGACGAATTGTTAATTGGTATTTGCAGTCTTGAAAAGGAAGCGTCTTTAACTGAAGAAGATCATGTTAATGTTAATGATGATTTCGCTAATCTGATTAAAGAGGAAAATGATGAAATTTCGGCTTATTTCCAAAAATTCAACTTAGAACTTTCTTCAATAAGACGAGGTATACGAGAGCTGAAAGGTGTGGGAAATAATGAAACCATTTCTCCATTTATTTCAAGATCCGTTTCATGCAAGTTAATTTTCAATGAAGCAACATTGATTGCAGATAAAATGAACAGCAATGAAATCAGATGTGTTCATTTAATTAAAGCCATGTTAAATAATCCTTCCAAGACTATTGAAAGGTTTTTTAATGAACGGGATATTGATTTAGATAAATTAAGAAATGAATTAAAAATTGAAATGAAATCCAGATTTGAATTACCTCAAAATAGCCTGTTAAGAAATTATGGGGTGAATTTAACCCAATTAGCTGATGAGGGCAAATTGATGCCTGTTATCGGTCGTGATACTGAAATATTACAAATGATTAGAACTTTAAATAAGCATAGTAAGAATAATCCTTTGATTATCGGTGAAGCTGGTGTAGGTAAAACTGCATTGGTCAAGGGTTTGGCAAATAAAATCAGCAATGGCCAAGTGAATGATTTGCTTAAAGACAAGCAGATTATTGAAATAGACATAACATCATTAGTTGCTGGAACTACCTATCGGGGAGAGTTTGAAGAAAACATGATGAATCTTATCAGGGAATGTAGAAAGAATCCTGAAGTGATATTGTTTATTGATGAAATACATACAGTATTCGGTGCAGGTTCGGCTAGGGGCAGTTTGGATGCTTCAAATATTTTAAAACCGGTTCTTGCAAACGGGGATATAGTGGTGATTGGGGCAACAACATTAAGTGAGTATAGAAAATTTTTTGAAAAGGATCTTGCCTTTGAAAGGAGATTTCAGCCAATCATGTTGGAAGAACCTAGTCCGGATGATACTTTATCCATTCTTAAAGGTTTGAAGGATGATTATGAGGAGTATCATGACTTAACAATATCGGATAAGGCTATTGAAGCTGCCGTTAATCTGTCCACCAGATATATCAATGATAGAAATCTTCCCGATAAAGCTTTGGATGTGATAGATGAGGCATGTTCAAGAAAGGTTATTCCCGAAGTGAATATCGCCGACCCGTTAACTATCAAATCCGAAGTTAATGAAGAAGACATTAAAACAGTTGTATCACAATGGACTGGCATTCCAATTTCCAATGAAGCATCCCAATTTGAAAAGGCCCGGAAGATTGAAGGTTTTTTAAAATCAAAAGTCATTGGCCAGGATTCTGCTATCGAAAAAGTTTCTAAAAGAATTAAAAATTCTTATGCAGGCATTAACAATCCGGAAAAGACGTTGGGGGTTTTTTTATTCCTGGGTCCTACCGGTGTTGGTAAAACATACCTGTCAAAAACTTTATCCAAATTCCTGTTTGGAAGTGAGAAATTTTTAATTAGACTGGACATGTCTGAGTATAAGGAGGAATATTCCATTTCAAAGTTAATTGGTTCTCCTCCAGGTTATCATGGCAATGATGAAGGGGGCTTTTTAACGAATGCCATTAAAACTAAGCCTTATTCAATAGTGTTATTGGATGAGATTGAAAAAGCACATCCTCAGATATTGGAAGTCTTTTTACAGGCATTCGATGAAGGCCGTTTAACTGACGGAAAGGGCAATACTGTTAATGCTAAAAACTGTATATTCATAATGACTTCAAACATGACTGTTGAAAATAGTGGAGGGGATTATGGTATTGCATACGGTAGGACAGGGGATGATATGGACAGTTACGACATTTTGGATAATTTAGCCAATATGATTAGACCGGAATTGGTCAATAGAATCGATGATGTTGTAATGTTTAATCGTTTGACAAAGACTGATTATAATTATTTGGTAAAGTTATATGTTAATGATTTGGCCAAACGTCTCTTATCCGAAAGAGGAATAAGACTTGATGTTAAAAAATCCGTGTATGACTATATTGCCGATAAGGGATATAATGAGAATTTTGGTGCCAGATATCTTAACAGGAGTGTTGAAAGACTTTTGGAGTATCCGATTTCAGATATGATAGTTAATGGTGAAGTTATTGACGGAGAGATGATTATCGTTTCAACCGGATATGACAAGTTAAGCTTTGAAATCACGTCGGGTGTTAAAAAATGAATTGGATAGATGTGGAAGTGATGGTTGAAGAATATTTTCATAGGAGGAAATATTCTTCTTCATTAATAAAACAGGAATAAATGATGTCTATGATTGAAGTTTTAGACTTCATATATTTAATAAATTAACTAAGATGCAAATCTTAGCAGAAAAAGCTTTGAAAAGATGGACTATCCATGTGAGGTGTGGTAAATGAGTATTGATGAAAAGATGTATAGAACAAATGGTTTTAGAATTTTGGGTTTGGATATTGACAGCAGTAATGCAAGTATAGAAAATAGTATTGTCAAAATAGAATTTTACAGGTCTACAAATAATTTTAAGGATTATGAACCGTTAGAAGGTGTTTTTGATAAGTCTGAAACGGTTCTTTTATTACCTGCTCGACCGGAACCTTCATACAATGAATATCAAAATGCTAAAAATAGGTTGTATGATGTTGAAAGAAGATTTATGGATGAACTATTTTGGTTTTGGCCTCAAACACCTGCCAATAGATTAGATGAAGAAATAGTTGAATATTTAAAAGAAGACAGGTGTGAAAAAGCCATTAAATATTGGGAGGATAGATCCAATACGAATCCTATCAACATAGTTGCAATCCATAATTTGGCTGTCTTATATCATATGATGGCATTGGAAGGTTTTTATAACGGTATAGGAGATAAGAATTTATTTGATGATTTGGAATTATCTTTTAAGTATTGGTTTGAATTACTTGGTTTGGATACTTTTAAAGATTATGTTAAAGAAAGAGCATGTTCCATTAATGATCCTCGTTTGAATGAAGAGTTTATAGATGAAGTGTTTGACAAGTTACCCGAAGACTTATTGAATATAAATTATATCTATATTAAAAAATATTTAAATTTGGAAAAAATGGGTAAAAGAAAGCAGAAGTATCTTTATAGACATATTGATTGCATTAAGAATTCCCCATTTGACAAGGCCGTTATAGGTAGATTTTCCTCTAAGATTATTGATGAAATCGAGAAAACAATAAAGGAAAGTGAAGAAACAAGCCAAGAAGGTATTACTTTCTTCTCAGATGAACAAATAAAGCATAATAGAATATTTAAACATTATGAAAAGATTTTACCTTATTTAAAAATCTTACAACAATCATTTGAGGATGATGTAATATCCGAGAGTGTAATAAATGACTCCTGTGATTTCATTTATTATAAAATTCCAACGGCAAGCAACATATCATCCATGAAATCATCTGATGAAGAGAAGTATTCTAAATTTATCGAAATACTTGAAAGTTTAGAGGAATACGTGACAAATAGGAAGTTATTAGAAAAGATTCAATCGGATCTTTCTGATTTAAAACCTTTGGAAGCAGTTGAACATGACATTGATTTCAGTGTTTGTGATTGTGATGGAAATGCCTTAAGTGATGTGAATGTAAGCATTACCCATATCGATGCACATATAACATACACTACCTCAACCGACTCCTCAGGAACCTGCAAAATCAGCAAGTTACCTCCGGGAAAATACCAGTACCGTATTGAAAAAAAGGGATATGATTCCGATGACGGAACAAAAGATGTTCAAGAGGATTCAAATCTAACCATTAGACTCAGAAAAGAAAAACCTAAAATAAAGGAGTATTCACTCGATATTAACATTAATGATATAAACGGCAATACATTAAGTGATGTGAATGTAAGCATAAGCAATATCTACACAGATAAAACATACACTTGCACAACTGATTCATCCGGATTTTGCAAGATAAAACTACCCATAGGCAAATATAACTATAAAGTTCAAAAAAACGGATACTATTCAAATAAGGGGACAATAGATGTTCAAGAGGAGTCAAACCTAAATCTCAGACTTAAAAAAAAATTTCTATTTCGTCGTTTAAGAATGAAGTAACCGGATTAACATACAGTAAGAAATTATACATTTTAGTTGTAGCTATTATTCTAGCATCTTTAGCATATTATGCTACAGCTACTTTCTAATTTAGGTGATAACATGAATAATAATCATAATCCAATGAAAGGATTGTTTAATAGAAATCAGGAAAAGAAATATCCAAAAAACACCAATAAAAACAATAAATGGAATCCTAAAACAAAACGGGTAAATCATTCTCCGAATAATAGGATACAGAATAATGGAGTAAATCGTAATGCATCAAATGTAGCTTCTCAAAGAGAATTATCCGAAGTTGAAAAGGTATATTTACAGCATATACGTGTAATAGAAAATGAAATAGCCAAACTTGTCTCTGATGTTCAATACTTGGATTCCAAGAACCCAGTTGTATCATCGGATATGAAGAAAATAATGGTTGAACTAATCACAAATGCCTGGAAAATTGGCAATATCGTTACAACCCTTAAAGAGGAAAATGAATTGACAGTCGTAAGCCAGTTACTGTCAAAGTATGAGAAAGGATACTTAAAGGATATGAATGATTCCAAAGCCGATTCAAACACGGTTAATGAATTGAAATCCGTTAAAATGTGTCAGAAGATAATTAATGACTCATTACACCAAATTAATTCAACGGTAGAATATTATAATGTTCTAATGTCAAAATTATCCGATTGGGGCTTTGAAATAAAAAATCCTATAGGTCAAAAGTATGATGTGCATTTGGATATGGATATACTTGCTTTTGAAGATTCAGATCCCAATCTGGAAGTGCCTATTATAACGGAAACCAGAAAACCGGAAATATATTTAAATGGTAATAAACTTGCCAGGGCACAGGTAATTGTTAGAAAAGCAGGTGGCAAAAGAAATACGAATAATAAAAACGGAAAAAAAAGATTATTATAGAAATAGTTGGTGAATAAAATGACAAATAACTCTGAAGAATTAAGAACAAGAAAAATAAATTATGGAATAGACTTAGGAACAACAACCTCCATCATTTCCCATTGTCAAGGTAATGATACTCCAATAATTCCAAATCTGATTAGTGGTAGAAATTATACTCCTTCTGCTGTTGCAATTGATGAAGAAGGCCATATTGATGTTGGTGAATCAGCAAAAAGACTATCATTATACGATGATTCAAACGCCTATGCAGAATTCAAAATAAATATGGGTATGGATAAGAAATATCATTTTGAAGATGCGGATATGGACATGTTACCTGAAGAATTATCTGCGGAAGTCTTAAAGGAATTAAAAAATTCCGTTTTAGATCAGATAGGCCGGGAAATAACCTCCGCGGTTATTACAGTTCCTGCAGATTTTGGATTGATTAAAGTCAATGCAACAAGAAAAGCGGCCGAACTGGCAGGTTTTAAATATACTCCAATAATAATGGAACCTGTAGCGGCTGCCTATGCATACTCCAATTATTTGAAAGATGATGGAACATGGATGATATATGATTTAGGTGGAGGTACATTTGACGTATCTATCGTAAAGTTAGAAAATGACGAATTTAAAAATTTATCACACTCCGGTGATGAACGTCTTGGTGGAAATTTAATAGATTGGGATATCGTAGAAAAGATTTTCGCCAAAAAGATACGTGACGACTTAGGCCTTGAAGATTTATATAGAAAAGAATCCAAATACAAAAGAGTATTTGCAAAACTTAAGGGTGCTGCCGAAGAGGGTAAAAAATATCTGTCTAATTCAGATAAGGCAAAGATATTCGTAGAAAACCTATTAGTTCATGATGATGAAAATTATGACTTTAAGTATACTTTAACTAGGGATGAACTTGAAAAAATCATGATTCCATACCTCAAAAGAACAATAAACCACTGTAATGATGCATTAAAAAAGGCAAGATTAACGGCAGATAAAATTGATTACATTATACTGGTAGGTGGTTCAACCCTTAGTCCGGTAATAAGGGAAACGATTGAGGAAACCTTTAACATTCCTTTAAAATATGATATTGACCCAATAACTGTTGTTGCAAAAGGTGCGGCATTATATGCTGGAAGCATGATTGACCCTGTACTTGACATCAAAACGGATAATTTCGGACTTGAATTGAATTATAAGGGTATTGGACCAATAAATGAGAATTTAATAGTTAGGGGAAAAGTATTGTCAAATAAAGTAGAAACATTTGAAGGCTTTGAAATTGAATCAATCAATGTAAAGACAAAAAGAAGCACGGGTAAGATATCAGTTCAAGATGACGGATCATTCGTATTTAAATTACATCCTGAAGATGAAATAAATAAGTATTCAATAAAGGTATATGATTCAACAGGTGCCTTGGTTGAAATTGATGAGGATTCAGCCAATTCAATTGAATACAAAATGGGTCATGACCAAATTATTATCTTACCTCATACATTAGGTTTAGGATTGGCCGATGACAGCTTATTTGTCTTGGCTAAAGAAGGTTCCGTTTTGCCATATCATACAATGGAAGTCTTTAAAACAACTAGTAAGGTTACTGCGGGTGATGAAGACAGTTATATTTCAATTCCATTATATAATGGAACTGCCAGGAGGGCTTCAAACAATTTATTGGTCGGTGAATTATTAATCGGTGGAGAAAAAGTTAAAAATTCCATCCCAAAACATAGTGAAATAACCATTACCGTTGATATTGACAGATCACGTGATATGAAATTTGACGTCTTTATACTGGATACCGGTGAAAGATTCGAATTTGATATCCATGAATATGATACTCTTGATGATCCGGAGATGATTAAAGATAAATTTAAGGATACCCTGAATAAATATGAAATCATTAAATCCAAATGCAATAGGATGGATGTTAATGATAAAATTGACGCATACCTCAATCAAATCGAAGAAGAAAATCTCATTGGGAATATTTCTGATTTCATAGAACGTTCTGAAAATGATGAAGATGCTATCTACCAAGCTGATAAGCTTATTAAGAAATTTAATGAGTTATTGATTAACATTGAAAGTTATTTTGGCCAAAAGGATAAAATAAGAGATATCAGATATTTCAAAAGATATGTTGAAGGCATAGTTGACGAAAAGGGAAATTATGAACATAAAGAAAAATTTGAAAGAATTTCTAATCAACTCGATGAAGCTATTGACAATAATGACTACATTAAAATAGATAGACTTGAAAATGCTTTAAGGGAAGTTAAAGATGATCTTATGGATCCATGTGAACAAAATAAAATAGCGTTAAATTCATTAATGCTCTATGGTGATTTTAATGAGGAAGATGAAGAGTTAGTAAATGAGTTGAAAGAAGAAGGACGAAAAGCCATTGCAAACAATAACTGCTCCAGAATATATGATATTGCAGTGCAACTTGATAATCTCCGAATTAAAGATGATGAGGATAACGAAGAGGATAAATTCTATGAAAATAGATTGCAAAAAAATTAACCTTCATCATTTTTCCCCTTTTTTTAAGTACATATATGTACATGAAATAATTTGAAATAATGATTTAAATAGCATTGATGTATAATAATATTTTGACGATGAATATAATTTACATCATCACGGATAAACTTCCAAATTATTAAAGGGTAATCAAACAAAACAATGAGTATAACCTTCACCTTCAATTACAAAACATATAATAAACTCATATTCAATATTCATATAAAAACAATCGTTGAAGATAACAATTTAATCATGGGGTGAATTCAATTGCCTATAACAAAAGAAAGAAAGGTACGTGATTATATCTACCATTACATTCTGTCGGTTCCAGAATATGTCAACAATCAGGAAAATGATATCGACCTAAAACTCATCACCATCCTAAAAAAGGCCATAGACATTATCAGCAACATATCCAATGATACCATTATTCATGAAGAGGAAAAGTTCATATTCGATTCGGTTAAGATTATTGCAGATTACATAACCAGCAAAGACCAAAATACATATCATCGCAATTATCTCTATGAGTTACTGTTGACGTTTTTTGAGTTCTATGAAAAGAATCTTCAATATGATCTAAATATCATAAGTAAGGATACCTTCAACAAGATATTCGATGAATACTACCATGTCCTGTTAACTCAGGAAAAAACGTTCATCTATACCATCTTGGATGAAGAGGACAAGGATTCCTTTGAGGATTTTATCTTCAATTACCTGACTGAAGAATCAGCTATTAAAATGAAAGAGGATGATGAAAACATATTAAAAATTGATGAATTTCTTGACAAACTGATGAACGATTAAAAAAAATAACCCCCTCAAAACTTTTTTTTATATCAAACCAACTGATGAATTCCCAACATCCTTCAATGTATACTATAAACACATATAATTATAGAGTTGTTAATTTAAAATCATTTCCACCTGTCTTTTTATAATTAAACAACATACCAGTTGACGAAGCGACAAAACATGAACAATATATCAAGTCAAGATGGACAAACTTCCAACAACAATAAAGAAATAATACCATAAAAAACAAATCATTACCCATGCAAAATATTAAGATTAAAAAGGAATACCTGAATCTGTTAGGTCAAACAAAAAACATAACACTGGTAATACTCATAGTGCTGGATTTATTATTCATAATCCTATCAGCAGTATCCAACTTCAGCATACATACAGAACGGCTGCTTTTAGTATTTGACTTAATAGTCTGCATTATCATATTCATAGATTTGATATATGGCTATAAGACAAGCAATAAGGGATTACATGAATATTTCATAACGGACAAAAACATCATTACACTAATTAGCATAATGCCATTGGATTTGATATTCTTCCGTTACTTCATGATATTCAGGTTATTCAGATTCTTAAGAATAATAAAAGTAGTACGTGTATGGCATCTTAAGGATAACGGCATTATACGATTCTTTGTCAGTCATCAAGTGTTTAATATATTGTTTATCCTATTCATAGTGTACACTGCATTATCCAGCATTTTGTTATTGTTCTTTGACCCTTCAGTTTCTAGCCTAGGCGATGGAATCTGGTTTACACTAATAACATCCACAACGGTAGGATATGGAGATATAACACCCACAAGTACAATCGGACGTGCAATCACCATAATAACCATAATTGTAGGAGTAATGTTCGTATCAGTATTCACCGCATACTTATCAAGCATCTACGATCGACAATCATTTAATATAACTAAAGAACAAATAGAAGAGGCTGCACTAAAAAATGAGGAAGAAATAAAAGACCTTAAAAATCAGATAAACCGGTTAGAAGAAAAAATAGATAAATTAATAGAAAAGAATGAATAATACATAAAATGCATTTATCTTCCAACATTCTTTTTTTTTGCTTAGGAGTGAAACATTATACTATGCCGTGAATATACAGGCAGTTTTTGGAAAATTGTAAGCAGATAAGTTATTTGATATGATATTGGAAAAGGAATTCATAACTGATAATCTATCACCGGAAAATTTTCAGGCATTATCCATAGATTTACCATCCTCCAGCTTAAGGACATACTAAGAAAACAAAATCTGAAAGTATCAGGAAATAAACAGGAACATATAGATAGAACAATTCAAAATGTTAACTTGGATGATATGGACATAGCAGATTATATTGATGATGAATATAATTACATTATATCCGATAAAGGCTTAGATTATTATAGGAAAAATGAATATAAATTAATCCATTATAATGTGTTATCAGGAGATAATCTTGATGAGCATGAAGAGTATTCTCGGAAAATAAGGACAGGCCATTATCATAATATACCCTTCCGTCGAGAAGTCATTGGAAAATGAGATAAAGATATTCTCATACAACCTGAATCAGGGAAGGTATGTCTCATCAAAATTGCATTCAAGAAATATCAGCAACCTTAGAAAAATATACAGGGAAAAAAGTGACGGCTATGAAGAATACCTGCAGGAAATCTATGAAAAAACCACCTATCCGAAGGAATTTAGCTATGAAGAAGTGTTGTTGTTACTTGAGGAGGTATTCAAGGGTTCAACTATGGAATCAATAAAGAAAATAATAAAAGACATGAAAAACAAGGATACTTCTAAAAAAAATGAAAGAAAGAGTAAATTGGATGATTATGCATAAGCATTATTTTCCAATTAATTTTTTTATTCTTATTAAGATTGAATTCATATTAAAAGAAATTCTTTGTAAATTTATCCATATTTAAAGTATATTGAACCGTAAGAAACATCATTCGGTTTGTTGTCCTCGAATTTACAGGTGTCCAATTCATAAGTACTACCGCTAGACCATATTGCCCCGCCATTTTTGCCAGCACTATTTTTTTCCAGTAACGTGTCATTAATTCTTATTTCTTCTTCGTGACAGTTACTTATTGCTCCTCCCCACCGGGGTGTGCTGTTTTTTTTAAATATTGACTCTTCTATATTTACTTCACCATTGTTAAATATTGCTCCACCAAGTTAATCTGAAATATTATTGCCTATATAACAATTATTGAGGGTTAACTTGGCACGATATTCATTTTCCAAGGGTTCTGCACCTGAAACCATACGTGAAAGATGATAGGTATAACCGGCATAGGAATTATTTTTTATCACACCTCTGTTTTGGGCATATTTTCTTTGCAAATCAGCATGTAATAATGTTATTGTTCCATCACAGTATGTATATATTATTCGAAGATTATCAAGATATTAAAAAGCAAGGATAATCTTAGTTATAACAGGGCAAATGTCTTTGGTGGGATATGTATTATGTTATTTTCTTTTTCAATTTCTTGTGTCTTGTTTGATATGAGTATGCCATATTCGGATTTATAGTATTTGATGGCTTCGGTTAATTGTTTGTTGTCTTTTTTTCCTCTTCCTACTTCTATGGGTATTGTTTGTATAAATTCATTATGTAATATGAAGTCCACATTACCTTTTTTGTTGGAGTCATAATATAATGCATATCCTTTGTCGTGTGTGGTGAATTGATATAAGTTACTTGCTACAAAGTTTTCTAGTAATATGCCTTCATATTGTGCTTTGTTTTTACTTGTATTTCCTATTGTATTTATCAATGCATTTTTTAGGCTGCTTGTTGCAAAATAGTATTTCCATGATTTTCGTGTTCTTTTTGATGAGGTTCCAAAGGGTTCAATGTGGAATATTATTTGTGTTTTTTCAAGGGTTTCCAGTATCATTTTGACATTTGCGATTGAAGTATGTATATATTTGGATATTTTATCCATGGATGTTTCATTTGAATTTGTCAGGGCCAGATATCTGATAATCCTATTTGCATTTGTTTGATTTTCTCTTGACATGCTTTTAATTTTTTCCATATCGGTATTTATCACTTTTTCTATTATTTCAACTAGATTATCCCTTATTTCGAGGGGTTCTGTTTCATTATAGTTTACTGGATATCCTCCATGTAATATGTAGTCTTCCCAGTCTTTTTCCATGTAGTGTATATTATTTATCAGAGTAGTTTTTATTTCAATTTCCTTATCTTTTGTTTCTTCTATGCACCCCTTTTCCAGTAAGTTTTTGAGTTGCTTGAATCTTGTATCTAATTGTATGTTGTATCTTAACTTTAGGTGATGGGGGTAAGTTAATGGAGGTATTGGTATTTTTTTATATCTTCTTTTTGCATCTGGATTATATTCCAGGTCTAATGCTGATGAACCCGTGAATATCATGAATATGTTTTCTGTTTTATCGAATATTATTTTTCCTATTTGAGCCCAGTTTTTATCGTATTGTGCCTCATCAATTAATATGAATATTTTTTTGTTAAGCATTCGAGGGGTGGTGTTATGATGGTTTTTTAGGTATAATTCAATTATTTCTCTGAGATTACATTCGAGTACATTGTTTATGTCATCACATGATATGTATAATATTTGGTTTAGCGGTACGTTTTTTTCTTTGAATAGATATTCGTATATTTGGTATAGTATTGTTGTTTTTCCTACTCCTCTTATTCCCGGTAATACTAGGAATCGTTTATGTATTTCCGTGTCATCTAGGTAGTTGTCTATTTTTTCTTTAATGTCAAAATATTCATTACGGTATTCGTATTTGATATTTTTTTTGGACGTGTTTTTATTGATTGTTGTTGGTATTTCAGTTAGGTATTCTGTGATAATATTGGATAGGATGTCCTCTTTATTTAACATTTTAATCACCCATATTTAGATAAATCATTTATTTGAATAAAAATAATTAAATATTATTTTGATATTACCGGTACTTTTTTTATATTTTATATTCATTCCTAGAATTACATATGTATTGTATATAATTATTTATTGATTTTTTATATATAAATTTTTTTATTCAATTATTTGAATAAATATAAGTATTTTTTGTTCAAATATTTAAATAAAATAGGGGGTGAGTGTGCTGAAAGACAATTGACTCTAAAGAGAAGGACATATGGATTTCAAAAAGAAGAATGTTCCATATCATTTCCACTACATAAAACAGAATCTAGCACATGTTTACATATTTTATAATATTTACTTAATTGTTTGTAAGGGGTATTTCATCGTAATTTATATGTTTTATTAAATTTGGTAAGATATACTCTATTCGTTCTAGGAATTTCCTGATTTTATCCGGTATTTGTTGTCTTGATAAATTTGCTGAATCCAATGTTTGAGTGCCTTTGTTCTTGGATTTTAAGGTTAATTTTAATATTTCAACAAAGCAGAGAATTGATGAAAATAATAAATAAAATAAATACTTTTAATGATAATTTAACAAGACACAATATGTGTGACATTCTGAAGGCTCCAATGGAGTAAAGACTATGTCAAAGGAGAAAGAGATATGTATATATATTCATAAAAAGTAAGGAATAAAAAAAGGATTATTCTATTCTGATGGATAATTATAATAATCCAAATCAGGGCTACGTTGAAGTTTTCCCTGACCGGTTTGGGTATATATTTTTCCGGTTTTCTTGTTTCTGTATATGGCTTCCCCTACTCCTTCATATTCACC
Organism: Methanosphaera sp. BMS; assembly: GCF_003268005.1. NCBI lineage: Archaea > Methanobacteriati > Methanobacteriota > Methanobacteria > Methanobacteriales > Methanobacteriaceae > Methanosphaera > Methanosphaera sp. BMS. Next base: position 181,508 of record NZ_CP014213.1, on the reverse strand, counting down.
ACTATCTTCCGGATTATCTGTTGTGTATACCGTGTTACCATCTGATTTTTTCTGCGAATTGCTTGTTTTTTGGGTTGTTTTCTTCGTCTGTGTTGTAGTACTGGTTGTGTTGTTAGTGGTGGTATTATTTGTATCATTTAGAGTTATATTGGTGTCATTTGTCGTATTGTTCGTGGTGTTGTTTGTATTGTTCTGTTGTATTGAATAAACCGTAAATAACAGCAATACAGCTACTAATCCAGCTATAATCAATATTTTTGGCATTGTTCTCATTAGTTATACCTCCCGTTTGTAATATTGATATTTATTAATGTAATTCACAGTTATTATAAAGTTTTCCCATTATCCAATAGGCTTGAATGATTGAAACAACCAAAAATATAGCCATCTAACCACAATAGTTAATCAATTTTCCAACGATACCACGACAGTAATAAGAATATTTTATATATAGTTAAAGCAATATATCCTATAACATAGGTGGTAATATGAAAAAATTATTAATGATATTAGCAATAGCTCTTGCAGTTCTTGTTTCATTTAGTGCTGTAAGTGCCGATGATGAATGGAGCTTTAACTGGTCTTCCAGTTCAAGTTCCAATACTGATGGTGGACAGTTAAATGTTGTTAACAATGAAGTGAACATTCAAGGCTTCAAATTTGTTATTCCTGACGGATACACCCATAATGAAAGTGCAGATGAAATTGGTAAAGAAGCCGGAGAAAACTTCCCTGATTGTAAAAAAAGTACCGTAATATTTGATAATGGTAATGATTCAATCATTATTAAAGTTGTCTATGGTGCTGATTTTAATAGTGATACTTACACCCCTTCAAATTCAAGCGTAGAAAAACAAATCGAAAATCAGAAAGGATTTTTCAAAGAAAACGATGAAGGAGTTACATTTGACTATTGTAAAGATGGTAAATTAGTTGAAATTAATGCACCTAATCCGGAAACATTAAATTCCGTACTACAATCAGCAAAATAAGTTTTATTGGAAAATACTTTTTTCCAAACTATTTTTTTTAAATTATCATTCAATTATCCTTTTTAAAAACGTTAGATTATTATTTTTTTTTTTGAAATTACAATTTATTGAAAACGAAGCTGTAAATTTTCATAGGCTTATCTTATCTTTTTCTTTTTTATCAGTCAAATCAAACATTTGGTAATATAAATAGCTTCATATTCCATTTCTAGTTTTGTAACGTTTTTTATTATTTTTGGATCTGTATTTCTATAGTAGTTGTCTAATTTGTTGGATGTTTTTTCTATTTCTTCATTTTGTAAACTTATTTCCTCTTGTATATCGTTTTAATTTGGTATATCATGTTCTTCTTAAGTGTATTATGCATAATTATTGTTTTATGTTTAAATCATCAAATATATTTCCATACATAGGATATAAATCAGTTGTTATTGCTATTAGTGGTTTATTATCTAATGATTCTTTGATAAATTGTTTTATAATATTTGGTGATCTGTTTCGGACGATTTTTTCACTTATTGGAATCTCATTAATCGAATCATAAATCGTTGATCTGTAATGTCTTTTACCGTTTAAACGTGAAAATTTAATTATAAAATTCAATAGAAAACTTAATCTAAAATATATGTCTGATTATGTAAATTACGAGTTTAAATTAAGAAAAAAAATTAGAAACTTGTAAAAAAGTTTTCGCAAAAAAAGCCTATACAATTTTACAATATCAAAAAAAGTAAATTGGGGATTATAGATCTATTCTTCTTTGTGTCATACTGGTTATGAGAATATAATCTTTCATTTGATTCACCTGATAATCATTCAAATCAAGTTTTCGTTTCAAATCATCCAATGAATTAATCATTTCACCATTATTTCTAAGTTCAACTATCTTTTCTGCCTTTTGAATGTCCATTGCCGGAAGAAGTGCAATTTCATCAACTGTGGCTGTATTAATGTTTACTATTGGAATGTTGTCTGGAGTATTGTTTAATGTATTCTGATTGTCGTTGTCAAAGTTTATCTGATTATCCCTTGAAAAAGCCGCGTTTTTACTTGGATTTTCCATGGGGGGATTGTTGCAATTGTTTGATTTCATGATGATTTCATATTCATCAGTCAAGGGGTTGCTCTTAATATCAGGGTTTTGGTTGTTGTAGTTGGGACTATTATTGTATTGCACATTACCCGTCATGTCATAGGACTGATTTGGATTGTTATAACTTGTTTGATGGTTGTTTTGATTAATCTGCCCTGAATTATACATGTCAATGTTTTTGTTTTTCATGTATTTCAAGTAATTGTTGGCTATAAAGAATGTCCTGACGATACATACAACCCATGTTAACAGGTATATTCCGCTTAAGGTAACACCGAATGATGAATTCGGATCTATCATTATCAGTAATATTAATGATGTTGGAAACAACTGGTAAATTATTCCCTCTATCAGCCAATTTCTATTGTTTGCCTTATGGCCGGCATATATTATACCAACACCATTTAACAGGAATATGAATGAGAATACGACCCAGAACAAATTCATAATCTTCCATGTTATTGAATATTCTTCCATTTAATATCTCCTTTTGATTGATTTTTGATACTATTTTTGTGTAACTGTCATGTCTGAGTATATAAACATGGATTATCTGTAATTTAGCAAAACTTCCTTTTCTGTATCCTCGTAATACTCTTTTTCTTTTTCTTTTTCTTCATTTTCAATGTAAGCCGTGTTTTGTTGGCTATTATAGTTCACGGTGTTGTTGGCATATTCTGTGTTTTCACCAGTGCCCTTTTGAATATTTTCATTATCCACAGTATTTTCATAGCTTCCAGTGTCAACAGCAAACAGTTCATTTCTATGCTTATATAACAGATATGCTAATGCTACAAATCCTATGATTATGATGATGCTTCCATCCAATACGATTGCATCGGGTGATTGTGTCGGCATCATAAAATTAAATTCATTTAATATGTTCACTTTAATCAACTCAATATTCCTACTTTTTCTTTTTAATCTTTATAGTGAAGTTTGTACAATCAGCACTAACAGATTATAAATCATATGTACTAGAATGCTTAATAATATATTTTTAGTCTTCAGATATGGATACAACGTGAAAAATGTTCCAAATCCCATTACAAAAATACAAAATAATATTTTTCCATAAGTGTTTGCATGCATCAATCCGAATATTAATAGGCTGATAAATACCGCAACCATAATTGACATCTTACGGTCTTTTGTGAATCTGTACATCAGGTATAACATTATTAAAAATATTATCACTCTGAATAACTCTTCGGATATGATTTGAAATAGTGATGCAATAAAGGCAAGTGCCGTAATTGAACTGTATTCTCCAAAGCTTTGTGTAGTATGGGTTATATCAAATGGTATGACCGTGTTTATGATACTTTGTATGATTACTATCAAAAGCAGTAAAAACAAATCACCCAGCACACACAATACTACCAGTTTAAGATCACTTAATCTGGGCCTTTTAAACAAACTGCCTAATTTACCTCCTGTCGCAATAATAAATGGTATCATCATGGCTAGAAATAATATTAACTCTTCCTGGGGAGATTTGAATTTAACCGGGCCAAACAACAGTATAATAAATAAGATTACACTAAATAACATTATCAGTCCGGTTTTTTTAGAAAAAATTTCCTTATTCTTGTAATATGGAAAATCATACTTCTTATCTTCAAACTCAAAATATTGACTTTGGTTCATAAAATCATCCTTCGTTAAATTTTTTGGATATTAAAGTCAGACTTTAACTTTTTATTAATATATATAAAAATACTCATTTAATAAAGTTCCCATTTAATCCTTTGAATTTACAATTAATATGATATAATCTATCAATTCGTAAAAAATCATTATTAAAACCATACTACGTAATTAAAAATAAAAGGACAAAAAATCACTAAAAAAAGGAAAACATGGGGGTTATTGGGGGTTTGGCCCTATTTGATACTCATCATACCTGATTTATGGGTGCCGGAGTATTTGTCATCACCTTCATAAATTACTTCAACATGTTTTGAATCATCACTTGTAGGTGTGTACTCGATTGAATATTCACCATGACTGTCAGTATGCACTATCGCTTCCTTGTCGTCAATTTTAATTTTTATAACTGCATTGGCTATAGGTGTATTGTTTTCATCAACCAATGTTCCGTTAATTTTTGTAGGCTCGTTTTCGGTTATGTTGTTTTCTATTTTCACATCCAGTTTTGTATCTGATTTGTCATCACTTGTTTTGGTGTCATTAGATGTATCCGTATCATTAAGGGATTGTGTGGTGTTATTTTCAGCGTGATGATGGTTATCATTGTTCCTATCGTCTGTCGTATTGTTGTGTGTATTGTTTGTGGGAGTGTTGTTTTTATCGTGGTTGTCTGTTGTATTATTGTTGTCGTCGGCGGTATTGTTTTTGTTGTCATCAGGATGCAGGCTGTTTGTTGTATTATTCGTGGTTGTAGTGTTGTTGGTTGATTTATTGTGGTTATCGTCTGTGGTGTTGTCATTATCGCTGATATTGTTTATTGTATGGTTGCTTCTTAAATTGCCATGGTTTGTGGTGTTGTTTGTACTGTCATTGCCGTCGTTTGTAAGGTTATTGTTTTGTTTATTTCTATTTCCAAATATCCAACTTAAAATTGAATTATGCGTATCATGGTTGTCGTGATCATCATCTGATTTGTTTTTTGTATCGTTGTCTGTGTTGTTTTTGGATATGGTGTGATTGCTGGTGGTGTTGTTTGTATCATTGTTGTCATTTGTGGTGTTGTTTACAACTTCAAAGAATGTGTTGTTGTAACAGCCGTGATAATTTGCATTTTCTTCAAATACGACACTAACGTTCTGGCTGCCATTTTCGGTATCGTTATACTCCAAGGTGTAGCTTCCGTCATGTTTTGTTTTTATATTGAACTCATTGTTTGCTATTTTGACTATAACCTCACAGTTATATAGTGGATTTTCTGATTCATCAAGCAGATAACCTTTGATGATGGTACTTTCACCACTTTTTACGGGACTTTTGGCTGTAACATTTATGTTTGTATTTATTTTTGATGGTGTTTGAACTATCTCGGGGGTGTTGTTTACATCCGTTACGTAGTCTGTAGTATTATTGTCGTAGGGTATGATGGTGCTGTCATTGTTGTATGGCAGTACTGATGATACTGCAAAGATTGCCAGTAAGATTAAACAGCATACACCAATAATTTTCTTTTCTGTTGATAGGTTTTTAATATCATCAAAAAGTCCTTCATTTTTATCATATGTTCTATTTGTTGATTTATTTCTTTCAGTTGGATATCGTGGAGCAGGTTCTAATTCCTTTCCACATTTATCACATCTTTTATTTATATTTGGGTTTATATGACCACAATTATCACATATCATTTGCTTCCTCCGTAAATATGCTTGTGGATTGTATTGTATTATTTGAGTATTTCTTAATATTGTTGTACTAGTATTTAAATGTGAGTATATTTTTACGGATATTATAAATATCAAAGTTGGAATTATTTTTCAAATAATCCCATTAAATCAAAAGAATTATTATTAACTAAAAACATAGTATTATTATTGAATAATTAAACATTAACTGTAATAATATCATTGAAAACAAAACTGTGTGGTAACTAGATGAATCAAATAGTATATGAAGTAGTAGTATTTCTACATCTGATGGGATATCATGATACAAAACTAAAACTATTAACAAATATGTATCAGAATAAATTAGAAATAGAAAATGAAGCCATCATACAAATAATAAATGATGTAATTTCTGATTTGGAAAAAAGAAACACTCATAAATCAATAATTGCAAATTTACATAATTATATTGATATTATTAATAATGAAAGCCAATACTAACCAATTTTTTTAATTATTTGGCTAAATTTCTTTAAAAAAAGTGGAATGTTTGAGTAAAAAACTTTTTTCACTCATCTATTTCAAGTCAAAGGTTTTTTCATAGAATGCATCTACGGCATAAGTTCCATTGGCTAATTTCTGTTCTGGAGTTAGCTTCTGTTTGAATATACTTATCTTTACTTTTTTTGGCGTTGAATTTCCGGCGTTTTCTTCCATAGTAATGTTCTCATACATCGGAATACCGCCTATGGTTATATTTTCAAGGACTGTGCTGGATTTTCCTATAAACTGATCATCACTTGTATAATACGCTGATTCACAATCCAAAACTTTAAAGTTACCTCCGGCTGCTAATGAATAATTCAACTCGTAACTGGTCTTGTCATCGACTGTCTTGGTAATTACCTGTGGATTCAAAACGTCAACGCCGGCATTGTTATAGACTACTGTAAATGTAAATATTATCAATAGTAATGCCGTAATGAAGATTACAAATGCATGTTTATTGTTCATAAATTCACACCCATTAATTTGATTTTAAGAATACTAATAATTAAATAGTACATATTCTAATTATAATATTGTAGTTACTTATTTAAAAAAATTGTTAAATAGAATTAGGATAATATTAAAATATAATGATAAAATTCTAGAAATATAGGTGATGATGTTGTGGACAGAGAACTTATATGATATAAGAAGTGATGTAAATTACATGGTTAAACTTATTGAGGACATGAGAGTGGATCTTAAGGATTTTTACAATTTGGAATTGGAAAATCTTTCCAACAAATCCAGTATATCTTCAAATATTGCCTCAATTGAATCAAATATCAATGAACTTTCCGAAAATATTGTTGATTCGGGAAATGATGCATCTAATGATGATGTTATTGATGCTATTGACAGATTGGGCACATCCGTGGATAATCTTGATTCAAAAATTGAAAGGAATAATGAACTGTTAAGTGAATTGATAAGGGTAATGAAAGAAAAAGCTTAGATAAACACAAGGTTTATCGCTTTATTTCAGTGGCTATTCGATAAAAACTGCTTTTTTACTATTTTTTTTTATTTTTCATAAAATTAATGTTTCTTGTTTTATTAAGGTTTTTAGGCTAAACGTTAAAAATAATCTTATTTTATGGATGGGGGCTGTTTTTAAGTGGGAATTATAATTGATATGTTTTTAAAAAAAGTTTTCAATAAAAAAAAAATTAAGGTTGGTTAATTGTTTAAATTAACTAGTATGGAAGACCATTATTGTATTTATCGATCATATCCATGGTTTTTATCAGTGAATAAATCCATAATATGAATGCTGCCAATAGGAATATGGCTCCTATTAAAATGATTAAGAGTATCCATCCTAAAAATGAAAGTACGAAATAGGCTACAAATATCATTACTCCCTCTTTCCATTTGTCTACGTATCCATAGCCTAGCCCTGGAATAAAGAAATTCAACAGAAATCCCACAAGTTTGCTTTTTTGGTTTATAGGTACGTTTGCCTGGTTATATCCCTGATTATTGAATCCCTGATTATCATATGGTTTTTGTATTTGGGTATTTGTTTGAACGGGCATGTTTGTCTGCTGATTATTAGGTATTGGTGTGTTGTCCTGTAAATTTGATGGATTGTTCCGTAGGGGAGTGTAATCATTCATTACTGGATTGTTTGCATTTTGAAGATTTCCGTTATCCTCTTTCAGATTATTCTGGAAATTTTCATTGTCAATTTGATTGTTGAATGTTATTTTTTCATCGTTTGGATTTTGGTAGTAGTTTTGATTATCAATATTGGTTAATGGCTGACCACAGGCGATACAGAATTTTCCTTCCTGTGAATCAAAGCCACATTTTGGACATTTAACCATTGTTTTCACCTTTTTTATATTTATTTGATTTAGAAAATTTTTTTCAAGATTTTAGTGGTTATATCTTTATTATTTTATGGATTTTGTCAATTAATCATAGATATTTTTTTAGAATTACTATTTTTAATTCTCTAGAATTATTATGTCTTGGAGATATATATACTTTTTTAATATTTAGAATAAATTATATAATGGAGTTTAGTTAAAGATAAGTATAATGGAAGATGGTGATTATGAATAAGGATGATAGAAGTGATTTAAACCCATTTACCGGTAAAAGGCATTATGATACAATAGATGATGATGAATTTCTTGAAGAGTGTTATAATGCTTATTATTCCGAATTAAACCAGTATGAACTTCTTGATAATACCCAAACAGGTCGAATGGTATTTGATATCACGGTTTCATTGATACGTGCCGTGGAAGATTATCTTCAGAAGATAAATCGTATGGATTATGTGATTGACTACTATGACTGGGAGGTACACCTGGTAAATAGTAGCATAGCCAATGCATGCTGTTATCCCGGTGGTAAGATAGTGGTCTATGCGGGTATACTTGAATATATGCAATATCCTGAGGAATTGGCCTTTGTATTGTCACATGAAATTTCACATGCACTTCTTGATCATTCACGTACAAGAGCCAGTGTGGAGCAGACAAAAAACTCCTTGTCCTCAGCTTCATGGATGGGCAGTATAGCGTTGGATATGTTGGGCTTTGGTGCTGCAGGAGATTTGGTAAGAGCCGGTGTAAATGTAGCTAATGCCACTTCACATTATCTCTTGACTCAGCCGTGGGGTCGTGATAATGAATTGGAGGCAGATAAGCTGGGCTTGATAATAGCCTATCTTGCAGGTTTTGATGTCAGTGGCGTTCCAGTATTCTGGCAGAGATTTGCACAGGATAATGCCAATGAATTTGATTTTTTCTCAACACATCCTGCCGATGAAAAAAGAATAGCCGTTATGAGGGAATCGCTAATGGATATGTATAACAGGCCGGACTTCTTTTCACAGCCATTGCTTCCCGAAACGCCCAAGGCGAAGGATGAATATATGACAAAAAATATTGAAAGAAATATTCAAGGCTATAATGATTCACAAGTTCGAGGACATAATGAATTTCAGGCTCAGGGATATAACCATTCTCAGAATCAGTCTAATTCCAACGTTACAACGCATACTTTTCAAGCACATTATAAGTGTCCGGGATGTGATAATCCGATAGCTGTAGGTGATGAATTCTGTAATAGTTGTGGATTGAATTTAAAACAGTTACATTGTCCAAACTGTGGAAAGCATGTCTTTTTAACGGATAAGTATTGTATGCATTGTGGAAATAAATTATAGCCATTTGTTATATTCTTATTATTAATCTTTTTTTTTGATTGTTCTGTTTTACATAATTCAAATAACTTATAAATATCTTTTAACACAAAACTTAATATAATTAAGATGAATTGTTATTTTTTTCATTTATATATAAATATTTTTTGGAGGTCCTACCAATGAGTAAGGATAGTAGAAGTGATTTAAACCCATTTACCGGTAAAAAGCATTATGATAATATAAATGATGATGAATTCTTGAATCAATGCTATAATGCATATTATACAGAGATTAAAAAGTATCAAATATTGGATCAGACACCTCAGGGACAAATGGTATATAATGTAACCAATAACCTCATCAATACTGTTCAGGATTATCTTAGAAAGATAAATCGATTGGATTACGTTCAGGATTACTATGACTGGGAGGTACATCTTGTAAATAGTGAAATAGCCAATGCATGCTGTTATCCTGGTGGTAAAATATTGGTATACTCAGGTATATTGAAATACATGAGAAATGAGGAAGAATTGGCATTTGTTCTATCTCATGAAGTATCACATGCACTTCTTGATCATTCACGTACCAGTGCCAGTGTACAGAAGACTAAAAATTCATTGTTCTCATTATCATATATCATAGGTATAATACTGGAATTTCTTGGTATCCGCGGGGCAAGCCAGTTAACTCAAGCGGCGACCGGTATAGCCAATATGGGTTCACAATATCTGTTGACCCAGCCATGGGGTAGAAGTCATGAATTGGAGGCAGATAAGCTGGGATTGATTATAGCATATCTGTCCGGTTATAATGTTGATGTTGTACCTGAGTTCTGGAAGAACTTTTCACAGAATATGGGTAATGAATTTGATTTCTTCTCAAGCCATCCGGCAGACAGTAAAAGAATAGCTGTTATGAAGGAGTCCTTATTGGAAATTAAAAACAATCCGGATTTCTATTCAAAACCTTTATTGCCTGAGACACCTAAGGCAAAGGCCGAATACTTAACCCAGCAATAATAAAAAAAGATTTTTTTTATAGGAGAATATTTTTTTCTCCTAGTCATTTACTTCAAAAACGGTAAGAAGCAATGGTATCTCTTGGTTGTTGTTTACTGCAATGTTGCATACGTATGTGTCATATAAGACGTATGCCCACCAGATAAGACCAATTGGAAATGCTGCCATTGTCAGTACAATTGCAACAAGCAGTTCAATCAATCCTCTTTTTCCAAGGCCATTATATACGTTACCTACTCCTGAAAAAATTACTGATAATATTAATGCGATAACTAAATTTTTTTCTTCCGGCATTTAACTTACCTCTGCTTTTATATTTTGCATTATATTATATTTTAGATGTAGTATTAATACCTTTCTATTTAATTTCCTATTTCTGCAAGATAACGTGTTAAATTCAGTAATTGCTTTTGGTTATTATTCGTTTATTATTACGTCCTTGAATTGTGGAAATTCTTCGATGAAATCGTATATTTCCTTATCTAAAAATTTTTCATATTTTTCCTTTGGATCTATATTCGGGTCTTTGTACTTGTATTGCAATTCGTTTCTTGTGGCATATGATTTTACCAGTCTTTCTTTGACTTTTGGGTCAAAGTTTTTGAATTTGGTGGGTCTTGAGTGTTCTTCACCGATATATGCCAGGCCTATTGCGTTGAATCTGTATGGCATTATTGTTCCTGCGTTTAATGCTACTTCATACATTTCAAAGTAGTGTTCTGTAATAAATTCATAGTTTAATTTTACTGTTGAGTCTTTTATGTGTTTGTCTATTTCTTTTAAATTATTTATGTAATCTTCATTCCAGTCTTTCATTTGTATACTTCCTAATACTTAACAATGTTATATTTATAACAATGTTATATTTATATTTTTATTCATTTTTAAATTATATCGAAAAATATTCTGGAAAAAGATATGTGTGGATATTCCACACATTCACATGATAATGGATAGTATTGTATATAGAATCAGAAAACCTTTTTAATATCAAGTATGGGAGTATTATTCAACATATCAACACCATTGAACTTGACAACATTTTCATCAATCTTTTTAACAATTATGTTGGATACTCCTATGGGATTTGGCCTGCAGGGAGCCCTTGTAGAAAACAATGAAGTCAATGGTCCATCACCTCTAAGCGGTACGGTCTGTTTAAAACCTTCACATTTATCCAGGTAAAATATAACCATGTACTCCTCATCAACCTTCATATCCGCCATGCTCTCAAGATACTCTTCATAAACAACAAGTTCTCCCTCAACCTCCATTGCATCACTAACCCTTTTGGGTACATCCTCAACATCATCAAACGGACTTTTAATATAACCTATCTGTTTAAAAATAATCTCCTTCATAAAAAATCAACATCTCTTTTATCATTTGATTTAACTGTATCTCCTTTAAGTTATTAATAACTTCTTATATGACTATACTGATAGCTTTCTATAGAAATATATTTATATTCTGTTATCACAAATACTCAAATGAAAGTAATTTGATTGGGGGGACTGCAATGATAAATGAATGTTTAATCTGTAACGCCAAAGTGGAATATCTAACAGAAGATGAACCGATGACTTGTTTTGTATGTAAAAATGAGGAATCCGCCAATATTCGATGTATAAATGGACATTATGTATGTAATGAATGTCATATGGATGGAATAAATGTAATCTACTCAAAACTTCTAAATGAAACATCAAAAAACCCTATAGAAATACTAAACAAGCTTATGAAAGAATCATTCTGTCATATGCATGGGCCTGAACACCATGTGCTGGTAGGAGCATCCCTATTGACAGCCTACAAAAATGCCGGTGGAGACATCAACCTTGAAGAATCCTTAAATGAAATGATTAAACGCGGAAAAAAAGTACCGGGAGGTTTCTGTGGATATTACGGGTCATGTGGAGCGGCAGTAAGTACGGGGATATTCATATCAATAATAACAAATTCAACGCCACTTGCCACAAAGGCATTCAGCAAGTGTAATATGATGACATCAAAGGCTTTATATGAAGTAGCAAGCCATGGCGGACCAAGATGCTGTAAAAGAGATTCATTTTTATCAATAAACGCTGCAATAGACTATGTGTCCCAGGAATTTGATGTTCATATGGAAAAGAATGATATAAAATGTGAATATTCAAGTTTAAATAATGAGTGTATTAAAAATAAGTGTCCGTTTTACGATTAACAAAAAAAAGTTAGCTTAAATAGTATAATTAATTATACTATTTCTTTAATTCACTTTCAACGAATTCTAAAAGCATAGTTTTTATCTCTTCATCATGTGGAGAACCAGTACTCATTTCATCCCCGAATTCTTTAGTAATATCAATTATCTCTGCATCTGAAAGCCCGTCTTTTTTCATTTCCTTTATATTCTCTCTAAGTTCATCCTCTATCTCTTCAAGTATTGCGGCATTAAGTGTCATATCGTTATCCAATTTAAAGCCGCATACGTCACATGTCTTGTTTATGGGTGTTGTTGGAAACTCACAGTATGGACATTTCATATCAAACGCACTGCTGTCAAATCCTTCGGCTTCCTTGTCCTCATTGATGAGTTCTTCCATGGACAGGTATTCCAATCTTTTAAGAAGTGATTCAGGTAATATTAAACCGTTATCATACTCTTCAATCATCTGTGCCTGAATATCCAATGCCCTTTGTTTTGTAACGAGTTTTTCGGCAATCAATCCTTCAAGATACTCTGATAATTTTGGTGGTCTTCCGATTATATCATCAATATCAAAGTCTGCTGTTGGTTTGTTGTCTTCCAATTCAATTAATGTTTGGACATATTCTTCATGATTTTCAATGATGCTGTTTTTGATATTTTCAAAATATTCATCATCAATGTTTTCACGAATGCTACCAGCCGAGTAGTACTTGTTATCATCATCAAGACATCTGCTGTAATGGATGATATTCGTATCCTCGCTGCTGATGTCCTCAAGCAATATACATGCAGATATGTTCAAATCATAAAGGTTACATGAATGAATCATATTATCAGTCAGTTCATGATCTGAAACTGTACATTCGGATTTATCTTCATCGATATCAAGGCTTATTGAACTAACAACCAGGTTATCGTCAATTTTTCTTGCAAGATCATTTTGCAGTAGAATCTCGATAATCCTATGTGTAGGTTCATATATGCTAACTGTTGAACCGGACATCAACATATATTCAAGTTCACTGATGAAGTATTTGTTTCCCCTATACTCCGGAAGCACATAGATTTCATTTAATGAAAAGTCTCCTACTCCCTTTGTATAATCATAGGTAACAAATCCAACAACATTGTCATCATATAATAATTCTTTAAATAAGTTACATTCTGGATTTTCCAGTGTATATCCTTCATCCTTTATGCTTTTACATATGTAGTCGTATTTTTCTTTCAGTATTTCCTTGGTATTTATTAATTCGTCATCATCATCGTTATGATATACTTCTGCTATAAAATTTTCTCTTTGAACATAATTATTATTAGACATATATTATAATATTTATATACTACTATATGAAAATTATTATTTAACCAAAAAAGTAGACTCGAATAAATATAGACTGTAGGAGTTATATTTTTAAAGTACTCATAGTTTACGCAATGTTTAATTGAGCTCTACTTATTGCATGATAGGTTATTTAATCAAATGGGAAATTCGCATATTCTTAAACCTTTTATTTCACCCGCTTGAAAAGTGAACATTTTCCATATATAATAGCACTATTAGCTGTAGGGGTATCGAAAATCAGGGGTTGTTTGTTAATGATTAAAATAAATTTGGATAAATATGATGATCCGCGGATATATCTTCATGAAAACAAGGAATATTACATAGACAAGCTAAACAATACTCTCCGTATAAAAAACCCGGAGGAATACGTACGACAAAAATTCATAGAATTCCTGCATGATAAGATGAAAGTGCCCTATTCTGCCATGAAAACCGAAGTAAGCATAACAGGCAGTGCTAAACGTATGGATATAGTGGTTTATGGTAAAAAAAGGTCAAAAAATGTCATCTTACTTGTAGTTGAATTAAAAAGTCTCGATAAAAAATTAAGTCAAAAGGATTACAATCAGTTATTTGAGTACTGTGAATTAGCACATCAAAAACTTGCCATATTATCAAACGGCAAATATTTGGATTTCTTTGAAGTAAGTGAATATGACTATAAAACTAGTCATGATAACCTGATTACCTACAATAACTTATTAAAGTACTATAACGCTACAAAAGTAACTGATGAGAAATATAAAAGACATTCTTATGGCAGACTGCATTATAAGAATGTTGTCGGGAAAATATATGACCGAAACGTAATGTCAGAGTATGTGCCGGAGGAATTAATCGCTCCCTTGATTAATTTATATGAATCATTAATGGACGCTACCCATAAATTACCAGAAATAAGATATGACAATGCCCTCCTTGAATCGGATGCAGGCATATCCACACAGACAATAAGCCTTTCGGTTTCAGTAACGTCAGATTACCGGACAATATATTATAAATTAAACGGGCAGTTGGACGTAATTTACATAACCATCCAATATCTTAGTTATACCTCACTTACGGTATCAAGAATACATAATAATGCTATTCACAATAGCCTGGAATTGGATCTTGAAAGACATGCAGCCCTTGAAGATAATTACCTTTACATAAAGCATGACTGTGCAATAAACACGGGATTAAACAGATGTACAGATAAAAAAAGTCTAAGAACTTATATTAAAAAACATTCAAAGTTAAAGTTTGACAGGAAATCAAAACTTATACTGGCAAAACTGGATGTATCCGACTTACTGTACATGGATGATGATGACATGATAGAATTTGTCTCTAATCTCATAGAATACGCAGTATTGAGGGATGAATATAGGGATTATATAAAAAACATTAAAAAAGAGGAAAGAAATGATTTGACTATACAAACGTCATTATATGATTTTTAGTCGGTTGAAATCAGATTGGGTGAAAAAATCATTATGAAGTGTGATGGGATTTAAGAAATTATTTTAAGAATAAAGGAATATAAATAATAATAAGAACTTCAAGATAAAATATAATAGTTAAAGAATATGATGGTGATTATTTTTGAGTCGAAAATGCCCTAATTGTACCAATAAAATACAGGATAATGTAAAATTCTGTCCAAACTGTGGATATGAATTAAACGAAGATTTAAGTCAAAATGACTTTGAATTTACCGATGACTTTTCGTTCACGGCAAAAACTGATTTCAGTGACGACTTCAACTATAATGATTCTGATGATGCCACAGGAAATGACTTTAGCTATGAAAATCTTGACGAATCCGCCGGTGATGACTTTGATTATGATGATTCACTAAATGTGGATGATTTCAGTGATGAAAGCACCATGGAAAACGATTTTACAAAAGATGATTTTAATTACAATGACTTTGCTATCAATAAAAAGTCCAAATCCGATGATATTGACATAAACGGTGACTTAATCGACGAAATATCGGAAGACTTTCCTACAAAATCCGATAAGACCACCCATACCAGAGAGGATATTGACATTAGTGGTGATTTTACATTTGAAGAGATGGATTCTTCCAGTACTGATTTGTTTGAAGTAGGTGGTGATGAATCTGTTTCTTTAGATGAATCTGATTTTTCTTTTACGGATGACTTTGATAGTTCTTCAAATGATGGTGAAATGAACGATAATCAAAGTAGGGAGAACCATGATAATGCAGGTGATTTTACATTTGAAGAGATGGATTCTTCCAGTACTGATTTGTTTGAAGTAGATGATGATGAATCTGTTTCTTTTGATGATTCTGATTTTTCTTTTACGGATGACTTTGATGCTTTTTCCAGTGACGATGATACTAAAGAGAATAACCTCAAAGATAACACCCATGAAACGGATGATTTTACATTTGATGACTTTGATTTTACCGATGATACGGCAAATGATTTATCCGATCTTAATGAAAGCAAAGATTCAGATAATATGCAGCATACCCCGGATAATGATATATGTATTGACGAGTATTTGGATTTTGAAGATAGCTCACCTGAAGATACTTCAGCAAATGATGATATAAACTTCCTCGATGAATCACTTAAAGATGATATGGCCGTGGATGATTATACAATATCAGAAGATAAAGAACCCCTCAAAAGTCCTGATGATAATGAAAGCTTCACTAGTGACTTCACATCAGATGACTTTGACTTTGCAGGCGAATGGGCTGATGATTCACCCAAAAAGGACACGACCGGATATGAAGATACCAACTCAAACATTGATGAAAAGTACCATGATGACGGCAGTTTCATTGAAATAAGTGATTCATATGATGATACCAAAAATTACTCGGAGAATATGCCCGATGAAATGGGCCTTGATAAAGACAATATTTACGAGGACTTAACCGGTAAACGAAGTAACCATGATATTTATAATGATTCAACAACTAAAAATGGGGAAGAATATGAATATTCTGATGACTTCATAATTGACAATTACGATTCAAGCATCCACCAATCCAACGAAGAATCAGATAATGAGCATTACACATCGCTAACGGATATGATAATGGCAAATAAGACTGCAATTTTAATAATAATCATCGTACTACTGGTATTATTTATAATAATGGAACATTTATAGTCCATACCTATTTTTATTTGTTTTAAATTAAAAAAACAAATCTTAAATATTTTTACAAACAAAGATATATGTATATAATTTATTGGGATAACTATGGCTGAAAAAGATATTAGTGTTGTAACTAGTGAGATTAATAAGTACAGGACAAACTTATTGGATTTAAGCAGAAGAAATAAATTCTTAAACTTCACAGCATCAAAAAGTAAAAGTATAGAAATAATAAATGAAAACATGCTTAACTTATTTGATAACCTTGTTTTAAAAGAAGAATCAATGAAATTCCTGTCATTTGATGAAGAAGAAGCATCCGTTTACATAACTCATCAAAACATATGGGACGACGATTCAGATGAATCCGAATCAAAACTACACATCCAGACAAACGATGACAAAAACACTTTAAACAGAAAATTAATCAAACTATACAGGGATAACAAGTCCACCATAGAAGAAAAAGGATTCAACAGCCTATTTCTAGCACTGGGATTTCTGGAATGGAAAGATGCATCATATCAAAACAGGTTATCCAAGGCACCATTAATACTTATTCCAGTAAAGCTATCAAAATATTACGACACATACAAGGTCTCATGGAACTTTGAGGAAGTAAGATACAATACGACACTAAAACATGTCTTGAAAGACATAAACATTATCCTACCCGACTACGAATCATTAAACTCCAAAGTTGAAATGAAGGAGTACCTGGAAAATATAGAGGAAGCAATAAAAAACAAGAGCGGATGGTCAGTAAACTCAGAGGTATACCTGTCAATATTCAGCTTTAAAAAACTGGCAATGTATGAAGACTTGGACTTATCCCGATGGGACAACATAAAAGAAAACAACATAAAAAAATTATACTTCAACAAAAAAGAGGATGACGACACGCCAGGCATAACGGATTATGATGATTCATCCAAATCAATGGACATCTATAACGTACTGGATGCCGATTCAAGCCAACAGGAAGTAATACAAAACATAAAAAATGGTGCCGATTTAGTTGTTGAAGGACCACCTGGAACCGGAAAAAGTCAAACCATAGTAAATATCATAGCACAGCTAATGGCATTGAACAAATCAGTTCTATTTGTAAGTGAAAAAAAGGTAGCACTTGACGTTGTTAAAAGCAGACTTGACAAGGTAGGACTGGGTGACTTCTGTCTGGAATTACATGGAGAAAACTACAATAAGAAGGCGTTCATGCAGGACTTGGCAAAAACATTATCCTTAAGCTCAATAGATGAGGACTACTCCAGAACATACACTCACCTTGACAACATCAAAAGGGATCTGGATGACTATGCAAACATAATGTATCAAAAGTTCGGAAAGTCAAACAAGACAACATACCAGCTAATAGGAATGTATGACAAGTACTCAAAAAAGCTGGAAAACACAACCGCCGTTAACGTACACATAAGCAATGTGGAAAACATAACACCTGAGGAATATGACAGCATAATAGACAACCTATCCGCACTGGCCCAACAGTATGACATGGTTAAACCCGTATCAGGTAACTTCTGGAGAAAAACGGACACATCAAACCTAAACATCACCGAATTATCAAGTCTTGAATTTCTGGTAGATGAAAGCGTAGCCGATATTGATGAACTTAAAAGACAAATCAATGACATCAGCGAATTAATAGGACTTGAAAACTATCAGAAACTCACGGGTGAAGAGTTGTTGGAGAAACTGTTCCTGATAACCAACAACCTTCAAAACTATGAATACAAGGATAAGATGAAGGAATACATCCAGGATGTAACAAACTACAGTCAACTATCAGCAAAACAATCAAAAAGTTACGATATAAAAACATTAAAAACAATTAAAAACAACTTCATCAAAGTAAACAAGCTAATGGCAAACAGCAAATTCAAGAACGAATACATATACTCCAAATCATTGGATGACAATATACACGTCTTGAAGGCCATACATGAATCAATAGAAACTTCACCGATAAGAACCCTTATAAACGATCCACACCTAGAAGACAAGATACTTCTATTTGAGAAATATAAAAACAACTCACTAATGAGACTGGTAAGCAGGGACTTCGAGAACCTTAGAAACCAGCTCAGGGGCTATTATAACTACATGGCCGATGATGAACAGATATACAATGACCTGATTAAACTCTCACAGGATAGAAATGAATACAACAATATAAGATATGAGGTAAACGCCTACTGCAGCCAGCCAATGAACTATGGACAACTGCTAAAGGAATATGAACAGCTAAACAAATACAAAAAACAGTTACAGCAGCTAAAACAGAAGATGGGCTACAAGCAAATATCCAACAAACAATTTTTAGCCGACTTAAACAATCTGATTAAGAAGGAAGAACTCAAACAAAAAATCACAAAAGAGGATAAATCTGCAAGAGGCATATTCGGCAAATCCTGGAATTCCTATAAGTCAAATCCGGATGAATTGAAAAACTCATTAAATCAATTTGACACATTCAAGACATCCATAAGTGACGGATACTTTACGGACAAAACAGTAAACTTTGTCAAGGAGGCAAACTTTGAATACTATGAAGGGGCCATGTCAAAGCTTGTAAAACAAGTGGATAAACTGGAAAAGGCATTCAATAAAATCAACACCAAGGTAAATCGTTCAGACAGTAAGGAATTCAAAAAGATAAAAATCTCCGACTATGACAATCAGAAGGAACAAATCAAGTCATTAACCTCAAACTTTGACACGATAAATGACTACAGATTATTCGATGGATACTCAAGAGATTTTACAAACGAATACACAAGCGACATCATAAACAAAATCCACCAGGATAAGATAGAATCAGAGTATATAACAGATGTCTTTGCATATAACTATGCAAATGAAGCATTAAAGAAGATATTTGTAAATGACTCATTAAACAAGTTCAACTACAATATCCATAACAAGAAAATCAATGACTTCAGAAAATTCGATAAAAAAACCATAGAACTAAACAGGAAACGTATACGTAACATGGTAATCAAACAGATACCAGATATACATTCAAGCCTGGAAAGACAATCCAGCCTCGGATTATTGAATAAGGAAATATCCAAAAAGTCCAGACATCTTCCTATCAGGAAAACCTTGGCCGAAACACAGGATGTCATAACTGATATAAAGCCATGCTTTATGATGAGTCCTATGAGCATAGCACAGTATCTGGACTCAAAATACTATGAATCATTCTTTGACTACGTAATATTCGATGAGGCAAGTCAAGTAAAGATAGAGGATGCAATGGGGGCATTGCTTCGTGGTAAAAACTATGTGATCATGGGGGATACCAAACAGCTGCCGCCAACAACATTCTTTGACTCCTCTCTGGAAATAGATGAGGATGATGAGATATACAGTGCCGTGGGCCTGGAAAGTATACTGGAACATGCAAAGGTCACATTCAATACAAAGATGCTTAAATGGCACTATCGTAGCCGTCATGACTCATTGATAGCAGTTTCAAACAATGAGTTCTACAACAATCAGCTCTACGTATTCCCGTCATCACAGAAAAGATCCGATGACTTGGGACTTAAACTGGAATATAATCAGGACACAGTATATGAAAAGGGAACGGCCCGAAACATAAAGGAAGCAGAACAGATAATAGACTACCTGTTTGAACTTCTTGACAAGTACAACATGGAAAAGACCATAGGAATAGCAACATTCAGTAAAAAGCAGAGAAATACCGTTGAAGAAATCCTTGATGATAGAATTGGAGACAATAGTGATTATGAGGCATACTTTGATGATACAAACAAGTTCTTCATCAAAAACATTGAAAACATACAGGGTGATGAAAGAGATATCATCCTTATAAGCACAGGCTACGGTTTTGATGAAAAAGGCCATATAAGTATGAACTTCGGACCATTAAACAAGGATGGTGGAGAAAGAAGATTAAACGTACTGATAACAAGGGCCAAAGAGCAATGTGTGGTATTCTCCAACTTCAAGTCAACAGATTTGAAAGTAGACAATACAAACAAGGGACTACATGCATTCAAGACATTCCTATACTACGCCGACAAGGGAAAATTCCCTGCAGGTGTACAGATAGCCACTTCCAAGGAATCGGAGTTTGAAAACGAAATCTATGAAGTACTGGTTGAAGAGGGTTATACAGTTGAAAGAAAGGTTGGAACCGCCAGCTATAGGATAGACTTGGCAGTTGTCAATCCTGATAATCCCGATGAATACATACTGGCAATAGAATGTGACGGACCATCCTATCATTCATCAAATTCAACCCGTGACCGTGACAGACTACACCAGGAAGTGCTTGAAAATCTAGGATGGAACTTCTACAGGGTATGGAGTACCGATTGGTATCATAACCGTGAAGATGCCAGGAAAAGATTATTGGATGAGGTAAAAAAAGTAAGTAAATAACATATTTACTCCGATAATCTTCATTTTTAAAAAACTATTTTTATTGTATCATAATTATATGAGTTATATTTCTATTTGATGCCCTATAACCTCGATGATTTTCCAGGTTTCTTTAGTAAAGAAGACCCATAAGCAATGACAGGTTTTCCGGAAGTTTGGAGTCTTCAATCCACTTAATTTCTTCATCAAATACTCCACTTAATGTGTCACCAACCAATCCGCCGATTGACTCAATGCTATTATGACATTTATCAGGATATCTGCATTCTTTGTTATCCAATCTTGAGCATCTATCGCATTGGCCACAATAGCCCGCCGATAATAATTTACCATTCATTCTTCTTTCCTTTTCTTCCATCTGGGATATCAATATATTTCTCTGCCTGAATAGTGAATTATCGACTATTAACATTAGTTCTTCTTGACTATATTGTTTGTTCATTGTATCTTTTTTGAATATGATCTTTGTCAGGGTTAATTCAAGATTGTCATATTCATCCCAATATTTCAGCACATCTTCCTTAAACTCGGGACATGCCCAGTTTTTAGAGTAATTGGGGCATTGTCTACATGCACTCATGGTAGTGTTTAAATTAACATACTTTTCTTTATATTCGCTTGTCGGAATTGTTTTTATAATTTCTTCAGTAGTGTATAGGGTAGGTATATCCTCTTTTTTAATCATAACGAATCACATTTACAGTTGAATTGGATTAAAATATTATTTTCTCGTTGTTATATAATATTTTGATGTTTTAAGCTTTTAATGATTATGTTTTGTCCTGTTTCCAAATTGATTTGAACAGGTCTATGTTTTCTATAATTATTATTCTGATTATCTTTGAATGATTTGATGTTTAATAGGGTAATTGAAATCAGTTATAGTAAATGAGCGGATTCTTTTTTAGCAGTATTTTATTATCTCAAATATTTATTTATTTATTTTTAGAAGTGAAATTCATTGGATTTTATTTAATTATTTTTTGGAAACTTTTAATAAATTCCATATTTTAATCCATCCAATTATTAAAATTATCGGTAATTTGTGTTTAAATTCAATTTCAAGTAATTAAAAGATAAGTTTAATATATTTTTTTTAACAAAGTATATTTATGGTAAGGAAGATAATTAATGTCTTGTAAATTAATAAAGACATTACTTATTGTGAATTTAACTGATTGTATTGTTTTTTTTTTAAATAATAATGGTTAATTTCTTTTTACTATAAAAATTCTAATTGTAGGTGATAAAATGAAGAGAAAAAGTATATATGTATTGTTTATTTCAGTAACATTATTGTTATTGGTATCTTTAACTGCAATAAGTGCTGCTGATAATACAGATACATCTGATACTGTAGTATCTAATCATGAAGTACATAGTATTGAGAAGAATACTACTGTACTTAATAAAGAAAAAACTAAAAACATAAAAACTGCAAAATCTAAGATATATGTCAGTCCGAATGGAAATGATAAGGCAACTGGATTAAATAATAATCCATATAAAACAATTACAAAAGCAATAACCGTTGCAAATAACAATGATGAAATAATACTAAATGATGGAACATATACCATTTCAAACGTGGGAAAAGTGGATATAAATAAAAATATCACAATTAAATCAAACAATAAACAAAAAGTAATAATTCAAGCAAAAACAAGTGTAAACGATTTATTTTTCATAAATCCATCAAATAGTTTAAGCATAAGTAATGTACAGTTTAAGAATATCAATAGATGTTCCGTATTTGCCAACAAAGGTAAATTATCATTAACTAATGTTGATTTTATTTCTAACAGTATAAATAAGGGTGGAAATAATAAAAAAGCAATAGTCAACAACTATGGAACACTCAAAATGGATAAATGTTACTTTGAAAAAAACAAAGGATACAATGGATCAGCACTATATAATGTAGCAACAGCTACAATTACAAACTCCAATATAAGAAATGGAAATGCATTATTTGGAGGAGCAATCTATAGCCATTATGGTACTGTAGTGATAAGAAATTCCAACATAACTGCAAATACAGTTAATGGAAGTGAAATGGATGGTTGGGATAGTGATAGTTATGTATATACAGGAGGATTAGGTGGTGCAATTTATAATCGTGCTACTATGCAGATACATAACACCATATTACAGTATAATAAAATCCCTGGAGGACCATATCGTGTTCAATTTGGTGGAACTATAGCAAATTATGGGAAATTATTATTTAATAATTCTCGTGTATTAAATACATATACTATGGGATCCGGTGCGATATTTAACTTAAATTCTTTAACAATAACTAATTCTGTAATAAACAATAATTTTGCAGAACATCATGCAGGAGCGATAAGAAATGATGGTTATATGACTATTACAAATACAACCATTAATAGAAATCAAGCTTATCATTCTGTTATAACTAATAATTATCAAATGCAATTAACCAATTGTATAATTAATACAAATAATGCAACAGTTAGTTTGATAAAGAACAATGATAATTTAAAAATGAATAATGTTACAGGAATGTTTAACAAAGCATCTACTGCAGGATTTATTGATAATTGGGGTAAAATAACACTGCTTGCTTCAAAAATTACTCAAAATGAGGGAGATACTGGAGCAATACTTGATTATGGTAAGTACACATTAATTGATAAATGTTTTATAAATTCTAATAAAGCTAATCAGTCTGGTGGGGCAATTTCGGCTATAGGTGCTAACATTACTGTAACAAGTTCTCAGTTCAATGGTAATCGTGCTGTTAGTGGAGGTGGAGCTATTTCAATTAGTGAGTCTACGTTTGCTGTCAGAAGTTCAACATTCAATGGAAATATTGTAAATCAGCAATTCAGTAATAATGATTATTTTTCATCAAATTCTTATGGTGGAGCATTATGTATTTATGGTGGAACAACTAAAATCATTGATTGCCTGTTAAATTACAACATTGCTGATTGTGGTGGAGCAATAGGAATGTATGACGGTACATTGTATATGAACGTGTCCAATCTATACAGTAATACGGCAAGAAATGTTGGTGGAGCTATAAGTACCTTTTATGGGGAGCATGATTATAATCCTTATATGAAATTTTACAAGATAAACATTAAATATAACATTGCAAATAGGGGTGAAGATGCTATATCTGATAATGGATTAGGAAATGGTGCAATTATTGACATTACATCATCAAACATTAATGATAATGGAAAGATTTCCAATAATGCAGATAAATTTATTATGGTATTAACTGGAAAAGTCACCATGAATGATGTGCAAATCAAATACAACAATGCTAGTGCATTATGGAGTTGTGCTAATTTAACAATTAAAAACTCAATGATTAGTGGAAATAATAATAAAAATGGTATGGTAATAGGTTATTTTGGAAAAACTATCATTACTAACTCAAGAATTCGTGACAATATAGCAAAAAATATATTTTACACTAATCGGGGACAATTTTTAGGATCATTATCTGTCAGTGGTTCAACACTTTATAATTCAAGGGCAAAATATGAAATATACAATGATGGTGATTCATACTCAAAAACAACAACAAATGTAAAATGTGATAATAATTGGTGGGGAACACAAACAAAACCAACTAACAGAGTATATAACTGTAAAATAAACACATATAATAAGGGTTTAAAATAATAACCCTCACTTTTTTTTAATTTTTCAAACATTTGGAATGCATGTAAAAATGATAAAATTACATTAATTATTTTTATTCGATGAGTTCTATCCTTTATTTAAATTGTTGTTTTTATCATTTAATTGAGGATGATTTATATTTTATATGTATTCATATATTGCAGTGTGTATTTATGTTCCTGTCATCCATATTTTTTAATATTAAACAATCAGAGTAATTTATTGCACAGTTATAATAATTATATCTGGTTACTGCTTCAGAATAATCATCTTGTCCAAGATAATCCATGTCGAATATTTGAGTAATCAGTTCCAATGCTGTCAAGTTAAGATTTTTACTTATTTTTATGGATTAGTTTACTTATTCTAACCAATATTTACTTTAATTTTACTTAATTCCATAATATATTTAATTATTTTAAATTTTATAATTATTTGTTTATTTAATATTATTTTAAGAATTTATTATGGTTAATTATATATTACTTATTGGATATTATTATTTAGTTAATTCACGTTCTGTTTATTTTTGTTTTATCATTGTTTCAGGCATCCTATTGGTATAACCTTCACTCCATCTGGGCGTGTATATGCAATTTCTCCTCCGGTTAGGACAGCTAGGAAACTTGGATTTTTAAGTTCATCATTTTCTTCTATTAGCTTATTGATTTTCAATAGGTTTTTGGCTCCTTCATTAATTTTTTCACTACCTAATTTGCATTCTATTAATGCATATCGGTTATCATTTAAATAAACTACACAATCGATTTCGATGTCTGATTTATCATGATAATAATATATTTTTCCGTCAAGTGGGCTTGTGTATATACTTAAATCTCTGATACATAGGTTTTCAAATAGGAAACCAAATAAGTATAAATCATCCATGCACGCTTCAGGACTCATTTGTAATGAAGCAGTCGCTATTGACGGATCGATGAAGACTTTTTTGTTTTTTGATCTCATGGAGGTTTTTGATTTGATATCTGGTGACCATCCTCGTATTTCTTCTATTACAAACAACTCTTTTAGTGCTTTGATATATGAGTAATATGTACCGTTACTCATCTTTTCATTAGCATTAACGTCTGCTATTATTGTTTTGTTTTTAACGAGTGTTGAATTATTTCTTGCGAGGGATTTAAGAAGACTTTGTACTTTATCCGGGTTTCTTCTAACACCATCAATTTTGGAAACATCAGTATTGCATATATTTTGTACATATGATTTAGCTACAAACAGTTGTGCTTCTTTATCCTTTTTCGTTACTGATGCAGGCCATCCTCCACGGCATGTGGCAAATATCAGTTCTTCAACTGTTAAATCCGATGTAATTCCATCAATATTCAATTCAGGATTATTAAATAGTTCCATTAATGATATTTTTCCATTGGATTCTAGGCTTTCATATAAACTCATGGGCCTCATCAGTACCCTATGTATTCTTCCAGTTCCTGAATGCATTATTTTATTTTCATCCACGACTGTTGAACCAGTAAGGATATATAATCCTTCCCCGCCTAGTTCATCCACACTATTTCGCACAGCATCCCATAGTATTGGTGCCATTTGCCATTCATCTATTAATTTGGGTTTTTCTCCTTCAAGCAGTTTGGAAGGATCTGTTTCTGACCAGAATCTATAGGTTTCTTGTTTTTTGATGTCTTGTAATTTAATAATACTATTGGCGTGTCTTTCTGCTGTTGTGGTTTTTCCACACCATTTTGGTCCTACAATCAATATTGCACCAATCATTCTAAGATATCTTTCTAAGTCATCATCCATGTATCGTTTCAAGTATTTTTTTTCCATCTTTATTCCTCATCATAATATCATTGGAGTGTTTTGGAGTTTTCTATTATATATTTTTGGAGTTTTTTATTATATATTTTTTGATATTTTTATTGGAGTATTTTTGATATTTTTATTGGAGTATTTTGGAGTTTTTTGTTGGAGTGTTTTGGAGTTTTTTATTGGAGTATTTTGGAGTTTTTTGTTGGAGTGTTTTGGAGTTTTTTATTGGAGTATTTTGGAGTTTTTTGTTGGAGTGTTTTGGAGTTTTTTGTTAGAGTGTTTTGGAGTTTTTCATTATACACTTTTGCAATATCCAAAAAAAATTTTCATTAATATTAACGAATACTCCTTAAAATAAAGAAATATGTCTGATAAGGCCTTATTGTACATAATACATATAACGCCATATTTTTTTTAAAAGAATTGTATTAAATAAATATTGACTCAAATTCTTTGTCCTGTCATCGGATTAAATATGTTGATGATTGACATTGCTAATAGCTTTATATGATTTTTTATTTCTAAAATGGATTATAAACATCATATCATGAATGATGAGGATTATGTTACGAGAGAAAACTCTACTCCAATGAGTATAAATATGGAAAAAATTGATGATAATATCAAAAGTTACATTGAAACGAATTACCTATACATCTATGATGAGTTTGGAAAAGTATTGGATGAGGACTACTCGCTAGTATCTATCAGCTGGATCATAAGCTTATTAACAAGTTCTTGGAGGATGAACTTGTAGATGCCGTTGATTGATGTGATACTATCGGCTATGGGCTTGGATGTTTCCAAAGACAATGTAGTATATAAAGAAGGATCTGTGAATTTAAAGGAAGGTGACATTCACACTTCCCACATCTATAATCCTGAATTGTACGCTACAATAGTCATACCTGAATCCGTTAAGGACAAAAAGATATATTTCAGCAGTTTTTTGGAATCTAATAAGACATTTTATGAAGCAGACATTAAGAGAAAAAGGATTAATAAGAAGTATTTCGGCAAGTATAAAAAGAAATGCAATAATAATTGGACACAGTACATTAATCTAGTTAACTACAAGAGACTCGGATATCTATCAGCACACATTTGTGTCCATGAAGTTTTTTTTATATGGAGATAACTTTCTTTGTGAAAAATAAAAAGGAGTTTAAAAATAAGATAAAATTGATGATTTTAGAACATTATGGCATGTTTATTCATTTTTTGATTATAGCTGATGTCAATGTACTCTTCTAAATCTTCAATGTTATCTGTCCAGTCAAAATATGAAGCATATCCTGAATATAGGTTGTTGACTAGTTTTATTGGCAGTTTGCTGGGATTAACCGTTTTTTTCCTATAGTCATCATTTGTTGGTAGACATAATCCGATTATGCAGGAGTCATGACTAAGGCCGTACTCTATTTCCCAGTCAACATTCTTGCTTTTATATGTATCCGTACCTATTAATACGATTACTATATCTTCGCTGTTGTTTTCTAGTTGTTCAAAGTACCTATTAATGTTATTCTTGATTGAATATTCCTGTGGAGATGATGTGATTTTATATTTTTCTCCAATTATTTTGTTTAATTTGTCTTTGAAGTATTTGTCCGTATGATTATAACTGATGTAGATATTTTTTGTTTCATTTGTCATCTTATTTCACTCTATGGCGGTTTTTATTTATCTTCCTTATTTTGGTAGATTAGTTTATATGTTAATGTCAATGTGCCATTTTCCATATTGGGTATTATTTTAAATATGTCTCCATGATTTATGGAGTATTCTTTTCTTATACTGGCAGGAAGTGTTAGATCTATTGAATTTGTCCCAGATCGTTGTCTTGCTTTAACAGTATAATTTTTCATGATATTTACTATGTCTTTCTTAATATATATAGTTATGTACATTATGTTTAAAATGTATTATATGTATTAAATGTATGTTATGTATTATATGTATTTTATGTACATAAAATTATTTAAAAAAAATTCGGCATCGTTCTGGATTAACTATCAAAAAATAACTGTAAGATTAAAAAATGTATAATAACAGCATAATTCTTGAAAAATAGTTCTTATATTCATTATATTGAATAACCAAATTAAAACATACGTAACATAGATAAAAAATCAGAAAATACTAATATACATTACAAAAAAAAGCAAAAAACATTAGATAAACTTGGAAAAAAAAACATAATTCGTCAAAAATAAGATGTAATACTTTTTTAAAATAATAATTTTTCTATTGGAGTTTTATTAATAATCTGAAAAATATTTTTATGGAGTTGTTCAAAATCAATTAACCATATTTTGAACATCCCCTATTACTGTTTTAGGAAAAGAATGGGGTTATTATCATACATTGTCAACAAATTGCTCTTTTTAAATCAATTGTCCTGTTTTGAATATTAATTATGAGTATACTCATGGCTTTAGGAATCATTCTTAATCATCAATATACTCTTCTGATGCCTTTAACCTTATCAAAGTCAGTATCATAACTTAAAATTTTATTTATATTCCTGTCCTCCATATTTTTTAATATTAAACAATCAGAGTAATTTATTGCACCGTTATAATAATTATATCTGTTTACTGCTTCAGAATAATCCTCTTGTCCAAGATAATCAATGTCGAATATTTGAGTAATCAGTTCATAAATTGTATTCAAATCTACTCGTTTATTGTATCGTCTTATTCCATTTAATGTTTCTGATAAAACCAAATTGTTTATTACCCTATGTTCTGTAATATTTTTTGATAATTCAACCGAATGCTGATTTCGTTTCTCATTTTCAGTTAAAAGTGAGATTAAAAAAGAAGAGTCTATAAAAATCATATTTTACAGTTCACCCCTCCCAGAAAGTTTTTTAACTTCAACAGCATCAAATTCTTCATCTGCAGTTACTAAATTTGCCAAATCACTCAAATTTCTTTGTCTTTTAACTTTGATAAGTATTTCATCATCCCTTGATTCCCAAATTAACTTATCTTCAAGTGTTAATTTGTGTTTTTCACGAATAACCTTAGGAATATGTATTTGAAAACCTTTGTATATATTAGATTCAATCATATTTATCACTAATATAAATTATATAATATTTAGTATATAAAATTATTTAATGTCAGATTTTATAAAAATCTAAAAAAGAACTTTTTTTTAAATATTTTTTTCTTCAGACAAATCTGCCCTACTATAAAAACTTCATGTATTCCATCAGTTCATCCATATTGTTAATCTGTCTTTTCAAGTCAATGTCGAAGTATGTTTTATTTTCTGTCATTTCACTGGAAGTTATTATTATCTGAGGTCCTATTTTTTTAAATCCATTTACATTTGTATGTCCTATAATCATGCAGTTTGAGTCAATAATGTCTAGGAAATTTTCCACATCGCTTTTGGTATAGTCGCCGGGTCTGTTCCATAGGAATTCATATAATAGGTGATTTTCATAGTCCTCATCGAATATGTTATTGTAGTCTTTTATTGATTTGATATCTCTTGACGGGCCGCTATGTGATATGAAGAGTCCGTTTTCTGTTTTGATAAAGTATGGCATTGACTTGAAAAATTCAATATAGTTTTCTAGCGTCGGTTGAATGCTTCCTTTTTTTGCTTCTATAAGTTTTTCAAAGGCCCATTTTTGGTTTTTTCCATTTTTGTAGATGTCATTATTTGTGATGTGTGCCCATTCATGGTTTCCCAGTAGTACATGGAAGTTATCATATCTTTCTGTTTTTTCTATTATATCATCCATTATTTCAATTGACTGGTCATAGCCGGATGTTTTATGGATAAGGTCTCCTACAAATACTATATGTGAATCTTTATCCTTTTTGTTCCATAGTTTAAGGTATTTTTGATAGTTATCATAGTTTCCATGTATGTCTGTTACGACTATTAATCTGCCTTTTTTTGGGAGGATTATTTCTTTGTTGTTCATAATATCACCTTTTTCTTTGATTATTCGATTACTTGTTTTTTGATGTTGTCATTTTATTTATATTTTATATTAAATTCTTTATAAATGATTTAAAGGATTTATTTTAAAAGGAGGTGGTAATGGTTTTGCTGATTATTTTTTAGGCTTTTTTATCATTATTTTTGGATTACAAGGTGATGTGAAATTATTTTTATAAATAATACCAATCTTTTTATACTGTATTGAACATCATTATATATTTACTATATAATACTTTACATTGTTTTGAAAATTAATTGAAATAATGAAAATATTTATATAATAGTATGTTGATAATTATAATTAGTAATAATTTATGTTATAATAATTAATCTTTTAGTGATTGAATTAATTAGTTATTTTTTAGGATAACAAGAGGTTATCCGGATGGAGATGTAAATATTGTGTGATGATAATTATTCTCTTGGATATGAAAAAGGTTATGAGGAAGGATATGATGACGGTTTTATTGATGCTATCAAAGAATCAGCAAAAAATAATGAAGATTATTCTCAAAAAGATTATAATCACACTTTCAAATCCAAACCATTTATTTTAAAAGATTTTATCAAAAATATAATTGATTTTAAGAAATTCCAATGGAAATAAACACTTATCCATTTTTTAATTTTATTTTCATCAATTATTATTTCATGATGATTAATCAAAGTCTTAATATGGGAAATAAT
Organism: Methanosphaera sp. BMS; assembly: GCF_003268005.1. Classification (NCBI taxonomy): domain Archaea; kingdom Methanobacteriati; phylum Methanobacteriota; class Methanobacteria; order Methanobacteriales; family Methanobacteriaceae; genus Methanosphaera; species Methanosphaera sp. BMS. The sequence goes on along the minus strand of NZ_CP014213.1, from coordinate 150,157 downwards.
GATAGGAAAATCCCCGTTGAAAACAATGCTATCAAATAACTTATCATTTATTTAGCCCATTGAATACCCATCTATTTCTATTTAACAACATATAACAATTATTTATGAATTTATGATTATTTTCAGATAGAATTTTTTCATTTTCAACATTTATCATAGAAAAGAATATTAATTAATCTATTTAAATTAATTATTATATTAAAATAAATTAAAAAAAGGTGGGTAAGATGAACTATAAAAACATAGCCGCCATAATAATTATACTGATAGCCATATTTCTAATACTTTCATATGTTTTTCAGCCAAATTACAGCATACCAGAGGCAACAAAGCATATAGAAGTAAGGGATGATGGATCCTGTGTAATAACAGAGGAAATTATTATGGACATAAAAGGCTCAGTAAACGGTACATATAGGGATTTACCGGTAAAAGGTAATCAATCAGTGACAAATATATCGGTAGAAACGCCCGGCTACTATAATAATATGGAATTGGGTGGTAATAGTACAAATACCCGTATACGTGTATGGCTGTATAACGATAAGGAACATACCCAAAAGATAAACAATCAAAAAGTCCCAGTAATCTATAAATACACATACAACAACGCTTTGAAGATATATGATGACGTGGCAGACTTCCAGTACACCTCATGGGGTAGTCAATGGGATTCAAAAATAGATACACTAAAAACTATTGTAACAATACCTGGATCCAATTCACAGACCGAAGTGTTCAACAATCCGGATACTCATATAAAACAATCTACTTGGAATGCTAATGGTGAATTGGAGACAATAGCCGAGAATATACCAGCACATACAACATTAGAACAAAGAATACTCATGCCAACAACATACTTTAAAAGTACAGAAAATGCTGAAGTTATCCATGATGATGCAAAAGCAATAATAGAAGAGGACCAGAGAAAATATGCTGATAAGATATTCTATGAAAACCTGTTTTATAAATTGATTGGAATAGTAATCGTCCTTGATTGTATCATACCATTAATCATATGGGCTAAATATGGTAGGGAAGTTGAAATTGATTACAATGCAGAATATGAATCTGATGTTCCAATGGATTTAAAACCGGTAGAGGCAAATGGCCTTTTTTACGTAGATGTAGGTATGGTATATAAAGAAGTATTCAATTCAGTAATATTGGACTTGATTAACAACAAATACTTTAAAATCATATCCTCCAACCCCGATGATACAATACTACGGGTGACTGATAAGGATACATCAACCTTGGAAGAATATGAAGTTGATATTATAGATTACTTAAACAGCTTTAAAGACGCTGACAATAACATATCACTGGCAGGTATAGCTGATAAGGAAACATACGACCATTACAGTGAATTCAAGAATAATTGGCTAAAAAAGGCACAGGATTCAATATCTGATTCAATGATTAAACGCTACTTTGATGATAAAGGAACAAAAATGTTCAACAAGGCACTATTCATATTATTTATTATAAGTATCATAATAACAATATTTGCCATAATGCTCATAGGAATACTTCCAATACTTGAAAATTATCGCTATTTGCTATTCATAATATTCTTAGCCATACCAATCATAATATACGTTATTGTTCCCAATTCATATCCTGGAAGATGGACAAAAGAAGGAAGAGTTGCAAATGCACAATGGCAAAATTTTAGGAAATACATAACAGATTACAGTTTAATAGATCAGAATCCCCCAGAATCAGTACAGATATGGGGTAAGTACCTGGTATATGCAGCAGCACTTGGAAAAGCTAATGAAGCATGTGATAGCCTGCAGAGATATATCAGTGCAAAGAAACTATCCGACAAGGATATAGCGACCAATAATTTGGTATTGTTTGCTTCAAATGGTGGATATTCTAATTTAACATCCTCATTCGGTACAATCGTTGAATCATCATACTCTGATTCCGGTAATTATGGAAGTTCCGGTGGTGGAGGATTCGGTGGAGGTGGAGGAGGAACGTTTTAGTTGTAAAACTTTCCAAACTCCTTTTTTTTATTTTAAATATCCCATGTTATTCATATCTTTTAACATTGCATGTATTCTTAATCTGTGATATATTAATGTGAATTAATAAATTATAATTCGATTCACACAGGTTTATATGTTGTATAATATTATTTAAAAATTATTGATGTCTTGTCTAAATAACTTCACATAGTCATCCTAATAATTAAGTTATGGGATTAAACTTTAATATACTTATGGACATCTTCATCTAAATTGACATTAGTACTCTCCAAATATAATCAAATTATAATCTTATATTTAACGAAGTTTAACTATTGTTTAAGGAGGTTATGAGGGGGTATTCTCATAATGCTCTGATACTTCAATGATAATCGTTACTTTGAAATACTCTAAAAAAACCCATTATCACCTAAAAAATACCCCTTGACTAATTAACTTACTTTAATAATGCAATAAATAGATTAAATATCTATTTATCCTTAGTTAAATCCAATATTTTTCTTGCATAAATTCTATCATATTCCTTAACCTCATCACTAAGTTCACTATAATCAATCCAGTAGGACTGCCACCTATCAAGTCTATCTTCAATCATAGTTATCAGTTCATCATTCTTATTAATCAGGTCTTCTTTATCAATACCTTTATTATTCTTTAAATATTCCTTATTTCTAATTAATACACCTAATATCTTATTTAATTCTACACTTATGGTTTTAGTCCAATCCATCCATTCTTCATGACAAAGATCACTTGCCTTTTCCAGTATTTCATCTATATTCTCGTCGTATTTTTCTTTCATTCTAATCATATCCTATTAATTTATAAATCATAATAATAAAAGATGAATCCAAAAGATTGTTTTGGATTATCTTAATTAAGTAATATTATTTAGCTCAAATCTCTTTTCCAGTTATCGGATAACGGTTGTGAATTCCTAACATTTCTAATGGCAAGGGATATAGAGTTAAATAATCGATTAACTCCATATTGGCTTTTAGTGTAATTGGCACTATGTAATGGAGTAATGCCGATTTTGCCTGCTTCACTGTATGAATCAATGTTCGCTCCGATAAATAAGAATTCCCAATTATGGTTCTCAATAAGTTTATTGATATCAGAGAAGTTATATTCCATTGAAGAGTTTTCCAATCCATCAGTGGTAATTACAAATAACACCTTATTTCCTGCAAACTTGTCAACATTATTTATAGCTGTTCCAATAGCATCATATAAAGCAGTGCAGCCATCAGCATAAAAATCTTCACGTGTTAACTTCTCTATTCGGCCAATAGGTTTTTTACTGTATAAAACTTTATATTGTTTGTCAAACAGTACCAGTGTAACTAATATATTGGGATTTTCATATTTTTCTCTTTCAATAAAAGAGTTAAATCCAACAAGAGTTTCTTCTGCAATATCACACATCGATTCACTCTTATCCAATAACAATACTAAATCAATTTCTTCATCATCATGTTTAGTTATATCCTCAAAAGAGTTAAGCTTTCTCATTTTTGTATAAGATTCATTGTTGTTCATATGATATTCCTCCCAATTAAGTATACCAGTACTATTTAAAGCACCCAATACACTATTTTTTTATCTAAAACAGATTTAAATTTACTGCTCTTCAGGAAGTAATTTTTTATAGTATTTTTTTACTTCCTTATTATAATTAAGTATTAAATGTGTTATAAAGCTATGAAATAAAATTCTTTAATAGCAAAAGATGTTTTAAAAGACTTTTTTCATTCAACAAATCATCAATGGGTAGTATATCTTTTTATTTCCTTAAATTCACTGATTTTATAAATTTTTAGGATGTTTATGGTCTTTAAATCAACAAAAACGTTTAATCATGAAAGATGTAAAATGAACTGTCATATGCTTTCATGGGAGGTTCTCTTTGAGTAATCCCCTATATTTTCATGGTTTCTATAGTCATTTATGCAGGAAGAGTAGGATAATATTGATATCTGATGTAAACTGTTTTAGATTAACTGTCTGTTAAATATTATCTAATCTAGAACCAGGACTCTGTCTTTTTTTATGTTTCCTAATGTTTTTTGAAATAATATATGAGTTAATAACGATGAAAATCATTTCAAATAATAAATGTAAGAAAGAACAGCAGATTATTAAAAAAACACAGTATTTGATATAACAAAGCAATGCAATCATTTATTGATTCAAACAATGATATAAACTGTTTTTACTATTTTTTCGTTGCTAATCCCTTTTTTTTAATTCAATTTACATATTGTCCTTTTTTTCTTCTCATTAGATTATCTTATTCGTGTTAATGGGTTTCCCATTACATTTTTTTATCTGTTTTTTAGAATATTCATTTCAATAGCTCTTAATTGTTTATATTTATTAAATGGTCATTGTTTTTACTTTAGCATATTTTTTTTAATACTTTGATTATGATGATTATTTTTTAGTAGACAAATTATTATTTGGATATGGTTTTATAATAATAGTTTTAATATTTAAATCCAATCAAATAGTTATATGCTTTTTAATATTTGTTGTTTTTAGTTATTGTTTGTTTAAATAATGTAATCTTTATATATAATGATGAATATATGTTTATTTGTTAAGTGATATTTGTATTTGAGTTCGAATTGTTGTTGAAGGATTATTTGTTTATATTTTTCAATATTGTATTGATAATTTTTTGTTTTTTTTTGTTGATATATGTTGATGTTTAAACAATACGTTCAATATTATATGTAAGCAAATAATAATGTAACACTTTATTTTAAATATTCAAACTATTTGAAATAGGATACTCGATTTTAGAATTACTTAACTAATGACTAAAAATAAAATTATAAATTATCAAGGAGGAATATGTTTTTATGCGAAAAGTAATAATGGTAATGATATTATTTGTGTTATTATCATTATCTGTTGTTTCTGCAAACGATTGTTTTATGGGAAACGATTCAATTAGTTATACAGATGTTGACGTGTCTGCTATTAACTCTAATTCTTTGCATGATGAGTTTGATTTTTACTCATTTAGTCAGGATGATGATTTTGTGGATGATTTTATTGATGATGTTCCCGATTCCGATGCAGTATTCAATGATTCATTTAACTTGGATACCGTTCAAGATGATGACTTGGAAGAGTCAAGTATCAACATCAATCCAGTTAATCTCAATGGAGGAATTGATGCAGGCATTCAAAGCAATCCCGATTCATCTGATAACATTAAATATGTGACTGTTTTAAATTATGAACAATTGCTTGATGCTTTTGATGATTTGGATACTAATCATGATAGTGCTGTCATAACACTTAGCGGATCTAGTATATACACTGTCACACAGCCTATTGTGTTTGGCACAGATCAAAGTATTACTAATGTGACAATCAATGCTATGGGTCATGCAATAACCGGCGAAGATACCGAACATTTTTTAACAATAAAATATGGATATACCTTGACTTTGAATAACATCACCATACAGAATATGAACAGTGCATCCAATGGTGGAGCTATTGACAATAATGGAACTTTAAATATTTATGATTCTGTAATCGTCAATAATACTGCATATGCTGGTGGTGCTATTTTTAATGAGGGTTATTTATATATTAAAAATTCTCAGGTAATGTATAATTATGCTGATTTTGGTGGTGCTATTAGAAATAGTGGTAGGGCTATTTTGTTTAAAAGTTCTTTTCATCATAATGAAGCACTCACAGGTAATGGTGGAGTGATTCATTCTAAGGGTATTCTAGAGTCGTATAATAATTCTATTCGTTATAATAGTGCCAGTAGCAATGGTGCATTTGCATACAATCAAAAGTACAACTTAACTATTGTCAATGACACCATTTACAATAATATTGCTGATAATGGTGGAGTTATATTTAATAATGCAACAGTATCCACTATTAATGCTAGTATCTATGATAATATTGCCAGAATAAACGGTGGTACTGTTTACAATTATGAAGATGCCACTCTAACCATTAAAAACACCAATTTACATAACAATACAGCCAATAATGGTGGTGCAGTGTATAATAAAGGAAACTTATCTTTAATCAAGAACTCAATCAAAAATAATCAAGCCAACAACTTTGGTGGTGTTGTATACTCTAATTGCTTTAGTAATTTAACCGACAATTCCATTAAATATAACAGTGCAGCCAACGGGTCTGTAATTTATAATAATGAAGGAAACATTACCTTAAACAATAATACAATCTATAATAATACCGCCACAAATATTGCATCTGTGATTAACAATTACGGTACAATAACCTCCTATAACAATTCATATTATAACAATACCGCTATTGGTGCAGGAATACATGTTAATTATGGATTATTAAACATAACTGATGATATTTATATGGATAACTTCGCCGATAATGCCGGAGTTTTATTCAACAACAACATCACATATATCAATGGCAGTGTCTTTGAAAATAATAGTGGTAGTATTCTTGCCGGGGTATTATATAACGATAAAACACTGACAATAGACTATTCCACATTCACGGGCAATAATGTTGATTTTATTATTGATTCACAGACAAATATCATCAATCATATTATTTATGGTGGTTATGGTGGAGTACTATACAATACTGATTCAACAATAATTTCAAATTCCAATTTCACGGATAACCAGGCTAAGATTACCGTGGTCAATCAGACAGTATCAGATGAAAATATTAAATTAACCGGAATTGGTGGAGTAATCTACAATGAAGGAATAACAAATACCCTTAACAGTACTTACAGTTCCAATTATGCACAGTTAATGGCAGCAGTAGTATATAACAGTGGACTATTCAATGCTACAAATAATTCTTTTGAAGATAATTCTGCTAGCCTTCAGGCAGGTGTCATAATGAATGTGAATAAAACCATATTTACTAATAATTATATAAGAAACAATACTGCAAATGATTTGGGCGGATTTATCTATAATGATGCAGAGATGACTTTAACGGGCAATACTATTTATGAAAATCTAGCCGGGCAGGCAGCAGGTATATATGCAACGGATGGAAGTTCAAATATAACAAACAATACCTTTAATAACAGTTATTCTCCTGTAAGTGGCTCTGCAATACAAGTAACCGGTACAGATAATGTTACCCTTACAGGTAATGTTTTTACTTGCAATAATGCTGAGGTTGGTGGAGCAGTTTATATTAATAATTCACGAACCATATTGGAAAACAATACATTTACAGGTAATGGATTGAATAATCCCGTTCGTTTAATACAGACATTAACCGGTAACTACACAACCAGTAATATGACTCAACTGGGTGCTTGTATTTATATAAACGGCAGTGTAGTGGAAATAAACAATGATACTTACACCAATAACACGGCATCTGTTCATGCATCCTGTATCTACTCCAAAGATTCATTAATACTAATCAACAATACAGTATTTGAGGATAATAATGCAAATACTGGAGTAGGAGGTGCAGTATACTCTGATGAGAGTACACTCTTTATATATAATTCACAGTTAAGTAATAATAGTGCATTAGTAGGTGGTGCTATCACACAGGCAGGCTCTAATGATTTGACAATTAGAAACACAATATTAACCGATAATAGTGCCGACAAATGTGGAGGAGCTGTATATGTGATTAATTCACCCGTCGTACTTGTGAACAATACCATAACAGGCAATACGGCAGATAACGCTTCCTCGCTATGTGTTTTGTCAAGTCCAATTGGCAGTATAAAAGACAACCTCTTTGATAACAGCCAATGTGACACTTCATCTGTTTACCTATTTGAAAGTAATTTGTTGGTAGAATCCAATACTTTCATCGGTGATAACATTGATTTGAATGATATGGGCTTGTATTCTATTGAATCCAATTACTGGGGCAGTAATCAGCCGGATTTCAACACCAGAACAGGTAATAATATACCTAACAGTATAACAACGGTTAATTCTACAGATGAGTATAATATTTATCTGACAGTACCGGGTACTGTTAAAAATAACCGAACGATAGCTGTTAATATAAGTATTCAAAATCAGTATAATGAAAATGTAACTGAAGGTTCTGTTAGATTAGAAATAAACGACACATTGGAAAGTGTTATTGCCTGTACTGATGGATTTTTTGCATATAATCTTACAATAACTGAAGGTAGTGTTGGTTCAATAGTAATTAAAGCCACTTATATTGACAGTAATGATGTTGAAACAGATTTGAATATATTTAAAACTGTTAAGATCATATCACCAGAGGAGATTTACATTGTTTCTATACCTCAAAGAGCCATACCTAACGAAAAGATACAGTTTGTCGTGAAAATACTGAAAGAGGACAATACATTCATAAGTAACCGTAAAGTACGTGCATATATCAACAATACATATATTGGTACTTTTAAAGTAAGTAATGAAAAATACCTGTTAAATTATAATGTTCCATCCAGTTATCATGGATTATACAATATTAAATTAAGTTGCAGGGATACAAATCTTAAGGAATTAACCAGTAAAAACATCACATTCTTTGTTGAATCCAACACTACCCATGTAGTTGATGTGGATGACTTGAACATAGATTATAACTTGGAGAATATTACACTACCCACTAGTTATGATATAAGAGATGATGGTGTGATGGTTGATTTTGAAAATCAGGGAGACAGTGGCAACTGTTGGGCGTTTTCCGTACTTGACTGCCTTGAATATTCACTCAATAAACAAAGTAACATTACATGTGATTTTTCAGAAAATAACATGAAAAACCTCCTTTCAACAAATGCTATCTTCAAATCCGACAGGACACCTAACACGGGATGTGATATAGTCAGCAGTGTGGGATATCTTGTAAGCAGACTTGGCCCGGTATATGAATACAATGATCATTACTGGATGTACAGTCAATTATCCGTAAATCAAAACAGTGATTATAATGTAAATGATGTGCTATTTATTTCCAACAGACAAAACACAAGTGACAACATGGAACTTAAAAAAGCCATATATCAATATGGTGCTGTAGTATCCACCCTTCACATAAATGAAGAAACAACTGAGATTAGTGACATCCATGATGATGAGTTCCATCTTCCGAATCATGCAGTCGCAGTAATCGGATGGGATGACAATTACAGCAGGTATAACTTTGAAAACATTCCCGTGGGTGATGGAGCATTCATTGTAACAGACAGCATATTTAATGATACGTATCACGTTTCATATTATGATTACAACTTTGCAGGACTATACACCACAAACAACAACACAATGGATGGTTTATTTATTAACAACATAGCATTTCCAATAAATACAGCTAAATGTTATGATAATGTTATTCAAAATGGAATACTCCCATATGACGGATACGCAACACTGGATTCACAGGACTTATGGATAAACAACACTTACAATATGACCGGAGAGGGATATTTAACCGCCGTGGGAATATACAACCTCAACAAATCCAATTACACCATAAACATCTACCGTAACAATCACCTCGAATACACACAAAACAATACAATTAATTCAATTGGTTATATTACCATAGCGTTGAATAAATGCATAATGCTAGAAAAGAATGATACCTTGAATGTGGTAGTTAAGGTCACATCTCTTGAGGAGAATGTGACTGGTTACATGATAGAAAAAGCCTATAAAACGTACAATACAAGCAGGAATGCTTCACTTGTAAGCAGTGATGGAATAAACTGGATAAACCTCCATGATTATCCGCAATTTACAGATAACCACATCCACCTTGCATCACTAAAACTATACACCAACAACACAATACACGGCAACTACCAGATTAACATAACACCAACCACACATGTCTACAATAAAACAGACACATATAATATAATAATAACAGACAATACCGGTAACCCGGTAATGCAAACACAGTTTAACATGACACTGGACAACACACAATACACCGTGAGTACTGATAACAGTGGATTAATGCTAGTTAATGCGGGTGTGTTGGAAGTAGGACAGCACAATCTTGAGATAATAAACAATGATTTGGAGATAAATTACACTACCCCTATAACAGTAATTGATGATAATCTTTCAGAGATTAATGATACTATTATTGTACACTTGCTTAATGATACATTTGTTCGTGGCATGAACAATAAAATTCATGTGCTTGTGTATCATGATGATGGAATTGGGGTTAATATGGGTAAAGTTGTTATAAAGGTTAATGGTAAAACATTGAAAGACGATAATGGTCATGTTATCTATGCCAGTGTAGTTCACGGTGAAGTAATAGTAAATTATACATTTAATTCCTCATATACTCTCGGCGAGCATCCCCTACAGGTTGTCTATACTTCCAGTATGGCAAGAGTAGAAGAGGACTATAATATCTCCTTTATCAGGAAAGACATGAAAATAGACATATGTGAAGTATATGCTTTTTATAATAAAAGTTTATACCTTAATGCCAGTGTCAAATCCATTGATGATATCAATGTTGATGGAGAACAAGTAGCAATTAAGATTAATGGAATAACCACAGCAACACATACAGTAACAAATGGTACTGTTATTCTAAATCAAAGTATTCCATATACTTGGAGTCCTGGAGAATATAACCTGGAATTAGTGATAGGGCAAACAAGCTGGTATAATAGCATACGATATAAAACAGTATTCACAATATATAATGATTCTATGGATTATTATAGTAATTTGACTTATGACTATTATTATCCTTTATATGGTGAATATGAATATACAGATGATAATGTTGTGAACATTAATGTCATTAATAGTAATCTTATGGGCAATATTAAAACGATTGAACTTAATTTATCAGCACCGGAGGACTATACTGTATATTACTCAACTAATGGACAACCACCAACAACGGCAAACGGTAGTTTCACAAATAGCTCTGTTGTAACTTTAAGATTACATCCAACAAATATTACTCAAAATAATAGTTATACAACAACAATATACCTAAAATCATACATTCTAAAGTATTTTTACATACACAACAATATAGTAAGTGATACATATTACTATCAAGCAAATGGAATTATAATCATTACGGATTATATTTCATCTCACGATTATTTCTTTTGTATGGGTCATGATACAGATAACAGAACCCCAGAAATATACACAACACTAAACAAAAACTTTGATTCCACATATAATTTGTTAATAATGGCCAACAAGACAGGAACAATACAATACCAAGTAGACAACAACACACCACAAACATACATGCCAAAAACAATACTAACACTAAACGAAAACAGTACAGTACATATAACATTAACAACAACAAGTGGAGAAACAGTATCCAAAAGTATAAGGATAGTTGACATCAACAAACCATTGATTATTGTAAAGCCAATAACTACTTATACAGATGGCTATCAGAATGTGTCATTTGTTTGTGATGATGAAGATGCTGTGATATATTATACAAGGGATGGATCAGATCCATTGAATACGACAAATCTAAGACAAGCCAATAGCACTAGCATACTGACATTAAATAACCTAACACAACTAAAATACTATGTGATAAACCAATACAATCAATCATCACCAGTTTATACTTATAGAACACCACGAAATGAGGTTAGCCCGGTAAATATTACAATACAGAAAGAAAACAACAACTATAACACGTATAAAATAATGCTTCAAAGAAACAACAATCACACAATCTACTATACAATAGACGGTACGATAGCAACCACCAACAGCCACAAATACAATCATACTAAAATAATACTACACAACAAAACAGTACTCAACATACTCCTGGTAGACCAGAACAACCACAAACACTACTACAACTACACAACAGACAATGAACTGACAGAGTATGCTCCAATAAACTACACAATAGAACTGGCAAACTACCACAACATAACACTACCACAGGTAACACGATACAACAACACACTGGACGAATACATAATAGAAGAAGGAGTTAACGGAACAGTAATGCTACCGTTTATACGTATAGTAAATATTGTCCTAGCAAATCAGACGTACAACTTCGTAAACGGAGAAATAGAAGAGACATGCAATATGCAACTAAATGACTACCTCATATCATTTGATGGACAATTGCAGACAACAAACCACGCAAATCCACAGAAAAAAGATGGAATACTCATCTACACAGAAAACCAGACAACAATCATAGAATACCATGACAAAACACGAGAAAACATCAACCAATTCACGGTAGAATACACGACAAGATACAACCACAACAACAATCAGATATTACTGGTCGACTGCATAGACTTCAACAAAAACAACAACTACACTGCAATGATAGAGACTAACACACTGCCATTAGAAAGCATAACCGATACCTTTAGTGACCTGGCAGTAAGATATCAGCTGGCAAGACAATACCAGTACACAGGAGACATAACAACAAGTACCTACAATCAAATAACCACTAACAATATACCAACAATCAAATATACCCGAAACAACAAAGATATATTTACAGTTGACAGTGAACCGGTATTCGATAACTTCATATACAATCCCAACATAATAAAGACAAGCGTCACAATCAACGACAAAAACACCAACCGATCATTTGCACTCTCACACAAAGACTACGAAGACATACTAAGCATACAACAAACACACAACCAAACACTAGAACAACTACAAAACATGACATATCAGTATACCGGTGCAATAGAAACATACACCATAACCAATAAAGTCACCACAACAGGTGACATTGAAGAAGCACTAAACACGAATTACTCAACACGGATACAAAACACATATCTTGCATCATTATTCGTCGCATATTTCTTTGATTCAATAGCAAATGAATACCAAGACTACTACAATGTCACATATAACCGTACAAGCACAATTACCACAACTTGCTATGTAAATACATCCAAAATAATTATCCACTCATTCAACCCTGACATGGGAATGCAGATTCAAGGAGAAACAATAAACAAATGGTTATATCGTTTTTCAACAACGTCAATGCTAAATGTTATAGAAGCAGATGTAATAAATATACTAAGAAACAAAACCGGACCCGACAAAACCAAATCAACACTAGAAGAAATAACAGAAAGCATAAACAACAACCAAGTACTAACCGGAAGAATAAATGAATATTACTACATAATTGATCCCGCAAAAAACATCTCAATATACCTTAACCTAAACACAGGACAACTGACAGACAACAGCAAAATAGATGACTCAATACTACACTCCAGCCAAAGAGAATGCCCATCATGCGAATTCGTAAACGAAATTGATAATGAAGTTGGATTCGTAAATTATATTCCAGGAGCTGCTCAATTAGTACTCAAAGAAATATATCAACCAGGGTACACTTCTAATTTATATAATTCTATAAAAGAAAAGTATATTTTTGAAATATATTTGTTCACAACTGTTCCACCTGTACTGGAATATTTTGGTATTAATAATCCAATATCTCTACAAGCACTTTCTTCCATAATTATTGAGCATATACCAGTTACAGTATTTTTGGCTGTGCCTATTTATACATTTTATCACTGGGAGAATATTTCTGCACAGGAACAGAAGAAAGATGAATTTGTAACAAGTAATAATATGAATTATTATTCTATTACTGATGGTTATTTATCTTTCAGCATGCATGAGTATGATGCATATAATAATATAACATATAACAATCCTAAGGAATTGGAAGATAACAATAAGGTTATTAGAATAAAAATAAGTCGTTGGGGAAATTTAGATTATTCAGATATGGTTGTCTATGATACTAATGGTAAAAGAAATTTAACAGAAGACGAATATACTTATTACAATGGAAGATATGATTCAATATATGATTATTATTTAGGTGGGATTTTATGATAACTATTGATTTTTATAAACAAAAGTTAAATAAATATTTGATTATAATAATAGGATATTCATTTTATTTTTTAACTATGTTATTTCCATTTTTTAATAATATTTTATTAAATAGTTATCCAAAAATATATCCAATAATTTTTATCAAGTGTTTTGGAATTATATTATGTTATTGGGGTTATTTTTTAATAATTTTTGGAATTATGTTAATTAAAGATATCTGTCATCGTATTAAAAACGAATCAACATATATGGCAAAGTTTCCATTTAAAAAAGAATTTACTATGATATTTATTTCATTATTTTCTTCATTTTTTTTTATTAATGGTCTTGGTAATTATTTTAATAAATTACAAAAAAGATTCTTATTTCAGTTTTTTATTGGTTTAATATTGACAGTAATAAATTTTTACTTTGTGCATATTAATTGGAATTTACCTTTTGAAGAATTTATTGGAAGTACAAACATACATATTTATACTATTCTCATGACAACATATTCAGTATATGTTATATATGATACATATCTTTGTAGTTTATATAAATGTTATAATGAACCATACCCTAAATTCTTAGGTGTTAAAATTGATAATTAATACATTATTTATAAAAGAAAACAACAATCACACAATCTACTATACCCTAGACGGTACGATAGCAACCACCAACAGCCCCAAGTACAATCATACTAAAATAATACTACACAACAAAACAGTACTCAACATACTCCTGGTAGACCAGAACAACTACAAACACTACTACAACTACACAACAGACAATGAACTGACAGAGTATGCTCCAATAAACTACACAATAGAACTGGCAAACTACCACAACATAACACTACCACAGGTAACACGATACAACAACACACTGGACGAATACATAATAGAAGAAGGAGTTAACGGAACAGTAATGCTACCGTTTATACGTATAGTAAATATTGTCCTAGCAAATCAGACATACAACTTCATAAACGGAGTAACAAATGATAAATACAACATGCAACTAAATGACTACCTCATATCATTTGATGGACAATTACAGACAACAAACCACACAAATCCACAGAAAAAAGATGGAATACTCATCTACACAGAAAACCAGACAACAATCATAGAATACCATGACAAAACACGAGAAAACATCAACCAATTCACGGTAGAATACACGACAAGATACAACCACAACAACAATCAGATATTACTGGTCGACTGCATAGACTTCAACAAAAACAACAACTACACTGCAATGATAGAGACTAACACACTGCCATTAGAAAGCATAACCGATACCTTTAGTGACCTGGCAGTAAGATATCAGCTGGCAAGACAATACCAGTACACAGGAGACATAACAACAAGTACCTACAATCAAATAACCAATAACAATATACCAACAATCAAATATACCCGAAACAACAAAGATATATTTACAGTTGACAGTGAACCGGTATTCGATAACTTCATATACAATCCCAACATAATAAAGACAAGCGTCACAATCAACGACAAAAACACCAACCGATCATTTGCACTCTCACACAAAGACTACGAAGACATACTAAGCATACAACAAACACACAACCAAACACTAGAACAACTACAAAACATAACCTACAAATACACAGGAGCAATAGAAACATACACCATAACCAATAAAGTCACCACAACAAGTGACATTGAAGAAGCACTGAACACGAATTACTCAATACCGATTCAAAACACATACTTAGCATCATTATTTGTCGCATATTTCTTCGATTCAATAGCAAATGAATACCAAGACTACTACAATGTCACATATAACCGTACAAGCACAATTACCACAACTTGCTATGTGAATGCATCCAAAATAATTATCCACTCATTCAACCCAGATATGGGAATACAAATTCAAGGAGAAACAATAAACAAAGGGTTATATCGTTTTTCAACAACATCAATGCTAAATGTTATAGAAGCAGATGTAATAAATATACTAAGAAACAAAACCGGACCCGACAAAACCAAATCAACACTAGAAGAAATAACAGAAAGCATAAACAACAACCAAGTATTAACTGGAAGAATAAATGAATATTACTTCATAATTGATCCAATCAAAAATATCTCAATATATCTTAATCTAAACACAGGACAACTAACAGACAACAGCAAAATAGATGACACAGTACTACACTCCAGCCAAAGAGAATGCCCATCATTTGAATTCCTAAATGAAATTGATAATGAAGTTGGATTTGTAAATTATATCCCCGGAGCATCTCAATTAGTACTCAAAGAGATATATCAACCAGGTTACACTCATAGATTATATTCTTGTTTAAAAGAAGAATATGGGGACATAGTAAGGGTAGTAACGCAAACAAGTGGTTTATTGTCCTATTTTGGTTATCTTAATCCATTTTCACTTGAAATATTAAGTTCTATTACTTTTGAAAATTTTATTCCTGCAGCAATAGTTATAGCTATTCCAATGGCTGTAGCACATCACTGGGATAGAATTGATGAACAAGAACTGTACAAAGATGAATATGTGAATTCATATAACATGGAAAATTATGCAATTACTGATGGCTATTTATCTTTCAGTATGCATGATTATGATGCGTATAATAATATAACATATAATACTCCACAGGAACTGGAAGATAACAATAAGGTAATTAGAATTGCAATTGGGCGTTGTGGAAGTTTGGATTATTCTGATATGGTTGTTTATGATAATAATGGTAAGAGAAATTTAACAGAAGACGAATATACTTATTATAATGGAAGATATGACTCGATATATGATTATTATTTAGGGGGAATTTTATAATGGATTTCAAAGGTTATAAGTCATATGCAGATCTTTTCCTAATAGTTATGTTGGTTCATTCATTTTATATGATAAATCAAATAGGAAATCCATTGTTCGTTGATGGCTTATTTAAATATTATTTACCATTTCTTCCAGTTTATTTCTTAAAAATATTTGGAATCACAATTGTTTATTGGACAAATAGTTATGTTGTTCTATTGGCGTTATTTCTTATTGGGTATAACTTTTTCAAAAGTAATAATATTAAAATGGTGAATTTTTCTTTGTATTATAAATATCTGCCTACTATTATTTCATTTTGTTCATCTTTTTTCTTTATTTATGGTTTGGGAAATATTTTTAATGGATTATATAAAAGGGGTATTGTTCAATTACTTCTGGGAGTGGTATTTGATGTTATGTACTTTTATTGGAGTTATTCCTATTGGGCTTTACCGTTCAATCAGTTTATAGGTAATACTGCTATTGTTTATTCTGGTATTTTACTGGTTTCATATTCAGTATATGTAACTTATGATACGGGTATTTGTACTTTATGTAAATATTATGATGAACATTATCCAAAGTTTTCAGGCCTTAACATTGATAATTAATGTATATGTTGTAAAATTGGGGGGAGGTGGTTTAGATATAAAACAAAAAGATTCTTGGTTGATTTTAATGGGTATAACAACTTGTTCATTTTTTGCCATTGCAGATTTAAAAACTTATTGCTATAGTGAATATGGTTATATCTCTTTCATGCCTTTGAGTTTTATAAAAGTATGGGGAATTTTCTTTAATAACTATTGTTTTTATGCTACATTAGCAATAATATGGTTTTTAATTCTCCGTATTATATCAAAAACAGGGAAAGTGTTCATTTGAACTATCATGCATTGATTCCACCCATAATATCAATATTCGCTTCAATATTTTTTGTTGTCGGAGTTGGAAATGTAATTAATAAACTCTATAAAAGAGCGTTAATCCAGTTTATCATGGGTTTAATTTTGGATATAATGCACTTTTATCTGGTTATTGGCAGGTGGAACTTAAGTATGGACTTGTATTTCAATACACGATTATGGTCGGTAAGTTTAATCCTGTTGATTTACATGAGCTATGTAGTTTATGATACTTATCAATGTGCTTTGGCAAAAGAGTACAATGAACCGTATCCAAAGTTTATGGGTTTAAAAATAGATGGATAATCACATTGGATGATTTATAAAATTAAAATCTTGAAAAAAACCATGTTCTTTTTGATATAAAATAAGAGGATGGAAGAATTCCTTTTTAATTTTTTTGTTAAAAAGTTTTATTGGGTGGAGAGGGGTATTGAATTATAATACAGCTCTAAATTCATACAGTCAGTGTTTTTGCAAGATTTCTTGGTCTGTCGGGGTTGTGCTTTTTTTCTATGGTAATGTAGTATGCAAGCAGTTGCAATGCTACAATATAGACTAGCGGTGCAAGAATCTCATCAACATATGGATTAATCAGGATACACTCCTCTGATTTATCCTGTACAAGGTCATCATCTTCGGAGCAAACTGTTACTATTCTGGAGTTGCGTGCTTTTACCTCTTCCAGACTATTTAATGTCAGATTATGATCCTTGCCAGGAGGTATTATTGTTATTACCGGCATGTTGTTGTCTATTAATGCCAACGGCCCATGCTTCAGTTCACCGGAAGCGTATGCTTCTGCATGTATATATGATATCTCCTTCATCTTAAGAGCGGCTTCCAGTGCCGTCGGATATGAAAATCCTTTTCCTATATAGAATAATTCATTGGCATATAAGTATGTCTTTGCCATGGATTTTATCGTTTTACGGTTTTCAAGAATATCATCTATATACTCAGGTACTTTATTTAATTTATTCAATAATTCTTCATTATCTCCCAGTATTGCTGCAATCATATACATTACCGTTACCTGTGCAGTGTAAGTTTTTGTGGCTGCAACCGATAATTCCGGTCCTGCTTTTGTAAGTATGGTGTAATCCACTATTTTTGTCATCTCGGATATTTCAACATTTACTATTGCCATTTTTATCGGACCTTCGACTGAATTCAAAGCTTTAATAGTATCGGCGGTTTCACCTGACTGTGACATTCCAATTAGTAATGTTTTTTCATCCATTATATTCAATGAATGAGAAAATTCTGATGCCAATACTACATTTGTAGGAATTCGTGCTTCAGATTCGATGATATACTTTCCACTTAAAGCCGCATGATAACTGGTTCCACATGCAACAATGCATATCTTTTCAATATCACCTATATCCTCCAGGATTTTTCTTATTTTATCCTTCTGGGATAGGGTTCTTCTAACAGCTTCTGGCTGATCATATATCTCTTTTAGCATGTAATGTTCATAGTCATTTTTTTCCACCATTTCAGGAGTCCAGTCTATTGTTACTGGTTTTCTTTCTATGATATTATCATTTTCATCGTGAATCTCCATTTTTTCATTTGTAATTACGACAATTTCTCCCTTATTTAATTCTATTATGTCATTGGTATATTTTATCATGGCCGGTATGTCAGAGGCAAGATAGTATGATTCATTTTTTTCTCCAAGTACAAGAGGCGAATCTTTTCGGGTTGCCACTATTTTGTTAGGTTCTCTACTACTTATTGCAACAACAGCATAGCTTCCATCCAATAATTCTATAGTTTTACGCAGTGCATGTTCCAAGTTCAATCCTTCGTCCATAAATTTTTCCATTAAATGTGAGATTACTTCCGTATCGGTTTGTGATATGAACTTATGACCTTCGCCTATAAGTTTATTCTTCAGTATCGTATAGTTTGAAATGGTTCCATTGTGTACAACCGCTACAGTTTCTTCTTCATCAAGATGTGGATGTGAATTGCGTTTAGACGGTTTTCCGACAGATGCCCATCTTACGTGTGCTATTCCATAATTACCTGGCATATCTGCCAAGTCCAGTGCTTCATCAACGCTTTCTATATATCCTTCATCCTTTTTTACATGTATCTTTTCATCGTATGTTGCCAGACCTACTGAATCATAACCACGATATTCAAGCTTTTCTGCACAGTCCAATAATACTGGAGCTGCTTTTCGGTTATCCTTAAGCATACATCCTACTATTCCACACATATTTTTTTTACCTTCCTATTAATTCTTTTATTTTAATTATCTCTTATTGAAAATTTACTTATAATATTATTATTCACTACATATTTAATATAACCTTTAAAATAAAAACTTTAAACACCTTAAGTGACAACTTAAACTGTAATTGTTAAAAATAAAAAATATAATCAGATATATATTATTGATTGAGATGTCTAGTTCTGCAAATGACCAAAAGAGTAACCGGATAAAAAAAGGGGATTGTTTTATTTTTGTCTAAACATCTGATAAAATGATTATTTGATTAATCCGATTAATTATATTAAATCCATCGAAAATCAACAAATTATTATAAATATTATGGATGACTGTATAAGAACCCAATACGATTCAGAACCCAGAACATATAAACGAAAAACAAAATCGAAGAGAATAAAGTTCAATTCAACAACAAACCCTCCTTCTAATACAAGGTTAAAAAAAATTCTACCCAAAGGAAAACAAAAATTTTCATGTAAAATCTTAACTTACAGCATTGATAATATTATATGTGAAATGACAATCTAAAATTTTGGATATTATCTCACGTATTAAAGATTTTAATTTATAACATATATCTACTTATTTAAGTATAATATGTAATATAGAAGATCAGGTCATGTTAGAATAATCTTCTTTTTTAGATTAATTGGATTAATATTCATCCAAAAATAAAAATCGGAGAAAAAATTATGGTAAAAAATCTAAAAAGGAAAAAACGTTTAAGCAGGTAAAGAAAAAGAAATCCTACGGTTACTAAGGAAATAATTTCCAAACCTGTGAAAACTAAAAATAAACTTAAAACCATCGAATCAAAAACTAATAAAACTACTAAACCAAAGGCTACCAGAACTCCAAAAAAAGATGAAAAAAATCAAAAAGAATCTATTCATATTGAAAATGGTGATATTATGGAGAATAATAATAAAAATGAGCTTTCCTGTCTTGAATGTGGTTCAACTAAACCAATCATTGACCATAAACTGAAAGAAATTGTCTGTGGATTTTGTGGCTTTGTAATGGCTTATAATTCAGATGATAATGGTCATGAATGGGGAGCATTTGACCATGAACAAAGGGACAAATGTACGAGCGATGATGCTCCAATAACAGACACAATTAATGATAACGGATTATCCACAATGATGGACGGATCTAACAAGGATATCTATAGAGAGGATATGCCTTCAAGAAACAGGGCACAATGGTACAGGTTAAGAAAATTGCAACGTAAAATAAGCAAAAATAGTGATACAGAAAGCCTGGCATTTGCACTAAGTGAATTAGGCCTTTACTCATCAAGACTTGGACTTCCAAGATCAGTTCGTGAATCAGCATCCACAATATATATAAATGCTGTTGAAAACAATCTTATCAGAGATAGAAGTATTGAAGAAATAATTGCAGCATCCCTTTATCTAGCCTGCAGACGATGTCAAGAACCGAGAACACTTGATGAGATAGTGGAGGTGTCACGTGTAAGTAAGAAAGAAGTGGGTAGAACATTCAGATTCCTGACAAGAGAATTGCATATTATACTACCTTCAATAAGTCCCATAGATTATGTTCCAAGATTTTCAAGTGAATTAAACTTGTCTGATAATGTTCAATCCACGGCTATTGAAATAATCAATGAAGCTATTCAAAATGGACTAACAATTAAACATGGTCCTACGGGAGTTGCTGCTGCTGCATTATATATTGCAGGTTTACTCCATGGTGAAGGAAAACCACTGTGTGATGTGGCGGATATAGCAGGTGTTACAGAAGTCACGATACGTAACAGGTTTCATGAGATTACTGAGCATTTGATATTGGATTAAATCTTTGGTAAGATTCTAATTTAATATTTTTTTTTGAGAATTTTTAGTGTGTTAGATAAGTGAATCTATTTTTTTGCTGAAGTTTTTTCCATCTCAACCTGTAGAGGTTGAGATATTCATTTTAGGATAAAAATATTTATTATTCATTAATAAATAAGATTTATTAACTATACTCTTTGGTGATAGTATGAATGATTGTGTTGAAATTGCTCGTGAATTTGATAGAAATATGGCAAAGTATCTTTCACAAGCTCAATCGATACGTGAAGATGCAGATTATGATGCATATGATGGTATTACAGAAAATATTGCTAAATTATAGATTAAACGTGCTGGGGGATTTATGGAAGAATCTAAAAAGTTTTTATAATTAATGTTCTAAAATATATTGGAATATGTTCTGTATTTTTAGCTATTTTTATGGAACTAATTCCTTATTTTTAGCTATTTTTATGGAATTAATTCCTTATTTTTAGCTATTTTAATGGAACTAATTCCTTATTTTTAGCTATTTTAATGGAACTAATTCCTTATTTTTAGCTATTTTAATGGAACTAATTCCTTATTTTTAGCTATTTTAATGGAACTAATTCCTTATTTTTAGTTATTTTTATGGAATTAATTCCTTATTTTTAGCTGATTTAGTAATGATTTAACAATCAAATTTTTTGAAAATAAAAATAATCAATAAAATATAATTTAACTAGTAAAGTATAATTTTAAAAATAAAATTCATAAACAGTAATTAACTGGTTAAATATTATTTAATTAGTAAAATCTATTTTTAATAATTATGATATCAAGTATAAATTAACTAGTTAAAATTATTTTTGCTGAACAATTCTTGGAAGGATAATTTTTTAATAATATTTTGGTTGTTTTTATTACCCATGTCCTTCATTTTGTTTTTTTTTTCTTACTTCATCATTTTGAGTATGGTTCATCTATATGTCTTATATGAAAAATGCTATTTTAATCATTTTTATTTTTTTCATCAAAAATTTTCATTTTCATTTTTTGTAATGGGTTGTATGCGTACAAAATTTTGTGCATTTTTTAGGACGCATCATGATATGTAATAATTTGTTGGGGTGATGTTATGATTATTTACTACTTACCATTTTTACTATTGCTACATATACATATGGTGTGTTATAAATGCTATTTTCGTGATATTGAAATGTGTCGAAATTCCTCATTTTTGCCCCAATTTTTGGTCATTTTTTTCATATATTTTTAAAGGACTTTCTTATGAGTCTATTAAGAGACTTGTAAGTAAAATATTATATAGTACTTTCAACAAAAAATTAAATATGGGAAGGTATTTAAGATGCAGTATGATGAAGACTATGAATACATCACAAAAAGTCTAAACAGAAAGGCAAGACGAAAAGGAAAAACAATAACTGATAGTACCATCAGGACATATGTAACAGCAGTAAACAGCTATGTTAAATTTCTCGATAAAAGTTTCTGTTCCACATTGGAATTGGATGTTGATAAGATAAGAGACTTGATAGAAGATTACAAGGATTACCTTATAGATGAAGACAAGGCAAATTCAACCATAAACAAGAGGGTAGATCTTTTAAAGGCATTATACAAACTCGGAAAAATAGACCTTGGATCAATCGAAAAACTCGTTGTCAGAGAATCAAACGATCCCGACAGACTACCCAATAAAAATGAGATAAGACAGGTACTAAACACTACTAACAACAAGCAACTCAAGGCAATAATACTATTCATGGCAACAAGCGGCTGTGCAATAAATGAGGTAACCAACATTAGTGTGGGAGAATTCAAGAATTCACTTGACGAATACACATCAAGTGAAGACATAACTGAAGTAATAGATGAATTGTGGAACAAGTCAGATATCATACCGACAATAAAGGTACATCGAAGAAAAACAGACTTCTTCTACTACACCTGCTGCACACCCGAGTCAACAACTGCAATCATAAGATACCTAAGTACAAGAACTGATCTTGGTGATGACGAATTGCTGTTTACCATGACAAAACCTGCAATTAATCAGGCATTCAGGTACTACAATGACAAATTGGGCTTTGGAAAAATAGACAGCCACCGCAAGTTTCACCCTCACGGACTTAGAAAGTTCTTTGCAACACAGCTTACCCTGGCAGGAGTACACAATGAGGATATTGACAGGCTCCTAGGTCATAAGGTAAAATCGGTCTTAAGCAAGTACTCCTACGCCAACAAGAACATAAAGTCGCAGTATTTGAAGGGGATAGAATATCTGAAAATCGAGGAAGACTCTGAGGAAGTTAAACAGTTGAAACAGCAGATAAGGGAACTGGAAGAGATAATTGTCAATAAGAATAAGAAAATAGCACAGCTTGAAGGATTGATGTAGGGAACATTTTAAATAATGATAATATAAAAATAGTCTTGAAAGTAAAAAGATCCTATATAATACCTAATTCGCCACTCATCGTGACAAGATTATATGGGCGTTACCTTATTATACTCACAGTAATGTTTGGAATTGTTTTAGCAGTTAAGTATACTTATATATCTCTAAAAACCCCCTCCTCCACAATTTTTTAAAAGTGTCATTTTTTATTAAAAAGGTAATCTTTATTAATAAGTTAAGACAAAATGTTTAATGTTGTTAATCATTTTTGATATAACGAATTTTAAGTTGAGTTATGTAATTAACAGCAAAATAACTTGATTAACTATTTATTAATCGATAAAAGAAAAAAAATAGGAGGCTAATATTTATTAATTACAAAAAAATAATCTTGTTTTTATTTGTTATTCTTTCTTGTATTAGTGTAGTATGTGCAGTGGATGTCAGCCAATCAAATGATAATAACATAAGCACTACTGCAATTGCAAATTACGATAATAATATAAAACAGAATCTGGATAAATATATTAATAATGTGGAAGTTATTCCCGATAATAATTTTGAGGATGGATTTGAAAATTCTGAAATTATAGAATTAAACGATACTACTATTGATGATGATGAGGAGGAATTAGTCGAAGATGACAAATCCACAGATTCCACTAGACGTAACTGTCCTAATAACAGAGGAAGTGGAGATACACAGGCTATTGTAAGTAACACCACCACGGCTTTAAGTGTAAAGGTAGTGCTAAGCAAACTCACATCCACCACATATAATACTACTTTTAGTGGTGTGAACAACTGTACTGTTTATTATACTTTAAATGGTGCTAATCCAACAACTAGTAGCACAAAATACACAAAGGCATTTGTTTATGATACAAGTAAGACTTTAAAGTACTTTGCCGTTAAAGCAAACGGCGAATATGGTGCAGTGCTATCCATGAAGCTTAGTGAAGGTTCAACACCATACATAGTATATAAAACACCAATCGCTAACAAAAAGCAACAGGTATACATTTCATACACATTGCCTACAACCAGCATATACTATACAACCGATGGCAGCACGCCAACAACCAGCAGCACCAAGTATTCTGCACCAATAGAAATAAACAACAATACAAATCTTAGATTCATATCAGTATACGGCTCAATAACCAGCAACGTCTATAGTTATAGGATGAATGCGGTTAAACCTGTGGTTACAATTAAAAACATTACTGATGTACGTGACAACTACCAGAACATAACGGTAAAAATAAATAAGGCAGGTACAATCTACTATACACGAAACGGATCAATACCAAATACAAACAGTAACACATGGACTAACAACACCAAGGTAATGATATCCATAAAAACACAGGTAAGAGCAATATTAGTGGATAATGAAGGATTCACATCCGATTTAGTAGTATACCAACCAAAAAAAGTAATTACACCACCAATAACAGCAATAAGACCACTGACAACACTGGAAAACAACAAACAAAGAATACAATTCAGTACCAACAAACTAAACTGCACAGTATACTATACAACAGATGGTACAAATCCAAAAAATAGCACTACAGTAAAAACTGCTAAAAACAATGATAAAATATATCTAAATAAAAACACGCGACTAAAATACTATACAAAGGATGATATTCAGCTTTACGAATCAAAAGTATTCAATTTCACACCTGTACAGCACCCGGACGAGCGACCATCAATCACAATCATGAATGCTAGTAACATCTGGAGCAATGGACAGCAGAAAATAATCATACAATCCAATCAGCCGGGAAAATTCAACATAACAAAATACAACCAGACACAAGCACCAACAGAAACACTAAACAACTACGGAAGCTACACAACAGATACCAATACTAAAATAGAAATATACACACAATATAATGACAAATACTCCAAGACAATCGAGTACAATCCAGAAAATGGGTCTAAAACTATTATGAATTATAATTATACAATTAAGTTAAGTAAAGTCAGTCAGTATAATAGGATTTTTTTAATAAGAAATTGGAATTCCGAATCAATTTATATGGATGATATTGCATTGGATAATTACATCTTCATAAATTTTAACAATTATCAAATAAGTTATGAAAGCAATTATAATCCCCATATGGCTGGTGTTTGGATACATAAAGGCAATAACTTAGAAATAATATTCCAAGACAAAATGTATGGTGATATAAATACAGTTAATGCTATATTTACAGCAAATGCTCTATTTGAAAAAACTGAACGGGTATATCTTTATTCAAATTATACAAGACTATTTGATATTTACTGGGAGAAGAAAAATAATAATAACGAAAATATAACCACGATATTCAAAACATTATCCAATACATTCACAAAAAAAGAAACAATAACATATAAATCAAAGTTCACATATAACTGTGGAGATTATGATGTTTTACAAACATACTTATTAACTAATAATATAATAACAAATGAATACACAAACCAAACATTAACCTATCTAAGCACATATCGTACATATGGAAACATACCAAGTAATCTAATTAGAACATATCCCCAAGACAGAACAATATTAACGGCTGTAATGACATTATGGCAAGCTGATCAATATGCAAATTATCTGACATACGCATATAATCTAACAGCCATTAGAAGTGATGAAACATTAATCATTGTTGGAATAAACTATGACAGAGTTAATTACATACAATATAATGATTTAAAAATGGGACTTGTAATGACAGGAAATGCTACAAATAAATATTTATTTAATTTACAATCAACGACAAGATTACCTGAAATAGCAAGAATATCATTAAATTTAATAAAAGAAAATCTAGGTAAATCAGCACAATCCATAATAATGGATTTAAATAAAAGCACCAAAATAATAGCTACATTTAACAATCAGACAGACACACTAAAAATATATGCAAATAATATGCATGATATATACTTACTAAAACATGATGATACTGGAATCGTAGAGTGTATAATAATTCTAAATGGATTTAAATATAACGGGGCAATATCAGAACCATTAATAGAGGAAAATGAAACAGAAAATTTGAAAAATATTAAGAAATCATCAACAATGGAATGTTTTGAAGAAAATTGTTTTGAGAATACTAGCAATAAAGCATGTTCTTTTTTTGGTTTTACAACAGATAGTGGATGGGCAGATGTTGAATCTTTTGCAGGTTCAGTAGTAATTACAGTTGGAGTTGGAATCGCAACAGGAGTAATAACGATATCATGTGCTCCTGCTTTTGTGGCAGGTGCTCTTATAGTGGGTGGTTATTTGTTGATTGTGGATTCTCATGGTATTTTTTCTGGTTTAGCTAACGAAAGTGATTGGATAGGTTTAGGCATTGATACAGCTATGTTGGGTATTGGTATGGGCATTTCTAAAATAACTTATAAAGCTATGGAAGAAGGATTTAAATTAATGACAAAAGAGTACGTTACATCTTCATTGGTAATTGAAACTTCCTATGAGATAAATAATTTTTTAATGGGTATGAAAATTGCTTCTGAAGAATGCATTAACTATGTTAGAGATAAATTGATTGAAAAGCCGATTTATGAACAAGTAAGTGACTTTATGGGATGGGATTAAAATTGAACTATGGCTTTATAATTTTTGGGAATTTGATTATAATTTTTATCTTATCTGTTTTGATTTATGATAAAATTTATAAACTGAGTATATTCAATAGAAATAATAAATGTTATTTTATCGTATCCTTAGATTATTTAAAGGAATGTGCAAATAATTTATCTGAAAATGATAAAAAGAATAAATTGATAATTATAAAAAACAACGGGGTTAAGATGTTAAACCGCTTTTATCATGTGGATAAAATGGGTAATATTACAATATTAAATGAAAAAGGTCGTTTAATAGAACAAGGAATCGTGATTCCATTATATTTATTGTTATTGACATGGCCGGTTCTTGTTATTTTTCATAATAATGTCATGTTTTTGGTTGTTGTTACAACATTATTATTATGGATTTATAATTCAATCATGATTTATCTACGTTACAAGTTTGATAAGACCATTGATTTGATGAATAGCAAATATCCATATAAACATAGTTATATAACTTACATGATTTTCTTCAATAGGTTATTTTTAATAGAATCTTCATTCATATTACTGCCTGTTTTTGCTACAGATAATATCTATGCGGTTAAACTGTTAATTTATATACTATTCCGGTTAAATTATCATATTTTTATTGATAAGATAGACAAATATTTTAATCTTAACTTATTAGATAAAAGAAAAATGGATTTGAAAATTTATATACAATACATACTAGTAATGTTTACATTATCTGCAATGGCTTTTTTAATGGCTAGTGGAATTAGACACTTGACATTTTAAAAATTAATTATTGATGATACTTAGATTAACAGTTAACCTGATTACTAACGTTGTAACATCATAATAATAGTTATATAAATTAACGATACTAATTGGAATTTAGGTGATTCAGATAAATATTAATAGGATGTGTAAACGATTCCTCTTTTATCTATGATTTTAATATATTCAAAAAATAATAATAATATTTTTCTTCGTTATAGTCAGGTATAGCGAAGAAGAAAAAAATGAATATTAACAGTATACCAAATCCAATGCCAACATTTTACCAATTATAATCCCATAATTTTACCAATTTCATTCCCAACATTTTACCAATTTCATTCCCAACATTTTACCAATTATAATCCCATAATTTTACCAAATTATGATAAATTTACCTGAAATTAATACATAAAATAAAAAGATATAAATTTTACAATCAACAAAGCAATTATTATCAACAACTATGAAGAGGAAAAAAGAAGTTAAAGGAGTTCATAATTAATTCTGACAGAACGTTCATCTGCAAATGCAAAATATATATTGATAATTATATTAGAGGCATAATCATCTAATTCTAAAAATCAATAAAAAAAATCAATTCTTATCTATTTACCACACAGCCATAAAAAAACCATTAATAAATTAAATCTAAGAATTTTTCTTCATTTATGGGTTCAGCTTTGATAAAAGGGTATGGCTCTAATTTATATCTGAATTCAAATAAATAATTATATTTTTTTCCTACGACATAATTATTTTTATTTTTAAAAAAATTGCCTAAAGGTGTCTTACTAACAAAATAATAATGTTTATTGATATTAATTAATGTTTCCATAGGCCCATTATATAAATTTTGGGCAGTGTCCAAAATACAGTCTGAGTTTTGATGTCTGTTAACCTTATAACATTATTTAATAAATTGTTTTATTTTTTCATTGATTAAATAAATGTTAAAGTACGATATAATATCATACAATTATTTAATCTTCAATTAAATTATAAGTTAAATGTTATTTAATTAACAGACTTATTTTTATCAGTATTTTAATATATGGTTGATATATATGTCGTCGTTAATTTATATCAGTTTAATGAATTTGTTATAATGAGTTTAGAGTTATAAAATAAGTTTATATATGTGTAGGGAGTTATATAATATTATGTTAACGAAAATAACCCCTACAGATATATGTATTAATTTTGAAGTAGTTAAATTTTTCGGTGAAGAAGAAAAATTATTGGTCATGTTACCAGATACTGTTTCACCTGATGTTATACCGTTTTTAGGATTCTTTAACTCCGATATTGATGGTGTTTTGTATTTTAAATCAAATCCTATTTGTCCTGATTGTGGATTGGAATTGGTTGAAAGTACTGTTGAAGAATTTTATCCCAATAAATTAGATAATGTTTATAGGATTGTTTATAGGTGTCCTGATAAAAAATGCGGTAAGAAACACAGGGCTAAATTAGATAAATTTATTGATAATGGTTCTAATTATACTAATAATATGAAACAATTGGGTTCTAGACTTCAATTTATTGAAAAGATAGCCTATCGTAAAATGAGTGAAATTTTTCAAGCTATTCTTGGAATAAGAATACCTAAGTCTACCATGTATAATCATCAAGATCAAACTAGTGATGAAATATTAACTGCCGTTGAAAAAGAAATTGATGCAGAAGTTGAAAGACAAGAAATAGAAGCATCTGGAAACTATAATTATGATGAACAGTTTATGAAAGTATCCAAAAATAAAAAAGCAAAATTACAATTGCTTGATGCTAACACAAAATATGCATATCCTGCCATGATCCTTAATCAAGATAAATTTGATTCTGATACTATTTTAAATTACTGGAATACGATTTTATCAAATTTACCAAAAGAATGCATGATTACTGATGGTCATACAATGTATCCATCAATTTGTAAAGAATTTGAAATAGAACAAGCATTATGCACTTTTCATGCCATCCATAATGTGCGAGATAAACCATATAAGATAATAAATAGAAACAATACAAAAAGAAAAAATAAATCAAAGAAGATTAAGACTATTGAAGAAAATTTAACAGAATTGAATAATCAATACATTCCTAAACGAGGTAGATTTCAAAAAAACGATACTAAACAACGTAAATTGTATGAAAAAATACAATCCAAAAACAGACAGATATCTACATTAAATCAAGAAATCCGAACGTTAAATAAGGAAGATAAAGAACTAAATAAATATATGGATAAGATATCCTTAATATTCAAATCAAAAACTCTTAAAACAGCCAAGAATAGATTAAACAGACTAAAAGAAGATAAAAGTAAATTACCTGATTCTATAGTGGATGCCCTTGACAAAATAGATAAAAAATTTGATAAACTAACTAAACACATTGGAAATGATGATATACCTAGTACAAATAATTTAGTCGAATTATTTTTCAATGTTACATGTGGTAATAAGTTAAAGAAACATTATAGGACCGATAAAGGGGTTGATAGAAAAATGAGGGCTAATAGATTCAGATGGAATTATAGAGTATGCTTGGGAAAAACAGATTTTATCTTACCTGTCTTTGTAATACAACCCACTGAAAAAATATTAAATTTATAGGAAGTCAGACTGTATTTTGGACACTACCTCGTTATATCAGGGTATAGCGAATTAACCATAAAAACTATGGCAAATAGTTCATAATCAGAAGGATTTAATCTTTCAAAAGCTTTCCTTTAAGGCTTTTGGCAATACTGCTTTTTTAAGTTCATCATTTGTGAAAATTTTCTTTTTCGAACAACATCTTACTTTATTTATAATCCTTTCTAACAAAACTAAGAAAAAATATTACTCAAAACCCCTCCACCACAATTATTAAAATAACCCCGTTTCTTATTAAAAAGGACATTAGTACAAATCGGTCACCTGAAAAAAATACATTTTTTAAAAACTATGCTGAGGGTATTAAATTATTTATACTATTTTAATGAAGGTTGAAATTTTATATAAAAAAATGGTAGTACCCCATAGAGGATATGAAAAATAAATAATTATTTATAGTAAAAAAGGAATAGATATTATTATGTACAACGAAATATCTGATTCCTTAAGTAGTAATTTGTCTTCCATTCAACTTAATCTTTTCGATTTTGGTTCAGATAATGCAAAAGAAAATGTTGTTAAAAGAGCTTTAAATCAGTCTTTAATAAAAGATATGAATGAAAAATTAAGTAATTTGGATGATAATCATTTTGAATATGTTAATCCTGTTTGTCCTCATTGTATTAAAGAAAATATGAGAGGAAGTATCATTAAAAAAGGATTTAGGCCTAGAAAAATAAGAATAAATGGTAATGAAAAATTAAATCCTTACGATAAAAATAAAGAAAAAGAAATAATTAAGCAAACAATAGAAAGTATAAACGTTTCGACAGTATTAAACACTTTAAATGATTTTAATGAAAAAATAGAAGTTAATTACATACATAATTTTATTAATGAAGTCAAGTATTATGATGTTCAAGATGATAAGAATATTACTGTTTATTTAAGAAAATATAAATGTAAACGATGTAAAAAACACTTCCAAACCGAATTAACAAATGTTTATGATAAATATAAACGTTATGCAAAGTCTTTTTTTAACAAAATAGATGAAATAACATATTATTCTCATTATACACCCTCACAATTACAAGACGTACTTAAAACTTCTTTCAATAGAGAAATTAATCTTAAAACTCTCTTCGACTGGACAAGAACAGCATCCAAAATAAGTAGATCCAACGATTACGATGGAATAACTTATAATTCCGATGAAAATCTAATTTTAAACCTAAAAGAAATAGGTTCAGGCATATATAATTATGATGAACAATATTTATCCGAAAACAAGAAAGATGGGCTACGATTAACATTATCTGATACTAAACTCAAAATACCCATTGCTGAACAGATAATAAAAAGAAATACTATTCATAAATGGAAAATAACAAAAGAAGAAGTATCTAATTTTATAAAAAAAGCAACAAAAGATAGAGCATTTCATGTCTTAATAACAGATGGACGAGCCATGTATAAAAAAATAGCAAAAGAATTCAATGTAGAACACCAATTATGCATATTTCACGCAATATATAACAACAAAAACGATGCAAAAAACGAATGTAAATCACTAAGTAAATCAACACTAGATAAAATGACAATATTCAACTACACATCACAAATAAATGAAATAGTAAGACAACTAAGCTTAGAAGATGCCAAAGAACAATTAAATGAACTAAAAGAAATACAATCAACCATAGGCTTACCCAAAATCAATAAAAAAATGCTCGAAAGAACAGAAAAAAACTTCTATCAACTAACAACACACTTAAGACTAAACGGAGTACCCAGAACCAACAACAACGCAGAATTAACCTATAACTTATCACTACAAAAATCAGAAAAAAGAAAATACAAAACAGAAGAAGGAATAATCTCAAAACTAATCACATACATGAAAAACAAAACATTACAAAAAGTGACCGCAATGTACTAATGCCTTAAAAAGGTAATGTTTATTAATAAGCTGAGACAAAATTTTTAATGTTGTTAATCATTTTTGATATAATGAATTTTAAGTTGAGTTATATAATTAACAGCAAAATAACATGATTAATTATAATTAATCAATAAAAGAAAAAAAATAGGAGGCTAATATTTATTAATTATAAGAAGATAATCTTGTTTTTATTTGTTATTCTCTCTTGCATTAGTGTAGCATGTGCTATGGATGTCAGCCAATCAAATGATAATGACATGGGTACTACTGCAAATGCAAATTACGATAATAATGTAAAACAGGATATGGATAAATATATGAATAATGTGGAAGTTATTCCCGATAATAATTTTGAGGATGGATTTGAAAATTCTGAAATAATAGAATTAAACGATACCAGTGATGAGGATGAGGAGGAATTTGTCGAAGATGACAAATCCACAGATTCCACTAGAGGTACCCCCAACAATGACAGGGGAAGTGGAGATACCGATGCTATTGTAAGTAACACCACCACAGCTTTAAGTGTAAAGGTGGTGCTAAGCAAACTCACGTCCACTACTTATAATGCTACTTTTAGTGGTGTGAACAACTGTAGTGTTTATTATACTTTAAATGGTGCTAATCCAACAACCAGTAGCACAAAATACACCAAGGCATTTGTTTATGATACAAGTAAGACTTTGAAGTACTTTGCAGTTAAGGCCAACGGCGAATGCGGTGCAGTGCTATCAATGAAGCTTAGTGAAGGTTCAACACCATACATAGTATACAAAACACCAATAACAAATCAGGCACAACAAGTATACATTTCATACACATTGCCCACAACAAGCATATACTATACAATCAACGGCAGCATACCCACCACCAAGAGTACCAAATATAATGCACCCATAAACATAAACAACTATACCGACCTACGATTCATATCAGTATACGGCTCAATAACCAGCAACGTTTACAGCTACCGTATGAATGCAGTTAAACCCGTGGTTACAATCAAAAACATTACCGATGTACGTGACAACTATCAAAACATAACTGTAAAAATAAACAAGGCAGGTACCATCTACTATACACGAAACGGATCAACACCCAATACCAGCAGTAACACGTGGACTAACAACACCAAGGTAATGATATCCATAAAAACACAGGTAAGAGCAATACTGGTGGATAATGAAGGATTCACATCCGATGTAACATTCTACCAGCCACCCAAGGTAATGACACCACCAATAACAGCAATAAGACCACTAACAACACTGGAAAACAACAAACAAAGAATACAATTCAGCATAAACAAACTAAACTGCACAGTATACTATACAACAGATGGTACAAATCCAAACAATAGTACAACAGTAAAAACAGCAAAAAACAATGATAAAATATACCTAAACAAAAACACACGACTCAAATACTACACACAGGATGACATACAATTATATAAATCAAAAGTATTCAATTACACGCCGGTACAGCACCCGGATGAGCGACCAACCATAACAGTCATGAATGCAAGTAACATCTGGAGCAATGGACAGCAGAAAATAATCATACAATCCAACCAGCCAGGTAAATTCAACATAACAAAGTATAACCAGACACAAGCACCAACAGAAACACTAAACAACTACGGAAGCTACACAACAGATACCAATACTAAAATAGAAATATACACACAATATAATGACAAATATTCCAAGACAATCGAGTACAATCCAATAAATGGGTCTAAAACTGTTATGAATTATCAATATGTTGTACGATTCTTAAATGTATCCCAATATGAAGAAATCTCTTTTACTTCTGTATCAGAGAAAACATATACATATCATATGTATAATCCTAATTTGAATAATTATGTATTTTTTAGTTTTAAAAATGAAACTGTATCACATAGTGATTTGAACATAGTTAATCAAGAAGGTATAGTTATACATAAATCAGATACTCTTGACATAACATTTTATGAAAAAGTATATGGTGAAATGGATTATGTTAATTTAGTATACAAATCATTGGTAAGAAAATATGAAAGAATATATTTATACTCAAATTATACCTTACAGTGTTTTATTGATTTAAAGAAAAAACTATGTTCTAACGGGTCTATAGAAACTACATTTAAAACTAATTCAAATATAATTATTAAAAATGAAACATTGACTTTTAAACCTAGAGATGTCGATGGATGTGGACAATATGATATACTACAAACATTTTTAATTACAAATGAAATAATAACAATATCCACATTAAACCAATCAATATCAAATATAGAGGAGTTATATGAGAATTTATCAATTTCAATAATTACTCCACAATATAGAACAATTCTAGAAGCAATGACCACTATAACATTAACTCATAAAAATGCTGAGTATATATCTAAAAAATTAAATTCAACATGTATCTTGACAAATGAAGTTTTATGCATGGCAGGAATTGAAAATGATAGAATGAATTACATTCATTTTACAGATCCATTATTAGGCATGAGTATAGATGATACTTCAAATTTAAAATTATTTAATATGGAATTATCATTACATAGTTATGAACATGCAAAATTCAGCTTGGATAATATAAGATATAATTGTGCTTCAACTGCAATAGAGGAATTATTTGGAATACTGAATATAGATTCAAATATCAAATATTCATTTAATAATATAACAAAAATTATTTCTATAATTTCTAATAGAACTAACAATATATCCATTACATATGATCTTAATCACTCAATTATTTGGTCGGTCATGTTAGTTAATGGTTTTGAATATATTGGATCAATTACAGATAAAATGGATGATTCAGAAAATTATAGAAACTATGGAAAAAATATGCTAAAATCAACGGTATATGTATGCTTTGAAGATGGATTGTGTTTTGGTTATACAGATAAAACAAAAAATCTATTGGGATATGATATTGATAGTTCTGAAGCTATCATTGAAGATGAAATGGGAAGTTTAGCCATTGATGGAAGTCGAGGACTATTTGGTAGTAGTATAATTGATGGAGATGCTGGAGTAATTACAGGATGTATTATGTTTATTGTTGGAACAGGATTAATTATTGATGCTAATGGTTGGTTAGCAGATACAACAAATATTACACGATTATTTAATACAGTTCTTAGTTTAACTTTATCTTATTTACCACAAACTGCCATTTCAAAACATGTTATTAATTCATTTAAATTAGCAAAAGCCACAAAAGTTTTAGATAAACCCGGAAAAATAGAATATGCTACTAAAGTTATGATAAATATTTACGATAAACTTCAAGAAGAACTGTTAACTTTTGTTGAAAATCAGATTAAAACACAAGAAGCGAGAGAATATATACTGCCATATATAAATGGATCAAGAAATATAATGGAATGGTTTTAATGATGAATATATTATTACTATGGATTGTAATGATTATAACTGAGACTATCTTATTTAGCACAATATACCATTTAATAAGTAGCGAATATTTTGTTAAAAAAACAAATATTCATATCTTTTTAAAACAAGGAAAAACAAAAGACAATGATTATCTAACACTTTTGCTTTCATTGTTTACACCATTAATGTTAGTTAGTTCAGGTATGTTTATACAATTATTTATAGGAGAAAACCACCTGTCAACTGCATCATTTATGTTTGGAATTTATTATATATACTTTTTAATTGGAATAATATATAGAATAAGATTCTTTAAATACATTGATGAAAAAAAGGATAATCAGTATATGTTTAGATATCCATATATCTGTTCATACTTAAATCTAATATATAATCTTATAAATGTTATGTTGATGATTTTCTATTTCGTATTAAAGATTCCCTACTCCGAATATTGTTGGATTTTTTGGCTAATTTATATACATCTGGTAATCATTTTTCCTGATTACGTTAATAAATATCTACCAAAAGATATTCATGCTAAAGACGGTTTTAATTATTATCTGCAAATAACATCATTTCCAGGAAGCATTATTATCATTATAATACTGCTTTTTGCAAATCAAAGTCCACTATTATAGAGTGTTGGCATAAATTCTCTTTTTTCTATTTTTTTGTGCGACAAGCGATTGTCTTTAATTTGTTCTCACTCGAAACTTTGTTTTGAGTGTGTGTTAGTATAGTATCTAATTAACGGATACTTTTAATCCTGTTGTATGGGTTATTCTCCCTTGAAACTGCGTCATTGGTAACAGTGGGGTGGGTTGCATGATAGGTAAAGCCTAATCTTACTTCTAGCATCCATGAAGTGGAGGGCGAGAGAAAGACCAATATTGGCTAATGATAAATGAACTCTTATAAGCATCGTAAAGTAAATCAACACGTTAGGATGATTAAAGGATGTGTTGTAGTTGCAGGCAGGTCAAACGAAGTTAAAAAGGACGTCTATAGATTACAACCCATATGTCTGTCGGTGTAATGGGAGGGCCTAAGTTGTGTCGTAGTCTAACAAAAGATAAACTTGGTAAGCCCAGTAAAGTCCAGTAATACATTACTGGTAGGGGTTTCTGTGAGGGAATTCTAAGACCTTACTGGGTAAAGGATGTTAAGGAAGCTAATGCCACATTATCGTTAAGATAAAGGGGAATTTAACAAATAATAAACTCTTGTGGATATGCTGACTTTAACAGGTGTATAACATGAATTAAAACGAATTTGTATCCTAGATGTGATTAATTTATGAGTCAAATTTCAGATGAAGAAAACTGTGCAAATATTAATTTGTGTCAGTCCACGGAATTGGACAAACTCGACAGTGAATGGTCCAATATTAAATGGAACTATGTAAGTCGAAGCATATATAAGATACAACAGCGGATAATTCGTGCTGAAGAATCTGGTGACTATCGAAGAGTTCGAAGTCATTGTAGACTACTTTTAAATGATAAAAGAACACTATTGTGGGCTATAAAAGTAGTTACTCAAATAAATAGTGGTAAACGTACGGCAGGAGTTGACTCTGAAATTGTCATGACAAATGCTGAGCGTATGAAACTATTTTACCAGCTTAAGGATTGTAAAATTAATCTACATAGGCCTCGGCCTGTTCGTAGGATTTATATTCCTAAAAAGAATGGTAAATTAAGACCTTTGGGTATTCCAACCATACGTGATCGTGTGTTCCAAATGGTATGTAAAATTGCCTTGGAACCTATTTGGGAGCATCATTTTGAAGCCAATAGTTATGGTTTCAGGCCTTGTAGAGGTGCTAGTGATGCTATAGCAAAGATATATAGTCATGTACGTGGATTTAATCGTCCTTGGATATTTGAAGGTGATTTTAAATCTTGTTTTGATACTCTTGACCATGATTATATCATGGAACAAGTACGGTATTTTCCAGCCTCTAAAACCATTAGTCTCTGGTTAAAAGCAGGATACTTAGACGATAATGTATTTTATAAGTCTGATAGTGGTACACCTCAAGGGGGTATTATATCTCCGCTTCTTGCTAACATTGCATTGCATGGAATGGAGGAAGCATTAGATATTAAATACACTCGTATCCGCAGAAAAGATGGCTCGTATACATACAGTAATAAGTCTAAGTATGTTACGGTGCGTTATGCTGATGATTTTGTAATACTTTGTAGAACAAAAGAAGACGCGTATAAAGTGCCGAAACTGTTAAATTCTTACTTGAAAAAGAGGGGCTTAACATTAGCTGAAGATAAAACTAGAATTACTCATATTGATAATGGTTTTGATTTTCTAGGAATCAATATTAAATCATATTTCAGTAGAAATAGAAAAGTGGTTCTTACAAAACCGTCAAAGAGTAGTATTATTTCATTCAAAGATAAAGCACGGCGTATCTTTATAAAAGCTTATGGGGGAGACATAGAAAGTTTCATTGACTCCTTAAATAATCTTATAATTGGTACTGCTTATTATTGGAGAATGACAGCTGCAAAAAGAACCTTTGAAAAGATGGATTGGTTTATTATACATCGTATTAATCGTCTTCTTAAGAGATTATATCCTAAGAAGTATCATAAGTGGATTAAAGGTAAACACTTTAAACCATGTAGGGATAAAACGATAAAAGATAAGTATTTGTTTACTAATCCTGAAACAGGTAATCAACTTAAACGTATGAGTTGGATTCATATTAAGTATGCGTGGTGCATTAAATATAAAGCAACCCCGTATAAAAGTGAATTCAATGAGTACTTTGAAAGATTTAAATTTAAAAATAATTACCAATGCTTATATGGAATATAAAATAACTTCCTAATTAGATTTAGTTTCTTCAGATAACTAATATGCTTGAGCCGTATGTTATGAAAGTGACACGTACGGTTCTGAGGAGAGGAGGAGAGAGCAACCTCTCTAACTTATCCGACAATTAAAATAATCAAAATAACATAATGATTGTTTTAATTATCTATTATTACATATGGATTAACTTATATCTATTTATATGTCATTAAATAATGATGACGTGTTGGATAATACTTTTAATAATAATTATTAAAAAAATATTATAAAAAAATAATATTACAAAGTATTTATTAAATAATTGATAACTATAAACAATATCTATTTAATAGATTATTAGGTAAAATGGGCTGATGATAATATTGGAACATTGACTAATGAATAGTAATAGTCAAAATGGATTATAATATAACAAAGATGTGAATAAATATGGTAAAAATTAAACAGGTACTGCTTTTCACTGCAATATTAATACTGCTTGTTGGAGTAGCCTGTGCAAGTGACGTATCAGAGGATACCGCTAGTACAGGCAGTATTGCAGAAGAAGCAGCAATACATGATATACATAAATTATCAGATAATGCTAATAGCATTCAAGATGATAAAATAAATGAAAATATACAAACCAGCAAATCATCCGATAATAAAGTAGATGAAAATACGACTAAAACGATAGAAAAAGATTCAAATACAAATGTAAAAACCGCTACAACTATAAACAATTGGAAAGAACTACAAACAGCAGTAAATAATATGAAGAAAAATGAGAACTTAACCCTCATCCTAGGGGAAGGAACATACATAAATACTGGTACAATCACAGTGTACAAAAGTAATTCCAGTCTTACAATTGACGGTAACGGACAAACAATAAATGGAAACAAGAAACAATTATTCAGTGTTAATGGTTCTACTTCACTGGTTCTTAAAAATATCATAATAACAAATGGTAGTTCATATGATGGGGGAGCAATAATAAATCATGAGAAATTGACTATCATCAACTCCACACTAGCAAACAACTCCGCAAATAACTATGGGGGAGCAATAAGAAACAGATATGGAACACTAACAATAATCAATTCCACACTAGTAAACAACACAGCAACATATGGTGGAGCAATAGACAATTATGAAAAAACGATAATCACAAACTCTACATTAGCAAACAACTCCGCAAAATATGGGGGAGCAATAAATGACGATGGAAGGCTAACAATCACAGGTTCTACATTAGCAAACAACACAGCAACATATGACGGAGGAGCAATAACGCATAGTTTGATTCGAAATTACACAATCGTTAATTCTAATTTCACTAACAATCATGCAAAAAGAGGTGGTGCAATATATTCACCAGGATGTCTCAATCTTACTAAAAATATATTTACCAATAACACTGCCGACAATAAAGAAACAATAGATTACTTATCTGAAAATTTTGGCGGATATTTTAAAGATAATGTTTATAAATCCACCAGTATAGCACTTAAAACCAATAAGTTAAGCATTAATGACAATGAAAACTTTTTCAGTTCAGAAGATGAAATAGTATTAAACTTCAGCATTGCCGTAGAACATCCACACTATTATGACAGTGATATCCTGGAAAGAGTTGATGACATAACAATATACCTTAATGATAAGGAATATGCTACAACCAGATACGAAAACTACACATTATCAAATCTAAAACAGGGAAACTACTCGGTTTATTATAAAGCATATAATCAGAAATCAAACACAATCAAGTTCACAGTACATAACATAACTAATTGGCAAGATTTGTGTAATGCAGTAAATGTGGCAAAAAATCAGATAAAAGATATAACCCTAACATTACAAAACGGATTATACATAAATACTGGTACAATTGAGTGGATTAATCCTAATATGACTCTTACAATTGATGGTAATGGACAGTGGATATATGGAAATCAATTACAGGTATTTAATATTAATGGTCGTTCTTCAATGATTCTTAAGAACATAACAATAATAGGTGCTAAATCAACGGTTGGAGGAGCAATACAAAACAAGGGAAAACTAACAGTCATACAATCTACACTAGCAAACAATACTGCTGATTACGGTGGAGCAATAGAAAACCTTGGAACATTAACAGTTAACCAATCCGTATTAACAGGAAACACTGCAGAGGATGGGGGAGCAATACAAAACTATGGACCATTTACAATCATAGACTCCACACTATCATACAATACGGCATCCCATTATGGTGGGGCAATAAAAAACTACCAAACACTTTTTACTGTTACAGGCTCAAACATCACAAACAATACAGCTGAACGTGGCGGTGCAATATTTTCCAATGGAAAGACTAATCTTACAGGTAACACATTTACCAACAACACAGCCGACAACAATGAAACAATTGACCTAAACGGATACACTAATGGACATGAAGAAAATAACACATATATATCAACTGAGATTGCATTTAGAAAGATGTTGTTAAGTATTAAGGATGATATGAAAACATTCGATTTAGGTGAAGACGTAGCATTAAATTATAGCTTTGCTTTGAAAAATCCCGAAAATTATGATGCTGATATCCTGGATAAACTTGATGATATAACAATCTATGTTAATGATGAAGTATATGCAACTACTGACAACCAGAAAAACTACACATTAACTCCGTCAAAACCTGGAAAATACAATGTTTACTATGAATTATGTAATCAAAAATCAAACAAGGTAACATTCAAAGTAATTGGCGAATCACAAATAACTACACCTGAAAATTCATATGATTACCCTGAAGTAATACAAAATAACATAACACTTAACATCATAGATCCTAGCGGTCAAGAAGGAACGGCATTGATAACCGTAAAAGATGCTTCAAAATACAAGCAACTGTTAAACCTTACCAATATAACAGATGGATACGAAATACCAACAGAAAGCATAGTAAATGCACTAAAAAATATATATGATACTCTAGATGGCTCATACACGATAAAAATAACCTATAGTAATGATTGTATTTTTTCTAGTTCAACAGAATTCGCACTAAACATCATTAAACAAGCAAATGTTAACTTATCCACTCAAACAACGCCAACACACCTGATTGTCACAGTAAAAGATGACAAAGAAACTCCAATAAACTATGGAACAATAACTACAAACATAACCGAAAGCAACTACTATCCGGATGACAATGGCCAGGTGTTCATAGCACTAAATGACCTAGAACCAGGAAAATACATGGCAAATATCAACTATAATGATGGATTACATGATGATGTATCGGCCAATGAAACATTCAGTGTTTACCAGGAAAGCGATATGATAAATGTGACAACCTCAAATGTTGAAATGGTAAATGGAAAAGGAGTGACATTCGATGCATACGTAGACTATAAAAATAGAACAATCAAATTTGGTAAAGTATACTTTGAAATAGACGGAAAACCCCTGGTAGATGAAGACGGATTGGTATTATATGCACCAATCAATGATAACTGGGCATCCCTACCATACGAAATTCCAAAAGATTTATCACTTGGAAATCATACATTAACCGCTGTATACATAGCATCCACAAGTATCTGGACAAAAGATGAAAAAACCTTAACAATAATCGAAAACATACCAGAAGGAGCAAGTGACGAAAATCAAAATCCACAAGAAGATGAAAAACAAGATACATACACAAAAGACACAAGAGCTCATAAAACAGTAACAAATACAATACAATCAAACATCCCTGCAATCCATCAAATAATTGTAGGCAACATTGTGATACCAGCAGATACTGTTATAACACTCGGC
The DNA here is from genome assembly GCF_003268005.1 of Methanosphaera sp. BMS. Lineage (NCBI taxonomy): Archaea > Methanobacteriati > Methanobacteriota > Methanobacteria > Methanobacteriales > Methanobacteriaceae > Methanosphaera > Methanosphaera sp. BMS. Next base: position 107,128 of record NZ_CP014213.1, on the reverse strand, counting down.
CAACTAAATGAAATGTTTGGCCAAAAATTTGTCAACGGACACTTACTGTTATACATAGACGGACAACTAGTCTATAACGGCACAGTAGGTGACGACCTGGCAACTGTAATCCTAGAAATCATTGAAAAGTTCCTTGGTGAACACGAACTGAAAGTGGAATTCACGGACTCCAATAATCAAACACAAACATACACTAAAAACGTTACAATAAATTAAACCCCTCTCAATCCTCTTTTTTTTAATTTAATCAAATTAACTTATATACTGGCTGTTTTAATTATCTCTTATTACATCTGGATTAACTTGTATCTGTTTATATACAATTAAATAATGATGATGTGTCTATAATAATTTTAAGAAGCCTTATTAAAAAAATATTATAAAAAAATAATATTGCAAAGTATTTATTAAATAACTGATAAATATAAACATTATCTATTTGTAAAATATTTAGATAAAATGGTCTGATGATAATATTAGAACATGGATTTATGAATAGTAATAGTCAAAATGGACTATAATATAACAAAAATGTGAATAAATATGATAAAAATTAAACATGTACTGCTTTTTACGGCAATATTAATACTGCTTGTTGGAGTAGCCTGTGCAAGTGACGTATCAGAGGATACCACTAGTACGGGTAGTATTACTGAAAAAGCAGCAATACAGGATACCTATAAGGTATCAGATAATGCTAATAGCATTCAAGCCCATAAAATAAATGAAAATATAAAATCAAATGATGCATCCAATAATATGGATGAAAATTCAACGAAGACAATAGATAAAACTACAAATGGTAATTTAAAAACAGCTACAGCTGTAACCAATTGGAAAGAACTTCAGACAGCGGTAAAAGATACAAATAAAGATATAACAATCACATTAGGAAATGGTACCTATAAAACTGATGGTACAATCACATGGGACAAAAAGGATACAAAACTTATAATTGATGGTAATGGACAAACAATAGATGGAAATAATCAACAGGTATTCATTATTGAGAAGGGTGCTTCACTTGTTCTTAATAACATAACAATAAAAAATGGTGAATCACAGTTAGGAGGAACAATAATCAACCAGGGAACATTAACAATCACAAAATCCACAATAACAAAAAGCGAAACAAGTACTCTGGTAGGGTTTGGAGGAGCAATATTCAATAATGGAATACTGAACATCACACAATCCACTTTCACAGACAACCGTGCATCTCTTGGAGGAGCAATATACAATAATAACAGTGGAAAAATAGATATCACACAATCCACATTCACAGGAAACAGTGCAGTAGATGAGGTTTCATATGGTGCCGGAGGAGCAATAAAAAATTGGGGAACATTAACAATCACACAATCCACATTCACAAAAGGCATTGCACATACAGGAGGAGCAATAGACAGCTATGGAAGATTTACAATCACCAACTCCACACTGGCAAACAACAGAGCAAAATACCAGGGAGGAGCAATATACAGCTCGACCGAAAAGTCTAAGGTTATTGGTTCGAATTTTACAAGCAATCGTGCCCAGGAGGGTGGTGCAGTATTTGCCCGTGGATATATTAATCTAACTGATAATAGATTTACTGAAAATACTGCCACCCAAAACCAAGAAACAATTGATTTATATGGATATACAAATGGAATTTTTGATAACAATGTATACAAATCAACCTCCATTTCATTTAAGACCATAAACTTAAAAACTAAAGATAATAAGAACACATACTATTACGGTGAAGATGTGGTGTTAAACCTCACCCTTGCATTAAATCATAAAAATTATTATGATAAGGATATACTGAAAAGACTTGACGACATAACAATATATGTAAATGGCAAAAAAACTGCTACAACCACGTACAAGAACTACACCTTATCAAACCTAAAACCGGGAAACTACTCAGTTTATTATAACACCTGTAAAGGCACTTCAAACACTGTCAATTTCACAGTGAACCCTATAACTAACTGGGAAGAACTCAATGCGGCAGTACATTATGCAGAAAACCAGACAAAAGATGTGACCCTCAAGTTAGGTAAAGGATACTATACAAATACGGGCACAATCAACTGGACAAATCCTAAAATAACCCTTAGCATTGATGGAAACGGACAGTTACTGGATGGAAACCGACAACTAGTATTCCATATTGGAAGTACTGCTTCCATGAATCTTAAGAACATCATAATAGACGATGCCAGATCAGATGATGGAGCAATATTCAATGAGGGAACATTAACAATCACTGATTCAGTACTACAAAAAAACACTGCAACCTATGATGGAGGAGCAATAAAAAACATTGGAATACTAAACATAAACAACTGTACACTGGCAAACAACACCGCAGCCCAATATGGAGGAGCAATAATCAGTGACCGAGACAAATTTACTGTTGCTGGTTCAACTTTCATAAACAATCATGCTAAAACTGGTGGTGCAGTATTCTCCTACGGAAATGCTAATCTTACAGGTAACGCATTTATCAACAATACCGCTGACAACAAGGAAACAATTGACCTATACAGATACTGGGAGGGACATGTTGAAAATAATACATATGAATCCACAGATATTGCACTTAAAAACATGAAATTAGCTATTAAGGACAATCAGACAATATTCAATTTGGGTGAAGATGTAGTGTTAAACTATAGTTTTGCTTTGAAAAGTCCACGAAATTATGATAAAGATGTCATGGAACAACTTGACGAAATAACAATCTATGTTAATGATGCAGAATATGCTACTGCAAGCACGAATGAAAACTACCCATTATCCCTATCAAAACCTGGAGAATACACGGTCTATTATGAAATATGTAATCAAAAATCAAACACTGTAAATTTCACTGTGAAATCTCTTATAACCAACTGGCAACAATTACGTGAAGCAGTAAAAGATGCAGAAGACAAAACAGAAGATGTAACACTCTATCTGGGAGAAGGAAACTATACGAATACAGGCACTATTACCTGGAGTAATCCCGACATAGAACTAACTATCGATGGATGGAATCAAACAATAGATGGAAATCAACTACAAGTATTCAAGATAACTGATGGTGCTTCATTTGTTCTTAAGAACATCACAATAACAAATGCTAAATCAGACTATGGAGGAGCAATAAGCAATGACCAAGCCAAACTTACTGTTGCTGATTCAACCTTCATAAACAATCATGCAAATAATGGTGGTGCAATATTCTCCTACGGAAATACCAACCTTACGGGTAACAAATTCATCAACAATACCGCCGACAACAAGGAAACAATTGACCTATACAACCAGACTGGATGTTTTGATAATAATGTTTATGAATCCACGGATATTTCCCTTAAAACCTATGATTTAAGCATTAAAAATAATCAAAGCATATTCAATCCAGGGGAAGTAATAGTGTTAAACTATAGCATTGCCTTAGAACATCCAAACTATTATGATGCTGATATCCTGGAAAGACTTGATGACATAACACTCTACATCAATGGTATAGAAAATGTTACAACCACGTACAAGAACTACACATTATACAACTTAAAACCGGGAGAATACAGTGTTTATTATAAAACATGTAACCAAGAATCAAATACTGTAAATTTCACGGTAACTCCTATAACTAATTGGCAACAACTTAGTGATGCAGTAAATGATGCGAAAGGCCAAAAGATAAACATAACCCTCACACTATGGGATGGAAACTATACAAATACAGGTACAATCACATGGAATAATAAGAAGATAGTACTTACCATTGAGGGTAATGGACAGACAATAGATGGAAACCAACTACAGGTATTCAGTATTAATAAGGGTGCTTCACTTGTTCTTAAGAACATCACAATACGGGATGCAAAATCATACAATGGAGCAGCAATAGAAAACCAGGGAACATTAACAATCACACAATCCACACTAACAAACAATACTGCAACCCTTTTTGGAGGAGCAATAATTAATAATGGAATATTAAACATTACAGACTCCAAACTAACAAACAACACTGCAAGAGATGGAGGAGCAATATTTAACAATAAAACATTAAGCATCACACAATCCACACTAACAAACAATAAAGCAGATAATGATGATGGAGGAGCAATATACAATAGGGAAACACTAACAATCACAGACTCCACACTAAACAACAATCAAGCAAAAATCTACGGAGGAGCAATAGAAAGCTACGGAACAGTAAAAATCATAAACTCGAAACTAAACAACAATGATGCACTGTCGGGTGGAGCAATATCCAGTATCACTGGAATATTGACAATCACACAATCCACATTAAACAATAACACCGTAACCCATGATGGAGGAGCAATATACAACCATGGAACACTAAGCATCAGCAACTCCACACTATCAAACAACATTGCAAGAGGTGGAGGAGCAATAATAAACAAAATATACAGGTATTTTAATCTTGTAAATACAAATTTCACAAACAATCATGCAAACGAGGGTGGAGCAATACGATCACCAGGATATGTAAATCTTACAGGCAGCATATTTACCAATAACACTGCCGACAATGGAGAAACAATTTATTTGCTTGAAGAAGATATTGGACGTTTTAATGCCGATGTTTATGAATCCACGGATATTTCACTTAAAAGATTAAATTTAAGCATTAAGGATGGTCAAACACTATTCAATAAAGGTGAAGATGTGGTGTTAAACTATAGTATTGCCTTAGAACATCCAAATTACTATGACAAGGATATTCTGGAAAGACTTGATGACATAACAATCTACATCAATGGCATAGAAAACGTTACAACCAAGTATGAAGACTACCCATTGTCCAACCTACAACCTGGAGAATACACGGTTTATATTAAAACCTGTAACCATGAATCCAATACCGTTTCATTCAAAGTAGCCTCTGTAAGTTTAACCACGGAAGTAACACCAACACACCTAATCATCACAGCAAAGGATTATAAAGGAAATCCAGTAACAGATGGAACAATAACAACAAACCTAACAACAGCCAATTACTATCCTGATGAAAACGGCCATGTATTCATACCACTAACCATGAAAGGAGGTCCAAAATCTGTAAATATTAGTTATACTGATGATACATCACGTATAAAATCATCCACCAATGCCACATTCGACATTTTTGTTCCAAGCGAGAAAATAAACATGACAACATGGGATATAGCGATAGAACAGGCCAGAGGAGTGAACCTCAGTGCATTAATATACCATAAAAACAAGACAGTCAACGATGGAGAAACATACTTTATAATAGATGACAAACCAATACTAGCTGAAAACGGATCAGTACTCTATGTTCCTGTAAAAGATAGCTGGTCAGAATTACCATACAAAATACCAAGTAATATGTCAATTGGAAATCATACGCTAAGTGCAGTATACGTAAAATATGTTACTGCCTGGAATAGAGATGATAAAACATTAACAGTAATCGACGGATATGTGAATTTAACCACGGAAGTAACACCAACACATCTAATCATCACAGCAAAGGATTATGAAGGAAATCCAGTAACAGAAGGAACAATAACAACAAACCTAACAACAGACAATTACTATCCTGATGAAAATGGTCAGGTATTCCTATCACTAAGCAACTTAAAAGGTGGAGAAAAATGTGTAAATATTAGTTATACTGATGATACATCAGATATTAAATCATCCACCAATGTTACATTCGACATTTTTGTTCCAAACGAGAAAATAAACGTGACAACATGGGATGTAGAGATGGTACGGGAAAGAGGAGTAACCTTCACTGCATTAGTATACGAAAAAAACAAGACAGTTAACTATGGAGAAGTATACTTTATAATAGATGACAAACCAATATTGGATGAAAACGGATCCGTACTCTATGTTCCTGTAAAAGATAGCCGGGCAGATCTGCCATACGACATGCCAACAGACATAGGACTTGGAAATCATACACTAACTGCAGTATACAAAAAATACGTTACTGCCTGGAATAAAGACGATAAAACATTAACAATAATCAAAAACATACCAGAAGGAGCAGGTGATGAAAATAAAACTCCATCTGAAGATGAAAAAGAGGAAACACACAAGCAGGAAACAAGACCTCACAAATCAATAACAAAACATGCAAAAACAATACAATCAACCATTCCTACAAGTCATTTGGTTTACACTGCCAACAAGATGATAACGCTCAGCGATACAATTACCCTCGGCAAATTAAACGATATATTTGACCAAACATTCACCAACGGACACCTGCTATTATACATAGACGGACAACTCGTCTATAACGGCACGGTAGGTGATGACTTGTCAACAGTCCTCCTAGAAATCATAGAAAAATTCCTAGGCAAACATGAAATAAAAGTGGAATTCACAGACGCTGATGGTAAAACAAACACTTATACAGAAAACGTTACAATAACCTAATCACCACACCCCTATTTTTTTTACTAAAAGTACATTCTAGCTTAAAAACACAAATAAAAAAAAAAAAAAAATAATTGAACATAGTAATATCCTATTATTTTTAAAATAATTTTAACATATTTTTTAAAAAGAATATGAAATAAAAATATATAAGAATATAATGATTATAACTATTTATTAGACAATAAACAAAACATATAGTATATTGTTTATTAGTGATTTTATTATAATAATGAATTCTTATGATATTTATTTTTATTATAGTTTCTTACCTAAAGTTTATACCATAAAATACTCTGAAAGCCAGTTTTCATAGAATGTCGTATTATCCACTATTTCATAAAATAACCTTTTAAATATGTCAATCAATTCATCCAATGTTTTATAATTGGAATTATATATTTTTCTTTTTATTGTTCTCCATACATCTTCTATAGGATTTAAATCAGGACAATAGGGTTCTAAAAAGATTAATTTGAGGTTTAATATGTCACATACCTTTTCTATAATTTTTGCATGATGTATTTTTGCATTGTCAAGTATTAGGTAAATAGGTTTTTCTTTAGACAATAAATCCTTTATTTCAGTGTTTTGTAAGTTATTTACTATTATTTCTCGTTGTAAATTAGCAATTTTTCGGGTGTTGTGTATATCCTCTTTTTTACAGATCTTTTGTATTTTTTCTATTGATTTTTGTTTTGAATTTTCATTATATAATTCATCATTTATTTTATTTATTAAATCCTTAGTTGATAACTGGTTTTGATGTAAAATTGATTGTATATTTTCTATTTTTAAATTAGGGTTTGTTATTGCTTGTTTAATTTGTTTTATAACTTGTTTGTTGTTTGTATTCAGTGCTCTAAAGTTACAAAGTGTTTTTAAAAATGTATATGCATTATTTTTTGTATTTTCTTCCATGTATGAATTACAATTAATTCCTTGAAAGCCTACAATGTTTATTCCAAATTTTACAGGAGGTTTAATTATAATATTTTTTGTTCCTGGTTTATATAATACTCTTGATGTATTTGGTACATTTTGTGATCTTGTTTCGTCTAATATTGCGATTTTGTCTGTTTTTGCATTAATGAACTTTGTTTTTTTTAAGTTTTTCTTCTGCATTTTTTGGTCTTGTTGAATATTTTAACATTGGTTTTCCATAATTAAGGTTTAATTTTTCTCTTGTTATGACCCAAACTTGTTTATCACTGTATTCTATATCAAATTCATCTTTAATTAATTTTTTTACTCTTTTTAAGTCATAATTTTCTTCATTTCCTGTAATTTTATCATATAAAAATTGTTTTTGTTCATTAGACAATAATGATTTTCTTCCACAATTAGAATATTTTGAAGTTAATCCATCAAAACCTGATTCATTATAGTCTTTTATCCATCTTTCACCGGTTTTACGAGATATATTTAAATTATCAGAAGCTTTAGATATGGTTTCGCCTTTGTAAACCATTCTAATTAATAATAAATGTCTGTATATTTCATAGGAGTCTCTATACTCTTTTAATAAGTCATTCATTTCATTTAATGATAAATGATTTTTGACTTTTTTATTTTCAGTTTTCATAGAAATATATATGTTCATAAAATGGTATATACTTTTGGTAAAAAACTATATATAAATCATTATAGAACATATAAATTAGAAAGATGTGTATAAAAAAATGAAAAAAATAAAATATTTATTGCTATTTGTTACACTGCTTATCCTGCTGGTAGGAGTAGCCAGTGCAACTGAAGTATCAGATGATGTAACTGATGCAGATAGCATAACAAAAGAAGCAGTAACACAGGATACATATAAAGTATCAGGTACTGCTAATAATATGCAAGAGAATATAGTAGATAAAGATATACAAGCAAGTAAATCATCTGATAATAAATTAGGTGAAAATACGACTAAAACAATAGCTAAAAATACAAAATCTAATCTTAAAACAGATGCAATTGTAACCAATTGGGAAGAACTACGCTCAGCAGTAAAAAATGCACAGGGCCTAACGATTGTAACTATCAATCTGAGAAATGGTACCTACAAAACTAATGATCCAATTATATTTAATAATAGTGTAACTATTATAATTGAAGGTAACGGACAAACAATAGATGGAAATAAACAGCAAGTATTCATTGTTCAAAAAGGTGAAGTAGCTATTCATGACATCACAATAAAGAACGCTGCATCTAAGGATGGGGCAGCTATATACAACAGGGGATTATTAACAATCACACAATCCACATTTACAAACAATACTGCCGATAATAAAACAGGTTGTGGAGGAGCAATATATAATAGGGGCTTATTGGAAGTCAAAGAATCCACTTTTGCTGATAATCGTGCAGTTTCTGGAGGAGCAATACACAACGGCAACGATGGAAGAGTAATAATTACAACCTGTACATTTACAAACAACACTGGAAATTATAATAGTAACGGTTGTAGTGGAGGAGCAATAGCTAACCATAATGGATATGTAGAAGTGACAGATTCTACACTAACAAATAACGGTGCATTCGCGGGAGGAGCAATAGATTCATATGATGAGTTAAAAATCAAGAGATCCACATTTACAAACAACAATGCAACATGGTCTGGAGGAGCAATCCAGGGTTCCAACAAAAAGATCATGGTGTACAATTCAATTTTTACAAACAATAAAGCAATTATGGGTGGTGCAATATATGCTAAAGGAAATTTAACTCTTGAAGGCAATAAATTTACAGATAATCGTGCCCCTATAACCCATGAAACAATTGAAATATCTGAAAAAACGAATCAATTGTATAACAATGTATACAACTCAACAGACATTTCACTTAAAAAAGTGATTTTAAGTCTTGAAGATGATAAAAATACATACTATTACGGCGAAAGTGTAGAATTAAAATATTACATTGAGTTGGAACATCCCGATTATTATGATAAGTATGTCCCATCAAATCTTAATGACATAACATTATATATTAACGGTGAAAAAAAGTTTACAACACATTACAATCACTACACCTTATCAAACCTAACACCGGGAGACTATGAAGTTTACTTTAATTCATGTCGACATAAATCAAACACTGTTAAATTCACAGTAAAACCAATAACTAACTGGCAAGAACTCACAGAAGCAGTACAATATGCAGAAAACCAGACAAAAAACGTGAATATCAAATTAGATAATGGAAATTACACCAATACCAATACAATTAACTGGACTAATCGCAACATAGTACTTACCATTGACGGTAACGGACAGACAATAGATGGAAATCAACTACAGGTATTCAATATTAACAGTCGTTCTTCAATGATTCTTAAGAACATCACAATAATAAACGCTAAATCAGACGATGGAGGAGCAATAAAAAATAAGGGAATACTAACAATTACACAATCCACACTGGCAAACAATACTGCTGAATATGGAGGAGTAATAGAAAACACAGGAACATTAACAATCACAAAATCCACATTAACAGGAAATACAGCACATCGTGATGGAGGAGCAATAAATAACTTATTTAACTTAAATATCACAGAATCTACTCTATCAAATAACACAGCAGGCTGGTATGGAGGAGCAATAAGAAATCTCCAATACGATTTTAATATTGTTGATTCAAATTTCACAAACAATCATGCCGATCGTGCCGGTGCAATATACTCATCAGGATACCGTAATCTTACCGGCAACACGTTTATTAACAATACTGTAGATGACATGGAAACAATTTTCCTAACCGGAGCTCTTGGAGGACGAGTTGAGGGTAATGTATATAAATATAATGACATTTCACTTAAAAACATAACTTTGAGGATTAAGGATAATAAGAACACATTCACTCCATTTGAAGATGTTGTTTTAAACTTCACAATTGGCTTAAAAAACCCTCAATTTTATGACAAAGATATCCTTGAAGAACTTGAAGATATAACAATTTATGTCAATGGCAGAGAATATGCTACAACCAAGTACGAAAACTACACCTTATCCGAATTAACACCGGGAGACTACACAGTTTATATAACAACATGTAATCAAAAATCAAAAAATGTCACATTCAAAGTAATAACTGCTGAATCCAAAATAACCACACCTGAAAATTCCTATGATTACCCGGAAGGAATACCAGATACCATAACACTTAACATCATAGATCCTAGCGGTAAAAAAGGAACAGCAATCATAACCGTAAAAGATGATTCTGAATACAGGCAACTGTTAAGTCTCACCGATATAACGGATGGATATGAAGTATCAACAGAAAGCATAGTCAATACACTGGAAAATATATATGATAATCTGGACGACTCATACACAATAAACATAACATACAGTAATGATTATGTTACTCCTAGTTCAACAGAATTCACATTAAACATCATTAAACAAACAAACGTAAACATATCTACCCAAACAACACCAACACACCTGATTGTTACAGTAAAAGATTACAAAGAAAACCCAATAAACCATGGAACAATAACCACAAACATAACCACAAGCAACTACTATCCTGATGACAATGGCCAGGTGTTCATAGCACTAGATGACCTAGAACCAGGAAAATACATGGCAGATATCAACTATGCCGATGAGTCACAGGATGATGTATCAGACAATGTAACATTCAGCGTTTACTCGGAAAATGACATGATAAATGTGACAACATCAAATGTTGAAATGGTAAACGGAAAAGGAGTGACATTTGATGCATACGTAGACTATAAGAATAGAACAATCAAGTATGGTAAAGTATACTTTGAAATAGACGGCAAACCACTGGTAGATGAAGACGGATTAGTATTATATGCTCCTGTAAAGGATAACTGGGCATCCTTACCATACGAAATTCCAAAAGATTTATCACTTGGAAATCATACACTAACTGCAGTATATATAGCATCCACAAGTACCTGGACAAAAGACGAAAAAACATTAACAATAATCGAAAACATACCGGAAGGAGCAAGCGACGAAGACCAAACCCCATCAGAAGATGTAAAACATCAAGAATATAACCAAAACACAAGAAACCAAAAAACAACAATAAAAAACACCAAAACAACACGATCAATCCTTCCTACAAGCCATTTGGTTTACGCTGCCAACAAGGTGATAACACTCAGTGATACAATAACACTGGGCAAATTAAACGAGATATTTGGTCAAACATTAACAAACGGACACCTGCTATTATACATAGACGGTGAACTTGTCTATAACGGCACGGTAGGCGACGACCTATCAACAGTACTCCTTGAAATCATAGACAAATTCCTCGGCAAACACGAACTCAAGGTGGAATTCACGGACTCAAACAACCAAACACAAACATACACTAAAAACATCACAATAACTTAAACCCCTCTTTTATCCCTTTTTGGGTGTTCGCCAAAAATGATTTTTTGATTTTTTTTAAAATATATTTACATCAAGTGCTAATTGGTGTGTAACGGATATATTTTCGCAAAAATTCATTATATCTTCTTTTTGATTGTTTTTATTGTATTTTAAGTTGTATAATCTTTTTATGTTATATGCTAATGCATCTAAGTAGATTCTTTCTTCTGTTTTTGTTTTTCCTATTACAACTTCTTGTTCTATATGATAAAATTCTTTGAATGTTCCGAATGGTCCTTCAACACATGGTCTTTTACTATATTCTTCTTGATATTCTTCTTTTTCCATTTTAAAGTACATTTCTATTTGTAATCTGTTACCGTTTTCTGTGATGGTTCTGTGTGTTTGTTTTTGTGATATGCAGTCTTTTTGATATTTGCAGTTTTTGCATGCTGTGTAATTGTTGTATAATCGTTTTATTTTTGCTGGTTTTTCTGGGTCTTTGTCTGGTATTGTGTATTGATTGTAAAATGTTAAATATTGTCCTGATGGACATTTAAATACATCTTTTTCTCCGATATATTCGAAATGATCTTTATGAAATGGATTTTTGTTTAATTTTCCTATTATTTCTTTGGATTGTTTTCTTGTTGGTATTAATCCATCAATATTCTTATTTTTAAAGTAAGATAAGCTTGTGGGATTTAAATAGATTGTATCTGCGCTCATATGTTCTGGTATTTTTTCTATATTTTTTATTGCTTTATCTGCTATTGCTGGTAGTTGGTAATGGTCTGTTGGACTTTGTGTGACATTTATTGCACAAATTAATTTTGTTTCATAATCAACTGCTGATTGTATATTATAAGCTATTAAGAAGTTTCCTTTTTTTCCTTTCATTTTACGTGCTTGTTTATCGTTCATTGGTATTTTATCTTGTCCAGTGAGTGTAAATTCTGTTTCTATGTCGTATAATATTTCTAATTTTTCTTCGTTACTTAAATTTGGATTTTCATATAATTTTTTAGCAGGTTTATGAAGTTTTTCAAGTTTATCTTCATCAATTTGAACTCCTTTGTAGTATTGAAGTAATAGTTGGGTTTCTTTTTCTGAGATTGTATTGTGGTTAGAATTACATGCTTTTTTCACAGTTCCATCGATAGCCACGTGATTAAATTCTGTATATTTTTCTTCTGATGCTTTTTTCAGTGTCATTTGTAGAAATAACTCATAATATTCTCCGTATTCATCCCGATATCTTTGTATTGTTCGCTCTGAAGGAGTAATTCCATCACAAACAAACTTAAATATATCATGGTATTTTGCCATCTCTTCAATAATTTTCGCACTATCCATATGTTCTAATTTAGCCCAAACAAGTAATTTAATCATTGAACAAAGGTTATAAGAAGGTCTACCTTTATTATTTTCATTTACTTTAATGTCTAATTTTTCATAAGCATCTTCGATAAAATCAACAACAAAACGAGAAATATGATCACTTGGAACATTGTAATCATTAGTTCTAATAATTAGTTTAGCTTGTTTCTTATCCATATTTTTCATAACCATAAATAAACAATCCATTTAATTCATTTTATAATAATAATTATGTATAACCTACTATATAAACTTAACTAAATAATTAGGGATTATTAACAATAATAAGAATAAAATAAATATTTATATGAAAAATAATTAAAAGTATATCTTCACATATAGGTATAACTCTTAAAAATAAGGTAATTATAAAAATAATTGAATTTAAAAAATTTGAAGTTGTACCATTTCCAGTGTAAAATTAATTTTGGCGGACACCCTATTATTATAAAAAAGTAATATTTTTCTATAAGTTTGAAAATGTATTTCATATATAATATATTTATTTTTTCAAATATAAACTATTTTTTATATAAAAATAAGATTAAAATAATATATTCTAATTTTATTGAAAATATTAATATGAAAGGTCATATAATTGAAGAAATAATAATAGAATATTTTTAATTTATAAAAGAAGCAGTTATGATTCCTTGTTATTGATTTTAAATACCCTGATTCAACACCAACATGTATTCTATCATAATATAACATAAATTAATTTTAGGATTTCTAATAAACTTATTCAAGTATATAACATATAATCTTAAAAGAAAATAAGTCCATCCTAGATGAATTTGAAAAAAATAGAGGTATATATAAATATATAGTGTTAGAAATTATTAATCATATAAAGAAGTAAATTCTTTAGATTTAAAGTGTTTACAAAACTTAGATACTGTAAATACACATGAAAAAAAGAAGTGATGTGAATGAAAAAGATAAAACAAATATTGCTTTTTCTAGTGCTGGTAATACTCTTAATGGGCGTAGTCAGTTCTGCACAACTACAAGATGACTCAGCTGGCAGCACAGATAATGAAGCAACAAAAATAGTGGAAAAAACATCCACAATATCACATACAGACCAAATTACACAAACTGACAGTAATGATAACATAGAATCAAGCAGGAACAGTAGAAAGTCCGCAAGTGAAGATAAGACTATTCAAACAAGTACTGATACATCAAAGAATGTTTCATCATCAAAGATGAACAGTCATGATATTGTGGCTAACAGTAATAAAACTAAGACAGTAAAGGCTTCATCTGATGATTTACAAAGATTAATTGATGAAGCTGATGGTCAGTTGGATTTAGATAGGGATTATTCAGGCTATGCTGATATCTCAAAAAACATAACCATAAATGGTCATGGTTATAGTATAGATGGCGATGGTGGACCAATATTTAATATAGCATCAAAGGACATATCAGTAACTCTTAAAGATATTATATTTGGAAATGGTTTATCAGATGGTGGTGGAGCCATAGCAAATACTTATAGATCCAGTTCGTTAACCATAATAAACTGTGAATTTGTTAAAAATAGTGCAGAGAAGTTATATGGTGATACTGGTGGTCCGGGTGGTGCAATATATACTCTAGGAGAATTAAATATAACTAATTCTTACTTCTACAAGAATAATGCACCCAAATCTGGTGGTGCAGTATATTGTGAGAACAATTTATTTGTCAATAATTCAACATTTATTGAAAATACAGCCGGAGATGGATATTTCGGTGGTGCAATATGTTGTGGTAAGATTGGAGGAAACTTTACCATCCTTAATTCGGTTTTTGAAAATAATAAAGCACGTGGCGGTTACGGTGATGGTGGAGCAATTTATTGCGAATCAGGTAATTTAGTTGTTAATAATACAAATTTTACAAATAATAATGTCCTTGATTACGGTGGTGCAGTTTATATTGACAGCAAATATGATCCAATATTCATCTCATGCATATTCGAGAAAAATACAGCCGAGTATGGTGGAGCAATTTATTATCAGACAAGTTCAGATGAAGCGGAGCTGAAAATATCAGAGTGTACATTCAATAATAATGAAGCAGAGGTTGATGGTGGTGCAATCTATTCTGAAGGATACGTCAATATTACCGAATCAACATTCAAGAAAAATAAGGCTACAAAGGATACATCTGCAAAAAGCTACGGCGGTGCGATTCGTTCAAAAGGCATAGGTACTTTTATTCGTGATTCCACCTTTGAAGATAACTTTGCATATAACCATGGAGGTGCAATTTATGCTGATGGATACATTGACATAAAAGGCAGTACTTTTACAGATAATGAAGCAAATGTCGACGGTGGTGCAGTTTATGGTGACAAAAGTGTTGACCTTTCAAATTCCATATTCAATAATAATGCAGCTACAGGTAAAACCTCTGCAAAAAGCTTTGGAGGTGCAGTTCGTGCAAATGAATTTATCACAGTGACGGGTTGTGACTTTTCAAATAATTATGCATACAATCGTGGCGGAGCTGTATATGCCGATACTAACATAAAAATAATTTACACTAACTTCACAGCAAATACTGCCAAGGATTATGGTGGTGCAGTATATACAAATACCCTAAATGATAAGGTGTTAAACTCCATATTCAATAAGAATAACTGTACTTCAGGTGATGGAGGAGCTATATACATTAACAATAAGTGTACTCCTGAGTTTGAATCCTCAAGCTTTGAAGACAACCTTGCCAAGGATAGAGGAGGAGGAATATATATCGATTCCAAAAGTGCTCCACTAGGCTTATATGAATGTACATTCATAAACAATATCGCAGGTAAGGGTGGAGCAGTATTTACAGGTATTATGACAAAATCGGTTAAATACTCCGTATTTCTTAAAAACAAGGCTAATTCAGGTGATGGAGGAGCAGTTTACATCAACAATGAGTGTGATGTTGATTTCACATCCTGCAGATTCGAGGAAAATAAATGTTATAAGAGAGGAGGAGCAATATATCTTGATTCAAAACATGCCAATTTGAATTTAAAATACTGTACATTTGTCTATAATCATGCAAACAGGACAGACTATCACAGCAGTTATTATCACTGTGGAGGCGGTCAGGATGTATTCAATAGCGGTTACTATGACTCAATTGAACAGTGCTGGTTTGGAGAAAATGATCCTGATTTTAAGGACAGGCTCGTTGAATACCATGAATCTGCAGATGATGAAGACCATACTCCGGAAAATCATTTGAAAATAGGTATGAAAGTCAATGAAACTAAACGTCTTAACATAGGTGAGACATATAAGGTGGATGTTTACTTCTACATTATTAACCATGTTTTGTATTTAAATGGAGATTTATTGCATTCAACAGGAGATTTTTATGCAGCAAATATTGATGATGTAACTTATTCCAACGTCAAGGCGGATGGAAATAATATGAGTGCTGATGTCTTAATACGAAATGACAATCCTACACTTAAGTTTAAACTTGACGAACAGGTTATAACATTAAAGCTTGAGACAAATGATAGAAATCCGAGTGAAGTTAAAATCTTGTCCTGTGATAACACTACATATCCTGGTGAATTGAAGGTAAGCTACCGGATAACTAATATGACTGACAATGCAACATATGTAATCCTAGATGAAGACAATCCCGAGATTATCGTAAAAGAAGGAATAATTACCGATGCTGAATCAACTCTGACAGTTGAGAATATAAAACCCGGTCATTATATTATAAGAATCGATAATCATGCAAATACAACCACCAAGTCAAGCTATGCACTTGCACGCTTTAAAGTATCATCTAAGGAAATATCAGTCAACGTCACGGCAGATAATGTGACCTATGGAAATCCTACAACAATCACATTAACAGCTGATGCAGATGGAACATATTATATGATCATTGGTGCTAAAACATATACAATGGAAGTTAATAAAGGAGTCTGTGTAAAAGAGGTTAAATTTAATGCAGGTAACTATCAAACCTATACTTCCAGTCTGGATTATAGCATAAACTGTAATGAAGCTTCATTCCATGTGGATAAGGCCGTGAATAATGTAGTAGTGGAAGTAGAAAATGTAAGCTATGGCGAATTATCCAACATCATAGTCAAAGCTGATGTTGACGGAAGTTGTGATGTTAAAATAAATGGAACAACATATAATATTCCTGTTTCAAATGGTGTCGGTAATAAATCAGTTCAATTGAATGCAGGCAAGTTTTATGCCAATGTGGGTTCTTATTACGGCAATAAGATTTTTTACGATAGTAATTACAATACCGTAACCCATAATGCAACTTTCATGGTATATAAGGCAGACATTGATCTGGTCGTAGTCGTATTCGATGAAGTTTATCCTTATGAGATTGAATCCATAGTTTATGCAAGTGTGGATGGTGATTATAACCTGACAATTGCTGGTGACTTGACTTGTGTAACAGTTCGGGACAACTTAGCCTTCTATGAACATCCCACTCTGGATGCAGGTAGATATGAAGCAACCATATCATTTAGAGGAGATGAAAACTACAAACAAGCATTCAACAGGACAACATTCACAGTCAATCCAGTTGGTACTTCATTTGAACTTGACGTCAATCCAGACACAGTCACTTACGGTAAAACAGCAACTGTCACCCATACACTTTCAGAGGGTGCTACAGGTACAATTAAATACTACCTCAATGACGGTACATTCCTTGGAGAATTGGATGTAGGTGATAATCTCACACTACCTGTATTGGATGCTGGAAGTTATGTGATTATTGGAAACTATTCAGGAGATTATAACTTTATAGAATCCATGGACTCTACAAACTTCAAAGTCAACCCAAAAGCAAACAATGCAAGCGTCACAGCAACCAACGTGACATATGGCGAGGATACACTAGTTCAAGTTACAGCAGATGTTGATGGAATCTATCAATTGGATGTAAATGGAACATTATACAATATCACTGTAAATAATGGTATTGGAAACAAGTCCCTCATGCTAGATTCAGGAATATACTATGCAAATATATCATTTAATGATAAAAATTACAATACAACATCAAACAACACAAGCTTTGAAGTTTATAAAGCCGATAGCAACATGATAGTTGTAGCTGCAAAAAGTGTTTATCCTGAAGAGATTCTGGGTATAGTATATTCTGATGTGGACGGAGAATATAATCTAACAATTAGTGACTATTCAAGCCTAATCAATGTTACTGATGGCTTTTATGAATTTAATGCAGGCATCTTCGATGTGGGAAATTATACTATTAATGTAACGTTCCCTGGTGATAGAAACCATAAATCCAATACAAGCTCAACCAATGTAACTGTTGCCAAATTAGTTCCTAATCTTTCCTTGGTTGTTCAGGATATTGATTACGGAGACACGGCACTCATAGTAATCACTAGTGATGTCACAGGCTCAGTAAACATAACCGTAAACAATAAAACCGAAACAATCAACCTAACCCAAACAACTATGCAATTATCTGATCAAGCAGCACCTGTCATAAAAACAAAAACACGTGGATTCTTAACTTTAGACAACCTGAATGTTGGAACATATCCCGTGACTATAGTATATAATGGAGACAATAACATTGAAAGCGTAAACACATCAGATGAATTCAAAGTAAACCCAGCAGCAAACAATGCAAGTGTAACAGCAACCAACGTAACATATGGCGAGGATACACTGATAGAAGTTACCGCTGATATTGATGGTATCTACCAACTAGATGTAAATGGAACAATATACAACATCACAGTAAATAATGGTATTGGAAACAAGACATTTACTTTAAATACGGGAGATTACTATGCAAATATAACATTAAATAATAAAAATTACAATACAAAGACCAAAAATACGACATTCACAGTATCTAAGGCAGAATCTATCATTACCACCATTAGACAGACAAGCTACCTTGGAGAAAACATCACTCTCAAAGCAACAATAACTGACACAAAAGGTAACTTGTTAAATGGTGGAAAAGTCGTATTCAAGTTAAATAACATGACACTAAAAGATTCAAACGGTAAAACAATAATTACAAGAGTAAAAAATGGAACAGCTGAAATATCATATTTCATCCCATACACCTATCAGGCAAAAACACATAATATAACAGCAGTATATGAAGGAAACGGACAATATATTGGTAGTCGCAGCAATCCGACATCATTGGATCTTAAACAAAGAGAGGCTAAACTAACCCTGACAAGTACCAGCAACAAGAAAGTCGGAGAAAACATAACATTCAACGTGACAGTAACTGATAAACAGGACCAGACAAGACGGGTAAACGGATATGTAATCTTCAAAATAAATGGATTAACCTTAAAAGATAAAAACGGTCAAACGATAATGGTAGAAATAAAAGACAACAAGGCCATTTACAACTACACGGTAGGATTATATTTATCAGCCAGAACCCATACTATAACGGCATTACTGGTAAACAACACATACACAAGAAGCCAGAATAACACGACATTCAATATTACACGAACAACTACAATAATACAACTGGACACGCCAATACTAAATAATAACCAGGTACAAGTAACGGGACAGTTACTTGACCAGACAAATCATCCAATACCTGGAACAACAATGGCATTAGCAAAATTAAACGGATTAACCATAAAAAACACTACTGGAGATTCACAGTATTACATGATAAATGATGGAAAAATCAACATAACACTACCTGAATATAACTACAAACGTGACTCATACACAATAACAGTAGTGACAGAACAAAGAGGCTCATACACCGGAGCAAGAAAAAACATAACATTAACAATACCCAAAAACAAGAATAATAAAACAATAAAATCAGCCATTATAACAGAAAACGAATTCACAAACATCAAAACAACTGATATGAATATGAAAAAAAGCACTCCTCTATTAAACATAAAAGAATAGACGTGAAAACCAATTAACAAAATCGAATATGATATAAAATAGTAGGTGAATAACTCACCTACATTATCATCTTTTTAACAGATAAAATTAGTAGATTTATAATAAAAATAGTTTAATGAGAATTTTATAGATTTAATCCTCATTTTTTTCTTCTTTTAATTTCTTTAAATTATCTTTCAATATTCGGTAAATGCTTTCGGCTCCAACTATTTCTCCTTCACCTACATCCCAGTCTGAAGGATATAATATGAATGGTTTTGACTGGCTTCCTCCAGCTCCACCATGACTTCCGACAAGTTCTTCAAATGCACAAACTTCATCTTTTTGTTTATCATAAAAGCTGTTTACTAAAATATCCGGTGTATATTTAAATGAAACATTTCTTTTAATGTGATGTGCAATGTTTTTACCAAATCCTTCCAGTGGATTTTCTCCAGTGATTTCATCAGAATCTAAATAATATGTACCATTTTTACCAATAACCATATCTCCTTTTTCGGATGATTTTACAACTATGAATCCTATATATTCATTGTTGACAATTCCCGGAATCAATTCAGGGAAGAATTTCTGTATCTCTTCATAGGTTAATCTATGACTCCACTGGGTTAAATATATCATTGCAAGATTTCCCGATGCAAGAACAATGACTTCTGAATCCCCCAGTTCTTTCTGTTCGCTCTTGTCAATCAGGTCATCATTCTTTTTTGAAAATGGAAGGAACGATTCTGCATAATGGTCCTCGTTTGATGTCATCTTTGCAAACATCTTCATGTCGGCCGGAAGCAATGATTTTACAAAGTCTTCAAATGATTCTCCATATCTTTGCTTGAATGTTGCCCCGTTCGTTTGTCCATGATCGGATTGAATGACAAACTGATATTGTCTCGGAGTGTATTTGTTTGTATTAATTAAACGTTTAATCTGCTTATCCATTCCCTCAAGTGCAAACCATGAATCTTCATCACGAACCCCTGAATGATGTGCTATTTCATCATAACCCAGGTAAGTGGAATATGCAACGTCAATGTCTCCAACCATCATATCACCAATCAATGTTGACGTGTTGATTTCTCTCATAAATACATTGGTTGCAGCCCTTATAGGAATATATGCGATTCCACGTTTAATTCTTGGCTGAATATTTTTTATTCTGTGTTTTATTTGTGATATTATTTCCAGCAACATTTCGGCTAAAAACAATGAAATTATACGTGCAAAGTTACTTGGGTTTGAGAATACTGAAAACCATGCCTTATTGTATAATTTTCTAATGTTTAATATTTTACTAAATGTAAATATGACATTATCAGTATCTCCTGAGAATAAATTTGATCTGCTTGCACCATTGTCTACCAATAATCCATTACCATCTGAAATTCTTGATTCTAATACTTTAACCTTACTTACTCCTGAACATTGCATCATTTGATTGTCATTTTCCTTTTCAATCCATCTGAATGCAGTGATGTCCTCATTGTTTCCATGTAAGATTCCCGCCTGACTTGCCCCTGTCTGTGAAGACAAATCCGTTTCCCACATTCTAATATTATGGGTAGTGTCCATCATGGATTTAACTGTAGGCATAATGCCTTTATTGACCGCTTCAATCAACACATCATAAGCAAGGCCGTCAATTTCAACGATAATCAATCCAGGATAATCTTTAATTTCATCTTTTCTTTTCTTTTCAGCATCCCTATAAACAGATCTATAATATGATCCCTCATCTTCAATAGTCAATAATGTAGATAAAAGTGTAGTTACAAAGGCCATAGCTAGGGGTGCTAAGATTATTGCAGGTCCCTGAACTTCTATGCCGAAAAACGGTCCTATATTCTCCAATAGCAATCCATTTAAAATCAACGTTCCAATTCCAAATGTCAATACAAGAAATGGCATTAAAATTCTTGTTAATATTGGCCACAATAATGCATTAATAATACTCATAAATAATACGAATAATATAATATCATCAAAAGCTTGTACGGTAACTCCTAATTCAAAAAAACTAATCAGGTATATTCCAATCACGTTTCCAATAAATATTATTAAACTTCTTCTAAATGATACTCTCGGGGGTTTTTCAAAACCGTGAATGTGTTTCATATGTCCCACCTTTTTCTTTAATCGATAACTAAAGGTATTATTGATATTGTTGGTTGCATAAAGCAACAAAAATATTTGAATGAATTGTTTATAATAATAACCTCTATGTTATCTATTTATCAAAACATATATTATAATCTTTTAATTTTACATTTCTACATTCAATATCTTAATTACTTCTGTGAATCATTTGGGAGTGTTTTTCAATAAGTATTGGAGTAATCCTTAATTAATTTTCATGTTTGAATGAGAATATGCAAGTATTAGTTGGTATTAAATCATAAATAAACTCCCAATCCAATAAAAAATATACAAATAGGCTTTGCTTGGATCTAATTAACCACATTCCTCTTTTTGCCATCAAGATATGCCTTGAAGTTCTCGGTTATTTCATGTACAAGCCTTTTTCTTGCTTCAACACTCGCCCATGCCATGTGAGGGGTTATCAGGATGTTCTTGGCAGTAAGTAGTGGATTGTTTTTATCCATGGGTTCGGTAAGGACAACATCCACTCCGGCAGATAAGATTTTGCCACTGTTTAGGGCATCTGCCAGATCTGCCTCGTTTACAAGTCCGCCTCTTGATACATTGATGAGTCTCACATTATCCTTCATCTTGTCAATGTTTTCTTTTCTGATTATTTCTTTCGTATCCTCTGTTAACGGGCAGTGTAGTGTGATGATGTCTGAGGTTGCAAATAGTTCATCCTTATCTGTAAAAATAATCCCGTCATCATCATATTTCTCTGGATGTGCCGTGTTTACAATAACGTTCATTCCAAAGCTTTTTGCTATTCGGGCTACCTTTCTGCCGATATTTCCATAGCCTATGATTCCAAGGGTCTTTCCGGCTAACTCCGTTATGGGTTCTAGCCAATAGCAGAATATTTCTGATTCCGTCCAATCACCACTTTTAACACTTTTTGTGTGAACTTCGAGATTGCATACCTGTTCGAGTATAAATGCCCATGTAAGCTGAACAACACTATCCGTGCTATAAGAAGGTACGTTTGTAACCGTTATATTTCTTTTTCTTGCAGCCTCGAGGTCAATGACGTTGTATCCTGTTGCACATACTCCAACATATTTGATATTGGGACATTTGTCAAATAATTCTTCATCCATTATCACCTTATTGTCAAATACAACCTCCGCTTCAGAGATATGTTCATACTTATTTTCTTCAGTCGTGTTTTCATAGACTGTAAGATCCAACAATTCGGATAGCTCATCCAATGAGATGTCTCCTCTGCTGATTGCTTTTTCTTCAAGAAATACTCCTTTCATCTTCATATTATCCTCTTCAATATCTTTGATATAATATAATTATATTTATGATTTAATATTATTTAATCATCTGGCTTAATAAACAAAAACAGAACAGTATAAAACAATTTATCAAAGAATCATTATATAATAAACCACTAATAGCAATAACAACTGATTTATATCCAATGTATAGAAATATATTTGATGATTTAAACATAAAACAACAATTATACATAATACACTTAATAAGAACAATATATGCCAAAACGATATACAATAAGAAATAAGTTTAAAGAAAAGAAATAGAAAAAATATAGAAAAAATGCTAAAGAATTTGCAGAAATATTCCATGAAAAAAGATATAATTTAGCAAAAGAAAAATTTGAACAATACATAAACAAATATGAAGAAATACCAGAAGTATTACAACAATTCATGGAAAAACACGTAATCCATTTCATAGACAGATACTTATTATACCTTAAAGACTCCAAAATAGAAAAAACATCCAACAAATTAGACAACTACTATAGAAATACAGATCCAGAAATAATAAAAAAGTACAAACTGGAAATGGAATATTAAGCTAGTTATATTACCAAATGTTGATTGGACTGATTAAAAAGAAAAAGATAAGTTAAGCCTATGAAACTTTACAGCTTCCTTTTTTTTAAATTTATATACTATTAAGTTAATATCTATCTTTATGAGATGTAATTATTGTGGAGCGATGAATGAAAATAATGCTCGTAACTGTAGATTTTGTGGTAATCCACTGATGACTCCGATAAAGAATAAATCTTCCGTTTCGCCGCTGAAGGTAATTAGTTTGATACTGATAGCATGCATTATTGCTGTTGGTGCAGGTCTAGTTTATGTCGTTTATTTTGACAATTCTCCTGTTGAAATAATGGAGTTAAACGCCAATAGTGCCAACGTATTAAGTAACTCAGAACTTGCCTCCAACATCCCCAATAGCAATATTTCACAAAATATTTGTGCATATACCAATAATTGTACGCCAGTATACAGGATTGGTACGGGAGAGGCACCGGTTACTGTCATATCGGCGGGGGTTCATGGTGATCAGTTAGTTCCAAGTGTTGCAGCCATGAAACTGATTAACTACCTGGATGGCCGTAAGATTAACGGTACGGTGTATGTGATTCCATTTACCTCTCCGAAGGCTATCAGCCAAAATACCAAGTTAACTGATGGTGTTAACTTAAATACAGTTGCCGATAAGAGCGGTACTGCAAGTAATGATGTTGTCAAATTGGCCATTAGTAGTAATGCTTCCGCCGTGGGGGATTTCCATGAAACCGAAATTGGTAAAAATCCCGGTAAGACTACCATAATGTGTTCGCAGGTTCCTACCTATGGCAGTTTTAAGTTGGCTGAGGATATGTCCATGCTTTCATTGGATACTACTATGACTTATTATGTTGCCGGTGTCGCATATGATGGTGCTGTCGAGGATGTCTTAAACTTAAACGGTACTGCAAGTGTCACGCCTCTTGTAGTTGTATCCAGTCATGGAAAGGTCCACAGCAGTGCCGTGGATGAGTCATATGATCAGATGCTTGCATTACTTCTGGTTAATCATAACTTGAATCCTGATGATTCATATATGAAATTAGCCAATGCTGATATTGATGGTTTTAATTTTTAACTCCATCAACAAATAACCTTTTTTTTTAGATGAAAAATTATTATTTTTTTTATTTTACATCATTTTTTTTCTAAGAATTTATTATTTTTTTGTCAACAAATACCATATAAAATAATCCTATTTAACTATGAAAATTATTACTATGTCATGTTAAACTGCTATAATTATTAGTTGGATATATCATTTAAATGAAAGGATATGTTAAATCAGACATGTTATTTATTAAAATGTATATCATGTGACTTAAAAAAAAAAGAGAAACGTATGTTTCTATTATGATAGGAATTTGACTAAAAAATAATACGTCCCATCATCAAAAATTAATTCAAAAAACCTAATTCATAAAAAAAAGTTTAAATAAAAATAGGGGGGGGTCATGTAAATGATTTTAAAAAATCAGTTAATGTAATCCAAGTTAAAGTATATTCCCCGATATTCTTGATGATTTTATCATTCTTTTCTGTAAGTAGGATTGCATCAGAATGTATTGCTATTGATATGGCGGAGGATTCACATCTGCCATACATCATTCCGAGTTTACCCTTTATTATTGATCTATAAGTATAATATTCATCCGTGAATATTATCATGTCAACAATTTTAACCAATTCTTTATCCAAAAATGTATTTAACTTTATAATCCAATGATTATCCTCATTCATGAATTCATCATAGAGTTGTCGGGTAATTAAAATTTCATCCTTTAAATTAAAATTGATAAAATCACAATCTAATAATGACTTTAAACATTGAATTTGTGATATTACTACCTTAGTCAATTTGAATCATCCGTATTATTTAATTAAATCTTCATTAAAGGAATCTTTTAATAATTCATCACGTTTACCTTCTGAAATTAAATTGTTTTCATAAGATTGATTGATAAGTTTGATATAGTTTCCCATTACAAAATTTTCCTTATTCATGTAGGGAATGTATAGTTTATTGCTATAACCACGGCTTCTGGCATTTTGTATAATTCCTGGAAGTAAATTGTCGTATTCTTTTTCAGTTATCTTATCCAACATCAATAAACGTCTCAACATTGCCTTATGGCTGATTTGGAAGAATTGTTCTGTCTCAATAATCCTGTCTAAATCCCATTTTTTAATTTCATGTTCCCGTTCATAATTTAGCAATGCCCCGTTTGACATTAACAAGCATGATGCGAATTGGTTGGCCATCTCCTCAATTTCATGATTACTTGTCATATCGCATTTGATAAACTTGTCCTCATATAAAAGGTGATACAGCTCATGTGCCAGAGTGAATCTTTGTCTACCCAGAGGATGATTTGAGTTTATAAAGATTATGTTTTGCTCTTTTGTCCTATATGATGATCCACTGATATAATTTTCCATGTCTAAGAATATTATGGTCACGTTCTTTACCTTGTTTAGAACCACTGAAAATATATCTATTGGATCGTTTTCATTGATGTTCCATCTTCTGCGACAATCATTTGCCTTTTCACATACTTCAAAGTAGGTATCTGGAAAATCCATTTTAATCATCTTCATTTGTTAAGTCAGCCAATAATTCTATGTTTTTAATGATTTTATTCATTCTTGCTATGGTATTTAAATCCAGATTTTTTTCTTCCGTTCTGAAAGCAAATGTTGGTTTTGAATAATCCGAATTTCCTTCCAGGATATACTCTTCAGAGCAATTGTATAAGTCACATAATTTTTCTAAAGAGGATACTGTCAGATTACGTTGATTATTTTCTATTTTAGCTATTTGACCCTGGTTGTATCCAAGGTATCCTGCTACCTGTTTTTGAGTGAAATTATAATTTTTTCGTAAATTTTTTAATCTTTCACCTATTGTTTCTTCCATGTTTATC
Source organism: Methanosphaera sp. BMS (assembly GCF_003268005.1). Classification (NCBI taxonomy): domain Archaea; kingdom Methanobacteriati; phylum Methanobacteriota; class Methanobacteria; order Methanobacteriales; family Methanobacteriaceae; genus Methanosphaera; species Methanosphaera sp. BMS. Next base: position 80,129 of record NZ_CP014213.1, on the reverse strand, counting down.
CACTCGATTATTTCTTATAATATATTTATGACATAATAATTATTTATATTAATCTATAATTATATTCCAAGAATGTTTTTTGAAGATTCCATTAAAATCTAAAAATAGCACTTTACTTGTTATTGGGCATCTTTGGAGGATAAATTAGCAATATAAAAATGAAATAATTAATATAATTGCATTGTTGCCTCTTTAAGGAATATATTTCACATATCCTAGAATATTTTATGACATAAAATGGAATATTTATCCCAAAATTGGAGATAATACTATGACATGAGTTCCTGTTGTTCAAAAAAATCATAGATTTCAAGAATAATTATCTGAAAAAATCTCATTTTTTTATTGAAAAAATAAGGATTCTTATTATTTAAACTAAGTATATCTTCATAGAATAATATTTATGACTTTTATCATTTTTTTCCAAATTATTTATATTAATTTAAAATAATAATCGACTATTACAAAAATTATTCAATACATATAAATAGGACAATAGGAATAATTAAAAATTAAAAAAATAATAATTTATGCCAACATTTATATACTACTTATAATATATTAGAAAATGTGAATGTAAATTCACAAAAATTCATCTCCACATCAGGTCATAATCAAAATGAAAAAACTTGATTATATCGGCTTGATGTTGAAACAAATGTATTGAATATATACTTTATGATTAATCAAAAATGTGTATCGTCATAAATTTTATTCAATAAATCTTAATGGAATAATATGCCAAAATGAATATGATCAAATAAATTCACATATTTGAATGGACAATATTCCATTTAAGACCCATAAGTCCATAAATCCCATGTAAAACCTCATTGCATTCATGAATTTACACATGTATGTACAGTAAAATAATATCTTTTGAATAAATAGGATTTATGGACAACATGGGTGTGTTTGTAGGACTAAGTTAAGTATTGCATGTTATAAATATCAAATTCGTTAGATCTTAGATTATTGTAAATAAAACATCTCCATTAATTAAACGTTATGGTTAAGTAGAGGTTAATCAAAAAATCGAATTCATACAGAAAATCACTCAATTAAAATTAGTTTAAATCATAAGTACAATTTCCTTTTTAATCATCTCCAAAAAATAAAAAGGTTAGAATTGTTCATTTAAAAATAGGATAGTATTATGCAGATTTAAAGGTATTAACTAGTTTAAGGTTCATTTTAAAAATCAAGATGGAATTTGCATATTAAAGTTTTCAGAGCATATCCAGATTAGGCAAGGATACTATAGTTTAAAAAACAGATTATTCTTATCAACGTAGCAAACAGGAGCTTTGAGTTTATCAAAGCTTATGATTATTTTTTTTAAATTTTTTAAATTTTTTCTTAAGACAAAATAAGTTAAGTTTAAATACTAGGACTGATATATAAGAAAGTGGAAATTATAATAACCAAAAGTAAATAAAAATTTTTTTATATTGAATTTCAAAAGGAGGCAAAATTATGACAATAAACATAGCACAATCAATATTAGGCAGTATCTTACTTGATAAAAAAGTTGGAACAATAATTTCAAATAAAAAATTCAAAGAAATCGACATATGGCATGACGAACTAAAACCTTACTTTGACAAATTACAGGAAAAGGGTTATATTAAAGGGTTTTGGAAAAATAATGTTAATTTCAAAATCTTAAAACCGGTTAGTCTCCAGATTCTTGAAGAGTTATAACTCTCAACCCCTTAATCTCCATAAAACATTAGCACTTAATCAATTTATCCCCAATATTACTTATTCATAATGATTTTTCTCATCAATAATCCATTTTTAATAAACAATATATGCTTTAACCGAATAATAGTAAATAATGTATATAAAAAATTAGAATCAATATATTATTTTCAATGTCGTCAGGTTAAGATTTTTTAAATGAAATTCTTTTTTCTCCGTTTTATTATTATTCTCTTTCTTTAAAATGTTGGTTTGTATTGTGTTTGTACGTATCTGTTGGGTGTTATTTTCTTTCTTTCATATTGACGGGGCTTTTTAACTTTGTTTGGTGCGGGTATGCATTTTTTTATTAGGTTGTTGATGAAGTTTTTGACTTTTGATGGATCCAATATTGTTTCGAATAAATCTATTTTTAATCTCTGATAAGGTTGGATTGATTTACTTCGTAGTGATCGTTTTTTCCTTTTTTTCTCATATTTTTGTTAATTATTAGGTTTAAGTATCTTTTGGAATAGCAATAAATATCTGTGGGTACAACCTTGAATATGAAGGTGATGAGGACGAGGAAGTCATAACAGAAGATGAAGCAAAGGAAGTTCTGTCAGATATTCTGGAGAGTATGAGTAAAATGGATAAAGAAACCGCCGATATACTGTTAAATCCCGAGGAAAATATCCTTTATTATCAGGATGGAAACACAATAATCAACTACAACGACCCCAATGACGTGTTTGATTTTGATGATGACGACAACTTCGATGATGAATCGGATGATGATGATGAATTATGCTATAGGCTGGATGAATCACACAAGTCCATATGGGATACCTATGAACTGTGCCTTTACCAGTCACTAGAGGATCTTTATTATTATGCAGACAATATCGAGGATATTATAAGTGAAAATGCTAAGGAATATGAACGAAACGATACGGGAAAAATCTTTGACGAACTTGTGGACAAGGGTTTTATCTCCAAGTATCTGATACCGGAGTACTGGGAAAATACCGTTCAAGATCTTAAGAAAAAGGATTTAGAGGACATACTTCGAAAAAACAACTTGAAGATAAGCGGTAACAAGAAGGAACTGACCGAGAGAATAAAGGAAAACGTCAATCTTGAAGAGATAGAATTCAACAGCATCGAGTCATTTAAGAATTATGACTATACGATTTATCTGATTACGCCAAAGGGTGTGGAATACCTTAAGAGCCATGAGTATAACAAGTTATTTGACTTCCCATTAAATGAGTATCATTACTGTGAATACAGAAAGTTCATAGAGGATAAAGACGACCTTCTGGAGGCTACCATTGAATTTCTGGAGCTGCACATAAAAAAAGCCCTTGAAGATGAAGATCAATTCGACTACACTACCCATATCAGAAATCAGAACTATGTGTATCATCACTTCAAAGATGATGAAAACTACTTCAGGGGAGTGGTCAGACTGTTTATAGCCAAATTGAATCTTATAGATACTGAAGATATCTTCTTTTACTGCGATGAACTGATAGAGGAAAATACGTTGAATAAGATACGCAAGTTATATAACAAAAATGACTATGATGTTGAAGCCGTTATAGTGAAGGAGTACTCCAACCTGGAACATATTACGGTACCGCTGAATGTGCTGATAGAAAATCTTCCAACGTTGCTTTCCAAGACTAGCCCTAAAAAACTGGACAAGAAATGGAGAAAAACATACATCAATCATAACGTGGCGGACTGGGATTGAACTATATACTAATTAGAATGAAATATCTAAATGATTATATATAATTGGGATTTGGTGATATTATGAGTGAAGAAAAAAAATCTGCAAGACAAATACTATTAGATGGCGATAGGGATGGTTTTCCAATAGATATAAAAGATATTGAAAATGATTGCGTGAATAATTCTGAAGACTTGGATATCAATTTAACGAAAGAATTGGGAATAAACGATAATATATACATACTTGTCGGTATAGACCTACGATGGTTAAAGCGTTACAATCCTGAAAACCATGTTATATTCTAAAAATCTAATTTCTCATTTTTTGTACTTGCATATACTTGCCTTGCTCTTTTAAACTTTTCCAGTTCTTCTTTTGTACGAGGTCTATTGCTATATTCCAAAAATGCTTCCAGTTCCTCTTCGGTCTCAATATCCGCTGTCGGTGCTATCGGTCCAGCCATAAAAATACTTCTTTTTTCTAATTTATTTTTATTATTTCAGATTAATAAATCCATTTAAATAAGTCTGTCAAAAGCAAAAAAGGATACAAAAACATATGTACCCAAAAACAACAATCTTAAACTATTCAAACGAGCAATAATAAAGAGTCTTAGACTCTCATGAATCTATTGCCATATATTCAAAACTTGCCTTTAAAAACTGATTATTAACACCAGATAGTTTACTTCTGCATATTGTAAAAATCCCTTAGATTTCTTTTATCATCTTCGGATAAGTCATGCCATCGAATATTCTGGATGGCTCCTTCCAATGCCATCAATCTACTTAAACATGCACTTTCATCCAATTCTCTAATTTTTAGCCATGCTTCCTTACTGCCCAGATTAATCAGATTATCAACAATAGTTATCCCGGCATAATTTAATTGCTCCTCCAATACCCTTCCGATATTCGGCAGTTTAGACAACTTTCCCATTTATACACCCCACCAACTAATTTTGGAAAAAAATGATAATTTCATGTGAATTTCCACTTTAAGAAATTTGTTTGTTTAACGATTTATACTTTTTTTTAAGTTCAAAGTGTTGGCAAAATTTAAGTTAAATATCAAAAAGTTCAATAACTCATTGCATTGACTACTGGAAACTCACTTTCCAGTCACATTCAAATGGTCAAAACATTAAAAATAGATTAATCAATGTCAGATATTAGAAAAAATAGATACAAAATGAAAAAATAAAAAAAATCAAGATAAGAAAAGAGTGTTATTTTTCTGCTAAAGTCCAATAACATCTTTTCGGAGAAATAATCGTTTCATCCTTCTTGAGTTCTTTCATAATTTTATCTACTTCTTTTTTGTCAACTCCGGAGATTTCACTAACCTTTTTGGCGTTTAATGGATCATCCGAATTTCTGAATGCCTCAATTACTTTATCCTTATCGTCCATGGTTATCACCTGTTATCATATTTGTTTGGTATTTGTATTATAATATACCCTAAATTTAATTATTTTTTTTAAATCGTTCAATTGTTAGTAAACAATCATAAATTAATTATATTAAGAGAGAATCAAGATAAGAAAATGTATAATGGATTTATTCAATATACATCTAATAATGTAAAAATAAAAGTAAAATTTAAATAAAAAAATATCTATATGTATTATCATCAACAACTAATCATTTAAAAAAAAAATACAAGAAGGCAAAAGAGAATGAATACTAAGATAATAATGCTTTTGGTTACATTATTGCTACTATTTATGAGTATTGTAAGTGCAACAGAATTACCTCATGATTCAAATACAGATAGCATAAATGAAATGGTGAAGGACACTCACTCTTTATCAGAGAATTTGGATAGTGTAGTTGAAGATAAAGTAATGCAAAAAGAAGAAAAAAAGATTAAAACTTCTTCATACAACACCAACGTTTCAAATTTTAATGAATTGGTAAACAGGGTTAAGGAAGCCCAGAACAATAATTACGAATATTATACAATTAATCTCAATAAGGGAGATTATAATGCTACAGAAGTTATAAGTTACACCGGTAATTTTTTAAACACATTGGTCATTAATGGAAATAACAATACTCTCTATGGAAACAATCAAAAGGAATTTATGAACATAAAAGGTTCTGTATATTTAGTTAACTTAACACTCGTTAATTTTAATGCCAGCACTCGAGGATGCATATATGGAGAACATTATTCTTGTATAACCGTGGAAAACTGCACCTTCATTAATAATTCAAATAATATGATTTATTCAGAAGGTATTGTCCAGATTTTTGATTCCACATTTGAAAAAAATACTGCAGGAAGACTATTCAATACGGGAGGTGCAATATACAGTGCCGGAGATACTAATTTAATACAAAATTGTACATTCAAAGACAACGTGGCCGCAAATGGAGCGGCGATATTTATCGCTGAAAATTATGGTGATACCCTACTTTATAACAATACATTCAACAACAATACAGCTACAAACGGAGGAGCAGTATTTTTCACCAGCAACAAGAAACATGGACAAATAGATAACAATTACTTCATCAATAACAAGGCTACAAATGGAGGTGCAATATACATCCACGGAACTACAGGATATGCCACATTCAATAACAACATTTTCATAAATAACCGTGCCGAGATTGTTGGAGGAGCAATAGAATCCAAGGAAAACATTAACATAAACCTGACAAAATCAAACTTCATAAATAATCATGCATCCTATGGAGGAGCAATATATGGCGATATTATTATAGATAACTGTAAATTTTCCAACAATTCTGCAAATTACGGTGGGGCAACATATTACGGGAAGATAAGTAATTGCAAATTTGCCAATAACACTGCCGACAAGAATGGAGGTGCACTCCATTCACCGACGACAGTATCCGATTCAATGTTTTTCAATAATAGTGCACATTACCCTATCAATCAGACACTTGATATAATGTTCAATCTAAATAATAGCGGTTATGGTTCGGCAATATACAACGATAAAGATAACAGCAATATAACGGGAAACACATTCATACAAAATAATGCATACCGGACAGGAAAAGCTATAACAAGCCAAAAAACTGCAATAATTAAAGACAATATTAATGAAGATACCTCTATTTATTCCAACACCATATTCAATAAGGCTGATAATGTTAGCATCACAAACAATATATTTGAGGATACGTTGAAGGATAAGAGTATTTATACAAGCATATCCTTGCAAACAGTCATCGGGACAATAGGAGAAAAATTAACACTAACTGCAAAAGTGACAGACGAATATGATCTAAATGTACAATATGGAAGCGTAATCTTCAAAATAAACGGCGTTACAATAAAGGATAACGGCAAACTTACAGGTAGCAGCACTCCACTAAAGGCAAAAGTAGATAATGGAGTGGCTACTGCCACTATTACTCCAAGTTTAGAGATGAAAAATGCCAACAGATTAACGGCATCATACATCCCATCAGGTTCATATAACTCTTCCGTAAGCAGTGCAGTTAAAATGATGATATTCCGAAGAAATGCTTCGATAGTAATTTCAAGTAACGTTAAAACCATCAAACAGGGACAGATACTTATACTTAAAGCTCAAGTGTATGATACGACAAATGGTAGAAAAACCAACAATCTAATCGATTATGCTGATGAATTCGTGTATTTCAAGGTCAACGGCATCACACTTAAAGACTCCGAAGGGAATATGCTTAAGGTAAAATTAGTTAATGGTGTAGCCACGGTTAATTACACCATACCCCTAGGAATATCCTGCGTGACTGACGGTAAATCCATGACAGTTAAAAATCATACGATACTTGCAGGTTTCTATAACAAGAACTATCAGGAAGACATTAGAAACACGTCCACCTTCCAGGTTGAAAGATCAACCATTACCATAAACATAAACAATGCAACAGTAAACAACAAGACGCACAAACTATCTTTAATGGCAACTATTAAAGATTATCTGGGCAATGTAGTAATTGGACCCAACAAATGTGTAATAAAAATAAATGGCATTAGCATTAGAAATGGTACACAGCAAATGTATTGCTATTCAAATAATGGTGTGTTGAATGTTAAGGATATTAGTATCCCCGAATATAACAAATACGTCAGTATAGAAATAGTAACCCAAGACAGACTAGCATACAAAAGTCAAAGAAATACTACTTATACCATAGATATAATAAATTAACCTCCAACCCTCATTTTTTATTGCTTTGCTGCCATCGGGATTATTCCCATTTTTCAGTTTAACTCCCCAATTAAAGATGAACATTCCTATCATAATTACACCCTCTTTTACTTTAGTTTAATCGATATAATTCCTCAATGAACTGGAATTTTGACTTATTTTGCTTGAAGCGATAATATTTGATTAATTTCCAGTTAAAAGGAGTATGTTCAATAACCAAGGTAGTATGATACTGTTAAACAAAATAAAGTTGGCTACTTATTTTATCGTAAACAATAGGAATATAAACTGTTCGTTTTATAAAATCCATATATTACACTATGAAAAAAATACTTTTTAAGGGTAAATATGAATGGAAATAAAATAAAAAAAATCCTGCTAAATAGAGAATTATATCCACAAGGATAAAAACTATATAAAAAGGATTCATTAGCTAAATTCAGATAGATACTTGTTGTTACACAATTCAAGAACTAAATGCTTTAAAAATAACCTGCTAAAATATCAGTAAAGAAAAATGACTGATGAAGAACTATCCTTATGGTATAATGGATATCAATACAATCCAATATCAAAAGAATGGATTCAAGTAAATAATCATTATGTATATGATGAAGGAAATGATTAATCTTCATCTTCTATCTTTTTTTAATAATTAATTACTACTATTTTTCATATTATTTAAAACATTCATATAGGGGGTTTTGGTGATTATGTTAAACATATATTGTTCAATCAACGTAAAACCATTCAGAATAATATTGATACTCATTTAAACTATGTTAAAAATGGTGTTGACAGTTATCGTAAACAGAGTTTTTCAGAACAGAGAATCAATATCAATCATAATGTGTTTAAAAGAATAAGCATTAATTATCTGAGAAATATTGGTTATATAAATTTTCAAAAGAATAATGAGTTCTTTAGAACGTTTTATGGATTTCGTTTATTTGCTGGTGATGGATCTCGTTTTGAATTACCAAATAAAAAGTTAACCTTGAAAGAATTTGGATTTCCAGAAAATTATAATAGAGTACCACAAGTTATTTTCTCAGGAGTTGTTGATGTTCTAAATGATTTCATAATTGATGGTTTAATCGGAAGAAGAGGCGTAGGCGAACATACATTGATTCATAAAAATATTGAAAACTGTAGAAGACTGATAATTCCTGAAGAATCCATCTTTATATTTGATAGAGGACATAATTCCATAGAATTAATGGTTAGAATAATAGAAATGCATAGTTTTTTCGTTATTAGACTAAAAAAAGACACATACACCTGTGAACGTGAAGGTATGACTTTTGATGATGAAATAGTTCAGATAGGCTTAGATAAAATAAGACGAAAAAAATTCAAAAGTAATCATTTTAAAAATAAAATGAGAGTTGTTAATGCATTGAATTTAAGAATCGTGAACATAGAACTAGAAACTGGTGAAATAGAATCACTTATAACAAATTTACCACAAGAAACAATGAGTAAAGAACAATTAAAAGAAATATATAATGCCAGAGGGGGAATAGAATGCACATACAAAACACTCAAACAAAGACTACAAATACAAAACTACACAGCACAAACAGAAATTGGAATACAACAAGACATATACGCCACATTTCTACTATATAACATATATTGCTATTCCAAAATATACTTAAACCTAATAATTAACAAAAATATGAGAAAAAAAGGAAAAAACGATCACTACGAAGTAAATCAATCCAACCTTATCAGCAGATTAAAAATAGATTTATTCGAAACAATATTGGATCCATCAAAAGTAAAAACTTCATCAACAACCTAATAAAAAAATGCATACCCGCACCAAACAAAGTTAAAAAGCCCCGTCAATATGAAAGAAAGAAAATAACACCCAACAGATACGTACAAACACAATACAAACCAACATTTTAAAGAAAGAGAATAATAATAAAACGGAGAAAAAAGAATTTCATTTAAAAAATCTTAACCTGGCGACATTGATATTATTTTAATAATTTCATGATTTTCAAAAAGATTTATATAGTAGTAAAACAATAAATTATATTATTAATATCATGATTAATTATGATAATTAGGAGAAATTTATTATGGCAAAATTAGAAGGAAAAGTAGCAATTGTAACCGGAGCAACATCCGGAATGGGACGAGCATCAGCAAAACTATTTGCACAAGAAGGAGCAAAAGTAGTGGTAACAGGTAGAAATGAAGAAAGAGCAAAAGCAGTAGTTGATGACATTAAAGCCGAAGGAAATGAAGCAATATATGTAATTGCAGACATGTCCAATTTAGATGACGTTAAAAAAATATTCGATGTTACAATGGAAGAATACGGAACAGTAGACGTACTATTCAACAATGCAGGTATGTTAAGCATGAGTCCATTAATGGATTTAAGCATTGAAGAATGGAACAAAATATTTAACGTAAACGTCACATCAAGTTTAGTATTAACACAATTAGTAGCACCAGTAATGAAAGAAAAAGGTAAAGGAACAATAGTAAACACATGTTCTGTAGCATCATTCGGTGCTCACCACGGATTTGCAGCATATGTAGATTCCAAACATGCAATGGCCGGTTTAACAAAATCCATAGCATGGGAATTAGGACCTGAAATCAGATGTAACGGTATAGCACCAGGACTTATACACACCGCAATGGTAGACAGTATCGGTGGACCAGCAGCACTTCAACAAATGATAGATCAATGTCCTGTAAAAAGATGCGGAGAACCTGAAGATATTGCAGCAGTAGCACTATTTTTAGCAAGTGATGACTCAGCATTCCTGGACGGACAAATCATCAAAGTAGACGGTGGATTTGAAATATAAATCCCCTTTAATTTCCCACAATTTATTTTTTTTAAAAAAAAATTCACATCCAAATCACCACCCCATTATACAAAAATATAATATTCAACCACAACTGATTCTTAAATTAAAAGTTTATATCCCAACAGCCATTTTTGATAAAAAAGAACATGAAAAAGACAATCACCACCATATAACAAAAATATTATCCAATTGACAAAAGAATAGTTAAATTTTTAAAGTTATACAAACTAAAATATTAATAATTAATAACAGTTAGTTTTATAATAATAAAAGTCAACACATGGGAGTACAAAGATGAAATGGGAAGAAGTTTCTAAACAAGAGGTTTTACAATCATTAGAAACTAGTATCAACGGTCTATCACAAAATGAAGCCATTAGCAGAAATAAGGAATATGGATCAAACACCCTGATAGAACAGGAAAAAGAATCCCAACTCAAGGAATTCCTATCCCAATTCACTGAGCCACTTATGATATTGCTGATAATAGCGGGAATAGTTGCATTTCTGATAAATGACCTCATAGATTCACTGGTAATATTCTTCGTTGTCATATTGAATGCCATAATAGGATACAGACAGGAAAGAAAAGCCGAAAATGCAATGGAAAACCTTAAATCAATGACAACAAATACAACAATAGCATTAAGAGACAACAAGAAAATCAGAATTAATACAGAAGACGTAACAATTGGAGATATTATCCTTATAGAGGAAGGAGACAATATACCTGCGGATTTAAGAATCATCGACAGTTATGATTTGAAGATAAATGAATCCTCATTAACCGGTGAATCACTACCCGTACATAAGTATGATGATGTATGTACGGACAACTCACACAACAACATTGCATTCATGGATACATCCGTGACAAGCGGCAGAGCAAAAGGTGTCGTAACTGCCATTGGAATGGATACGGAAATTGGTAAAATTGCCACGTTAATACAGGATGACAAAGAGGATACTCCACTGCAGATAAAGATTGACAAACTGGGTAAAACCTTAAGTCTGTTGGGAATAGTAATATGTGTAGTGATATTTGTACTTGAATTGATTCAGGGAATACCTGCCGCAAATACATTCATGACAGCAGTAAGCTTAGCGGTAGCTGCCATACCGGAGGGTCTGCCCGCGGTTCTGACTTTGACTTTGGCGTTGGGTATGCAGAAGATGGCAAAAAACAAGGCTATCGTTAGAAAATTGCTGGCAGTTGAAACCCTTGGTTCATGTAATGTCATATGTACCGATAAGACAGGAACCTTAACCATGAACAAGCAAACCGTTACTGAAAGCTATATCAAAGACAGTGACATGACCTTCAAGATAGGATACCTGTGTAACAATGCAAAGATTGATGAAAAATCTCGTGAACACATAGGAGATCCCACAGACATTGCAATACTTGATTACACAATAAACAATTCAACACAGGATTATAATTCAGAGCGAATTCATGAATATCCATTAGACAGTATCAGAAAACGGATGAGTACAATCAACATCATAGATAACGAGAAATTTATCCTGGTTAAGGGGGCTCCGGAGTTACTTATTGACTTATGCACCTATAAAAGTGAAGAGGGTAAAATATCCGAACTCAAAAAACAGGACAAAGAAGATATTAAGGAAAAACTAGGAGTTTATACCGATAATGCACTTAGGGTTATACTTTTTGCATATAAAAAGTTGGATGATGAATGCCCCGATGATGTTAGGTTACTGGAGTCAGAGCTGATATTTACCGGTTTGATGGCCATGATGGATCCACCACGACCGGAAGTGTCAAAATCCATAGCAACATGTAAAAATGCGGGAATAACAGTCAAGATGATTACGGGTGATCATAAAAATACTGCAAGCAGCATAGCCCAACTTGTAGGCATTGACAATGCGGAGGATGTTTTAACTGGAGATATGATAAGTGACATGACGGATAGCCAGTTAATTGAAGCCGTTCAAAAATACAATGTCTATGCAAGGGTATTTCCGGAACAGAAACTGAGAATAGTCAAGGCACTCAAGCAATCGGATGAAATCGTTGCCATGACCGGTGATGGTGTCAATGATGCACCGGCACTTACCAATGCGAATATTGGAATATCCATGGGGTCCGGTACCGATGTGGCAAAAAACTCCAGCGATATGATACTGGAAAACAATGACTTTTCAACGATTATCTATGCAATAAAGGAAGGAAGAACCATATATTCAAATATAAAACGGTTTATTAAGTTTCAGTTATCAACAAATATTGCGGCAATATTGACGATATTATTCTCGTCCCTGCTGTATATACCTCTGCCGTTTAATCCTGTGCAGCTATTATGGATAAACATTATAATGGATGGTCCGCCGGCCCAGTCTCTTGGTGTTGAGCCATCAGACAAGAACATCATGAATGTCGGCCCTACAAAAGATAATCTGCTTAGTAATGAAAACCTGATACACATAACATTAATCGGTCTTGTGATGATGTGTGGAACGCTGGGCGTGTACATCTATGAATTAAATAATGGAAGTAGTTATCTGGTTGCAAGCAGCATAGCCTTCAGTGTATTTGTTGTTTATCAGTTGTTCAATGTATTTAACTGTAAAAGTAACAGCAACAAAACCAATAAAACACTGTACATATCCGTTATCCTGTCATTTATCCTGCAGTTGTGTGCAATATATGTTCCACAATTACAGACCATATTTAAAACGACAGCCATAAATCCTACCAGCTGGATTTACATAATATTGGTGGGTCTGCTAATATTTGTGGCAGAACGGGTAATAAGGGCATTTGAAAGGAAGTTCTTAAACATTTAAATGTTCCTATTCATTTTTATCTTTTTTTAATCAATATCCATTATATTATTTCTTATTTTTAACAAAAACTTTTAAGTATACATAAATCATAGTTATTAAATAATAACTTTAGGAATGTTGACAAATGAGGGAAAATAATTTAATCATCATATGTTTTACAGTTTTCATATGCGTGTTACTGATAGCGGGTACTTTTATAATCATCAATACAGACAATGACAATTATAATAATCCGGGCATTATTGATAAGATTTTAGGCCATACAAATCAAAACGGCAACGATGCCAATCAGAATTCTGCATCCGGTGGTAATTCCAATCCAATTGAGAAGATTAATTGGGCCACTTTCTATGCGGATGGAAATCCAAATACCGGTGAACAGGTAACCGTTAATGTTGGTAGTCAACATGCCGGAAAGACGTTGTCATTGTCCATGGATTATTATAGGGATGGTGTTACATTAATCAACGAGCCTGCAAAAAGCTATACCGTCAATGGTGAAGGTAATGTTTATATACCTGATACCGCTTCAATGGCCAGATATCCGGATAAATGTGTTATAACAGTTACATGTGATGGACAAACAATAACCGCAACCGGTTATCTTGAAAAACGTAAAGGTAGTCAAACCGTATATTTTGACTAAAAAGGAAGCTGATGTTGGATATATTTTCAATACTTATTTTGAATATCCAACATTTACTTTTCCCATTGATTATGAAAGAAGTTTGAAACTATTTTTTAATTCATCTAACCTATTACTATTTTTTAATCCAGTAAACGATTATATGTGATCTTATGTGAAAATAGATTGGATGTTTAAATGTTTTTAAAAATTTAATCATGATTCGTAAAAAGCAGTGTCGGAAATTATTAAAAAAATGAGTATTTGTAAACGACATCTATATTGACACTTTGTAAATAACTTCAATAGGATATAACTAAGCAAATTCTTAAAAATCAAGCATATAATAATAACAGACATACCCATAAGTACTATTTTAATAAATCATAAAATGAATTTAAATAGAAGAAAGTATCAAAATACAAACACGTCCTTCCAATCCGATTATTACTTTTTCATTTGTTTTTCATGCATTTGTAATATAAAGCATATAATTATTAATACAAGAAGACATATCTTTAAACAACGATACAAAGCAGGACGAAATAGTTATGGAAAAATATCTGATAAGCTGTGAAATCTACAATTGGAAAAAATCCTATGCTATATTTTCAATGAAGAATATTTTATATGTCTACTAAATAGGCTTAAACTGATAAATGAATATGACGAAAATGATTTGATAGCTATAAAAACATTGAATAATCCAGATTTTAAAAATGAACTTTTAAAGAATGAAAACAACTATTACCTCTTGAGGGAATTTGAGGACCCAGACAACAAGAAAATACTGATTTCAAATATCAAATGCTTTAGAAATCCCACACTGATAAGTTACGAATACGAACACTACAAGTCCCTATTCTAGAACGAACAATGATTTTTTAAAAAGGTTGAATGAATAATGAGTTTATCATCGAATTTGAGAAAATACCTGACAGATCACGGTGCAACCAAGGTAGGATATGCAGACATTTCTGACGTTACGATAATGCCCGAATTAAAATCGGGAGTTGTATTCTACATTACATATCCACAGGACATTCTAAGAGGAATGGCAAATGCTCCTACCGAAGAATATGTATTGAAATTAGTGAACCTCAACACGAAATTGGATGAATTGGGAATGCTTTGTGAGGAGTATTTAATTGAAAGAGGATATAAGGCTTATGCACAGACCAAGAAAAGATTGGGAAAAGATTTCGGTGAATTCAATTCATCTGAACTGCCCCATAAAACTTTTGCTACAAAATCAGGGCTGGGCTGGATTGGAAAATCGGCACTTCTTACGACAAAGGAGTATGGATCTGCACTACGATTGACGTCCGTAATGACCGATGCTCCACTGGAATATGGAAATCCAATACTTGAATCCAATTGTGCAAACTGTAACCAATGCAAAAATGCATGCAAGGCTGGTGCAATTAGCGGTATCGAATGGAATTATAGATTGAAAAGAAACGAATTCTATAATGATAAGAAATGCGAGGAATATGCCCTTAAGATATCAGAAATTAACCTGGGAAAAGCTGATACAGTATGTGGAAAATGCATTTATGCCTGTCCGTACACTCAAAGATATATGAACAGTAAATAGTAGTGTTAATTATTATTTTGAAACACAGCCAAAAAAAGGATTAATATAGGAAAGTATATAAAATATCTGCATTTATCATCCCATTAAAAACATTACATCCTAAACTCCAATATTATTTTTACGCTTCTTGAGAAATATTGTCATAATTACAATCATTGCAATGACGGATATCCCAGTAGCAATCGTTGAACTATAAAAATCAATTGAATAGATATGTAAACATTAAAAACTAAAGAAGTTATACTAGTATTAGAAAAATAACATAGGATTACAAATAAAATTGAATATTAAGAAGAATTAGAGATTAACTAATAAAAAAAGAATAGTATGGATTGAATCATCCATACTTATGTTTTAACAACTGTTAATTTTGCATTTTGTTCTGCACGTTCATAGGTAGTACTGGTAAATACACAAGTGATGGTATACTCATTAGCTTTTAAATTGGATAACGTGTAATTTACATTAGCCACACCATCTACCACTTCTGCATATATTACCTTACCGTTTTCATCCTTAACTGTTTTACCATTGATTTTAAAGATAACTTTTCCAGTATCAACATTTTGACCATTGACTGTTACATTTGCCGATAATGTTATTGTCTGATTGTTTGAAGCTGTAACGTCAGCTACTGATAATTGCACATTACCCTTAGATATTGTCAAGTTAACCTTTTCACTTTTTATTGATTCAAGCTGTGATGATCCTGAGTAAGTTGCTTCTATTACAGTATTGTTATCCCATGATTCAGGTACTGTGAAATTTTCTATGATTGCCAGACCGTTAACTACTTTTGCATAGATTACCTTACCATTTGTATCTTTAAGTGTTTTGCCGTTTACTTTGAATACGACTTTACCCTTGTTGATGCTAGATGCCAATACGTCACCATAGTAGATACCTGCTTGAATACTTGTAGTTTCGCCTAAGCTAAATTCGATTGTATCTATCTTAAGTGTTGGTTCTATTGGGTTTGACACAAGAAGTATTGTACCCATTGTAAAGAGGTTATCATTTACACTTGCTAGTTCTACGAGGTTATCTCCTTCGTTAAGGTTTGTTATTTTTGATTCGACTATGCTGAGTTTTGATATTGAATCATAGTTTTCTGCAAGACATCCATATTCTTCACCGTTGAATATGATTTTGCTGCCGTTTGCCTTATCAGCTGCTGCCGATATTGTGTATAATACAGCTTCTCCAGATTCAACGTTTTCATAGTTGGCATATGCTATAGTATAGTCATTTGTTGTTAATCCACTTGATTCAGGGTTTAATAAATCTGATCCCTCATTAATCATGATTGTAGTCATGTCGATATTGTTGGCATATATTATTACTAATATACCACCATAGAGGATGTTGGAATTGTTTTCCAGTGCAGTTGGAACAATCTCATTAGACTGGCCTGCAAGGAATTGAGCCGTGATGTTGAATACGACAACTCCACTTGGATAGTTGTATGTACCGAATCCTTTGGCATCACTGTAGTTAGCGATGATAGGTGATTCAACACCGTTTACCATCAACGTGAAGTTAAGGTATTTGTCCCAGTTGTATCCCTGGTAGTATAATACATCAACTATTTTATCACTTTCTAGATTTGATGCATCGTATACTGCTTTTGAAGTAACATTCCAGTTGTAATAATCGAATTGTTCGAGTATTAACGTGTTTTGACCAGTATATACACGTTTGGTTGTGAAGTTTTCACCATTCGTGAATGATTTACCCCTGTAACCGTTGTAGAAAGCGTTAAGTACTCCCTCATATAATGTCTGGGTCGTATCCTCACTTACGAAGTCTACTTTTACTGATTTTTCACCTGTAGAACTTGGGTTATATGTCACGTCAATGGTAGTTTCACCAGCAAAGTCTTCGAGTGGAACGTTTGTGCTTTCACCATCAACAACAACATTCAATGTTCCTGAAGTAGCTTTTCCATCATTGGATAAACTTACTGTAATGGTGTTATCTGTTTCTACTAGCAAATCTCCTTTTGATGCAGTTACATCTACAGCATTTACTACGACATTGGTAGGTTTTTCATAGGTTACTACCAATATTGATGATAATACGTACACGGATGAGTCTTGGATACAATTTACTGATACAACATTGTCTTCTGCAAGGTTGTCTATTATGTCATATGTTCCAATGGCGACTTGGCTACTTGAGTTGTAGTATGTTCCTAAGTTACCATAATCCTGTGAATTTATTATTACTCTGTTGTTATCACTACTAGCAGCATTGTTAGCTGCAACAACCACATACGCACTGGATACTTCATCCAAGTCGATACCATTGTGGTTAGCATATGTTATTGCCGTAGCAGCAGTACCACCATAACTGGAACTGGATCCGGCACTAAGTGCATCCTCATCCTCGGCAATACTGATAACTGTACGGTTGGTATTGTTAGCATATATTGCCACAATGTATCCACCATAGATGTAAGCCGTTCCACTATCACGAACCGGAGTTACCGTAAACGTGTTTACATCATTATAATTAAGTACACCTGTAATGTTATAAACGTTCAATCCGTATGGGTAGTTGTATGAACCGAATCCTTTCTGATCTTCATATTGGGCAAGAATTGGTACATTATTGTCGTTAATTGTAAGAGTTACACTTGCGTTTAGTCCGTTCCATGTTCCCCATGGCTGGTAGTATAAAACGTCAACCACTTTATCCTGATCAACTAGACCATTAGCACCAGCATCAAAGGTAAATGTTGCTGGACTATTGGATTTATAACTGAAGAAGTGACCAAATACATTTAAAGTATTGTTTCCATCATATGTAGGACGAACAGTCATATTCGTACCGTTACTGAATGACTTACCCATATAACCACTAGCAAATACATTGACACTGCCAGTATAAGCGGTTACGGTCGTACCATTCAAGTAGTCAATTACAACTGTGACATCTTTATCACCACTAGAAGTGAAATATTCTTCAAATACCACATTTTGTGGTGTGCTTCCGATATTGGTGACTGTTTTTGTCTGGCTTTCATCACCGACAGTTAATGTAACATTAGCTTCAGCACATTCAGCTCCATCATTGCTTATAGTAACTGTTACGTTTGTATCGTTGTAAGCTAGAACAGTGTCCTGAGTCATGGTGAAAGTAACGCTGTCAACTGTAATATCAGCTGCTTCAGGTGCAGGTGCTTCATAGGTTACTACCAATATTGATGATAATACATATACAGATGTATCACTAATACAATTTACTGATACAACATTGTTTTCTGCAAGGTTGTCTGTAATGTCATATGTACCAATGGCAACCTGACTATCATAATTATAATAAGTACCTAAATTACCATAATCCTGTGTGTTGACTATTACTCTGTTGTTATCACTACCCGCAGCATTGTTTGCTGCAACAACCACATACGCACTGGATACTTCATCCAAATCAATGCCGTTGTGGTTAGCATATGTTATTGCCGTAGCAGCAGTACCACCATAACTGGAACTGGTACCTGCACTAAGTGCATCTTGATCTTCAGCTATGCTGATAACTGTACGATTAGTGTTGTTTGCATAGATTGCCACGATGTATCCACCATAGATGTAAGCTGTTCCACTGTCACGTACAGGAGTTACCGTGAAAGTGTTTACATCATTATAGTTAAGTACACCAGTAATGTTATAAACATTTAATCCATATGGGAAATCCCATGAACCAAATCCTTTCTGATCAGAATAACTGGAAAGAATACTGACATTATTACCGTTTAAGTTCAAGTCCACGTGAGCATTTTGACCACTCCATGTTCCCCATGGCTGGTAATATAAAACGTCAACCACTTTATCCTGATCAACTAGACCATTAGCACCAGCATCAAAGGTAAATGTTGCTGGACTATTGGATTTATAACTGAAGAAGTGACCAAATACATTTAATGTATTGTTTCCATCATATGTAGGACGAACAGTCATATTCGTACCGTTACTGAATGACTTACCAATATAACCACTAGCAACAACATTGACAGTACCTGTGTATGCGTTTACAGTTGTGCCGTTCAAGTAGTCAATTACAACATTAACATCTTTTTCGCCTTTAGCGGTGAAGTATTCTTCAAATACCACATTTTGTGGCGTGCTTCCAATGTTAGTGACTGTTTTTGTCTGGCTTTCATCACCTATTGTTAAGGTAACGGTAGCTTCAGGATATTCCGGTCCTTTATTGCTTATGATAACTGTTACGTTCGTATCATTATAGGCAAGTACTGTATCTTGTGTCTTGGTGAAAGTAACGCTGTCAACTGTAATGTTGGTTGGTAGGTATGTTGTTAATTCCAGTGTTGCTGCCATTGTCTTGAGTGATGGACCGGTTACGGTGTTTTTCAATTGCATATTTGATGAAGATGAGTATATGTCTGTTACGTTCCATGATTCGATTCCAAAGTATCCTGATGGACTTTGTGTGTATGTTAATTGGTTGTTGTTGAATGTGGTTGATGGGTTTGCACTTGATGCTATG
The DNA here is from genome assembly GCF_003268005.1 of Methanosphaera sp. BMS. NCBI lineage: Archaea > Methanobacteriati > Methanobacteriota > Methanobacteria > Methanobacteriales > Methanobacteriaceae > Methanosphaera > Methanosphaera sp. BMS. The sequence goes on along the minus strand of NZ_CP014213.1, from coordinate 60,143 downwards.
GATTGTGTTAGGTTGATGTTGTCTGCCTGATGGTTCTTTGTTGCAAATGTCGTTGAAGTTTCTGTAGCAGTCCATACTGTTCCTAAGTTAATCCAGTAATCAACTGTTTTTCCAGAGTTTAACTGATTATATGGAACGATTAATCCTATACATTTTATAGCTCCATATGATGAGTTGAGTTCTACATTGATTGTGTTTGAGTTGACATAATTTGTTATGTCATAGAATAATACGTAATCAGTATAGACTTTTGTTATATTGTCGTTTATTTTGAATACTTTGCTACTGCTTGATTCACTTTCTAGTCCAATATAATGTTCGTTTTCAAGGACTGTTTCATATTCGCCATCATTGTTTCCGTCTATTGTTAAATTGAATGAATATGTAGGATGTTCTTGGTATGAATCATAGAGTACTGCATATAGTCTTGCAGTTGTTATATTAGAATATGAATCAGCAAACGTAAAGGTCACATCTGACTGATATTTCCTATTTAAACTACTGTCAAATGAAGGGTTTTGTATGGCATTGTGGTATACTCCACCTGTTACAGTACCTGTAGCTTTGGTTGTAAGTGTCTCTGAAGCTACGGTTGTATAATATACTTCTACCTTGACACTTCCTGTATATGCTTCAACTGTCGTACCGTTCAGGTAATCTACCACTACACTCACAGTCTTTGTTCCAGGAGCTTTGAAGTAATAAGTATATACTAAGTTTTGGGTAGCTGCTGGTTCTAGATTTGTAATTGTCTTGTTTTGACTTTCACCATCAATCGTTAGGATAATCTTAGCTTCGTCACATGCTAATGTACCATCATTACCGATAACAACAGTTACATTAGTGTTTGCTTCGGTTATTACCTTATTACTTTTTTTCGTATATGATACACTGTTTACAGTAAGATTGCATCTGTCTTCTTCAGTAGGTGCTGTAACTGTTATGCTTCCGGTATAGGCTGTGAATGATGTGCCGTTTAAGTAATCGACAATTACGCTGACATCCTTTTGTCCTTCGGTTGCGAAAGTGTAATTGTATGATAGACTTTTTGGAGTATTTGACAAGCTAGTAACTGTTTTCGTCTGACTTACACCGTCGACTGTTAAGGTTACATTTGCCCTATCACAATCCCTACCATTATTACTTAGAGTAACGGTTACATTAGTGTTGGTGTTAGTCAATATTCTATCATCAATTTTTGCAAATGTTACACTATCTACAGTTACATTAACTGGTACTTCAGGAACATCACTGAATGTGAATTGATATTCATTATAATTTGTTGCCAATCCACCTAATTCATCATCATAGTAATTTAAGTAAACATAATATGATTTTGCACCAGATACTGGATTTACGTTGGTAAACTTCACAGTTTCAGTTAGTCCATTTGGACATGCTTCTCCTTCCCAACCATTCCAATATGTCTTCAAGGTTGTTTGTCCACCTGAACTATTAGTATACATTAAATATAGTTGCAACTCGGCATGTACTATCTCGTCAAGCCCTATATTATAAGTAACTGTCATGTCAGATCCACTTTGAATCTCATGAGGATAATTTAATGAAAATGACCAGCCATTATCATTATACTGTAATTCTTTCAAGTTCTTATCTTCTTTTTCAACTGTCTTTGTTGATTCTTTCGTTTCGGTTTTTACGTTCGAATCAACATTGGATGTACTTTGTACATCTTCTGCCATGTAATTATCAACATTATTATTGCTGGTTGTTGGAACATCTGTCGTGACTGTTGATTGAGTGTCAATACTTGTATCAGCACTCGTATCAACGCTTGTATCATTTGTATCTGTTGCAGATACGCTTGATATTCCAATAATAGCAATCAATAATATTGAACATAACAAAAATATTTTTGTTTTGTTTCTTAACATATTATAAATTCCTCATAAAGTATTACATACCTATACTATAAAATAAAAAAAATCTTGAAGATACAACCACAAGAAGTAAAAGTCAAGTCAAACTTTTAACTTTATTTTATAATATAACTATGTGAATATATCTTTATCCGAAGTTATTAATAAACTTTTGAAAAAAAGTATTACTTTTTTTGATTTTTAGAGGTGAAAAATAATACAACAAGTAAAAGATAATAATTAAACTTAAATATTAAATCTAAAATACTTTAAAAGAAAATAAATAAAAATTAAACAATATGATAATTCATTATTGAAATAGGAAAAAATCATAATAATACACGTAAAATATCCAAGATATAAAATAAATATAACCCTCATTATAGCAATAAGCATTATTAAGAAATAGAAATCCGATGATAGCATGGAATTTAAACTACCACGTCCTCTACAGGAGTGAGTTTAAAGTTTACATTATACATGAAGTAACTTTCACCAACAACTGTAATTTCAGATACGTTCAAATCATCAGACGATGATGAATCAAATAATCCTGCATATAGTAGATGAAGCAGTCATTAAATCAATTAAGTTAGATAGTATCCCATAATAAAGCAAATAACTACGTTATTCCCAAAAAATAAACTCAATTCACGGATATGATAAAAAAAAATAAAATAAAAAATTTAAATATTTTTACATGGTTACATTTTGAACATATATCGCATCATCCTTTGTACTTCCAAATGCAGAGTCAACAAAGTATACTTCAGCACGTGCTGGTCTAGAACTTGCATCATCTGTCATTGCTGTACCGGACACTTTCATTAACTGATCTTTTTCTGGATCATTAACATTCCATACAAGTGAACTTTTACCAACAACAGCATCATCACTGTCATAGAAGATTACTTGCATTTCAAGGTAGCTGAAATCCTTTTTAGGAGTAACTTCACAGTTGACCTTGTACATGGAATATCCTTCACTGGTAATTGTAATATCAGATACATTCAAATCATTGGATGCTGAAGAATCAAATAATCCTGCGGATACTACTGATGAAGCAGTCATTATACCCAATATGATAAATAATGTAAACAGTACTTTCTTATTTACCATTTTGATTTTCCTCCTTTATTTTTTATACTTAATACTATCATTATTAAAACTTATATAATTAGGTAGTGTCCAAAATACAGTCTGACTTCCTATAAATTTAATATTTTTTCAGTGGGTTGTATTACAAAGACCGATAAGATAAAATCTGTTTTTCCCAAGCATACTCTATAATTCCATCTTGATCTATTAGCCCTCATTCTTCTATCAACCCCTTTATCGGTCCTATAATGTTTCTTTAACTTATTACCACATGTAACATTGAAAAATAATTCGACTAAATTATTTGTACTAGGTATATCATCATTTCCAATGTGTTTAGTTAGTTTATCAAATTTTTTATCTATTTTGTCAAGGGCATCCACTATAGAATCAGGTAATTTACTTTTATCTTCTTTTAGTCTGTTTAATCTATTCTTGGCTGTTTTAAGAGTTTTTGATTTGAATATTAAGGATATCTTATCCATATATTTATTTAGTTCTTTATCTTCCTTATTTAACGTTCGGATTTCTTGATTTAATGTAGATATCTGTCTGTTTTTGGATTGTATTTTTTCATACAATTTACGTTGTTTAGTATCGTTTTTTTGAAATCTACCTCGTTTAGGAATGTATTGATTATTCAATTCTGTTAAATTTTCTTCAATAGTCTTAATCTTCTTTGATTTATTTTTTCTTTTTGTATTGTTTCTATTTATTATCTTATATGGTTTATCTCGCACATTATGGATGGCATGAAAAGTGCATAATGCTTGTTCTATTTCAAATTCTTTACAAATTGATGGATACATTGTATGACCATCAGTAATCATGCATTCTTTTGGTAAATTTGATAAAATCGTATTCCAGTAATTTAAAATAGTATCAGAATCAAATTTATCTTGATTAAGGATCATGGCAGGATATGCATATTTTGTGTTAGCATCAAGCAATTGTAATTTTGCTTTTTTATTTTTGGATACTTTCATAAACTGTTCATCATAATTATAGTTTCCAGATGCTTCTATTTCTTGTCTTTCAACTTCTGCATCAATTTCTTTTTCAACGGCAGTTAATATTTCATCACTAGTTTGATCTTGATGATTATACATGGTAGACTTAGGTATTCTTATTCCAAGAATAGCTTGAAAAATTTCACTCATTTTACGATAGGCTATCTTTTCAATAAATTGAAGTCTAGAACCCAATTGTTTCATATTATTAGTATAATTAGAGCTATCATCAATAAATTTATCTAATTTAGCCCTGTGTTTCTTACCGCATTTTTTATCAGGACACCTATAAACAATCCTATAAACATTATCTAATTTATTGGGATAAAATTCTTCAACAGTACTTTCAACCAATTCCAATCCACAATCAGGACAAATAGGATTTGATTTAAAATACAAAACACCATCAATATCGGAGTTAAAGAATCCTAAAAACGGTATAACATCAGGTGAAACAGTATCTGGTAACATGACCAATAATTTTTCTTCTTCACCGAAAAATTTAACTACTTCAAAATTAATACATATATCTGTAGGGGTTATTTTCGTTAACATAATATTATATAACTCCCTACACATATATAAACTTATTTTATAACTCTAAACTCATTATAACAAATTCATTAAACTGATATAAATTAACGACGACATATATATCAACCATATATTAAAATACTGATAAAAATAAGTCTGTTGATTAAATAATATTTAATATATAATTTAATTGAAGATTAACTAATTGTATAATATTATATTGTATTTTAACATTTATTTAATCAATGAAAAAATAAAACAATTTATTAAATAATGTTATAAGGTTAACAGACATCAAAACTCAGACTGTATTTTGGACACTGCCATATAATTATGCATTATTTTTTAATATAAGTAACAATATGGAATTATTTCTTAAATCAGAGCGATTAAAAATATAGTTTTTTCCATGATTATCTGTTTTATTTCAAAAAGTACCATTTTAATCCGATTGATTTTAATATGGTTGACTATAAATGAATATTTAGAAAAAATAATTGATCGTGTACCTTTTTAGAAAATTGATTATGCATTAAAAAGTACAAAATATTTAAATATTAAAAGAAAATATATTAGTTATGTAAATTAAATAAGAGGTATAATATTGAGAGAAAATATGAAAATTGCCATTATAGCCGCAGTTGTTTTAATATTGCTGGGAATCGTTCTTTTCTCCACAGATACGTTTAAATTATCGGATAACAACACGACAAATGACACAAATAACACCACGGCAAACGATACACAAAACATAAGTAGCAATCAGACAAACTCAACCAACACTACAACACAAACTGCCTCAAACAAAAAGACCCAAACAAAGACAAGCTCACAGAAAACATCAAGTTCCCAATCAGATGTTCATAAATCCTACTTTACAGTAAGTGATAATGAAAAAGGACAATATGAGGGAATGGCTCCTGGAAGATATGTTGAAACATGGACGGAAAAAGATGGACCGATAGGCCTAGATAAAGTTGGTTAAACCAACCTATCTTTCACTTTTCTTTCAAATCCAATTAATCACCAACTATTTTTATATTTCAATAATTTATCAAAACTAAATTATACGATTAACTACAAATAATAAATTATAATCTATCCTGTCTGGATTAAAAAGGAATTGCATTGGAATGTCAATAGATAAAACTTTAGCAACATTCAATGAGTACATTGGAGAGAAGGAATTTTCAAGTAATTTTAATGAAAAATTATCCGAAAATCATCTTAATGAGAGTGACGGTTATCTGATTAAGTTTAAAGTATATAATGAAGTCATTAACAAAAAAGTTAATGAAAATAATGTAATATTTCGTATAAACAGCCTGATTAATCATTTATCAAATAGACGTTCCTATAATAACCATGAATTTGATTATGACTATGAAATTTTAAGATATCTGGCCAATACAGCTGACAAGAAGATTATCTGCGAATTTTGTGGTAAAAAAATTTTATACATAGACAAATACTGCTATAACTGTGGTAAAAAACAGGATCCTCATATAACATTGGTTGAACTCTTATCAAGCATTAACTCGGAGTATATTAAACCGGGCGACATCATAAAAATCAATGAGGATTATTCCATCGATAAGACATCATATTGCCCTGATAAACCTCTGAACGAATCAGTAGTTACTGACAGCATCAAATCGGTATACAACCATGGAAGATGTGTTAAAGAAATTGAACACAGATACCTTAAAATAATATTGCTTGACTATATTCATAGAAAAGGCAACCTCAAACTCTTTAGCAAGGAGTACCCCTATTATAACATTGAAGATATAATATTGACAGTTCAGGAATTAGAGAATGAAAAACTGATAAGCAAATCAGTTAAGCATCTTGTGAAGGATTATATCTCACTGCTTAGGGACAAAAATCATAATCCATTTGACGAGATATTAACTAACAATTACAGTCTTTCACAATATGCCGTCTACTTATTAAACAGTAATCCACACGTAATTTTTTATTATCAGATTATTAAAAACAGTGTTGTGGATGACATAGTCGAGTTTGACCGGTTGTGTCAGACAAGACCTATAAATCAATCATTTGAAGATTTGACCTTGAATTTAATTCATATTCTTAGAAATAAATTCATATCCGGAGGTTTTTATACAGAATATCATTCCTCTTATGACATGGAAGCATATATCTATGAATTGTTTGGCGATAATAACAATCGATTAATCAGCCTGTTTAAGAAATTTATTGTTAAGTCAAGCTTTAACATTCAAAGGGGAGTAAATCCACTTGAAAATGATTATATGTCATATCTGAGAAATACCTTATATTCATTGAATTTGGATTGGGATTCCATCAAATTCCTATTTAATCAATCGTTTGTTGGCTTGAATGATGATGAAATTATGTTTATGGAGAATGATTTGATTAATATTCTCATAAAGTATTTGAATGGAGAGTCCCTTGAAAAATTAAATTTCGATTTGATTAAGATTTATTCTGATAAAAAAGATGTGGACTAATCAGAACTTGTTAAAGGAAGATGTTAATCTGTCTTGATTTTTTCATATGCTTTTTCGAATAAATCCCTGTTTCGCTCTATCAGATGACGGTAATTTTCATCATTGAGCAATTCATAACTTTCAGTTATCATGTTCATGAGATATACGTTTCTTAAAATTGGATTGTTTATTATTCTATCTTCTATACAGATGGGATTAGCTATCTCTTCGGTATTGTTTCTTTCAAACTCCTGTCTTATTTTATCTTCCAGTTGATTGTCAATAAAGTTAGACAATATCCTTATGATGGATTCGCTGATTCCATTTGCTATGACGAAGGTATTCAAAAGTATTTTGCCATCATAGTTTAAATCACCTGCTATCTGATTGAACGATGAGTATGACACGTATTCTTTTGGAAGATACCTTTCTTCAGTTTTACTTGCACAATACTCCGAGGCCAAAAGTACAGGTGGAAGGGAAACCAACGTTTGTACAAAGGCATCAAGCAGGGGTGATTTCTTTACATTCCATACATATATTAGGATTTGCTTAAGTATCTCATTGAATAAGTGGTGTGTCAACTCATGTAGGATTGTTGCTATTTGAATTGATGAATCAAATGTCTTATCTATGCATATCACATTATATGCGTACTCACCATAGTTATTTCCAATCTCTTTGGTAATTACTATTGAATATGCCTTTGCTATGGCTACGACCCGTTCCAGTGGCGTCATATTCTTTCTATAGATAATCCCGTTTTCTCCACTTTCTATGATGTTTTGTATTATTACTTCATAGCTGTCGAGTGTTAGGATTGCATCGTTTAACTTCTGATGATATATGTTAGCAAATAATTCATCTATTGAGTTTAATTGCTTATTGTCGGATAGTATGTTGTCCTTATGTAGAAATTCATTACATCTTTGACAGAGGGTATTGTTTGAATTATTTTCATAACCACATATGGAACAATATATTTTAAATGTCATATTTACACTTGATAAAATTAAAAAAAAAAGTAATTGTTTGGATTTAATTGGTAATTAAATTACTTAAATCATCCAATAATTTGATTATCTCTGGATCTTTGACTTTATGGTAGACCCAGATACCATCTTTTTTACTATCGATAAACCCTGCATTCTTCAATATCTTCAGATGGTGGGATATATTTGATTGTGGTTTATCCAATATTTCCTGTATCGAACATGTACAACATGAACCTTCAGATAGTAAGTACAATATTTTCAATCGTGTTGGGTCAGATAACGCTTTGAATTTATCAGAATATTCTTCAAATTCCTCAAATGAAGGTAAAGTTTTTTCTAATTCTTTTAATTTTTGTACGTGTTCTTCTTTTAAATTTTCACATGTCATATTCTTATTTCTCTTACTACGATTGTTTACAGATATGTACTTATTTATCATTTTATATTTATATAACTACTCATGATTCATGCCTTGATTTTAAAATACGATATTATAAGAGGAGTGTATTTAAAATATCACAAGGCAGTATTTAATTAATTGATGAAATATTTATAAAATCATGATTTTTTTTTGAGGATGTTGAATTAAGAAACATGAAAAATATATGAACGGGGAAGTTAGATATTAAAGAATTCCTTAGTATTAACTGTTACCTGTTTTCCCAGTTCTTCTGAATCAATATCCATTTCTTTAGCAATTCTTTTTAAGATATGGGGAAGATATTTTGGTTCATTTCGGTTATTCTTTGGTTTTTGTTCAAAGTCTCTTGGAGTCAAGAATGGACCATCAGTCTCTATCATTAATTTTTCTGGTGGTATAACCTTTATTGCTTTGAGCAATTCATCATTTCGCCTATCATCACATATCCATCCTGTTACGCCTATGTAACAACCCAAATCAAGATAATCTTCTGCCTCATATTTTGTTCCTGTAAAACAATGCACAACGGACCTGCCAGCTATCTTTTTATGTTTTTTCATTATTTTATTAAAATCATCATAAGATTCCCTGTCATGTAAAAATAGTGGCATGTCCAATTCTTCTGCCAATATTACCTGTTTTTCAAACCATTTGCGTTGAACATTTTGGGGTGAGAAGTTTCTGTTATAATCCAGCCCACATTCGCCTATTGCTACAACGCAGCTATTACTCGCAAGGTTTCTTAATGTATCTATAGTGTTTTCATCGCATGTTTTTGCATCATGAGGATGAACTCCGCAGGTAGCGTATAATACATTAGGATGTTTGCTTGCATAGTCTACTGCAAGTTTGCTTGATGTTAAACTGCTTCCGGTAATAATGGATTTTGTTACTCCAACATCCCTTGCATGATTTATTACATCAACGCGATCCTTATTATATGATTTATGCATTAAATTTAATCCAATATCTATAAGTTCCATCACTATCAACTCTCAAATAAAGTATTGCTAAATTAATTCAATTATAAAATTGACTAAAAAAAGGTGAAAAAAAAGATAATTGTTCTTAAAAAAAATTTTAAGAATTAAACCCTGAGTATAATATCTATGGTTGAAACGTTTGATGAAGAACCATCTTCCCTGAATAGTTCCTCGGTATTTATTAGAATATCTTCAATTTGGGTTTTAGTCACAAATTTGTGTCTGACTACTTCTGCAACATCTACAGCCCTGTTAATAGCTTTTCCTCTTGCTTTTATGCTGATTCTTTTAACATCTTTGTTCATTAATGTGACGATTGATAAAACATAATTCATGACTGGTTTATTTCCAATGAATATGACTCTTGTATCTTCAGATTCTTCAATTGCAGCAATTCTTTTGGCTTGTTCGGCTCTTCTAGCCTCGGCAGCTTTTTTAATTTCGGCGGCTCTTTTAGCTTCCTCTGCTTTTCTAGCTTCTGCAGCTTTTCTGGCTTCTTCAGCTTTCCGAGCTTTCTCAGCTTTCCTGGCCTCTTCAGCTTTCCTTGCTTCCTCTGCTTTTCTAGCTTCCTCTGCTGCTTTTTTAGCTTCAGCAGCTTTTCTGGCTTCCTCTGCTTTTCTGGCTTCTTCCTCTTCAACAAGTTTAGCTTCTTCTTCAAATGTTTTCATTTCAAGATTTTCTATATTTTCATCAGGATCAAAGTCATTTTCCATATCAATAGGTTCTTCATCGGTACTGTTATTGCCTTCGATAAAATCATTTTTACGTAATAATTGTGTGAATGATAATTGCTCGCTCATCATAAAACCTCTAAATTTCATTATCTATATATATTTATATATGACTTTTTTAATATATTCTTTCATTTGTATCAAGTGAATATTAATGAATGACATCCCCTTTAAATAAATTATGACTATAACAGAATATAATTTAACGTAAAGCTAGAATAATTATAAACAGTTAAACATATAAACATGATTGCTATGAATACCAGGGTAAATTAATAACTAAGATAAATATTTACCCATTTTAGAAACCATGCCTTTCAAGAATATGATACATTTTATATCGTGGAATCTTAAGAATGTCATGAGTATTCTTACGATTATACATAGGCGATAATTCATCAATTTCCTTAAATACCCTACCTTCAGCTATTCTAATTAAATATTTCATATCCTTATCCTTTATTACAGCATTCTCATCGGAAGTAATCCGATCAACAAACTCCCCAAGCTTAATGATTTCAACAGCAAGTAACCCATTGTATTGAAGGTCATATTCTTGACAATATGATAACAGATATTTATAGTAATATTTTATAAAAATTAGCTCATCCTTAATATTTAAGTCCTTTAGTGTTAATTGTTTACTATTCATAATAACCAACCCAATAATTAATTAGAATATTTGTTTTTAAACATTTAAAGAATTATCGCAAAAGTTTTAATTTGTAAAGCTTTTTTATAAATTACAAGGGATAGAAAAAAGATAACGAATTATAAATAATACAATATACAAATATATTACTCAAGAATAAAAATATTTTAATTAAAAAAAGTTTTAATGAAAATTATCATATTATTATTTGAAAAACAACAATTGGATTGAAAAAAATGGAATATAAAATAGAATTAACAAGTGACGATGTGGCAAAAAATTGGTATAATATAAATGCAGATTTACCAGTTGAATTACCTGCACCAAAAAACAGTGAAGGAAAAGACCAGATAAGCACACTACCAGACATATTCGTAAATGAATGTTTAGCACAGGAATTTTCAACAGAAAGATATATAAAAATTCCTACAGAAGTAAGAGAGTTATACCAAAGACTTGGAAGACCAACTCCACTCTGCAGAGCAAAAGGATTGGAAGAAAAACTAAACACACCCGCAAAGATATATTATAAACGAGAAGATACATCCCCAACGGGAAGTCATAAATTAAACAGTGCAATAGCACAGGCATACTTTGCAAAAAAAGAAGGTGTTGAAAAACTAACGACAGAAACCGGTGCAGGTCAATGGGGAACCGCATTATCATTAGCGGCATCTCTCATGGACTTAGACTGTACAGTTTATATGGTAAGAGTATCATTTGATCAAAAACCATTCAGAAAAACAATTATGCAGCTATACGATGGAAACGTTTATGCCTCCCCAAGTAACCAGACAGCAGTCGGAAGAAAAATATTGGAAGAAACACCTGATCATCCTGGTTCATTAGGTATAGCAATATCCGAAGCGGTAGAAGATGCATTAAGTGATGAAAAAACAAAATACACACTTGGTAGTGTATTAAACCACGTCATATTACACCAGACTGTTATCGGCCAGGAAATTCAAACACAACTCGAAATAGCTGAAGAAGAACCTGATACCATGATTGCATGTGTAGGTGGAGGAAGTAACTTCGGAGGATCATTATTCCCATTTATTAAAGAAAAAATCAAAGGAAACACCGACTGTGAATTCTTAGCTGTTGAACCATCAGCTTGTCCAACATTATCAGAAGGTGAATACACTTACGACTTCGGTGACGAAGTAGGATTTACACCACTTTTAAAGATGTTTACACTTGGTCATAACTTTGTAGCCCCATCAGTACATGCAGGTGGACTCAGATACCATGGAATGAACACACAGGTATCATTACTTAAGAATGAGGGATACATCACCCCAAGAACGGCACATCAAACGGAAGTATTTGCAGCAGGTAAAATGTTTGCAAAATGCGAAGGAGTCATCCCGGCACCTGAAACAAACCATGCAATAAAAGTAGCTATCGATGAAGCACAGAAATGTAAACAAACAGGTGAAGAAAAAACCATTGTAGTTAACTTCTCCGGTCATGGATTAATGGACTTCAAAGGTTATGGTAGCTTTATGGACGGCAGTATGGAAGACTGCTAGTCTGATTACACCACTTTATTTAAACACCAAATAATATTCATAAAAAAAAGGAGTTTACTCCTTGAATCTTTTTTTATATTTTTTTAAACCTTGAAATGAGAAGACTAATCAATATAAGTCACATAAATTAATGAATTCAGAAATAAAATTTAAATAAAGTAGTGCTAAAAAAATAAGTATTGTTTCATAAAGAAACTTAAAAAAAAGAAGAATAGATCGATTATAATTTAATTGATCTGGCTATGTCTTTTACTTCTTCTATATATTTTTCAAGTTCTTCTTCATTACCTTTGTCCTGAGTTCCCATAGCGGTAATGTTACCTATTACTTCCATACCCATAAATCCAAATGGCATGACTTTAAATGAGTCAATATAATCGCCGAATACATTTTCAGGTTGTGCCTGTGTAAAGATTGTAACCACTTTTTTTGATTCCAATGATTTTTCAGGGTTTCTGGATATTTGATAGAATCTATCGATGAATGCTTTTGCTTGTGCTGTGATTTGTCCATAGTATATAGGTGATGCAAATACTAAAATGTCACAGTCAAGTAATGACTTGATAATGCTGTTTCCATCATCATCAATTACACAATCACCTTCAACACATCCCATACATGCATTACAACCATGTAACTGTTTTTCATTTAAAAATATGTATTCGGTATCTCCTTCTACATTGTCTAAAAATTTTTTTACTAATACGTCACAGTTTCCATCTTTTCTTGGACTTCCTACGATTCCTAATACTTTCATAATATGTATCTCCTTAAAACATAATTGTTATTTTCATTATTATATTTGTTTATTTAAATATCTATTCTTTACTATTATATAACATGGCACCTCATGAAAAAAATAGATTTTATATGCCCATGATATGTGATTAAATTAGATTAGAATAATTAAAATATATTATTAAATAATTACAAATATAAAATTATAGTAATTAATTTGAAAAATATGAAATTTCAGTTGGATTAACAAAAAATAATGAAAGAATAATATTTTATTTTAAAATCAAGATGATTAAAGATATGAATTTATAATTAATTACTTTTAAAAAATGTATAATATCAACGAGGTGTAAAAATGAAAATAAATCCAATATTAGCAGTTATTGCTATGATATTTGGATTAGGCGGAGCCTTCGCTGCCTATGGTTTTTCAGGAATTAGTGCCGAGTTAATGACCAACGGTTCAATAACATTGATATCAAGTCTGCTTGGTCTTGCGGGCATATGGTTATTTAATAAGGACTATAAGATAGCTGCAGCACAGTATATTGTATGCGGATTGGGAGTATTGATTGGAACATCCCTCTTTGGTCTTCTCGGATTCCTATTTTATCTGATAGCAGGTGTTGTTGCATTTATGGAAAAGGATAAAGTCAGCAATGTTGCAAATATAAATCCAGAGTATGTCCATAACTTTGGTGACAACCAGCAAACAGCTCCTCAAATGCCTAAACAAGACAATAGGATGTTATGGTTGGTTCCTATAGCATCAGTGATAATTATCATATTGGTTGGAGTTATCGGTGGGTTAAGTTATGAAAATGATATGAATTCAAAGGCCCAGTCAATCGAAATTAGCAATGTCTCCAGTGATTTAAAAGTCAGTTACGGTTATTATACCGGCGGTATTCAAGGAAATTTAAAATCACAGCGTAACTTGGAAAACGTTCAGGTTAAAGCCGTATGGTATGACGATAAAGGTGCCCAGATAGATGAAACATATGATACCGGATCCATTAGTGATGTTACAGCAAACCAAACTTATAAGTTGAATATCCCATATTATAAATCAAGTGATAACAAGCCGGCAAGAGCCGAAATTCAGGTTTATGAATCATTCGGTACCGAATTGTTATATTCACATAATGTGACATTCAATGATAATTAAAACAGAGTATATGACAAAACTTTTTATTCTTTTATTTTCTGCTTAATCGTTTTATATTTTCTTGTTTTCTTGTTTTAACCTATTTTTGAATATTATTATTTTATCAATGTTGATATTTTATTGGAGTTTTTTCATCATTTTTTCCTTATTTTTTGTGTTTATTTAGATTTTTTATTAAAATAATTAACATTGTTATATTTTTATTTGTTTTATTAGGTGTTTGTAAAAAAAGAGGGTGTGTTTTTTGAGGAGGTTAGTAAATGTTCTATTTTTTTTATAATTGATATTCTTTTATTTTTTCTTTTTTAAATGTTTGATATTCTTTATTTACATCTAATTCTAGTTCTATCATGTTTATTATTCGTTTTATATTGTATGTTATGCTGTATAGGTTTATGTTGTTTTCTATGTTTTGTGTTTTGATAAATGGTAGTTTGTTGATGTGGTATTGTTGTTTGAATGTTCCGAATGGTGCTTCTACTGTTTTGGATCTTTTTTTGTATTCTTCTTTTCCTTCGATGGTTTCGAGTTTGTATTTCATCTGTTGTGTGTATTCTGATCCATATTCTGTTACTTGTCTGTGTGTATGTGAGTCAGTGAAGCATAATTTTTTGTATGGGCAGATGTAACATGCTTCGGGATTGTTGAATATTCTTTTTATTTCATATGGGTCTTCTTGTTTCTTTTTATTTTTGTTATTAACTACGTATTGGTATTTGAATGTTAGTAGTTCATTATTAAAGCATAAAAATGCATTAGTTCCTTCAATTTCTATCATATTATCTTTATGGAATGGGTTGGAATTGTATTGTTTTTTGTGGTCTTTGGTTTGTTTTCTGTTAACTATATATCCATCTAGTTCGTATTTTTGTAGTATGCTGCTGCTTACTTCGTTATGGTATCCTGTATCGGCACTTATTTTATTTAATGGTACTGGACTATTTTGTATGGCTTTGGTTAGTGTTGGTGGTAGTTGATAATGGTCAGTAGGGTGATTGGAAACATGAATAGCTAATATTAGTTTGCTTGTGTAGTCTACTGCTGTTTGAAGATTGTATGATATTTCTTTTTTTCCTTTTTTGTTTAACATCCAACGAGCTTCACTATCATACAATGCCACAGTTTTTTGCCCACTACTTTTTAATTCTTCTTTCAAATGATATAAAAAGTCAAGTTTTTCTTTTAACTTCATATCACTATTTAACAAATTATAAGCAGGTTTTCTTAACTTATTTATAATCTCTTCATCATGATTATCATTTTCTAGTATTTTAATTAAACGATTAACATCTACTTTACGAATAACATTAAAACTACTGTTATATGCTTTAATAATTGTACCATCAATTGCTACATGATCAAAATCTGTTAAACCCAAATCAACAGCCAACTGCAATGTTCTAGAAAGAATAGACTTATAATAACAACCTAAAACAAAACGATAACGACTAATACTACGACTAGATGGTGTTAACCCATCCATCAACACCATATAAGGAATATTAGTACGTGAATTGCTCTCTATGTCCTTCGGAGAAAATACTTTATTACAATAAGCATATAAAAGCAATCCAAGCATGTTTTCAATTGGATAACGAGGACGTCCAGTTCCTTTTTGCTCAAAATAACCACAAATTTCCTGACAATAATTCTCAACAAAAAACTTGATAAAAAACAACAAATCATCATCCAAAACAAAACTAATCAAACCACGCTCACGTAACAAACGTTTCTTTTCATCAAAAACTTCAGAATACATAACATAAACACCCAACCATATAATATTTAATAAATCTAACAAAATATAATCAAAATATAAAAATACAATTAAATAAACATTAATACTTAGTTTAAAGACTAACTAACTACTTATATTAAATATTAAATAATTATAATTATTTATATAAAAAATAATATATAAAACTAACTGTAACTATCAAAAACAAGCAAAATACACGCAGAAAAAAATTAATAAAAAAATAAAAATAATTAAAAAAATAATAAAACTAAAATAAAAAAAGAACAATACACCATTAAAAAACTAAAATAAGAATAAATATGGAAAATTAAGATAAAATAAGTAATTTAAGAGTTTTGTCCAATACTCAAACATTGAAAAAAAAAAGTATGGCTATTTTAACGGGCATGTTAACTTAAATTCCCCATTTATTATTTTTTTTTTTATTTAAGAGTGTTGGCATAAATTATGTTTTTTCACTCTTGAGTAATACTTTTATACACTTACTAATTTATTAGCATCTGTTTTAGTTAAAATTTAAAATAATTATATTATTATTACTTATCATGACCCCCCTTTGAATACTTATCATGACTCCCCTTTGAATACTTATCAGACGCTCTCATTTTATTTATATAGTATCTATGAATAATATAATAATATAATCATGTAATATGTTATGTCTTTATATGGGGGACTGTTATGAATGTTTATTGAGGAACATTTTGTTAGATATTATGTGATTATGTTTATTCAGTGATTATAGGGGAGGTGAACTAAGAGAGATTATGTCAGATGAAAATGTTTTATTAACTCAAAGTATTCTTATTCGTGGTCTTACTAAGAAACAATATAATGTTTTAGTGGATATTTCCTTGAAACTTAACTATTTGAGAAATTGTGCTGTGGAAAAGACGCCATTTGTTAAATCTACTGACAGAAAGCATTTTAAGAAAATAAATTTTAAACCAATAATTAACAAGGTCAAAGAAGAATTTAAGATGGAATATTCTTTTCTTCAGGCTCAGTTAGCTAATACTACTATAAAAAAGCATGTTGAATCATTCAATGGATATATTGAGTTGAAAAATAAAAAAATTGATGGTAAATATAATCAAAAGGTTAATCCGCCTAAAAAACATGAGAATTATCGATTACATAACATTATAATTCCGAAAGAATCTGTTACTTCTTCTAAAAAGAAGCTGGAAGAGGGTTTTATAGAATTACCCTTAAGTAGGGAGTATAAGAAAGTGTTGGAATCAAAGAATTGTAGACCTAGAATAAAAATTCCTGAGAACATACGAGATAAAAAGATTATTCAAGTGGAAATCATTCCTATAAATAATGGAAAGATGTTTAAGGCAAATTTCACTTATGAAGCTGAAAAAAAGCCACTGGATTTGGATAAGGATAAAATTATGGGTATTGATCCTGGTGTAAATAATTTTGCAACAATTGTTACAACCGAAGGGCCTCCATGTATTGTGGACGGGAGAAAATTAAAAAATCAAATATACTTCAAATGTAAGAAAACAGCACACTACCAATCAATACTTAATAAACAAGGACGTAAAACATCCAATAGAATCCGAAAAATAAACCAAAAATTCAAAAACATACAAGACAACTTCCTCAACCAAACAGTAAACTTCATCATAAAAAAATGCAAACAACAAGATGTAGGTACAATTGTGCTTGGATACAACAATAATTTCCAGCACAAGACCAATCTGGGAAAAAAACAAAACCAAATATTTTCACACATAGCATTCAAACAATTCAAACAAAAACTAGAAACACGATGCCAAATACACGAAATAGACCTTATAATACAGGAAGAATCATACACAAGCCAAAGCAGCTTCCTAGATGAAGACATACTACCAGAATACCAAGAAAAAAAAGACGCTGAAAATAAGGGGGATAAAAAGAAGAAGGATAAAAAAAAGAAGGATAAAAAGAAGGAAGATAAAGTTAAATATGAATTTAAGGGCAATAGAGTCCAACGTGGATTATACGAAACACAAAATGGAAAAATTATTAACGCAGATGTAAACGCTGCAGCCAATATTATACGAAAATGTAAGCATAGGTTCAATTTTGAGCTATTGTGTAAGTGGGTCCAGACTACTCCAAGTAAAATCAAATTATAACCAAGACATCCAGATATATAATAGATGCAATATAAAAAAATGTTTATCCCTTATTGTCCATTATTGTTATTATCACATGTTTGTCGTTATTTGATTTGAACAAAGGCAAAAGAGAGTATTCCATGCAGTATGATTATTTCTGGGTTTAAATCTTTTATAATAAAAGAAAGAAATGTTATGCTGTTTATTGTTTACTTGCTTTAAAATGAAAAAATGGTTGTTATAAAATATATGTTTATGGAAGTTTTTTTTTCTTCTTGACTTATATAAGTAATACTTTTTTTTGTTTTAAAATACTTTTGGCCAAGTCTCTTTAAAAAACTTATATTAATAGATGTAGACGATTTTTTTACTTATTTATTATTTTTACAGAACTAGATTAGTGATTATTTTTGGCATATCCTATTGAATATATCATCCAATATTGTAAAATTAGTTTCATAGATAGAATATGCATAATTGTCTTTAAAAATAGAATCAAATCATGTGCCTTAAAACAAGTCTTAAACATGAACACAATAATTATAAAAAAAAATAAAGTAGAATAAGGTTAATTATTCTACCATTTAATTAACAAATGAAATTTCAGTTGAATCTTCAAGTCTTTCATATTCAGTGCTTATAAGTACTGCACTAAGTGTGTAAACTTTTGCTTTTACGTCAGCAAATGTGTAGTCAAGTGTTGCTACACCATTTACAACTTTAGCGTAGATTACTTTACCACTTTCATCTTTCAATGTTTTACCATTTAATTTGAAGACTACTTTTCCATTATTAAGTGGACTTGATGTTCCAGTTACACTAGCCTTGAGAGTTACTTGTGTACCAATAGTTATGCTATCAGTGATAGGTTCTATTGTTAATGCAGGAGTTGTTGCAGTCATGTTAATGGCAGCAGTTTCTTGAGATTCTTCATATTTGCTTGAACCTGAGTAAACAGCAGTGATATTAGCATCTGTCCAATCTTCAGGAACAGTGTATGTAATGGTTGCTACACCGTTAACTACTTTGGCATAGATTACCTTGCCGCTTCCATCTTTCAATGTTTTACCATTTACTTTGAATACGACCTTACCGTTTGTTACCGGATTATCATTTACATCAACTACTCTTGCTGTTATGGTAACTTCTTCACCTACAGTTGCAGTAAATTCATCGATTGTAATGATTGTTACTACTTTTCTGATGGTTAAATTGTTTTCAGCAGTTGCAGTCATGTATTCGTTAGCATATTCTGCCGTGATTGTTGTTTCAAGTGTCTTGTTGTATGTTACACCGATTGCTGCAAATCCATTTTCAACATTTGCTACACCTAATAGGTTACCTTTTGCATCAGTAAAGGTTACTATACCGTCTTGGACATCTTCACCATCTTCATCAATTACTGATACGGAAAGTATTGTTTCCTGTCCAATGAATCCGACAATTTCATCCATTGTTACATTAACAGATTTAGGTAAGTTTCTTTCAACAGTGTTATCTTCTCCAGTATATACTACAGAAGAAGATCCTACAGTATTTACACCAATTAAAATGTTATCGGTTACTGTGTTGGATTCAACATCTGTAAGGTTTACCGTGTATAATATGTCATCGGTATCTGCATTTACTGTTATATTGTTGAATGTTATCACGTTACCTCCAGGATATCCCATGTAACCAAAGACTACTTTTACACCTGCAGGATAGCTGTCAATTGAATCATAATTTGGCACTTCCGTTTGAACCATGTCATTATTTAATACTACATTGTTGTATGATATTGTATTATCACCAGAATCACTTCCTGCAAATCCGATTGAATAATTGGTATTTGCAGTTAGGTTGTTGTTTATGAATGTGTTGTTTGAAGCTAGGTATAACTCGACTACATATGCAACATTACTGTTACAGACGAGTGTATTGTTTGCAACATAGTTGAAATCGGTTAACCTTGTCTCATAAGTATTCCAATCAACCATTCCTGATAAGTATATACCATATGCGAAATCTGCGGAATTAACGTTTATGTTGTTATTGGTTATGTTTACTTTTGAAGTGTTGAATGCTTCAATACCATTACTGTAGAAAGTACTGTAGGAATTGAATGTGTTGTTATCAACGACACAATCTTCTACCGCATAATTGAATACTAATCCATATGTATAACATTCACTTTCTGTATTGATTACATTGTTTACTATACGTGCATCTTCAAATGTTTCTCCGACATATTCATACTCATCTTCATCATATGTCATGTCTCCACGTAAATCTAAACATTCAATAGTACCATAATCAGTAGCTTCACCATTTTGTTTTGTGGTAATTGTGTTTGAATCAATTACTAAAGCTTTGGTTGCTAATGAGTATATTGAAGATGTGAAGACTTTACTATTTGAAGTATAATCAATATCTAAACATTTACCGATAGTGGTAATTGCACTGTCTTTGATTGTGATATTTTTACCATAGATTATACCTATTGAGTGAGTTGAATCAGCAACAGTATTTTCTTGGTTAATGGTTACGTTTTCAATTGTTACATCATCAACATGATCTAAGTATATCACATACTCACAGTAGTCTTTGTTGTTGATAATGATATTGGATATGTTACTGCCAACTGCACCGGAATTGAATGTGATTATTGAGTTATTTAATATTGCCTGATTTTCTGCGGTTATGAGATTTACAGGAACGTTGAATACGAAGTCTTTATCTGTGAATTCACCAGATAAGAATACACTTGAACCTGGAAGTTGTTTTGTTACTTTGAATAGTCCATTTTCATCGAAGTATTTACTGTATGTGTCGTTGGTAATTATTATGTCACCTACAGGACCGTTGTTTTCAACTGTATTGTCACCAGTAGATTTAACAGCTTCATCACCCATACAATTTGTACCGTATAAATTGTTATCGGTTACAGCGTTGTCATCACCGTTGATTGTTACAGCATATACCTCATTACCGTTTATGTCTGTGACGTTTACATTGTTGTTAGTTACAACATTGTTCTTTGGATTAGCAGGTCCAGCAAATGAGATACCTACAATATCCTGACCAAGACTGTCCGCTGTTACTTGTTTTACTTTGCTTGAATCACCAACAACTGTTATGTTGTTTTCTGTAAGGGTGTTTTGATTACTGTTATATCCACCTATACCAAATACATAATCACCAGTAGCATAGATTATATTTTCACTTACTGTTGTTTCATCAGGGCCGAATAATTCAATACCATAACAATCTTTACCAGTTATGTTAATAACATTAGCAAATACTGTTGCATCATTTACATTACCCATACCACCTGTGGATACATATACCCCATAGGTATAGTTTTCTGCAGCAGCTTTAATGTTATTGTACAATACCTGTATATCATCACCTTTATTGGTTTCTATACCACAAGCATAGACTGTACCAGTTACATCGATGGTGTTGTTGTTAATGATTGTTCCATCAATATTGTTACCGAACCTTATACCATAGTTATATTTTACATCTCCACTAACGGTTATACGGTTATCAGATACCATATTATCATTACTTTCATCCATACCCATATCATAAGTAGTCCAATCTATCCAATATTCTCCTCTTACTTCAATACCAATCATTGAATCAGAAGAGGATGCACTTGCACCATTACCTAATCCAACCATGTTTACATCATTATCCAGTATGTAATTTGAACTTGAGTTGTATCCTTGGATAGCCGCCGTTCTTGATAATAATTCATTACTGGTTATTGGATATGTTTTACCGGATATTGTGATATTATTTGCTTCAATTGTAGTTCCTGTTGTTTGGTTAAATGCAATTCCTATTGTAGTACCGTCATTGTTTGTCTGAGTAATCGTGTTGTTTGTAATGTTCATATCTGTTGCTTCATCAATAAATACAGCCACTTCTGCATAATCAGTGTTGTTTATGATGATATTAGTCATGTTACTGCCACTGGCACCTTCATTAAATACGAATTTAGCATTTGTAAGGTTTGCCTGTGTTTGGTTGTATGTGGTTACGGTTACAGGTACGTCAAAAATGAATGATTTATTTGATAATTCACCTGAGATGTATACTGTACTGCCCGCTTTAACTTTAGAGGTTGTTGTTCCATCATCATTGAAGTATGTGCTGTATGAATCTTCTGTTACGATGATATCCCCAACTTCTTCATTTGATAATTGTATTGATTCCTGAGCTTGTGTTACAGTGACTGTGTATGAACCATCATCAGTTTGTACTGTTGCTGTTGATACGCCATTTATCAAGTTGGTTGAATCAATCAAAGTACCCGTTATAACATCATATGTTACTCCTAATCCATCAGGCAGTGATCCAGTCAGGTCACTTACAACTCCATCAGCATTGGTTACTTTGTTTAATGTGGTTGTAATTGTTGTTTTATCATCGGCTACTTCACTAGCTTCAGCTTCCATGATTACCCATGAATCTGTAATTACCTTATAACTTGAAGTAGTTCTGAATTGGTCTCTAGGTACTTCATTAGCACCCCACCAGTTATCATTAGCATAAGATGTGGAATAATCCGTGTATATTAAATTATCAGTTGGACTTCCAATAATCACTGAATTTGACATATTGAATATTCCGTAATAATTGAATATTGCACTTCCATTATTTGCTATGTTGTTGATGAATGCTGAATTGGTAACGTTTAATTTTGTTCCTGATTTATCTATGTATACCATACCTTGACCTGTGGAGTATGAACTTGTACTTGTTGAGTATAGACAATTATCTTCAAATAATGTATTGTCAATAATTGTATCTGCTCTTATATATATCAGTCCTTTTAATGCTCCACTATCATTCTTGGTATTTTCGACAAAATTGGAATTGTTTATGGTTAAAGTACCGTTACTATGTAATACAATACCGTTTCCTGTTGTTGAAATGGTATTGTTGGTAAATGTTACGTTGTTCATAGTTAATACTGAATTCGTATTTGCTGCAAATCCTGCAGAATAACCAGTGTTACTATCAAATACTGTGTTTTCAATGGTTAACGGACCATTGTTGAATGCCCAATAAATCATTGAAGACGTGTTTGCATTGGTATTTTTTACTACAGAGTTATTTATTAGGGTTGTACCTACATTTGATATGAATCTAGCAGTGTTGTTTTCAAATGTTACGCCGTTAATTGTTGCATTTGAGTCTGCACTGATATATACTAATGCTCCACCGCTTGAAGAGGCGGTACTGTTTACGATTGTGACGTTTTCCATTACCAGGTTACCGGTCCATATCTGTAGTACGGATGGGTTGTAGGTTGTACCTGCATTTTTGATGATTAGGTTTTTAAGAGTTACGTTTGAATTTTGAATCATGAACAATCTGCCATTGTTTTCATCAATAGTATGACCGTTACCATCTATTACAATATTTCTGTTTTCAATGGTGACATTGTTTTCTGATTCCCCTCTTGTACAATCTCTTGTAAAGGTAAATGTTTCGCCGTCAGGTGTACCATCTATCATTAATTCCAATCCGAAATAATTGCTTTCATCTATTTCAGGTGCTTCCAATTCGAATGTTTGTTCAATATTTGGAACACTTACGGTTACTGTGGAAGCTTCCAATCCGCTAGTAAATACGTTATTTGCAACATTATTGGATATTGTTACAGTATTACTATCGAATCTACCGGCTGTTGCCTGATAACTTACATTTATACAGTTAGGTAAACTTTGTGTTAATTCACTTGTTTGACCGTTTGTATCCATACTTGATGCTGTTGTGACAACATTATATTTCATGTTATTGTCTTCAAATTGTGTAACTTCAGTGTTGATTACTACCCAATTGTCTATTGTAACGTCATATTGTGTGGTTACCCATTCATCTTCCCACTCATCATATTCATTACCTTCAGTGACAACTGCACCATCTTCAAGTGTGTTATTTGTACCCCAATAGTTGCCGTTTAATATGGCTTTAGCACCGTATTCTGGTGTTGAATAACTGAAGAATGGTTTGGTATCATTTCTTAGGAAGACTGAGTTAGTAACGTTCATAATGGAGTGTGCTCCTGCAATGGCAGTGTTACCTTCGTCCCCTTCACAGGTGTTGTTTTCGAAGTAACAGCTGATGACATTCATTGTAACTGTTTGGTCGGATGAACCGCTTATTCCTATTGCTGAAGCATAGGAAGAATCCCTGGTTGCCTTATTTCCAATGAATTTGGAGTTGTAGATTTCCGTGTTATTAGCAACACTTACTACTGCATTACCTGTTGTAATAACATTGTTGACGAATGTACAGTTATTTATAACTAATTTTCCATTCATCCTGAATGCTGAAAGTGAAGCTGCTGAATATAAGAATCCACTGTAAGCTGTACAGTTTTCTACTGTTGAACCACTCATGGTTAAATTGCTTCTTACATATATTTCACCGTTGGCTGATCCGCCGTTTATGTTTCTGAAAATCGTATCTCCAATACCTGTTGTTCCGTTTGCATCAATCAATGGACCACTGATATTTTCAATGATTGAATTTTCTAATAATAAACTGCTGCCCGGTTTTACTGCAATAAGTGCTCCTACTGCATATTCAGGTGTTACTGTAGTATCTTTAATTACAACATTTTCCAATATCAAGTTACCGTTTGTAATGTTTATTACATTAGCACTTTCAGCGTTGGTGATTGTTAAATCATTAATGGTTACTGTTGCACCGTTGGTTATTTCAAATACTGTTCCTTGACTTGCATCAATTACCAGTTTTGCACCATTGATTGTTAAATCTTTATCAATGACAACTTTTTCTTCACCTTCAGCACGTGTAATGTTGTTGTTTAATTTTACAACTGCTTGTGCTTCCTGTGAATTTATAACTTCCTGCATGGAGGTGTAGTCAGTCATTGCCGGAAGTACATTACCATAGGTAATTACACCTTCAGTGATTTCCTGTACTTCTTCAGGAGTTCTTTGATAGACTGCCTTTACACGGTAAGTATTATCTAATGCAAGGTCGGATGCCGTTACAGATGCTGTACCGTTTTCAAGTGTTGCCGTGTATGTTTTATCTTCAGTGGTGAAAACAACATTTCCTCCACCTATCTTATTACCATTATCATCGGTAACAAATGCTACAAATACAGGGGTTTCTCCTTCATCAAATGAATAATCTGCAACAGTCACTTTAACTGTGGAATTGATAAATCCATTTCTGGTGTATATACCCTCATCTTTTAGTATTTGACCATTGGTAAAAGTGTTATTTTTAAGATACACATTTGCAGTACTTGTTTCAATCCATAAACCAGAACCTCTGCTATACTGAGCAGATGAGGTTGTAAGGTTTAATCCTGTTACAACAGTATTTTCTATATTGGTTACTGCACTTGTATATATGGCCCCCCTCGTACCGGCAGAACAGTTTTCAATAAGTGTATTGTTAACTGTTAAATAACCTGAGTTATCCATGTATATGGCTGCACCATAATTTACTCTGCTGGAATTATAGAAGTAACAGTTATCAACAGTAATGTTTGCACCATTACCATATGTACCTATAGGAGCATTAAGTGCTACAATATCAGTAAAATTACTATTTTTAACATCTAATTTAGCTTCAGCAGCAACTCCCACTGCTGCTTTGGTTGAACAAGTATTATTAATACTACATCCATCCATGGTAACAACTGCATTTGCCGTGATATTTAAAACAGCCGCATTTGCATAGGTACTACTGAAACAATCCTGGAACGTTACATTTTCTAGGTTTAATATACCGTCAACTTTTATCATGGCAGGTACACCATTTTTACCCGTGAAAACTAAGTTTTTGATTGATACTGTATTTCCACTTGATATGTTGAATGCACCGTTTACCGCTGTGATTGTTTTTCCATTTCCTTCAATAGTCAAATCTTTTGCTATTACAAATGGTTGTTCATCACTTGTACTAGTATAATCTTTTTGAAGAGTTATACTATCTGTAGCAGAACCAATATCCGATTGTAAATCAGATAGTGTTCCACTTTCTCCTTCATTTTTAACTGTCTTTGTATTACCAGTTTGTTCTATTAGTTTATTACTATTGTCACTAGTAAAATCACTAATTGTATCGCCTACTTGACTGGAAGCATCACTAATCTGTGCATCACTTGTAGAATCATCTACATCAGCAGCTGCAATAGCTGTCATTCCAATCATAGTGATTAACACTAATGAAAATAATAAAAACATTTTTGTTTTATTTTTCAACATGTTAAACATCTTTAATTATATTAATATAATACATATTTTATACAAACTATTGAAAATATAGAAAATCCTTAGAATTTATTAAACTACAGTATATTCTATTATTTTCAACTATAAAATATGTAATAATATATTTGTAATTTCATATATTAAATTATTATGATAAAATATCAAATATTTTTTATAATTTTTTTGTAAAAGTATAAATATGAAAAAATAGTTAGAAACAATGTTTTTATTAAAAAGAGTTATTTGAAAAGGGTGGTTATTTCATCCATGTATTTTGGAATATCAATATCCTGCGGACAGAATTTAGTGCAATTTCCACAGTTTATGCAATCTTTTGGACTGGAGGAATACCTGGTTATCATATTCCTGTAATACATCCCTACGGAGTGATTTTTACTGGTTTTTTGGGTGTTGTATAACTTTAAAAAATCAGGTATCTTTATGGCTTTCGGACAATGGTCAATGCAGTAATTACATCCCGTGCATTTGATTAAATCGTATGAATGCATTAACCGGTTTATCCTGTCAAGAAACTCCAAATCATCCTCTGACAATTTTTTATCATCCTCAAATATTCTGATATTTTCCAAAAGGTTACTCATATTGTTCATACCACTTAATACAACCATTACATTATCCAAGTGCTTGCAAAAAGAAAATGCCAAGTCCACCGCCTTTCTGGAGGAATGTTTGTCAAATTCCTTAAGTATGTCAGAATCCTCATAGGACATCAGCCCCCCTTTAAGCGGTTCCATTATGATTATGTCGACATCATGTTCTAATGCCACTTCATAACATGCCTTTGATTGGATTATCTCATCATTCCAGTCCAGGTAATTTATTTGCAGTTGTACGAATTCTATTTCCGGATGTTTTTTGAGGATGTTATCCAGAAATTTTGCATCATCATGACAGGATATGCCGATGTGCCGGATTTTTCCCTCTTTCTTCTTATTTAAAATAAATTTGAAGGAGTCAATATCGGTGAATTTGCTTTGATGTTTTGTACTTACGTTATGCAACATGTAATAATCGAAGTATTCGACCCCACATCGTTTTAGTTGGGTATTGAATATCTCTTCCATTTCTGAAGCATTATTTAGATTGAATATCGGCAATTTATCTGCCAGAAAAAATGATTCCCGCCGATGGCGTTCAACCAGAGCTTTTTTTAGTGCCTTTTCACTGTTGCCGTTTAGATAGGTGTATGCCGTGTCAAAGTAGTTGTAACCGGCATCCATGAAGCAATCGATCATTTGTTTAAATAAATCTATGTTAATCTCTTTCGTATCATGATTGACCAATTCCAATCTCATGGTTCCGAAGCCTAATTTTTTCATTAAATCACCGGAGAAGTATTATTATAAAATAAGTTATTTGTACTGAAATAGAAGATTGGAAGAGGATTATTCCTCTTCTTTAAATCCATATAGTGGTATTTCAAAAGTCTTTTTAACATCTTCCATGACTTCTGGGATATTTATATGTTGTGGACATTCCTTTACGCATTTGCCGCATTGTATACATTCTGATGCTATTCCATTTGACTCTATTTTTGAGTAATTTACATATGCATTACCCACTGCCGTAAATGTTTGGATATTTTCTATTTTTTGATTGTTGTAAAAATCGAATAATTTTGGAATGTTGATGTTTACCGGACAAGTGCTTATGCAGTAGTTGCATTTTGTACATGGTACTGTTATTTTGCTGTTTATTATGTCAATTACACTGGATATTATTTCATATTCATCAGGGTTTAATTTCTCGTGGGAATCCATGATTTTTATGTTTTCTTCCATTTGTTCAAGACTGCTTACCCCATTTAATACCATGAATACTTCATCCATGCTGGCCACGTATTTTAATGCCCAGGATACTGCTGATGCATCCGGATTGTATTCCTTCATTATTTTTTCGGCTTCTGGTGGTATGTTTGCAAGAAATCCGCCTTTTAGCGGTTCCATCACGATTACAGGCAGATTGTATTTTTTTGCCACTTCTACGCATTTTCTTGATTCTACTCCATCGTTTTCCCAGTCAAGGTAGTTTACCTGCAGTTGTACGAATTCTATCTCAGGATGATTTTTTAGTATGTTGTCCAGGTATTCTGCATTGGCGTGTGTCGATAGTCCCATCTTTTTTATTTTTCCATCTTCCTTTAATTTCTTTACGAATGAAAATGAGTCAACATCTATAAATCCTGCCTCAGAGAATCCGCTTACATTATGCAAAAGGTAATAGTCGAAGTAATCTACTCCACAGCGTTCCAGTTGTTGGTTGAATATTTGTTCCAATTGTTCATCTTTTGTTATTAAAAACAGTGGCAGTTTATCTGCTATGACAAATGAATCTCGTGGATATCTTTCAACCACTGCCTTTTTAAGGGCCACCTCACTTAATCCATCATGATACGGATATGCGGTGTCAAAGTAGTTAAATCCGTTTTCCATAAATATATCTGCCATCTTATTTACTTCTTCCTGATTTATTGATTTTAAGTCGTTTTCATCAGTTAATGGTAATCTCATCATTCCAAAACCCATCTTTTTCATAATTAATCTCTCCATTTACTCCTATATTATTACGTAATTTTTTTTAAATAATCGCTTAATTCATCTTTCAATTTGTTATCAGTTAATTTATCCTAATCGTTTTGTCTTATTACTTTTGCAGGATTTCCTACTGCTATTGAATTGTCAGGAATATCCTTGGTTACTATACTGCCTGAACCTATTACCACATTGTTTCCGATTGTTACACCAGGCAAGATTATTACATTTGCACCTATCCAGCATCTGTCGCCTATTTTTACAGGACTTCTTGTGTTTACGAATGTGTATTCTATCGAGTCGTCGAAGTTTCCCTCTTCGTTGATGTAGGCATATTTTCCATCATCCAGTTTGTCATCTACGGGCACTATGCGTTCTTTTGTACTCACGGGATGATTTGCACAGATTATGTTTACACCCTGTGCCAGTAGTGTGTAGTCACCGATTTCTATTGAATCCGTGTCAAGGTAGTTGTTGTTTGTATTGATAAATGATCCTTTTCCTATTTTTATGTTTGTTCCCACGTTACAGTAGAAGGGCAGTAGTACTTCCGTGTTTTCACCTATTTGACCGAATAATTCATGTAACAGTTCTTTCTTTCGTTGAATTTGTGAGGGATGTAGATGGTTTAGTTCATATTGCAAGTTGGCTGCTTTTGAGAATTTTTCAGCCCATTTATCATCATCCAATTCCAGTGGTCCTTTGACTCTCCATTGAGTTTCTTCCATTACAGTCCCCCATTGTTTAGTGTTTTTTCAAAATAGTATTTTTTTGTCTTCAGATATTCTATTTTCTCATCATACATTTTTTCTTCATGTATTTTTGATTCGTTTATTGTTCTTGTTATGCTGTCTATCTTTTTCTGATATTCTTCCATTCTCTCTTCTTTTTTGTGGGTCAACTTATTGATTTTTTCATTTATTTCTTTGATTGATTCTTTTGTTATTTCATCTTTGTTTAGCTTTAATTCTTCATCCATTGCTTTATCCAAGATATCTTGTAAATTTAATCCTTTTTTCTTGATTAAATCCATTTTATCTTTGTTTACCTTTACACATGTACTTTTATCATATTTTGTCATGTAAATTAAACCCGTTTTATGTATATGATTTTTCAATTCTCATATTGTATATATGGATTACATCCTATTAAAACTTTCATACAAATATAAAAAAAATATAACTATTATCAAATGAATTATTGAAAAAGTATAAATAGTATAAAAATTATAATTAATTTTGGACAATGTTTAATATTGTCTACATAATACTATTAATTGTATAGGAGTATGATATAAAAAAATGAATAATAAAAAATTAATATTTACAATGCTGATGATAATCACAATAATTATAACTGCAAGTACAATAAGTGCAAATGACGATACTGATACACAGGATGTGGAGATTGAAAAAAACGTTCAAAAAAGTATAAACGTTCAGGAAAAATCATTGAAACAAGACGAGGAAACAGTTGACGTGAACTCATATGAAGAACTATACGATTCAATCGCAACGGCAAATTCCCAAAGTAAAAACAAAACGATAAACCTGAAGGATGGAAACTACGACATCACACAGGACATTGATATCAAGGGCACAAGAAAGGCAATTACAATAACCATTAACGGTAACAACAATATCATAAATGGAAATAACCAGAAAGCATTCATATCCATCCAAAAATCAAACACACTAATAATCAATAATCTAACGATAACCAACACCCAATCCAACAGGGCAAATGCGATAAGGAATCTTGGAAATTGTATACTTAATGACATTACCATAAAAGACACATATTCCAAGTACAACAATTCTTCATCGGGTGGAGCAATATACAACTCGGGTTTAATGAATATAAATAACTGCAAGTTCATAAACAATACACTTGATGCCATAACGTTTGGAGGAGCTGCAATATACAATTCAAACAACCTGACAATAACGGAT
The DNA here is from genome assembly GCF_003268005.1 of Methanosphaera sp. BMS. Classification (NCBI taxonomy): domain Archaea; kingdom Methanobacteriati; phylum Methanobacteriota; class Methanobacteria; order Methanobacteriales; family Methanobacteriaceae; genus Methanosphaera; species Methanosphaera sp. BMS. The sequence goes on along the minus strand of NZ_CP014213.1, from coordinate 29,286 downwards.
TCAACATTCGAAAACAACACCTCAAGTGATGGATCGGCAATCTATTGTTTATACAGCAAAAGCACAGTAATTCAAAATTGTCTGTTTAAAAACAATACTGCAAATAGCTCCACAATATACAATCTGAACTCCAATATAAGTGTTGAAGATACACACTTTGAATCAAACAAGGGAGAATATCCAATATGTTATCTGCTTGAAAACGGTCAGATAGACTTGTCAAAATGTCAAATATACAGACATCTATCCAATGGATTAATCTACAGCAACGGTAATGTTTCAATAGGAAATTCATCAATATCAGAAAACAATGTGAGCAAATCGCTGTTTTATAACAATAACCAGTTGAACATAACAAATTCACAAATCCAGGAGAATAATGGAATTATTGTTATGAATAACCATGAGGCACTCATCTTAAATTCATCAATAACGTCCAATAATGCAGGCGATACACTTACAGAAAACATTAATGAAAATGCTACGATAAGCATTCAAGATTCCATATTCACCAACAATACCTCAAATCATATATGTAAAGAGATAATTGCAACCACAATAATCAAAAATACCACATACGTCAACAACACATGTGAAGAATTATATGAGGGTAGTGTTGAACATATCAAAGCATCAGACAATACATATATTGGAAATAGACTGTTTTCACAAATAATCTGTGATGATAATTATATCTTCAATTATGATGAGGATATTCAAATAACAGGAATTATAAAGACAAAAGAAGTATATAATACAAGCGTTACAACAGGTAAGGTAAGCCTATACTTAAATGACTCTTGTTTATCATATTCCAATGTTTATTCAAACGGATACAATATTCATATTACTGAAATAATCAATAATTCATCAAATTTTAGAATGATATTCGAAGATGTCCCCAATTACAAAAATTGTGACAAAAATATAATAATAGAAATGTTATATCCAGAATATGATGTTCAAATAATATCACCAGAAGCCATAGAATACGATACGCCATTTAATTACACAATCCTCATCAGAAATACCCAAGAGGCAAATGGCAGCAACATCATATTGACAAATGTACTTCCAGATAATCTCGTGTATATCTCATCGGACAACGTGGATTATGACAACAACACATGGTACATCCCTAGTCTTAAGTCAAATGAAAGCAAGAACCTGACCTTGACTGTAAAAAGCATTTTCCCCGATGACATACTGCTAAATATTACTGTCAATGATTCAAATACGAATGAAAGTTCAATGCATGAAAAGGTTATAATGGTACAAAAACCTGCACTCTACATGAACGTATCAGACAATTGTGAAAACATAAGCATAGCAGATAAGTTGAGATTAAATATTAGCATTGCAAACAATGGAAGCGGAAAAAGTGGAAACATTAATGTGACAATCACCATGGCTGGAATCATTGTCTACAACAATATCATTAATCCGATAAATAGTAATGAAATCATAAACGTTAATTATGACTCGATAATTAACAAGACAGGTAAATACAACATGACTCTCACCATACATGATGAAGTATTTAACCTTACAAAACATAAGAGTTATGAATTTGATATAAAAAAACCAGAACTGATTGTTGATAAGGTCTATGTACACGTAAATGATAGCATTAACCTGACAGCCCACACTACCAATATGAATTCATTGGACAATTCAACCATCATATTTAAGGTAAATAATCTAACAATCATCAATTATCAGATAATAACCGACGGATCAGACATTTGTTTAAAGGATTTTATAATTCCATCCAACTGGAAAAAAAGAAACTACACACTGGAAGTTAAACTATACAAGAAGGGTCTTGAGAGTGTTTTATCAGGTACATCCTCAATAAATATCCTTAAATTGAATGTTTACTCTGTTGTGTATGAAGTAACAGGTTTCCCAAATGACAGGATAACTTTAAAAGCAACAATAACTGATGAACGAAACCAAAAGGTTGATATGGGAATCGCCAGGTTTAAGATTAACGGAATAACAATCAGACAGACCATCCATGTAAGAAATGGAGTTGCCATACTTGAAGATTATGTTATTCCATCCAACTACAGAGGACCGAAGTATAACCTATCACTGGTATACGGTGAAAACAACCTATATCACTCCAACAGAAACTATTCAACGATTACACTTGAAAAAGAAGAATCAGACATTGATATAACCAATACAACATTCATCAGAAGACAAAACTTTACGGTATATGCTCGAATTTACAGAAAATCAAATAATGAAAGTGCATATGGCGGCAAAGCCATTGTAAAAATAAACAGAAAAACAGTATCCCCCGCATTGGATGTTTCCAATGGTGAAATATCATTCACCTATCCGAATATTCCTACCAGCCATATCGATTGTATAATCGTATGCTATTCAGGTAATAATATTCTACTAGGAAGCAGAAAAATCGTGGGAATTAACAAATTTAATTATAGGTAAATGCAATGCATTTACCCACATAACCCCCTATTATATATCTCAATTAAAAAACGGAGGACAATTAGTATAATATAATGATTTATACTAAACAATATTACAATAAAAATTAAAATATTTTATTAATCCCCCGTGCTGTATATGATTTCCCCTTTTTTCATATACGGCACGATTTTTATCAGAACTTTTTTTCAATTATCTAATAAGTTAAACCATGTGCATTAAATGATTATTGGAAGAACATATTAAGACAAAACTCCATTAATAATTCCAATATTTAACTTTTGAGAAATATTTCATCAAAAATCCTTTAAAAATGTTAAAAAACTGTTAAGTTTAAATATTATCTAAGCCATAATTATAAACATAAATTTAAATGAAATATTGGAGTTTAAAAATGATAATCGTAAACGCATCATTAAAAGCAAAAAAAGACAAAATAGACGATATTGTAAGTGAAGCAGAAAAATTAATCCTAGCATCAAGAGAACATGAAGGAAACATATCCTATAACTTATTCAAAGATGTTTTGGATGATTCCCTAACTTTCGTTGAAAAATGGGAGTCAAAAGAAGCTTTGGAAAAACACATGAAAACGGATGAATTTATAGCATTCGGTAATGATATTAAAGAATTCCTAACAGATGAGCTAGACATTACAGTCTATGTTGCAGAACCTGTAACTGGAAATTAAATTATTGAAGGAATACCTTCAATAACCCACTTTTTTTATAATAGAATAGATATTACTTTTTTATATATAATCTGAAACTACAAAGTCAGTCTATATTCTCGATTACCACTTTCTGTTTAATTTCCCTGATTAACTTGGCTTTAATAATATTGTTTTTAATAGGATCATTTACGTAAAATTTAACGGTAACATCAACCCCATACGCCGTAATATTCTTAGGCAATATCAGATATTTCGGTTCCTTTAGTATTAACGGATTATTATCAAGTATATTTTCGATTTCATGTATTTTTTCTTCTAATTCATAGTCATTTCTAAGATTTACCTGGAATGATTCGGCGTATACGCCATACTTTGTAAAGTTTATAAATGACTTCGTACTGAATACCACATTGGGCACTGAAATATACTTGGTTTTATATTCCAATTCAACAGATTTAAGGCCTATCCTTGTTACCTTTCCCACTTTTCCATCTATTTCTATCAAGTCGCCAACCTTGAATTTCTTTTCAAGAATTATTATAACGCCCGAAATAATATTGGACAATGTATCCTTCGCAGCAAGACTGACTGCTACACTTGCCAGTCCTAAACTAAGAATCAAACTCTGCAAATCTATACCCAATACAGATAAGATTGAAACAAGTATTATTACCACAGTTAGATAATGAATAATGGATATTATTTTTTTAACCAGTACCTTTTCATTATTGTCTGCATCATCATATTTCAATAGGGCCTTGACAATAATCTTCATGATTATTAAGGGTATGGCTATTGCAAGAACTATTTCAAATATTGTGTATAGATATGGCACTATCAAGTCATACGGTTGTGATATCATTCTTTTTATTCCTTGTCAGTAAATTGTTGAATAATAATTATTTTTAATTATCAGATACATATATAGTTATAATATATACTTTTTTATGAATAATACTTATTTTTTTCTAAATCAATCGACAAGGGGTAAAATTTAAATGGTTTTAAGAGAATTATTAGCACCTGCAGGTAGTTATGACATATTGGTTGTGGCAATCAATGCTGGTGCAGATGCTGTTTACATAGCAGGACATAGATATGGTGCCAGAGCATTTGCTCAAAATTTCACGTCGGAAGAAATTGAAAAGGCTGTTCGTTATGCCCATCTTAATGGTGCAAGCATCCATGTTACCGTTAATACACTATTTAATAGTGGAGAAATCCTGGAAGTTCTTAAATATGTCCAATTCCTATATAGAATAGGTGTCGATGCCGTTATTGTACAGGACATCGGACTTGTATATCTGTTAAACAAGTACATTCCCGAAATGGAGGTTCATTCATCTACACAGATGACCCTACGTGATTATAACAGCATACTATGGGCCAAGGATGAAGGAATCAAAAGGGTTATTTTACCTCGTGAGATGGAAATTGATGAAATAAGTAGCATTAACAATAGATTAAAAAAGGATAAAATCAAGATGGACCTGGAAGTCTTCGGTCATGGCTCATTATGCTACTGCATATCCGGAGACTGTTATATGTCATCGTTCATATCAGGACGTAGTGCCAATAGGGGTGCCTGTGCACAGCCGTGCAGATCAATGTATAAGTTAAGATATAAAAATTACAGAATCAATAACGGCTGTTTAATCTCCACACATGATCTGGCCACATTCAAACACGTGAAGGAAATATCTGATGCAGGCATCATTTCCCTTAAGATTGAAGGCAGATTAAAGTCTGAGGATTATGTTGCATGCGTTGTACATGCTTATAGGACAATGATTGACAATATGAATAATGAGGACAACAGCCAACTTATCAAATCGCTACAGGAAGAGCTTGATTTGACATTTAATCGTTATTATACCAACGGTTATATAATGCATGACACACCGGGAGAGGTCATGGGCAGGGAAAGTTCGTTCCATCAAGGATTATATCTTGGTAAAATCAAGTCCATCGAGGATACCCTTGTTGATATTGAATTTGAAAATGAAAATCATCCTACCCTCGTTAAGGGTGATGGTATTGGTTTTAAACACAACAACCACATAAGGGGCATCTATTTGGATAAGATTATCCAACAGGATGACAAACATATCCTCATCGATACAACACGTGATATTCGTGTAGGTTCTGAGGTATATATCAGTTATTCCAAAACATTGCATGATAAACAAAAGCAGTACGCACAGGAAAGGATAAATCCGAGCATTCCTATATCGCTGGACATTTCATGCAACAAAAAAAGGCAAATGACCGTTAATGCCAGCTTCAAGGTAAATGACAGGATTATTAGCTTTGGATATAAGTCAGAACGTAAATTTGATGATGCCATAAATAAGCCGGTAACCGAGGAGATGATTGTTAACCAAATGTCCAAAACAGGTGATACACCATTTTTAATAAATAACATCAGAGTTAATGATTTTCCGGATAACCTGTTTATGCCACTTGCCAAGATTAACAATATAAGACGTGAAGTGTTGGATATCGCCAGCGAAAAACTATTACAATCCTATGTTCCGGATGAGATTAAACAGGATCAGATTAGAAAAACCATCAAAAAGCTTGCAAAGGAATCCAAGAATAAAGAGATTGATATGGAACAATCACATTATGTGGGATTAAATGTATATGTGGATAACCTGGAACTATTGACCATAGCAAATAGAAATCCGATAAACAGGATATACTTCGATGCATCATACATCTATGACAATAAGGAGGACTACTTTGAAAATATTGAAGATCTCTTAACGCAGGCCGCCACTATCGCATCCGACAAAGAGGTCGTGTTGGTACTCTCGGCTTTCACCTCGGATGATGACTTGGACAAATTAAAGCAAATTCACAGAAGATTAGAAGAAAACAACATACATATCTCAATAATGGGAGATTCACCCTCCTTAACACGCAGTTTCCCAAATACGAATGTTTATGGAGCCCACAACCTGAACATTTGGAACAACTATAGCGTTGCAATGCTTGATAAGAACAACTTCAAAGGGGCTACCATTTCAAGTGAACTGAGCAAAGAGGAAATAACGGATCTTGTTAAAAAGTCCAATGAGTATGATACCAAACTGGAACTGATAGTTCAGGGAAATCAGGAGATTATGGTATCCAAGGATGACTTCGGTAACCTTAAGGGTGGATTTGACCTGGATATAGAAAGTGGAGAGTATGTGGTGCTTGAGGATAAACAGAACAATAAGAAATACAAGATATACTTTGACTACAACAGACAAAGTCACTTCTTAAACAATGACATGCTCTGTCTAATTGATGAAATTGATGAGATTAAACAAATGGGCATAGAAAACATTACACTTGACTGCCGATTCACATCCGCCAATTATATCAACAAGATCATAAACATTTACATCCAGCGACTAAGGGATGAAAATCCCGGCAGGTTATACTCCGAAAGCATTGAGGAGATATCATATTCAAAACTCAATAAGGGAAACTACATAAACAAAAGAGTTCTTGAAGACTTGAAAAGTCAGAAAAAAAGAAAGAAGAAAAGACAGTGATTATTGTTTACGTTTTCCTTTTTTATTTTTTTTAGCATGCCCCTGTTTATTTTTTAGATAGTTATCTGATTTTTTTGTACATCGTTATGATATTAAACTGTTCGTCTTCTGATTTGCTTGATTTGTAGTAATCGAATCCTTTTTTTAAGTAGAACATGCAGCTGTCTACAAGTGAATCTGCCAGTATATAATTGGTCTTTGTACGAAATCTTTTGACAATCCATAATATGTCCGTCAAAATCAATGTTCCCAGACCATATGTCCTGTACTTCTTACATATATACAAATAATCAATTTTAACACAGTCATATTTATTATCATTCAATTTAAAAATATCATCCTTTAATGTGAATACGCCCAGTAATTTATTTTCATGTATGATAATGAATATTTCACTATCCTTATTGTACTTGTCAAAATGAGTTTTGGTAAAGAATTCCATGCTTTCTGAAGATTCATAGTCGTATATGATGTCATATTTATCCAATTTTAATACTTTGCTTTTGGCTATTATTTCATACATTTTCCTGTAAATAATTTAATTATAAATTATCCTCCATTAATTTAATTTAGTTAATATAATAATTTATTAAACATTGTATAAAAATATTACCTTTTTTTAAAATAATAGTATATGTATCAGAAAATGGATTGTGATATTGTATAAAAAAATAAAATATCGAAAAGTTTTTATTAAATATGAGAAATAAATATTAAAGTATAAGGTTTTATAGAAAATATAAGACTGATAAAAAAAAATTATTATAAACAATTAAAACAGGAATTTATAATTATTTAGGAGATAAGATTTTTTATGACATGTACCATTTTAGTTGGTGGCCAATGGGGAGACGAAGGTAAAGGAAAATGTATCACTTACTTTTGTACCAAAGATAAACCAGACATCATTGCAAGAGCAGGAGTAGGTCCAAATGCAGGCCATTCCGTTGAATTTAATGGTGATAAATATGCCCTTAGATTAACACCATCTGGTTTTTTCAATAAAGATGCAAGATTATTAATAGGTGCTGGCGTACTAGTAAATCCGGAAGTATTCCAACATGAACTAGAATATCTTGAAAAATACAACACCGATGGTAGAACATTCATGGATTCAAACTGTGCAATAATAACAGACAAACACACACAGGCAGATAAAGATTCATCATACCTATCCAAGAAAATAGGAACAACCGGCAGTGGATGCGGACCTGCAAACGCAGATAGAATAAACAGGACAATAGACTATGCAAAAGATGTAGACTGCCTAAAAGAATACATTACCGACGTACCAACAGAAGTAAACAAAGCATTGGATGAAGGAAAAGATGTATTCATCGAAGGATCTCAAGGATTCGGGCTAAGCCTATACTATGGAACATATCCATTTGTTACAAGTAAAGATACATGTGCAAGTACGGCAGCTGCAGACGTAGGGGTAGGACCAACAAGAATAGATGAAGTAGTTGTAATCTTCAAAGCATACACAACCCGTGTAGGAGAAGGACCATTCCCAACAGAAATAAGCCCAGAAGAAGCAGAAGCTATGGGAATAGAAGAATTTGGAGTAGTGACTGGACGTAAAAGAAGAGTCGGACTATTCGACAAAGAATTTGCAAAACGTTCATGTATGATAAATGGTGCAACACAAGTGGCATTAACCTGTATCGACAGACTATACCCTGAATGCTACCAAGCAAACGAATATGATGACCTATCACAGGAAGCAAAAGACTACATTGCAGACATAGAAGAAAGCATAGGCGTACCTATAACAATCATATCAACAGGACCTGACTTAGCCGATACAATAGACCTCAGAGATGAAAAACTAAACTAATCTCCTTATTATCTTTTTTTTTAAAATATGAAAATGTGCAACAATTTTGCATATATAATATACTTGTTCTTTGACACTACTTTATTATTTTAAAATTTGTTCCGTTTTTTTAGCATAATCGAGAACGTAAACAATTCCTTTTAGGGGTTTTTTTAGCAAGTTTTTCTTATAATTATGTTCATAATTATCAAACATGATTGATATTATGTTTAATATATAATATAAAAAGATATACAATTCATTTAGCAAAATAATTGTCGCACACCATCTGAATTAATTTATGACAAGCTAAAATATGGATAAAATTATTATTACATTAACAATATAATAATTAATAATAAAATAATATGGGGTGTTATTATTAAATATTTAAAGAAGATAGTATTATTTTCAATATTTCTGTTGTTATTATGCTCTTTAACTGCTATTAGTGCAGGTAATACTACAATTACTGATGATAATCCGAAATATCCACTAATGATAATCAGGAAATATCAACTAATGAGTATCAAGAAGTGCAACTAAGCAAAAGCATTAACAAGCAGAATACGATAAAATCTGAAAATAAAATAAGTAATTCAAACGAAACATCAAAGAGAATTAAGAAAGAAAACAGTCAAAACAATTTGAAAAGCTCATCTGATGTGGGAACATTCAAAGAACTACAGGAAGAAATTGATAAAACCGGTATTGGGAATGTATTAAAATTAACAAGAGATTATAAGGCTACATCTGTTAATTTTTTAGGTCGGGGAGATATTGATATTACCTATCCTATAAAAATTAATGGTCAAGGACATACATTAGATGCCAATAATATTGACAGAATATTTAATATTCAAAGTGCAGACGTATTTATATACAACCTCACATTGATAAATGGAGATCCATTAGCTAAAGGTAGTTTCATATACTGGAAAGGATCAAGGGGATTGTTAGAAAATTGTACATTTAAGAATGTTTATAAAAATGGAATTCAAGCTTCCACATATTCTGCAATCTATCTAAAATCTTATAATGCAACCATTAAGGATTGTGTTTTCCATAATCTTGCATCTAAAGAAGGAAGTGCAATTTATATAGATGATCAACTAGATAAGATAATAAACTGTGAATTCACTGATAATTATGATGAAGTGGCAGCCAAAAGCCAAGATGGAATTCTTTTAACAAAAGCTGGTGGAGCAATCTATGTAAATGATAAATATACTCTGATAAAAGATTGTTATTTTAATAATAATATAGCAGAGGAAGGAGGAGCCATTTACATAAATAGTAATTATGTTACTGTTGAAACATGTGATTTTATTAACAATAAAGCTAGTGAAAATGGAGCGGCAATTTATTCAAATGAATATAACGTCGACATAAAAAACAATTCATTTGCATTAAACAGAATAGGTAACGGAATTAATCCAACAAGTACAATTTATAATAATATTTATTCCACTAAAACTATGGATGCTGATAACAACTGGTGGTCAAACTCCATAACAAATAAGAATGTAGATTTAACTTATGTTAATGACGAGATTACAGTAAAAGATAGAATTTATCTTGATATTGATTATCCAAGCAGTGCCAAATTAAACAATCCAGTGGAAATCAGAGTTACGTTAAAAAAAGATGATAAAACAATAAACGGTAATATTGGTAGACGTTTACAAGTAACAGCAAGCAATGCCAAAGTAACTCCAACATCATTTAGATTAGATTGTACAAAAACCATTAAATATACGCCAATACAAGACACTAAAGGTAACTTCACAATATATGTGGGTGAACTGAGTTTTACAAAAGACATTGAACACATACCCATATATTCATTTACAGAATTACAAAGGGAAATCAACAAAGCAAAAAACGAATACACACTAACTCATGACTACACATACACTCCCAACATAGATGATAACTCCGGAATAAAAATAAGTACTCCACTAAAAATTAACGGTAACGGATATACAATAAACGGATTAAATAAATCAAGATTAATCAATATCGTCTCAGATAACGTAACACTCGAAAATATAAATTTAATAAATGGAAAATGGCCAAAAGCATCAGCAATATACTGGGATGGATCAAACGGATTATTAAAAAATTCCAACATATCCCATAATTATGGAGGTTTAAATTCAGTAATATACATTGAAAAAGACAATGTAACACTACTATCAAACACATTCAACAACAACAAAGCAATAAATGAAAAGGGAATAATTGCCCTAAATGGAAATGATATCAGCATAATAAACAACACAATAAAAAATTCAAACATCAAAAACAATCAATACCCTGTAGGAGTACCACCAAACAAAAAACGAGATAATTACCTTAATCACTGCAGAGTATATGAAAATAATAGTGTTTATCAAACATTTACCATACTAGAACAACGAATCAAAGAAATTCCCGACTTTTATCTAGATGATGACTACACATATGATTCTGAAATTGACAAAGGACTAAAAAATGGAATAAAAATAACAAAATCAATAATCCTTGATGGATCTGAACATACAATAAACGGAAACCATGCTGCAAGAATATTTGACATAGAATCAGATAATGTAACAATAAAAAATATAAGTCTGATAAACGGTAAAACAGACAGTAAAGGTGGAGCAATCTATTGGAATGGAAAAAATGGAATACTGGAAAACTCCAAACTTGAGAACAATTATGCAGTTATGGGTGGTGCCGTATACATCAACAAAGCAAACACAAAAATAAACAGAAATACCTTCAATAACAACACAGCAAAAAATAAAGGTGGAGCAATCCATGTTCAATCCCCTACAAGCATAACAAACAACCTCTTTACAAACAATAATGCATCAGGATATAATAAGGCAGTAAATTTCTATGATAAAAAATATTTAAAACCATTCACAAACAACGTCTACATAAACAACACACAATTCACATTTGAAACAAAAATCGGATCATTCACAGAACTACAGGAATTAATCAATTCCGCAAACGGTACACTAACACTAACACAAGGATATAAATACCATCCAATAGCAGATACATCATTAAAAAATGGAATAAAAATAACAAAAGCAATAACAATTGACGGTAAAAAAACAATGACCAGCACTGGAGATAAACAAATAATTGATGGAAACAAAGAAGCAAGAATATTCGATATAACAAGCAATAATGTGACACTGACAAATGTAAAACTAATAAACGGAATTAACGATGAACGAGGAGGAGCAATCATATGGGATGCATCCAATGGTAAACTAGAAAACTCCATAATCGAAAACAACTTCGCACCTAGGGGCGGGGCAATATACCTAAAAAAAGAAAACAACACCATGACAAACAACAATTTCAAATATAATTCAGCAGCATATGGTGGAGCAATCTACGTATCAGCAAATAATACAACCCTAGAAAATAACATATTCCAAGACAATGAAGCAAAGAACGGACCTAACTATGCAGTATACACTACAAATCAATTATACGTAAATGATATAAACAACACATACATAAACAATCATGCAGCAGACTATGGAGGAAATGCAGAAGACGATGACAAAAACACACCGTCATACCAAGAAAACAAAAAAACGGTAAACAATCAAAAAACAACCCATAACGTCAATAATATTGCCAAAATCACAGTAAAGAAAAACAATAAAGTAATAAAAATAAACAACAATCAATTAACATTAGCCACCTTAAACAACATTTTCGGTTTAAACTTTACAAATGGACATTTGGCGGTATACATTGATGGAAAATTAGTATTCAATGATACAACAACCGACGACCTATCACAGATAATATATGACCTTTTAAAATTATTATCCGGAAACCATGAAATAAAAGTAGAGTTCACAGACAATGAAGGAAAAACAAACACATATACTGAAACTATAACAGTATAATTCCTAACCTCCCATCCTTCTTTTTAAACTAGTCTTCTGTTTCATATGCAAAGAATAAAAGAAATCATTATGGAGTTTTGGCATAAATTAATACTATTTTTAAACTTTTTTTAATGTTCACCATTACCCTTATTAAAAATTAAGAAATATAGATAAATACGCTCGTGATATCATGAATTTTTCCGATAGAATAATCAGACCACCATTTGAGGCAAGAAGCATATTCCTCCAAGTGACAAGTGGATGTAGCCATAATTCATGCAAGTTCTGTGATTATTACAAAACTACCGCCTTCAAAATATCATCCGAAGAGGAAGTTATAAGTGACCTTAAAGAACTACATGACAGGAAAGTAACCCATAATCGGGTATGGCTTCTGTCAGCAGATCCGTTTGGCCTGGACTATGAGAGATTATGTTCTATAGCGGAGCTTATTAGAAAACATTTACCATACGCCAATAGCATTGGATGTTATGCCAGAGTGGATAGTTTAAAAGACAAAAGCATCCGACAGTTAAAAGAGCTTAAAAAGCTAGGATATAACTCCATCGTTTTTGGAGTTGAGTCATGTGATGATAATCTTTTGGATTATATGAATAAAGGTTATTGCTCTGATGATGTTATAGAACAAATTAGAAAAATGGATGAATCCAATATGGGATACACCTTTACTTTCCTGAATGGTATGGGCGGCCATGACTATGGATTGAATCATGCAATCCAATCAGCGAAAGTATTCAATAAACTGAATCCCGAAAGAATCATGATTAACAGGTTGACAATATGGGAAAATACGCCATTATATTCAAAAGTAGAAAACAACATCTTTGAGATGCCAACAGAAAAGGAGTGTATCCGTGAATTAATGGCTTTTATTGATAAATTAGAAATAGATACATTCATCGATGCAACAAACAATACAAACATTATCCCCTTCTTTGGAAAAACAACAAACAAAGAGAATATCCTTGATAAATTGAACGATGAAATAAAAAGATTTAAATAAAAAAAAGAATAAGAAGATACTAATCTTTAGCATCCCTGTACATGTGTGCGAATTTAGGGTCGTATAGTTTGGATTGTTCCCCACTTTGCTGGTCAAGTACATCTCCAACTACTATCATTGCTGTTTTTGTAAATCCTGCATCATGTACTTTTTGTGCAATATTTGTCAGATCCCCACGGACAATTTCCTGGTCAGGCCATGTTGCCTTTTTAACTACTGCCACTGGAGTTTTTTCATCATATTCCTTGAGCAATTCATTTACCACATCATCTATCATGTGTATTCCAAGGAATATGCACATTGTTGCATTGTGTTGTGCCAGACTTGCAAGTGCTTCTTTGGATGGTTTTGGTGTTCTTCCTTCAGGTCTTGTGATGATGATTGTCTGTGATACTTCAGGAAGTGTTAACTGTGATTCAAGTGCTGCTGCCGTTCCAAATAAGCTGCTTACACCAGGTATGATTGTAAATTCTATACCTAATGGTCTTAATTGATTTATCTGTTCTGCTATAGCACCATATATTGCAGGATCTCCGGTGTGTACTCTTGCAATAACCTTATTTTCATCATGTGCCTTTTTGATTACGTCAAGTATTTCATCCAGGTCCATCTCTGCACTATCATATATTTTTGCATCATCTTTTGCTATGTCAAGCACTGCCGGGTTGACCAGACTGCCGGCATAGATTATTACATCAGAATTCTTTATTGCTTCTGCCCCTTTGACTGTGATGAGTTCAGGATCTCCCGGTCCTGCTCCGACAAATATTACTTTTCCTTTATAATCTTCAAAGTTCATTCATATCTACCTTTATTTCAAATATTTTTTTACTTAGTATTAATTTAATTTTCATTAATTATATACTTTGTTTTAATAGTAATTGATATTATATTAATCATTTTTTAAATACAATCCTGTTAAATACCTGGCATAAACTTTTAATTATCCATTGTAAACTATTTTTTAAAGCGATTTAATGTATCGGTCATTATTCCAGACAAAATCAATATTACTCCTATGGCAATAATGGCCCATCCAATTGCCTGATAATAGATGTTAAACTCAAATATGCTCATTTTTAAAGAGGATACTATGAGTATTCCAAAAAACAGTATTATTGAACCGGATATTCCATAGAAATATAATGGACGATTGAATCTCATTATTTCAAGTATTCTCATCAGTACACTTAAACCCTGTACTACCGGATTTTCCCTTGTTGTCTGCACATCATACCTGACGGATATAGGTACTTCCAATATTCTCAAATTGTTTTGTGATGCCTCTATCAGCATGTCACTTTCTATTCCAAAGCCATCAGGGTTGAATTCGAAGTACTTTATTGAATCGGATGAGAATGCCCTGAAACCACTCTGTGAATCCGTTAACTTTACACCCGCCGCCACATTTGTTGCTGTATCAAGAACGGTCTGTCCAACTCTACGGTATGTGGGAGTGTCATTATCATGTCCATTCAGGTATCTGCTGCCGTTTACAATATCGGCAGCATTATCTTCTATTGGCTTTATTAAACAAGGGATTTCTGAAGGATTATGTTGTCCATCAGCATCTATTGTTACTATGATATCATAGTTTGAAGCGTAATCAAAGCCTGTTTTTAATGCAACACCCTTTCCCTTGTTTGATTGGTGTTGTAATACTGTTGCACCTGCAAGCTTAGATATTTTGGCTGTTCTATCAGTACTACCATCATCTATTACTATGACTTCATCAGCATATTTTAATGATAATATAACCATACTGCCTATGGCTACCTCCTCATTATATGCCGGCAATAATACAGCAACACTACTCATTGATTTACAACTCCTTGAAAATAAAAAAATATAATTCTATGTTATGAATATATTTAGTTGTTTAAATTATTATATTTTTAAAAGACATAGTTAAGAATAAAAAATATTACTTATATAATTATTAATTAATCGAATACACCTTAGGAATATATATGAATTGGAAGAACAAAAATGTATTGATAACAGGTATTAATGGTTTTGTAGGTTCATATCTAGCCAAAAAATTAATTGACTTGGATGTTAATGTTTATGGATTGATAAGAGATGAGTCAAAGGTTGATTCACCAAACCTGGTAAACAAGAATATTCATGACAAATTCAATCCACTGATTGGAAATTTAAATGACATATCATCAATATCCGCTGCTTTGAGTGAGTCACAACCGGATTATATTTTTCACCTGGCAGCCCAATCATTTGTACCCGTATCATTCAAAAATCCCAAACTTACATATGACGTTAATACTACTGGCACATTGAATTTATTGGAATCCATGCGTCAAGATGAATGTGATGGCCGTATGATCTTTGCCGGTTCAGGTGATGAATATGGACTGGTAATATCATCCAGAAAACAGTATGAAAATATACGAAATAAATATAAAAGCATATTCCCGGGAATTGCGGATGACTTTGAAAGCGAACTGGCAATTAATGAGAATAACCCGTTAAGGCCTATGAATCCATATGCCACCAGTAAGGTTAACGGTGAATTCTTAAGTAGAAATTACTTTAATTCATACAATCTGGACTGTGTTGTTGCCAGATGCTTCAATCATGAAGGTGCCGGCCGCGGAAAAGACTTTGTTACAAGTGTCATTACCAGTCAAGTGGCAGACATCATATCCGAGAAGACCGATTGCCTCAATATAGGCAATGTAAATGCACTTCGTGACTGGACACACATTGATGATATGATTGATTCCTATATGACACTGGCGGAGCATGCATTGAGTGGAGAGGTATATAATCAGGGATCCATGCGTACAAATTCAATACTATCCTATATATTGCTTAGTATCCAAGAGGCAGGATACTCAATAAGCAGCATTGAAACGTTCAATAATGACAAACAGGTACTTGATCCTACAGAGATAAATGAGGACAAATATTTTGATGTGCGTTTTAAGAAAACCATGGTTGACTCCATGATTTTGGATAACGAGTTGGAATATACTATTAAGGATAAGGGCATAATTGTCAGCACAGACAAGAGGGACATTAAAATAGTGTTCAATCCAGAGCGTTTCAGACCATCAGATGTGCCGATACTACTATCCGATACCAGTAAAATAGAAAGTATCGGATATAAAGGGAAACATGAGATAAATAACATAATCCGTGACCAGTTAGACTACTACACAAAAAAGGAATAATTGAATTAGACAAAACAATTGATACAACTACAGGGTGAAATATATGGACATATGCATAGTAACAGAGTACTTTCCACACAGCAAGGACTTAGACATTAAGGGCGGCGTTGAGGTATGTGCCTTTAATGAAGCACAGCAGCTATCAAAGTACAATAATGTAACGGTTTTAACATCAAATGAAGATAATGATAATGATGACTTCTACATAGACGATATCCATGTTATCTGCTGCGGTAAAAAGCGTGGCTATGTACAGAAGGGATCCTTTACAAATAGGCTAAACTTCATGAAGGATGCATTAGATACCGGTAAAAAATTGGATGATATCGACCTGGTTATTGGATATAACTTCATCACTTATCCCATAGCAAATAAAATTGCAAAAAAACTCAAAGTACCTATTGTTGCACGTTATCATGATGTTTGGATTGGCAATTGGGTTAAAAATATGGGCATTACGGGATTGTTCGGTGAAGTGATTGAACGAAATTTCCTGAAACAGGATGTTGACTTGTTTTTGCCAGTCAGTGATTTTACAAGGGATAACTTAAAAAAATATGTTGACGAAGAGAAGATAACGACAATACACAACATAGTTGATTTTCCGGTTGTGGAATCTGAAAGTTATGAAAAACCAACCATAAGCTGTGTTGCAAGACTTGTTGAATATAAACGTGTTGAAGATTTGATACGGGCAGTTTCAATTGTCAAAGAAAGCATCCCTGATATTCAATGCAAAATTATAGGTACCGGGCCACTTGAAGGTGATTTGAAAGCACTGGTTCATGAGTTAAATCTTGAGGACAACATTGAATTTCTGGGTTTTGTCCAAAAGCATGAGGATGTAATGAAGGTGGTTAATTCATCACAGATATTCTGTCTTCCAAGTATTGTTGAAGGATTCGGTATCGTTGTAATAGAAGCGTTATCACTGAAGACCCCATTTGTTGCCGCTGAGATTCCGCCGGTTGTAGAGGCCAGTGGCAGAAAGGGAGGATTGTTTTTCAAGCCAAAGGATTATGTTGGTTTAAGTGAATGTATCCTTAAGCTTTTAGGTGACAAAGAGTTATATGAAAACCTGCAAGAGGAAGGATACGCCCAATCCAAAAATTATACAAAGGAGGTTATTGGTAAAAAGATAAACGATGCCATAAACTCTATAGAAAAATAATAGACTAATATAAAAAAGATTTTCTGCAAATTTTAATAAGTTTATTGTTTTTAGAATAAGAAAAGAAAATTAGGAAATTCAAATAAAGTTTTTCAAAAAAAGATAATGGTATTAATCCAACCTGTAATACCATTTCATCCAATCAGCTGTTTTTTTAATTCCCTCTTCAGGTTTTACTTTAGGATCATGTTTTAAGTCTTTGATTGATTTGGAGAAGTCTATGGTTTTTACCTTGGTCGTAAATGCCTCTGCTTCTTCATATGTGACCAGTGAATCATCCCGACCAGTTGCCTTAAGCACCAAATCAGAATAATCCTTAATATCCATCTCCCATTCCTGATTTCCACCTATGTTATATGCTTCACCTGCCCTGAAGTTATCCACTATGTTGGCAAATGTCCTGGCGGTATCTCCCACATAATCAATTATTCTTTTATGACCCTTATATACAGTATATGGCTTATCATGTAATGACAGGTAGATGAATTTTGGTATGAATCCCCTATATGGAGTATAGTGTTCACCGGGACCATAACAGTTAACCGGCCTAACGCGTACCGTTTCGGTACCGTGCATTGTAGCTGAATTCATGCACATCAGTTCACCTGCCCATTTGCTTATAGCATAGTCATTCATTTGATATGTATCGCTTATTGGGTTGTTTTCCATAACATCCTCTGTCATGATACCATCATAATCCCCATATACCTCTGCTGATGAAAAGAATATCATTCTGAACTTGTTTTTTTCCTGCAATCTGAGCATGTTCTTGGTACCTATAACATTTGTCTGCCATAGGTTTTCATAGTATGCTTCCCCATTCCATCTACCATACTCTGCTGCCAAATGATAAACGTAGTCAAATGGACCTTCCTCTTCAAAGGTTCTTTCCAACTGCCTGTAATATCTCACATCCGTACGTACATAATCGTCACGTTCATTGTTCAATAAGTCAGCCGCTATGACTTCATGCCCCCGGCTTCTTAATTCGTTTACAAGATTTGTACCTATAAATCCTGCTCCACCTGTTACCAGTATTCTGCTTGTTTCCATAAACTCCCTCATAAAAAATTTGTTAAGTATATATACATAAAAGTTTATCATTTTTTATTATTAAAATTTTTCAAAGGCAATAATATTTAACAAGAAGAGTTTAAAATAAATAGTAGAGAATAATCAAATAGAAAGAATTAATGGAGATAATTAGATATGTTTACAATAGGTCCACACTTATCAATTAATAAAGGTTTTGAAAATATAGGATTGGAAGCTATAAGTATTGATGCCAACACCTTCCAGTTCTTTCCCAGAAGTCCACGTGGCGGCAAGGCCAAAGAATTGGATTTTGATGACATAGCCAGGTTTGAGGACGTTAGAAACAACAGCGACATTGACGTGATACTTGCCCATGCACCATATGTGATAAATCTTGCCAGCAAATCGGAAAAAACCAGACAAAATGCCTACGAATTATTTGAGGATGACTTAAGAAGGCTAAGCCACCTGCCAAAAAACATGTATAACTTTCATCCGGGAAGTCATGTAGGCCAGGGAGTGGATAAGGGTATTGAGTTTATTAGCGATTCGTTGAATAAATTAATTACAGAGGAATTAAAAACCACAATACTGCTTGAAACCATGGCTGGTAAGGGTACTGAGATTGGAAGAAGCTTTGAAGAACTGCAATCCATCATAGAAGCTGTTGAGATGGATGAAAAACTATGCGTATGTCTTGATACATGCCACGTCTATGATGCAGGATATGATATTGTAAATGACTTGGACGGAGTTCTTGATGAATTTGACAGCATCATTGGACTTGATAGGCTTAAGGCAATCCACCTTAATGACAGCATGTATGGATTATCCAGCCATAAGGATAGACATGAAAAAATCGGTGACGGTAAAATCGGTTTGGATGCCATTACATCCATCATCAACCATGAAAAACTAAGAAAACTGCCATTCTTTTTGGAAACTCCTAATGATATTGAAGGATACAAAGATGAGATAAAGTTACTTAGAGAATTATATGAAGATTAATCCCCCACTTTCTTTTTTAATTATTTGAAAAATAGCTCCAATTAAATATATGGTCATTATATTAACTAGTATAATTATTGGTTATAAAATAAATATTCACATATCAAATAGAATTTATCGATAGTTACTTAGTGGATATATACATGTAATGATAAAAAAATAATAATTTAAAAAAAATTTTGGAAAGAAAAGTCATTTCTCGGATAAATTCAAAATCAATGAAATAACACCATGAATCAGAATCACTATTGCCACAAGCATCAAGGCCTCGCTACTATCTGTAAATCTAAGTACCATATAACCGGTAGATGCACCATACAGGTAGAATAATGCAATCAATATTTCAAGAATGTTTGTCAGTATACTTCCCCTATACCTTCTAGGAATGATGCTGTTCTTATTTGACTTATTTTGACCAACATTATCATCAGATAGATTGTTAATGTATGCATCCACATTACCTGATTGCATATTAGAATCGTTTGCTGATGGATTTATATTATTTTTAATATCATCACCACCAGATTCACATTTAATCATCATTCTACCTTGAAGTTGAGCAGATTCCTGATTGGTTAATTGCTGATTGGCCGAACTTTCGACATTAGCATTCACAACATTAGCATTCATGTCACTGAAATTGTTATCATTAATCTTTTGACTATTCGGATTTTCAATATTCTCCTTGATTTCATTTAACACCTTTTTACAGGATTTTTTTGGAAGAGCACCAACAAAACCATCCAGATTACTTTCTTTACCGAAATTACTTACCCATCCTTCAAGTATTACATTATCCTCTTCGAAATAATATCGTATAAACTTCGGTGACTCAGTAACCCCCAATCCTTGTTTCCAGTAATCTTCATTATTATTCTGAATATGATCATATCGTTTAGAATCCAATATCCGTTCGATGATTTGTGAAGTGTTACTTCTATCATTACATTTTAGTACAATCTGTGTTCGGGACATTTGAAACATACCACCTTATAAAAAAACAACTTGATAAAAAGTTATTTGTAAAAATATAATATATTAAAGAATTATTATCTGTTTTGATATATAAATCATATAAAGAAATATATTTAAAAGTCTTAACTGTACATTTATAAAAAAAATGATAGAACATGCCCGGAATAAAAAAGGAGAAAGATGAAAAAAATCATTGAGATTTAAAAGTACTGAATTATACTCCATTAATGCAATAATCATTATTCCAATTGTACCAATAATCTACAAAAGCGTTTATCATCCCTTATTTTTTTTTGCTTTTGGGGGTTGTAGATTAAATTTAGCGTATACCAATCATGTATTCTTGGAACACTTGAATGTTTTTATGGTAAAGTAATTCAAACAGATTTTGTTTTTTTGGGAGAATAACTTATAATAACAATATGTCACGGTGATTTTATATTGGCGAATAATTATTTTTATCCCAATATACGTTTTTTGTGAAAATAATTTTTGAACCGATAACTAGATTCAATATGGTATTTAACAAACAAAAACATATCCCTTATTGTATTATACCCCATTTGACAATACATATAATTATTTTTAGATTTTTTTTCATCAAAGCATTTTTTTTGTATAATAATCAATCACACGAAATCAATTATTGTTTATAAAATTATAAATATAATCTTATTTGATACAAAATTTATTTAATCATAAGAATTAAATAAAACTATACCTATACCCCCTATAAGTATAATTAATGATTGCACATAATGCTATTTAAACATATTTACTGGATTATTTGGACAAATAATCTTTAATTTGAAATGGTAAAGCAACATGAATAAAATAATAACTAGGACAATAATAAAACAAATGTGATTAATGTAAAAAAATAATAAATGATACGTAAACAACAACACTCATATCTAAAAAAAAATTCAACAAAATAAAACGTTTAAAAAAAAATCAAAAGGTGGTGAAAACATTGGATAAATCCATAAGTTATATCCTTGAATAGTAATCGATTATCTTGGATAAATCCTGGATAGCTTCACTACTATCTCCCTTGTCGATGGCATCCTTAACGCAGTGATTCATATGTCCCTCCAATATGATACTGCCGACTTTGTTTAATGCTGATTTTGCTGCGTTAACCTGCATTAAAACATCTTCACATGGAATGTCCTCTTCTATCATCCTGTCTATAGCCTTTACCTGTCCTTCTATTTTACGTAATCTTCTGTGTAAGTTATCTGAATCCATACATTGTTTCATATTTCCACCTTCATCATATATCTTCTTTGTTTATTACTTCTATACCGCTTTCTCGCCCAACAATTACCTTATCCACTACATTGGAAAATATTCCATTTTCAACTACTCCCGGTATGGAGTTTAATTCAACTTCCAACTGACTTGGATTTTCTATAACATTAAAACTGGCATCTAAAATGAAGTTTCCATTATCGGTTATTACAGGTCCATCCTTTTGTATACCCATTCTTAGTTGTGATTCGACATTCATATCCAATAATGCGTTTTTAACAAGCCGTAATGATTCGGGTATGATTTCTATTGGTAGTGGGAATGCCCCTAACTTATCTACCATTTTACTTTCATCAACTATCACTACAAACTTATCTGCACTTGCATCTATGATTTTTTCCTTGGTGTGTGCTGCTCCCCCACCTTTTATTAAATCCAAATTGGAACTGACCTCATCGGCCCCGTCTACTGCAATGTCTATATCATGTTCATCTATACTGGTTACTTCTATTCCAAGTTCTCTTGCAAGAATCAGGGACTGGAATGAGGTAGGTATTCCCATAATATCCAATTGTTCATCCTGTACCCGTTGACCTAAGAATTTGATAAAATGTACTGTGGTTGAACCTGTTCCCAATCCAACTACCTGTCCATCCTCAATTAGTGCTGCTGCCTGTTTTCCAACGTTTTGTTTTAATAAATCCATATCCATTTTATTCACCTAGTGACTTAATATTACTTCAGTTAAATTATTTCCACATTTACATGATAATGCAGGTCCTATCTCTTCTATTCTGCATTTATCATCATTATATAATCCTTCAGGATGACATATGTCCCAATTTTCACATTCATGATCGCATGTTGGATTTCTAAATATTACGGTTGAACCCTTATATGCTTTTTTTGATTCGATGACCGTTCTGATTGTAGCTGGTTCCACCTCTATTGTTCTGACGGTTCCATCCTTATGTAATGGACATTTATGTGTTACTTTTTTTACTTCAGTAATCATATATTTTCTTCCTTTTTCAAGGTTTAAACAAGTTCTTTTAAAGCGACAGTTTTCACATTTTACGCTTCCTCCATAGAATGTGAATACCAATCCTTTTTTTGCTAGACTTTCTCCGATTAATGTTATCAAGTTCTTGACCTCCACTTTTTTATTCTATTACCTTTGTTTGAATTGCAATATTTTCTGCTGCTTGTCTTGTAAGACCTCTATCTCCCAATATGGTATACCTGTTTTTTCGAATATTATGTGCTTGTGTTAACGCTTCTATAATATATTCATCTTCAATACCTAATTCTTTAGCTGTTGTTGGAGCATTCACTTTTTTAAGGACTGATTGAATATGTTTCCAATCTCCTCCCTGAAGATACATCATCATTATTGTTCCCACACCACATTGTTCACCATGCAGTGCAGGTTTTGGTGCTATTTTATCCAGTGCATGACTGAATTTATGTTCTGATCCACTTGCAGGCCTGCTTGTACCTGCTATGCTCATGGCCATTCCACTACTTATCAATCCTTTAACTACAATAGCAGTACTTTCAGGATGCCGTGGTTGGATATTGTCGGCTTCCTGAATTAATAATTTTGCAGTCATAACGGATAAGGCCGCGGCTGAATCACTGAAGGGCTCATTTATCAATTTATGAGCTAATTTCCAATCTTCTACAGCCGTTAGATTTGATATGATATCTGCAAATCCTGATGCAGTGAATTTATATGGTGCCTGTGATATTATCTGAGTATCCGCTATGATTGCAAAGGGTGCATTTGCTTCCAATGAGGCACTGCCGGTATTATTCTTTATTGATGCCCGGGGAGATGCTATCCCATCATGTGCCGCTGTTGTGGGTATGCTTATAAAGGGGATGTTATTTCTTGTAGATGCTATTTTTGCTACATCTATTACTTTTCCCCCACCTACTCCAAGTATTGCCGAGGAATCATTTGATGATTCGTATACTTGATTTACAGTTTCATCCGTTGCCTGATTGATTATCATTTCTTCTATTTCATAATCATCATCTTCAAGCACTTCGATTACATGATTTCCAGCTATTTTTTTTGTTGTGTTTCCTGTGACTATTGTTACCTTCTTTTTTGACAGTAATGTATCACATACTTCTCCTATCTCATCCAATATTCCAGGACCAGTATGTATTTCACGTGGCAATTGAACATTTCGAAAATCCATTAGATACACCATTGAATAATTATACTTTTTTGATTAAATATGATTATTATTTATATCATTGCTTATTTATACAATTTTTTTATCAGAGGGGAAATTTTATATTGAGACAATATACTGAAAATTTATAGTAAGTTGAAAATTAACATTATAAAAATATGATTATTTTAAAAATAGTTTATATTAATAATCTATTCCTATTTTTTAATATATATATCTTTTTATTTATGAAATTAGGTGAACCTAAAAAAAAATAATCCATTTGGAAAAAATTATGATTATATGAATGAAAAGTCAAGTAAAATTAAAAAAAGGATGTAATTACTAAAATTTAAAATTTTTTTATCAATTAAAATAGATATTAAGCTAACAAGTTTAAATATTAATAACTATAAAAATCTAATTAGATGATGTGAATATAGTCAAATGTATTAAATTGTATACATAACATAAATGATTTTGAAAGTAAGACTAATTAAAGTAATACAAAATAAATTATTTTTGATAATGTAACCAACAAATAAAAGAACATGTTTTACATGTTTTTTTTTAAACATTTCGAATAAATTTATGTCGTCGACAATTCTATAAATTTGGAGGCTAATTAAATGGCAAGCACAATGCAAAAATTTTTAGCAGAATTAATTGGATCATTTATATTAGTATTCTTCGGTACAGCATCAGTTGTATTAGTATTACTAGTAAACGGTGGTCTAGATATTGCAGCTATAACCATGGCTGATTGGGTAGCAATCGGATTAGCATTTGGTTTAGCATTAACCGTTGCAATTTATGCACTGGCTCCTATATCCGGTGCACACTTTAACCCAGCTGTAACTATAGGTTTATGGGCTGGTAAAAAATTCCCAACTTCTGACGTACCAGTTTACTTAATTGCACAGTTTGTTGGATCAATTATTGCATCTGCAGCATTATTATTCATGGCAGGTACACAAATTGCATCAACTACCGGTGCTTTAGGTAGCGTTGGTGACGTTGGCGGTATTGGTATGGTAGGAATTTTCATTGCAGAATTCTTAGGTACCGCATTATTAATGTACTGTATTATGGCAGCAGCTGTAGACGGTAAAGCTAAAGATGCAGCATTAAGTATCGGTTTAGTACTTGCTGGTATTATAGTAGCTATTGGTGGTTTCAGTGGTTGTGGAATTAACCCTTCAAGGGTATTTGCACCTATGTTAATGAACACCTTAGTAGGTACCGCAGCACCTTGGAACTTATTCCCAGTATACTTAATTGCACCTATTCTCGGAGCAATAGTAGCTGTATACTTATATGATTTCTTAGCTGTTTCAGAAGAATAAGAAAATAAGGAAAGTGTTTATACATACAGATAATGTATGTTTAAACAACACTTTTTTTATGAAAGCTTTGTATTAAATTAATATAAAAAGTTATTATTTAAACAATAATTTTATTAGCCCCTCAACACTTAAAGAAAACTTGCCCAATACTAAAAATAAGATTATAACCTACGACATAACATATAAATAAGAAAAAAACATAGAATTATATATACAATGGGCCCGTAGCTCAGACTGGGAGAGCGCTGCCCTTGCAAGGCAGAGGCCCCGGGTTCAAATCCCGGTGGGTCCACTAGTTTTTCCATACTGATTTTTACAAAATATAATTAAATACTAAGGATTTAATATAATATAATAGAAATCTCTCACAGGAGAATATTTTAATGATTACTGAAGATAAAATAAAAAAATATGCAAGTACCGTTTTAGTAAGTACTGTAGAAAACTTATTTGACCATAATAAAGCAGCCATTGATACTTTTTACAAAGAGTTTGTCAAGGAAAACAAGCGTAACAAAAAATTAAAGGATAATCAAAAGGACAATGAAGTTATTGATGAACTGATTCTTGAAGAACTGGAAAAGACATTTACACAAAACGATATAGGACGAGCATTGCAGACGGAAATGGTACGGGAAAATGATAAAGCAATAGAGGAACTGGCTGATGTTCTTGATGAGAAACTAAAGCCTGTCGAATCACAGTTAATCCAATGGTTTGATGATACCGAACAGTACAATCAGTTTAGAAAATACACAACAGAAGGATTGGTAGTGTCAAACTTAAATCTGAAGATGTCAGTCGTTAAGGCCTTGAAGACATTAAAGATATCAGGTATGCAATCAGCACAGATAATGCAATTAATAAGCAGCGTAGACGATTGATTACAATTAGTCTGAATTATACCACATAATTCAATAAAAAATTTAAAAAAAATGAGTATGTGAATCAGATTATTCATCTGTTTCATCTATTTCTTCGGTTATTTGATTTACCAGATCCCTAAACTCCTGACTGTCACGTTCTCGTGGTCGAGGAAGATTATTTTCATATACTTGTTTTATTCTACCGGGCCTGCGTGTAAATACAACAATCTCATCAGCCAAAAATACTGCTTCATCCACATCATGCGTAACAAACAGTGTTGTTCTTTTCTTATCGGCCCACGTACCTATAAATTGTTTTTGTAGTGAATGACGTGTTTGAACATCCAATGCACTGAATGGTTCATCCATAAGCAATGATTTAGATTGATTAATAACTGATCTGATTATTGCAACTCTTTGCTTCATACCACCGGACAGTTCATGAGGATATTTTTCGGCAAAATCTTCTAAGCCTACCGCTTCAAGATAGGTCAATGCCCTTTGTCTATTTTCTTCTTCAGGTTTTCCCGCTATCTTCAATCCAAATGTTACATTTTCTATTACGTTAAGCCATGGAAATAGGGAGTAATCCTGGAATATGAATCCACGTTCTCGTGACGGCTGGGTTACCAGTTCATCATCATCATAGATTTGACCTTCGGTTGGTGTTTCAAATCCTTCAATCAAACGTAGAAGTGTTGTCTTTCCACAACCGGATGGCCCTACAAAACATACGAATTTTCCAGATTCTATGTATAAATTAATATTATCCAATGCCAATACTTCCACATTGTCCTTGGACATATATTTTTTTGATACATTCTCTACTTTAAATGCCATTTTGTCACCTTACCAGAATATTCTCTCCTGTATTTTTGTAAAGATATAATCAAATATTATTCCCAATACTCCTATTACCAGCATTCCAACAACGGTTGAACCAGTATCGAAAAGATTTGTTGACGTTAATATCATATATCCTATACCTGAACTTGATCCAATCATTTCACCGGCAATCGTACACATTAATGCTATGCCTATACCTACCTTTAATCCAGTTACTATGTAAGGTATTGT
Source organism: Methanosphaera sp. BMS (assembly GCF_003268005.1). Lineage (NCBI taxonomy): Archaea > Methanobacteriati > Methanobacteriota > Methanobacteria > Methanobacteriales > Methanobacteriaceae > Methanosphaera > Methanosphaera sp. BMS. Next base: position 1,739 of record NZ_CP014213.1, on the reverse strand, counting down.
CGCAGGCAGTATAACTTCCGTTAGAATCTGTGTATTTGATGCCCCGAATGATTTGGCCGCCTCTATTAGGACTCCTTTTGTTCTGTGTACACCATCTATTGTTGAAACAAGTATTGGAAATACACAACCTATGAATATGATGAATATTGCCGGTTTTGATCCTATTCCAAACCATAATATTGAAAAGGGTATCCATGCTATTGGAGGGATAGGCCTCAATATACTTACGATTAATGTGGATATCCTTTCCAATCTCTTAGACCATCCCAATATAAGTCCTAACGTAATTCCCACTATAGCAGCCAGCAGTAAACCTACCAGCACTTTATATAATGTTGCAATTATATCTTTAAATAGTTTACCTGAAAGCAGTAATTTTACAAATGCATTGAATACCTCTATTGGTCCCGGAAACATATATGATGGAACCATCATGAATACGTCACATACAATGTACCAAATGATTAACAGTATTACAGGTAAATAAATAAATCTATAACTGATGTTTTATTTTTTATGTTATTCATTGATTCATCTCTTAAGATTTTTTTTAGCTTTCTAATAATGATAGTTTTATTTGATTTAATTAATAATTATTTTGTTTATCATACGACTATGAATTTAAAATGGAGGTTAACTTACCTGCATGATTCATTAATAAACTGTTAGAACGTCTTTTAATGACGGTTACTTGCCTGTGAAAATTGATTATTGGAGAATATGTCTGAATATTACTTGTTAAAATGGGTTTTTAAAAAAATGGAAAAAAAAGAAGGAGGATTATTTACTGTAGAACAATTGTTCATCGGTAAACGTTGTGTTGATTAAACCTAAATCTTTTTCAACAGATATGAAGTCTCTTATATCCTGTTTGTATGTGTCATTTAAGTCGGATACCCAATTTAATTCCTCGAGTACTCCTTTTTCTACTTCCTTATCCGGCACGATATTATCCGGCAGGTATTGTACACACTCTTCAGGGTTGTTTCTTAGTTTTTCTGTAGCCTGTTTATGGATATCCACTATTTTTGCTACTGTATCAGGTTTTTCCTTTATGAATTTATCGCTTACTGCAACTACACAACATGGATGGTTTGGATAGATGTCTCCTGATTTTTTAACCAGCGTTGCATTGTTTAATTCAGTAGCTATTGATACGAACGGTTCATAGGTTAATGCTGCATCCAAACTTCCGGTTTTTATTGCATCGTTCATTGATGCCACTTTCATTCCAGGACTTTCAATGCTGGATGCGTCCATTCCATTATTTTTCATTTCATATTTTAGTAGCATATTTTGTATGGATGCTTCACCTGGTGTTGCTACCTTTTTACCTTTTAAGTCGGTTATTGAATGTATGTTACTGTTTGATGCTATCAATCCACTTCCTTCTGTCTGAGCTCCGGCCACTATTTTTACCGGTACTCCTTTTTGTATTGAGGACAGTACCGGTGTTATTCCAACATATCCTACATCCACTTTACCACTTGCCATTGCACTCATCAGGTCTCCACCGTTATTATATTCGTGTAGTTCTACTTCTATTCCAGCATCCTTATACATTCCAGATGCATTGGCAACAAATAATGCTGAATCATGGTCTGAAGGCAGGTATCCTATTGATACTTTATCTGTACTTCCACCAAAAGATCCAAATGCCACTATTGCAGCTATCAGTATAATGACTGCTGCAATAATTCCTATAATTTTTTTGTCCATTATTACAGCTCCTTATTTTT